>NZ_JAKRKC020000002.1:2538704-3173380 GCF_022664455.2 Actinomadura luzonensis
TCAGGTCCTTGTCGGCCACGACCACCGCGTCCGGGATCGCGTCCGGCAGGTCGTCCTCCAGGGGGAACCGGGCCGGTCGAGGTAGCCCAGGCCGAGGTACGCGCCGCCGAGGTGGATCTCGCCCCCGTCGGCGGGCCGCAGGTTCTCGTCCAGCAGGCGGACCTCCACGCCGGGCAGCGGCGAGCACTCCGTGGGACCGTACAGGTTGAACAGCCGGAAGGGCAGGCCGGGCGGCGACAGGCGGGTGCGCTCGTCGGGGATGACGATCGTGGTGCCGCCGGTCAGGTACCGCCAGATCTCCCAGACGGAGGCGTCGAAGCGTGCCGAAGGTTCGGTGCGACCAGGCCATGAGGCTGGACAGCGCGCGGTGGGGGACGAGCACGCCCTTGGGGACGTCGGCCGGCACCAGATGCCGCCACGCGGGCTCGGTCACCACGGCCGCGGTGCCCCGGAGCATGGTCCTGACCCGTTCCGGCGGGGCGGCGGGGTCGATCGGCGCGAAGGCGAGACCCGCCTTCAGCACCGCCGGCTCGCCCGCGACGAGCCGGATCGAACGATCGGCGAGCACGGCCGCCCAGCGCCCCCGGCCGGTCGCCGGCAGGCGGCGCAACGGCGCGGCGAGGCCGTTCGCGAGATCGTCCAGCTCCCGGTAGGTGAGCTGTTCCTGACCGGCCGAAAACGCGGCCCTTTGTGGGGACGACTCCAGCCGACGCTGGTGAAGCTGCAGAACAGATGCTAAGGGTGCGGCATCTGGCGTCATTGTCACGCCTGCCGTTTGTTGAGTTTTCAGCGGTTTTTGTCGGCGCGCCGCGGAACAGAATGACCTGGTCGCCGGAAGGGTGGCAATACATTCCAGAAAGCCGTTCTACAGCTCTTGATCACGCCGGCCGCCGCGCATACCCTCCAGGACGATGACGATCAGAACAGCGCTCACCATGGCGCTCACGACCGCGCTGACGACGGCGCTGACCGCGGTGCCCGCCCGCGCGGCCGTCGCCTGCCCGCTGGTGTTCGGCCACGGCGGCTACCCCACCGGCCCCAACCCCTGGGAGCGCGACCTCGTCCGCCAGCCCAACAACCCGAGGGCGCTGAACGACCAGAAGTCCTGGGGCGCGGACGGGGTGGAAGGCGACGTCCAGCTCACCAAGCAGGGCACCAAGGCCGTCATGTGGCACAACACCTCCACCAACGGCCTGACCGGCACCAAGCAGAACATCACCGACATCTGGTGGGCCGCCGGCACCACGAACCTCCAGGACCGCACCATCGTGCGCGGCCCGTACACCGGCGAGCGCGTCCACACCCTGCGCGAATGGCTCGACCAGGTGCGCGCCCGCGGCCTGGTCGCCCTCCTGGAGATCAAGCCCGAGACCCGGCCGATCCTGTCGAACGCCACCTACGCCACGGCCGCCTGGAAGGAGATCTCCGACCCCATCAAGGAACGGCAGGCCGCGCAGCGCATCCTGGTCTACTCGACGGACTCCTGGATCCAGGGCGAGCTGGCCAAGCGCCACCCCGGGCTGCTCAAGGGCTCGGCCGCCCGCTGGACCGACAGCGTCGCCTGGGAGGAGCCGCCGCCCTCGTGGAGCGGCAACACCGCCCGCTGGCAGAGCGTGCTCGACCAGGCGCCGGCGAGCGTGATGACGAACTACACCAAGGACTACCGCTCCTGGCTCAAGGGCAGGTGCGGCTGACCCTCCTCCCCGCGGCGGCGCAGCAGGCGCACCAGCCGGGCCGCCGCCAGGCCGCTCAGCGCCAGGTGCGCCGAGACCAGCGCGATCTGGAAGACCCGCTGCCCCGCCGTGAGGTCGACCGCGTACCCGCCGTCGTAGAAGCCGGAGACGAAGGCCAGCACCCCCGCCACCACCAGCAGCGCGGCGGCCGGCACGGCGAGCGCGCGGCGGCGCGCGGACGCGGCCGCGACGAGCACGACCTGGGCGGCCATCATCGGGATCGGCGCGGACAGCCGGGCCTGCGGGCCGAGCGCGTCCAGGAAGTCGTGGTTCAGCCCGGCCGACACCGAGAGGGCCGCGCCGGTCAGGTCCATGGCGAGCAGCAGCGCGACGCCGGCCGGCAACGCGACCCGCAGGGCGCGGCCGGCGGCGGGAGCGGGGGCGGGAACGGACATGTGGTCCACCTCCATCGGGGATCTACGGGGTTCCCAGCATGAGGAGGCGGCGTCGCGGGCGTCATGAGGCGCCGGTCCCGACCCGGTCGGGACTTCCCGTCCCGTGACGGCGGGACAGGCGAATGGCACGATTCACCCCATGAAGGTCACGGAGACCGCTCCCACGAGGGCGACGGGAACAGGCCGCCCCCAGCCTGTGACGGCGCCTGTGACGGCGGCTGTGGCGGCGCTGGCCGTCCTGGTCGTGCCGGTCGTCGCCGCGCTCGCGGTCGAGCCCCGGCTGCGGGCGCTCGGCGTCACCGGCATCGTGGCCCGGTTCGACGCCTTCCGCGCCGTCGCGGCGCTGTCGTTCGGGCTGCCCGGGCTCTTCGTGGTGTCGCAGCGGCCGGGCAGCCGGGTGGGCTGGGTGATGACGTTCACCGGCGTGGCGCAGGCGGCGGGCCTGGCCCTCGGCGCGTACGGGCTGCTCGGCGTCAACCAGGGCGTGGAGGGCGGCCGGCTGCCCGGCGACGACTGGGCGATGTGGGCGTCGAACTGGCTCTGGATGCCCGCCTACCTCGTCGTCCCGACGGTCTTCCTGCTGATCTTCCCCGACGGCCGGCTGCCCTCCCGCCGCTGGTGGCCCGCGCTCGCCGCGGCGCTCGCCGCGATCGTCGCCAACACGCTGGACTGGATGCTGCGGCCGGTCCCGTACGAGAACGTCCCCGGCCTCTTCCCGGCCGGCTACGAAGGGGTGCTGGCCGGGCTGCGCGGGCTGCCCGGCGTCCTGGACGCGCCCGTCGCCGCGGGCACCGCCGGGGCGGTGGTGGCCGCGGTCGCCTCGCTCGTCGTCCGCTACCGCTCGTCCGGCGAGGAGGTGCGCAGGCGGCTGCAGTGGGTGCTGGCCGCCGCGCTGCTGACGGTGGCGCTCGCCGGGGCGGCCCTGGCGGCGCCGCTGGAGTCGGGCCTGCTCGCGCTGGCGGCCGTGCCGCTGCCGGCGGCGGTGACGGTCGCGATCGTGGCGCACCGGCTGTGGGAGCTGGACCTGCTGCTGTCGCGGGCGCTGGCGTTCGGGGCGCTCAGCGTGCTGCTGCTGGGGACGTACGCGCTGGTCGCGTTCACGCTCGGCGGGGCCGCCGGCCCCGGGGTGTCGGCGGTGCTGGTGGCGCTCGTCGTGCACCCCCTGTACGTCCGCGCGCACGCCGCCGCCAACCGCCTGGTGTACGGCGACCGCGACGACCCCGCGGCGGCCCTGCGGCGGCTCGGCGCCCGGCTGTCCGGCGCGGGCTCGCCCGGCGAGCTGCTGGACCGGATGGCCGCCGAGGTCGGGCGGGTGCTGCGCGTCCACTACGTGGCGGTCGAGGAGGCGGGCGCCGTGGTCGCCTCGTGGGGCCGTCCCGGCGAGGTGGCCGAGAGCCTGCCGCTGCTGCACCGCGGCGAGCCCGTCGGGACGCTGCTGCTCGGCGAGCGGCTGCGGCCGCAGGACCGCCGGCTGGTCGCCGGGCTGGCCCCGCACGTGGCGGTCGCCGTGCACGCGCACCGCCTCGGCGCGGACCTGGAGCGCTCCCACGGCCGCCTGCTGGCCGCCCGCCAGGAGGAGCGCGACCGCCTGCTGTACGAGCTGCACGACGGCCTCGGGCCCGGCCTGGCCGCGCTCGCGCTGCAGACCGACCGCGCCCGCCGGCTCGTGGACACCGACCCCGACGAGGCCAGGAAGGTGCTGGGCGAGCTGTCGCGGCGCATCAGGAGCACGGTCGAGGACGTCCGCACCATCGTCCACGACCTGCGCCCGCCGCCCCTCGACGACCTCGGCCTGGCCGGCGCGCTGACCGAGCTGGGCAGGGGCTTCGCCGGCGACCTCACGGTGGAGGTGGAGGTGCCGCCGGACCTGCCGCCGCTGCCGCCCCCGGTCGAGCTGGCCGCCTACCGGATCGCCGCCGAGGCGCTGACGAACGCCGTCCGGCACGCCATGGCCTCCCGCTGCACGGTCACGCTCAGCGCCACCGACGCCCTCGAACTGCGGGTCCGCGACGACGGCGTGGGCGTCGCCGCGCCCGCCCGGCGCGGCTTCGGCCTGGCCTCCATGCGGCGCCGCTCGGAGGAGCTGAACGGCACCTTCGAGCTGGTCACCGGCCCGGGGCCGGGGACGTGCCTGCTCGTCCGGCTCCCGCTGGCGGCCTGATGATCAGGGTGATGGTGGTGGAGGACCACCCGGTGTTCGCCGAGGGGCTGGCCGCGCTGCTGCGCGAGGCGCCGGAGGTGGAGGTGGTGGGCGTCGCGGGCACCGGCGAGGCCGCCGTCGAGCTGGCCGGGCGCGAGGCTCCCGAGGTCGTGCTGATGGACCTGCACCTGCCCGGCATCAGCGGCGTGGAGGCCACGTCCAGGATCCTCGCCCGCGACCCCCGGGTGGCCGTGCTGGCCCTGACGATGCTGACCGACGACGAGACGGTGCTCGCCGCGATCCGCGCCGGGGCGCGCGGCTACCTGCTGAAGGAGGCGACCGGCGAGGACATCGTGCGCTCGCTGCGGGCGGTCGCGGCCGGGCAGGTGGTGTTCGGGGCCTCGGCGGGGGACCGGGTGCTGGCCGCCCTCGCGGCGCCCGCCGCCCGGCCCCGGCCGCTGCCCGAGCTGACCGAGCGCGAGGTGGAGATCCTCGACCTGGTGGCGGCCGGGCTCACCAACCAGGCCATCGCGCGGCGGCTGGTGCTCAGCGAGAAGACGGTGCGCAACCACGTGTCCAACATCTTCGCCAAGCTGCACGTCTCGGACCGCTCGGCGGCCGTGGCCCACGCCCGTGACGCGGGCCTCGGCGTCCGCCCGCGACGGGGGCTGTGAGGCGCCGTCAGTCGATGCGCTGGCAGATGGTGACGGCCAGGCGCGGCGACCACGTGCGGGTGGCGGCGTCGTAGGCCTGGGCGTAGCCGTTGGGGCCGCCGTAGCAGGGGGCGGCGACGGTGGTGCCCACGTAGACCGCCCCGCCCGGGGTGACGGGGTGCGTGCGGGCCGTCGTCCACGTGCCGAACGCGACGCGGCCGGTGGAGTATCTGACGGTGACGTAGACGCGCCCGCCGACCGTGAAGTAGCCGCCGGCGACCTTGAGGTGGTTGTCGAAGGTGTAGGTGAACAGGAAGGGGCGCTCGCTGTGCCGCGCCTGGGCCGCCGACGCGGCGGCGGCCTTCGTGGTGACGGCGTTCGTGGTGACGGCGTTCGTGGTGGCGGCGTTCGTGGCGGCGTTGGCGGGGCCGCCGAGGGCCGGGACGCCGAGGACGGCGATCGCGGCGGTGGCGGTGACGCCGAGCAGCGTGCGGAGGTGGCGGTTCATCGGCTCTCCCAGGTGACGGTCCGGCCTGTACGGTGCGTCACCATTGAGCGACGGTGCGCCTGCAACGCGCTTGCAGCACCCTGACGGCGGCCTGCGGCCGACTGAATGCGCAAAATAAACAGAACCGACTTTTGCCCGCAATTCAATATGCGCTGGCCTCCGCCGCCGGAGCGTGTGGTAGCGTGATTGGTGTTGCAGTTGTGGTTCCCATGAATGATGTGCGCCTGATGCCTGTGGCCTCGGGCGCGTTTCTTTTTTCGCCGGTCATTTCCGGGGGCGGGTCATTGCGGCGACACGGGTACCGCGAAGTGCGGTTCCCGAGCACTGTGCATAGAAGGAGACCGGGATGGCTACCGGCACCGTGAAGTGGTTCAACGCCGAAAAGGGCTTCGGTTTCATCGAGCAGGACGGCGGCGGCGCCGACGTCTTCGCCCACTACTCCAACATCGCCACCCAGGGCTACCGCGAGCTGCGCGAGGGCCAGCACGTGAGTTTCGACATCGTGCAGGGGCAGAAGGGCCCGCAGGCGGCGAACATCATCCCCGGCTGACGACGTCCGCCGAGCGGCCCGGTCCTCACCCGAGGGCCGGGCCTTCGTTCTTCCCGCACAGCCCTCGGGGCGGGATCGGGGGTGGCGGGGGCCCTTGCCGAGGGGTGCGGCCGGGAGGAGCGTAGGTGCCCTCCAGTCCCCCGAAGGGAGCCCGCCATGCGGAGAAGCACCCTCGTGACGACCGTGGCGGCGGTGACGCTGGTGGCCGGCCTGGTGCCGTCGCCCGCGGCGCAGGCCGGGCGCGGGCGGCCCGTCGCCGGCCGCTTCCGCCATCTGGTCGTGATCTACCAGGAGAACCACAGCTTCGACAACCTGTTCGGCCTGTGGGGCCGGGCGGGCGGCGAGCGGGTGGACGGCCTGCGCCCCGGCCGGGCCGCCCCGCAGGTCACCCAGGCCGGCGAGCCGTACCGCTGCCTGCTGCAGGACGACGTGAACCTCACCTCGCCCACCCCGCTGCCCGCCACCTGCGCGGACCCGGAGCACGGGGTGCTGGCCAGCGCGTTCGTCAACGCGCCCTTCCGCATCGACGACCACATTGGCCCGGACGACCGCACCTGCCCGCCGCCCGGCGTCTCCGCCCCGAACGGCGTGCCGAAGGACAGCGCGGGCGCCGAGCCCGGCGGCTGCACCCGCGACCTGGTGCACCGCTTCTACCAGGAGCAGTACCAGATCGACGGCGGACGCCAGGACCGCTACGTGACCGGCAGCGACGCGGTGGGCCTGACGATGGGCTACTACGACACCACCCGCCTGCCGCTCTACGCCTACCTGCACCAGCCGGGCGCGCCCCGCTACGTGGTCGCCGACCGGTTCTTCCAGGCGGCGTTCGGCGGCTCGTTCCTCAACCACCAGTACCTGATCGCGGCCCGCGCCCCCGTGGACGTCAACGGCTCCACCACCGACGCCGGCCTGCACTCGGTGGTGGACGCGGCCGGGTTCCCCAACGCCTCCTACCCGCTCTACCACCCCGCGACGGCCGTCAAGGACGCCCAGCTCACCCAGGCCTGCGGCCCCGCCGCGCACCCGGGCCTGGCCTGCGGCGACTACGCGGTCAACACCATGCAGCCGGCCAGCGCCCCGCACGGCTCGGGCGCGCAGCTCCCGCTCATCGACGACGCCGCCTACCCGAACATCGGCGACCGGCTGTCGGCGGCCGGCGTGCCGTGGGCGTGGTACTCGGGCGGCTGGGACGACGCCGAGGCCGGGCACCCGGGGCCGCTGTTCCAGTACCACCACCAGCCGTTCAACTACTTCGCCGGGTACGCGCCGGGGCAGCCCGGCCGCGCCCACCTGCGGGACGAGACCGCCTTCTTCGCCGCCGCCCGGGCCGGCACGCTGCCCGTCGTGAGCTTCGTCAAGCCGTACGGCGCGGAGAACGAGCACCCCGGCTACGCCAGCGAGCCGGACGGCAGCGACCACCTGGTGGAGCTGCTGAAGGCGGTGCAGAGCGGCCCGCAGGCGCGCGACACGCTGGTGGTGGTCACCTACGACGAGTTCGGCGGGAGCTGGGACCACGTGCCGCCGCCCGGCGCGGGCGGCCCGACGCGCGGCGCGCACGACCGGTTCGGGCCGGGCACCCGGGTGCCCGCGCTGCTGGTCGCGGCGGGTCTGCGCCGCTCGGGCGTGGACCACACGGTGTACGACACGACCTCGATCCTCGCCACCATCGAGCGCGGGCTCGGCCTGCCGCCGCTCGACACGCGCGACGCCCGCGTCAACGACCTCTCGCACGCCTTGGCCGGCCGTCTCTAGCGCCCGCCGCCCCCGTCGTCCTCAGAAAAACGGACATATGGATATAAGGCGGACTTAGCGGGTATGAGGAGATTGGGATCGAGTGCCCATGGCGGCGCCCGGCTTACATGGAAGCCGGGGCGCCGCTCGCTGACCCGAGAACCTATACAAACCGGACATCAAGCCGATAATCTGGCGGCGCTCCAGCGGGGATGCCTGGAGCGCCAACGTCGCCGCCCCCGGCCGCTCACCTGAGCGCCGGGGGCGTCCCCGCGCTCAGGTGAGCGGCGCGGACGTCGTGGAGAAGACCGGCGTGAGGTGCGCGGTGTCGTTGAAGCGGCGCAGCACCCACCGCGGGCCCGCCACCACCAGGTGCGAGACCGAGGCGTTGTCCGCCCCGAGGAAGGCGAACGGCCGCGACCCGGTGGCCGCCGCCAGCGCCTCGGCGATCACGCCGCCGTGCGTCACCACCACGATCCGCCCGCCGGGATGCGCGGCCGCGAGCTTGTCCAGCACCTCGCGCACCCGTACGGAGAAGGCCGCCGCGGGCTCCGCGCCCGGGATGACGTCCCAGCGCTCCTCGGCCGCCATGCGCCGCGCGACGGGATGCCCCTCCGCGACCATGCGCCGGAACAGGCCGCCCTCCCACTCGCCGAGGTGCACCTCGCGCAGCGCGGGCTCCACCACGGGGGTCAGGCCGAGCCGGGCGGCGAGCGGCGCGGCGGTCTGCGACGTGCGCCGCAGCGTGCTCACGTAGATCGCGTCGACGCGCTCGGCGGCGAGCCGCAGCGCCACCCGCTCGGCCTGCTCCCGCCCCTCGGGCGCGAGCCCGGGGTCGCCCTGGCCGTCCACCAGCGGGAACGGCCGGTCGGCCCGGGCCGGCTCGGACTCCCCGTGCCGTACCAGCAAGATCTCGGCGGCCCCCGGCGGCGGGCGGAAGCGCCCCTGGCGGTATTCGCCGGGCTTGTCACTCTCGGATCCCACGCGCGGAACATTAGTCTATTGATCGCCCCTGCCCGCCCCCCGGCACGGAAGGTGATCGCGTGTCCCAGCCCGGCACCGCCCCCGCACCGGGACGGACCCCGCCGTGGCGCTACGCCATCGGCATGTTCGGCACGTCCATCCCGATCAACATGATCAAGGGATCGATGATCCTCTTCTACGTCGACCTCCTCGGGCTCGACGTGCGCGCCTACGGCGTCGTCATGGTGGTCTACGCGGTCATCGACGCCCTGGACAACCCGCTGCTCGGCCACCTGTCCGACCGCACCAGGACCCGGTTCGGCCGGCGCCGGCCCTGGCTGCTGGCCGGCGCGCCGATGCTGGCCGCCTGCATGGTCGCGTTCTTCTCCGTCCCGGCCTCGCTGCACGGCATGGGCCTGCTGATCTGGTTCGCGGTGTTCGCGATCCTGTGCGAGGCGTTCGACTCGATGCTCAACGCCAACTACGGCGCGCTGCTGCCCGAGCTGTTCCCGCGCGAGCGCGACCGGGCCGTGGCCAACGCGCTGCGCCAGGGCTTCCAGCTCGTGGCGCTGGTGATCTCGCTGGCCGTCACCCCGCTGCTCACCACGCAGGTGTTCGGCACCGAGCACTCCACCCAGGGCTTCCGCACCACGGCGATCGGCTACGGCGTGATCGCGCTCGCGGTGATCGTGTTCATGGCGCTCGGCGCTCGCGAGAACCCCCGCTACTCCACCCGCGAGCAGCCGATGCTGCTGCGCAGCCTCTGGTCCATCGTGCGCAACCCGCTGTTCTGGACGGTCGGGCTCACCGGCGCCTGCTACGGCGTGGCCATGGCGCTCGTGCTCGCGGGCATCCAGCTCTACGTCCGCTACTCGCTCGGGCTGCCCGTCGGCAACGCGCTCTACCTCCAGGGCGTCGTCATCCTCGTCACGGCGGCCGGCCTCGCGGTGTGGACGCGGGTCGTGGCCCGCCGCGGCGCGCTGTGGGCCTGGCGGCTCGCGTTCGCGGTGCTCGCGGTCAGCTTCGCCGCGCTGTTCCTCGCCACCGACCTGCTCACCGCGATCGCCGCCGGCGTGCTCGTCGGCGCCGGCTGGTCGGGGATGCTCGCCACGAACGACCTCGTCGTCGCGCGGGTCCTGGACGCCGACGCGGCGCGCAACGGCGAGCACCGCGAGGGGCTGTTCCTGTCGGCGTTCGGCTTCTTCGGCCGGCTCAACGGGATCGTGACCGGGCTCGCGCTCACCTCGCTCGGGGTGTTCTTCGGCTACAACTCGGGGGCCGACCCGGGCGCCGACCCCGGGCTCGCGTTCCGGGTGTACCTGTGCGTGTACCCGTTCGCGCTGACGGCGATCGGGGCGGTCGCCGCCCGGTTCGTCACCGTGCCGATCGAGACCCCGCCCGAGGCCGCCGGGCCGCCCCCCGCCCCCGCCGGCGACGAGCCCACCCTGGAGCGTCCCTGATGACCCGCCGCCTCGTGATCACCGCCGACGACCTCGGGCGCGAACCCGGCTCGACCGACGTCATCCTCGCGCTGCTCGCCGAGGGGAACGTCAGCGCGACGACGCTCATCTGCGTCTCGCCGGACGCCGGCCGGGCCGCCGCGCGCGCACGGGAGCTCGGCGTGCTCCCGCGCCTGCACGTGACGCTGACCAGCGAGCGCGACGTCCCGCGCTGGCGGCCGCTCGGCGGCCCGGCGAGCCTCGCCGACCCGGACGGGACGCTCAGCGACGACCCGTGGGTCCTCGGCGCGCGCGGCGAGGCCGGGGACGTCATCGCCGAGGCCGGCGCGCAACTGCGCTGGATGCGCGAGAGGGGACTCGCGCCCGTCGCGGCCGACTCCCACGCCGGCACCCTCTACGGCCTGCACGGCAGGTCCTGGCTCGGCGGGACGCTGGCCTGGTGCGCCCGCCACGGCCTGGCCTTCCGGCTGCCCCGCGACCCCGAGCCGTACTTCGGCGGGCCGCTGCCGCCGGAACTGGCCGCGGCCCACGCGGCCGCCGTCGCGCAGGCCGACGCGCTCGGCGTGGCCATCCCGCGGACCATCGCCACGAACCGCCGCACGGCCCACGACCTCGGCTCCTACGAGCGGCTGCGCGACGACTACCTGCGCCGCCTCGCGGCCCTGCCCGAGGGCACGAGCGAGCTGTTCCTGCACCCGTCGCGCGAGGACGCGGTCGCCGGGCCGGACGGCGTCGTGCGGAGCTGGGAGACGCGGCTCCTCCGCGACCCGGTCTGGCACCGGGCGCTGGAGAAGGAGGAGATCGAGGTCGTCCCCGGCTGGTGGCCCTGACCCCGGCCCCCTGAACACGGAGATCCGGCCGCCGCGACGTGTGCTCGTCGTCGCGGCGGCCGGATCGCGCTTCGCGGTGGTTACCGGCCGGAGGTCAGTTCCAGCCGCCCGGCCACTTGCCCGGCCACCACCAGTTGCCGTTGTCCTGGTCGTCGTCGTGATCGTAGTCGTGGTCGTCGTCGTGGTCGTAGTCGTGCTCCGGCGGGGTCACGTGCTTGACCGGCTCCGGCTTGGGCTCCTCGTGCTTGACGCTCTCGTGCTTGTGACGGCGCTTCTCGTTGCGCGACTGGTTGTCGTTGTCGACGATGACGTCGATGTACGGCGGCTGCCAGCGCGGGCTGCGCAGGACCGGCTTCTCCCTCGGGACGTACCTCGGCTTGCTGACGTGGTGGACGGGCGCCGGCTCCGGCGGCCCCCCGGCCTGGACGGCGGGGATGCCCACGCTCGCGCAGGCCACCCCCAGGCCCACTGCCGGAAGGAACATGACGCCGGTGACGGCGCCGGTCAGGGCCAGGGCCGCGAAGCGCGCACGGCGCGGCGTCCGCGACTGCCGCATGTTGATGTTCACGTGCTCTCGTTTCCGTTCATGGTGTGTCGGCTCAGACGGAAGCAGGCGTACCCATGACGGTGTTCTCATTTATCTCTCTAAACCCAAACGACCCATCAAAACCACAGATCTCGCTGGATAACAGGACGCGGTGGGTCCCTTCCCGCATGCTCCCCAAGCGTCACCTGTTTGACAGGTGACGGCTGCGCCTGCCAGGATCGTCACCAGTTGAACCGGTGACGCAGGAGGCGCGCCGGTCGTACGAAGGGATGGGCCATGGCAGTCACCTACACCGGGGTCGTCACCGTGACCGGCGAGGGCCGCAACGGCGGCCGCGCCGCCGCCGACGACGGCCTCCTCGACACCACGCTCGCCATCCCGAAGGAGTTCGGCGGCGCCGGCGGCGCCACCAACCCCGAGCAGCTCCTCGCCGCGGGCTGGGGCGCCTGCTTCCTCGGCGCGGTCAGGAGGGCCGCGGCCGAACGCGGGGTCCGGCTCACCAGCACCGCCGTCACCGTCGAGGTGACCCTTACGCACGGCGACGACGGCGAGTTCGGCCTCGGCGCGGTGCTCAACCTGGAGCTGGGCGGCGTCGACGAGCGAACCGCCGCCGAGCTCGGCGAGGCCGCGCACCGCATCTGCCCCTACTCCAAGGCCACGCGCGGCAACATCCCCGTCACCGTCAGGGCGAGCGCCGCCTGACCCCGTCCCGGCATCCAGGAGGTGACGTCGATGACCGACCGCCACGACCCGGCGCGCGGCGGGCCGCCCCTCGCGCGCCGGGTGCTCCTCGCGACCCTCGGCGCGGGCGCCGCCGCCCTCGCCGCGGCCCCCGTCCTGCGCGGCGGCTGGGAGAGCGCGGTCGCGGCGATCTCCCGCAACGACCCCACCGGCCTCAGCGGGCTGCTGCCCGGGCCGGGCGGCTTCCGCTACTTCAGCGTCGCGGGCTCCGTGCCGGAGCGCACCGCGGCCGACTACCGGCTGGAGATCGGCGGCCTGGTCGAACGCCCGCGCGCGTACACGCTGGCCGACCTGCGGGCGCTGCCCCAGACGCGGGTCGTCGGCGACGTGACCTGCACCGACGGCTGGCAGGTGCCGGGCGCGGCCTTCTCGGGAGTGCTGCTGTCGCACCTGCTCGACCGGGCCGGGGTGCGGGCCCAGGGCGGGGCGGTCCGCTTCACCTGCTTCGACGGCGTCTACAGCGAGAGCCTGACGCTCGACCAGGCCCGCCGCCCCGACGTGCTGGTGGCCCTCGACCTGATGGACGCGCCGCTCGGCCACGACCGCGGCGGCCCGGTCCGGCTCTACGTCGCGCCGATGTACTTCTACAAGTCGGCCAAGTGGCTGTCCGGCATCACCGTCACCGAGCAGGTCGTGCCGGGTTACTGGGAGGAGTACGGCTATGACGTCGACGGCTGGCTCGACCGGCGCGCCTGAGCCGCTGCTGCGGCGCTTCACCCGCGCCGAGCGCCTGGTCCACCGGGCCACCGCCGGGCTCATGCTGCTGTGCGGGGCGTCGGCGGCCTGCCTGTACGTCACGCCGCTGGCCGAGCTGGTCGGCCGCCGCCACCTGGTGATGGTCGCGCACCAGTGGTCGGGGCTGCTGCTGCCCGTGCCGCTTCTGCTGGGGCTGGCCTCCCGCGCCCTGCGCGCCGATCTGGGCCGGCTGAACCGGCTGGCGCCGTACGACCGGGAGTGGCTGCGCGGGCTGCGAGGGGGCGGGCGGGGGCCGCGTCCGGCGGGGAAGTTCAACGCCGGGCAGAAGATCTGGGCGGGCTGGATCGCCGGGGCCGTGCCGGTGATGGCGGGCACCGGCCTGCTGATGTGGTTCGGCGGGCTCCTGCCGTGGATACCGCGCCGCGACGCGATCCTCGTGCACGACCTGACGGCCCTGGCGATCGCGGTCGTCGTGGCCGGGCACGTCCGGCTGGCGCTGCGCGATCCGGGGGCGCGGCGCGGGATGCGCACGGGGTGGGTGACGCGGCGGTGGGCGCGGCGGCACCACCCGCGCTGGGCGGATCCACCTGTGACAGACCCGACCGCGACAGACCCGACCGCGACGGAACCGACCGCGACGGAGCCGACCGCGACGGGGCCGGACGGCCGCGCCGGGCCGTGATTGCGCGCGGTGGCGTCACCTGTCAAACTGGTGACGTGAAGCATGTCTTCCTGTGCGGCAACCCCGCGCTCGACCTCGCCTGCACGCTCCGCGCGCGGCGCACCGAGCGCGTCGAGACGCTCGACGCCCCCGGCCGGCTCGACGCCTGGTACGTGGAGTCGGCCGTCGCCGACACCCTCACCCCCTGCGGGGAGGCGGACCTCGCCCAGGCGGTGGCGGTGCGCGAGGCGATCTACGCGCTGGTCACCGCCCGGCTCGCCGGCGGCCCGTACGACGAGAAGGCGCTCGCCCTGCTCAACGAGGCCGCCGGCCGGCCCCCGGCGGCCCCCCGGCTCACGCCCGAGGGCCGGTGGGTCGAGGCCACCCCCTGCCAGGCGCTGTCCACCGTCGCCCGGCACGCCATCGAGCTGCTGAGCGGCCCCGACGTGCCGCTCATGAAGGAATGCGCCAACCCCGAATGCACCAAGATCTTCATCGACCGGTCGCGGGGCGGGCGCCGGGAGTGGTGCGGCATGGAGTCGTGCGGCAACAAGGTCAAGGCGGCCGCCTACCGGGCGCGGAGGAAGGCCCGGCCGGCCGCCGCGCGCTGACCCGGTGACGGCTGGTATCGTGATAGGCGCTCGTAGTCGAACGAGGAGACCAGACGTGGCAGGTGACGACGACATCTCCGGGTGATACCGGAGATCGACCGGCCCCGGCAGGCGTGTGCGTGACCGCCAGCCGGCGTGGCCGTGTCCGTCGTCCCGTCAATCCGTCGTAACGCCGGGCGGCCTTCGCGCGCCCGCGCTCTTCATCTCCGAGGTCTTCGCACCATGTCCGACGCGTTCATCGTCTGCTCCCGCCTGTCCTTCTCCTGGCCCGACGACACTCCCGTCTTCCGCGACCTGTCCTTCAGCGTCGGCGCCGGCCGCACCGGGCTCGTCGCCCCCAACGGGGCCGGCAAGAGCACGCTGCTCAAGCTGATCGCCGGCGACCTGCGGCCCACGGCCGGCGGCGTCACCGTCGAGGGCGTGCTCGGCTACCTGCCGCAGGACCTCCCCCTCACCGCCGGGCTGAGCGTGGCCGAGGTGCTCGGCATCGCCCCCGTGATCGCCGCCCTCGACGCCGTCGAGGCCGGCGACACCGCCGAGGAGCACTTCACCACCATCGGCAACGACTGGGACATCGAGGAGCGCACCCGCGCCCAGCTCGACCGGCTCGGGCTCGGCGACCTCGCCTTCGACCGCCCGCTCGGCACCCTCAGCGGCGGCCAGGTCGTCTCGCTCGGCCTCGCCGCGCAGCTCCTCAGGCGTCCCGACGTGCTGCTGCTCGACGAGCCGACCAACAACCTCGACCTCGCCGCCCGCCGCCGCCTCCACGACGTGCTCGGCGACTGGCACGGCTGCCTGCTCGTGGTCAGCCACGACCGCGCCCTGCTCGACCGGATGGACCGCATCGCCGAGCTGGAACGCGGCGAGGTCCGCTTCTACGGCGGCGGCTTCACCGCGTACGAGGAGGCCGTGCGCACCGAGCAGGAGGCCGCCGAGCGGACCGTGCGCAGCGCCGAGCAGGAGCTGAAGCGCGAGAAGCGGGAGATGCAGCAGGCCCGCGAGCGCGCCGAGCGCCGGGCCGGCAACGCCGCCCGCAACCTCAAGAACGCCGGCCTCGCGCGCATCGTCGCCGGCGGGCTCAAGCGCGGCGCCCAGGAGTCGGCCGGGCGGGCCGGCCAGATGCACGCCTCCCGCGTCAGCGACGCCCAGGCCCGGCTCGACGAGGCCGGGCGGGCACTCCGCGACGATCAGCGGATCGCCCTGGAGCTGCCCGGCACCCGCGTGCCCGCCGGCCGCACCGTCTTCCAGGGCGAGCACCTGCTGGCCCGCGGCCTGTTCGCCGAGCCGGGGCTCGACCTCACCGTCCGCGGCCCCGAACGCATCGCCCTGACCGGCCCGAACGGCGCGGGCAAGTCCACCCTGCTCCGCCTGATCACCGGCGACCTCACGCCCGACGGCGGCACCACCAGGAGGGCCGACGGCCGGGTCGCCTACCTGTCGCAGCGGCTCGACCTGCTCGACCTCGGCCGGACCGTCGCCGAGAACCTGGCCGCCCTCGCCCCCGGCCTGGCCGAGGCGGAGCGGATGAACCTGCTGGCCCGCTTCCTGTTCCGGGGCGCGCGGGCGCACCTGCCGGTCGGCGTCCTGTCGGGCGGCGAACGGCTGCGCGCCACGCTCGCCTGCGTGCTGTGCGCCGAGCCCGCGCCCCAGCTCCTGCTGCTCGACGAGCCCACCAACAACCTCGACCTGGTCAGCGTCGGGCAGCTGGAGAGCGCGCTCGCCGCCTACGAAGGGGCGTTCATCGTGGTCAGCCACGACGAACGGTTCCTGGAGGAGATCGGGGTGGAGCGGTGGCTCGAACTGTCCGGCGGCCGCCTCCTGGAGACCGGCGCCCCCGGCGCCGACTGAGCCGTCCGCCCGTCGCGCGGGGACGGGGGCGCCGGCGCGGACGACCAGCCATGGCCGGCGCCCCCGCCCCCGCCCCGCCCCCGCCCCGCCTCCGGGCCGCCGGAAATCCCCTGATTGTCATACGGCACCCCAGCTCAAGCCACAGATCCGCAGGCTCGAAACTGTCGGTGCCGCTTGCGAGGATGTCCTCATGACCGAGACACCTCCCTCCACCGTGCCGGCCGACGCGACGGCGTACGCCGCAGCTGTCCAGCTCGCCGTCGACTCCGCCGCGGCCTACTACGCCGACGGCACCTCCACCCTCGACGACGACGCCTACGACCGGCTGGTCCGCGGCATCGCCGCCTACGAGGAGGAGCACCCCGGCGAGGTGCTGCCCGCCTCGCCGACCGGCAAGGTGGCGGGCGGGGCCGTGACGGGCGACGTGCCGCACACGGTGCCGATGCTGAGCCTCGACAACGTCTTCGGTCCCGACCAGCTCGCCGACTGGGCGGCCTCGCTGGAGCGGCGGCTCGGCCGCCCGGTGACGGCGTGGAGCGTGGAGCCGAAGCTCGACGGCCTGGCCATCTCGGCCCGCTACCGGCACGGCCGGCTGGCGCAGCTCGTCACGCGCGGCGACGGCACCGCGGGGGAGGACGTCTCGCATGCCATCGGCACCGTCGTCGGCCTGCCCGACCGCCTCGCCGAGCCGGTCACGGTGGAGCTGCGCGGCGAGGTCATGATGACCACCACCCAGTTCGAGGAGGCGTGCGCCAAGCGGCGGGCGCACGACGGCACCACGTTCGCCAACCCGCGCAGCGCGGCGGCGGGCACGCTGCGGGCGCAGGACCGTCCGTACGTGTGCGAGCTGACGTTCTTCGGCTACGGCGCCCTTCCGCAGCCCGACGACACCTCCGAGCTGGCCACCCGCCTGCGCGAGCTGCCGCACAGCGAGATCATGGAGTGGGTGGCCGCGCAGGGCGTGCAGACCACGGCCGCCACGCCGGTGGCGGGCATCGTGGCCGCCACGCTGGAGCGCGTCCAGGAGCGGGTGGGCGAGATCGGGGCGGCGCGCGCCGAGCTGCCGTTCGGCATCGACGGCATCGTGATCAAGTGCGACCTGGCCGCCGACCAGGCCCAGGCGGGGTTCAGCTCGCGCGCGCCGAGGTGGGCGGTGGCGTACAAGCTGCCCGCCACCGAGAAGATCACCAAGCTGCTGGCCGTGGAGTGGAACACCGGCCGCACCGGCATCATCGCCCCGCGCGCCGTGCTGGAGCCGGTCGAGCTCGACGGCAGCGTCGTCACCTACGCCACCCTGCACAACCCCGCCGACATCGCGCGCCGCGGCCTCATGATCGGCGACAGCGTGACGGTCTACAAGGCGGGCGACGTGATCCCGCGCGTCGAGGCGCCGGTCGTCCACCTGCGCACCGGCGACGAACGCCCCATCGAGATCCCGCGGTCCTGCCCGTCGTGCGGCGACGCCATCGACGCCTCGCAGGAGCGGTGGCGGTGCGTGCGCGGGCGCCAGTGCCGGGCGATCGCCTCCATCGTGTACGCGGCCGGCCGCGACCAGCTCGACATCGAGGGCCTGGCGGAGAACCGCATCAAGCAGATGCTCGACGCCGGCCTCATCACCGACTTCGCCGACCTGTTCTTCCTCACCCGCGAGCAGCTCCTCGGCCTGGAGCGCATGGGCGAGACCAGCACCGACAACCTGCTGGCCGCCCTCGACCGGGTGAAGAGCCGGCCGCTGAGCCGGGTGTTCTGCGCGCTCGGCGTGCGCGGCACCGGCCGTTCCATGAGCCGCCGCATCGCCCGCCACTTCGCCACCATGGACGCCATCCGCGCGGCCGGCGCCGAGGAGATCCAGCAGGTGGAGGGCATGGGCCCGGAGAAGGCGCCGGTGGTGGTGGCCGAGCTGATCGAGCTGGCCCCGCTCATCGACAAGCTGATACGCGCGGGCGTCAACATGACCGAGCCCGGCGCCGTCCCGCCCGCCGAGCGCGCGGCAGCGGCGACCCCGGGCGACACCGCGGAACCGGCCGACCGGCCGGCCGCGGAGCTGCCGCTCGCCGCGATGTCGGTCGTGGTCACGGGCGCGATGACCGGCCCGCTGGCGGCCCTGTCCCGCAACGAGGTCAACGAGCTGATCGAACGCGCCGGCGGCAAGGCCTCCTCCAGCGTGTCCGCCAAGACGTCGCTGCTGGTGGCAGGGGAGAAGGCCGGCTCCAAACGCACCAAGGCCGAAGGGCTCGGCATCCGCATCGCCACCCCGGAAGAATTCGCCGACCTGGTAGCCGCCCTCCTCTGACCCAACCCGACCCCACCCCCCACAACCCTTCCGCCCCACCTGCACCCCGCCCCACCTGCACCCCGCCCCACCTGCACTGCGCCCTACCTGCACTCCGACCCCGACCCCGCTCACGCCAGGTCCGCCCTCCGGCTCGGCACGGCGCCCGGCTCGGCACGGCGTCACTCGCCGGCCTGGCGTGGGGTCCGGCCGCCACCTAGTAACGTAGGAGACCTTCATAAATGCGCGTGGAGGTGTCCCGATGATGCAGGCGTTACGGTGGCCAGGCTGCGACAACACCCGTGATCTCGGCGGTCTGCCCACCGCCGGGGGCGGCCGGATCAGGCGAGGCGCCCTGATCCGCTCCGACCGGCCGCGCCCCGCGAGCGTCAGCACGCTGCTCCGCTCCGACGTCCGGCTGGTCATCGATCTGCGCCTGCCCGGAGAGTGCGCGGCGGACCCGAGCCCGCTCGCCGGCCACCTCATCTACCGCAACCTGCCCGTCCTGCGTGAGGAGGACACCGTCCTGGAGGCCATGGCAGAGACGTTGCCCGGCATCTACCGGGCGATCCTCGACCGCGGCGCGGACCGGATGGCACGCGCCGTGTCCGCCGTCGCCCTCGCCCCTCCCGGCGCGGTGCTCGTCCACTGCCACGCCGGCCGCGACCGCACCGGCCTCGTCGTCGCTCTGGCGCTGAGCCTGTCAGGCGTCCCGGACGACGAGATCGCCCGCGAGTACGCCCTCACCGCCACCTGCCTGCCGCCCGACCCCGGCGAACGCTCCCGCCGCCTGTCGGCCCAGATCACCGCGGCGACCATGCTGGAGACCTTGGCGTACCTGCGCGATCGGTACGGCGGGGCCGCCGCCTACCTGGGCCTCGACGAAGCTGTCACGACCCGGCTCCGGACCCGCCTCACCGCCCCCTCCTGACGTACGCGCCTCAGCGCGCGAGGGCTGGAAGTGGTGGAGTGGGGCCTGCACCATGGAGGGAGAGACCGCTCTGCCCGGGAGAGGTGCCGGTGTTCGACGCAGAATTACGCGATGAGTTGCTGGCGCGCCTGCAACGCGATCAGCAGCTGCGGCTGAACATCCCGAGGGGCCGGCCGGTGCCCGCGGACGTGCTCGCCGAATGGACGCGCGTGGACACCGAGAACAGCGCGTTCCTCAAGCGAGTCGTGGCCGAACACGGCTGGCCGGGGCGCGACCTCGTCGGCGAGGACGGGGCGCACGCGGCGTGGCTGCTCGCCCAGCACGCGGGCCACGACCTCGAGTTCCAGCGCCGCTGCCTGTCCCTGCTGCGCGAGGCCGTCGAGCGCGGGCAGGCGACCGCGAGGGAGTACGCGTATCTGCTCGATCGGGTGCGGGTGAGGGAGGACCGGCCCCAGGTGTACGGGACGCAGTACCGGCACTTCCCGGACGGCGGTTTCGGTCCGCACCCCGTCGAGGACCCGGAGCGCCTGGACGAGCGCCGGGCCGAGGCGGGGCTGGAGCCGCACGCCGAGTACGACCGCCTCATGCGCAAGCACCAGCCAGACTGAGCGATTACGCTCCGCGGAGCTGAGCTGGTGAACACGGTCGAGCGTCGTTGTCGTCGGGTCCCTGCCGATGGGGGGAGCGGTGGGGGAAGAGCGGTGGCTCGGCGCGGGCGATCCGTACGGCCAGTACGGGCTGATCCGTACGCCTGGTGGGGGATTCGGTACGGCTAGTGGGGGATGGAGTCGATGACCTCGCGCGCGCCCTGCCGCAGCAGCGCGACCGCGACGGAGGTGCCGAGCGTGGCCGGGTCCAACGGGCCGGCCCACTCGTGCGCGTCCAGCACCGTCTTGCCGTCCGGGCTGAACACCCGGGCCCGCAGCGACAGCCGGCCGTCGCGCTCGGCGCGGGCGTAGCCGGCGATCGGGCTGTTGCAGTGGCCCTGCAGGACGTGCAGCAGCATGCGTTCGGCGGTGATCTCCTGCCAGGTGGGCGGGTGCCCGAGGCCGGCCACGGCCTCGATGGTGGCCGCGTCGTCCTCCCGGCACTGCAGCGCCAGGACGCCCGCGCCGATGGGCGGGCACATCGTCTCCAGCGACAGCACCTCGCTGGCCCGCTCCCGCTGCCCGATCCGCTCCAGCCCGGACACCGCCAGCAGCAGCGCGTCGGCCTCGCCCGCGTCGAGCTTGGCCAGCCGCTTGTTGGCGTTGCCCCGCATCGGCACGCACCGCAGCCCGGGATGCGACACCGCGAGCTGGGCGACCCGCCGCACCGACGACGTGCCGATCGTGGCGCCCTCGGGCAGCTCGTCCAGGGTGAGCCCGCCGGGGTGGACGAGCGCGTCGCGCAGGTCGTCGCGCTTGAGGAAGGCGGCGAACACCGTGCCCGCGGGCAGCGGACGGTCGGCCGGCACGTCCTTCATGCAGTGCACGGCCAGGTCGGCCCGGCCGGCGAGCAACGCCTCGTCGACCTCCTTGGTGAAGGCCCCCTTGCCGCCCAGCTCCGACAGCGCGCCCTGCCACCGGTCGCCCGAGGTGGTGACCGGCACGACCTCGGTGCGGATGCCCGGGTGCAGCTCGGCCAGCTCGGCGCGGACGCGCTCGACCTGGGCGAGCGCCATCGGGGACGAGCGCGTGACGATGCGGATCAGCTCAGGGACTGCCATCCATCGATGGTAGTCGCTAGCGGAGGCTGCCCGGGGGGATCCGTCAGGACGCACGCCGAGCCGTGCGGCGTGCAGCGGGAGCGCGGCGTTCAGCGGGTGCGGCGTCGGGGGTGCGGGGGTGGGGCGGTGCTGGCGCGGATGACGAGTTCGGTGGCGAGTTCGAGGCGGTGGTGGGGGAGGGGTTCGTGGTGGGCGAGGTGGAGGAGCATGGTGGTGGCGGCGGCGGCCATCTGGGTGAGGGGCTGGCGGATGGTGGTCAGTGGAGGGATGGTCCAGCGGATGGAGGGCAGGTCGTCGAAGCCGATGACGCTGAGGTCGTCGGGGATGCGCAGGCCGAGTTGGGCGGCGGCGTGGTAGACCCCGATGGCTTGGCCGTCGTTGGTGGCGAAGATGGCGGTGGGCGGGTCGGGCTGGGTGAGCAGGTGGTGGGCTTGGGTGCGGCCGCCTTCGATGAGGAAGTCGCCGCCGGTGATGAGGCCGGGGTCGGTGGGCAGGCCGGCGAGGTCGAGGGCGGTGCGGTAGCCGTCGAGGCGGGCGCGGCTGGGCAGCGCGGCGTCGGGGCCGGTGATGATGGCGATGCGGCGGTGGCCGAGGTCGATGAGGTGGCGGGTGGCGGTGAGGCCGCCGTGCCAGTTGCCGGCGCTGACGGAGGGGATGGTTTTGGCGGGGGCGTCGGCGGGGTCGATGAGGACGAGGGGGATCTCGCGGCGGGCGAGGCGGTCGTGCTGGTGGTCGGTGAGGCCGGAGAAGACGGCCAGGACGCCGGTGGGGCGGCGGGCGAGGGCGGCGTCGATCCAGGTGTCGCCGGCGGCGGGGTCGTGGTGCAGGTCGGTGATGCCGACCAGGAGGTGGTGCTGGTGGGCGATCTGGGTGACGCCTTTGGTGATTTCGACGGGGTAGTCGCCTTCGAGGGCGTGGAAGACGAGTTCGATGAGGGTGGTCGGAGGGGAGCGGCGGCGCTGGCGGCGGTAGCCGTGGCGGCGGATGAGTTCTTCGACGGCGGCGCGGGTTTCGGGGGAGACCTCGGCGCGGCCGTTGACGACCTTGGAGACCGTCGCGGTGGAGACGCCGGCCAGCTGGGCGAGCTGGGCGATGGTGAGGGGGGACGACGGCGCGGTCATGGCCGCAGTCTAGCCAGCCCCGCCCCGCACCCAGCCCCGCCCCGCAGCCAGCCCCGGCCCGCAGCCAGCCCCGGCCCGCAGCCGTACCAGGCGGAGTGATGCGGGGCCAGGCAGGGGCAAGGGCAGGGGCGGTGGCGGCGAGGCGGAGCTCACCCGGCGGCGGCCCCGGCAGCTCCAGCGTCCCAGCAGCTCTCGTCAGGCGTAGTGGCGGTAGACGGCGCGGGCGACGCAGGCCGGCTTGGCCGAGCCCTCGGCCTCCACGGTGAAGTCGCACACCATCTGCACGCCGTCACCGGGGACGTCGGTGACCTCGGCGACCACGGCCCCGAGCCGGATCCTCGACCCGACCCGCACGGGGCTGGGGAAGCGCACCTTGTCCAGGCCGTAGTTGATGCTCATGGTGACGTCCTCGATGGCCAGCAGGTCGTTGAAGAGCGGGATGACCAGGGCCAGGGTGAGGTAGCCGTGCGCGATGGTGCCGCCGAAGGGGCCCTCCTTGGCGCGTTCGGCGTCCACGTGGATCCACTGGTGGTCGTCGGTGGCGTCGGCGAAGGTGTTCACCCGCTCCTGGCCGACCGGCAGCCACCGGCTGTGGCCCAGGTCCTCGCCGGCCAGCGCCTTGATGCCGGCCAGGCCGCGCGCGGTGGTGGTCATGCTGGGGTCTCCTTCGGGGTGAGGCCGAGCAGGCGGCAGGCGTTGTCCTTGAGGATCTTGGGGCGGACCTCGGGCTTGAGGTCGAGCTTGGCGAAGTCGGCCAGCCAGCGGTCCGGGGTGATCACGGGGTAGTCGGAGCCGAAGAGCACCTTGTCCTGGAGCAGGCTGTTGGCGTAGCGGACGAGCTGCGGCGGGAAGTACTTCGGCGACCAGCCGGACAGGTCGATGTAGACGTGCGGCTTGTGGGTGGCGACCGCCAGGGCCTCGTCCTGCCAGGGGAACGACGGGTGCGCCAGGATGATCCGCAGCTCGGGGAAGTCCACGGCCACGTCGTCCACCAGCATGGGGTTGGAGTGCTTCAGCCGGATGCCGCCGCCGCCCGGCACGCCGGCGCCGATGCCGGTCTGGCCGGTGTGGAACAGCGCAGGCACGCCCAGCTCCTCGATGGCCTCGTACAGCGGGTAGGCCATCGGGTCGTTCGGGGAGAAGCCCTGGATGCTGGGGTGGAACTTGAAGCCGCGCACGCCGTGCTCGGCGACCAGCCGCCGCGCCTCCCGTACGCCGGCCCGGCCTTTCCACGGGTCCACGCTGGCGAACGGGATCAGCACGTCGGGGTGCTCGGCGCAGCTCTCGGCGACCTCCTCGTTGGGGATGCGGGGGTGGCCGGTGGCGTGCTCGGCGTCCACGGTGAACACGACGGCGGCCATGTTCCGCTCGCGGTAGTAGGCCGCGGTCTCCTCGATGGTGGGCTGCCGGTGGCCCTGCGCCTTGAAGTACGCCTCCGAGGCGGCGAACAGCTCCGGGCTGAGCGAGCGGTGGCCGGTGCGGGAGACCTCGGCGTGCGTGTGCACGTCGATGGCGGTCAGCCGGTCGGGGTCCATTATTTCGCCCCCTTCGGGGCGGGGATGCCGTAGGTCTCCGGTTCGGCGCCCACGCCGGTGCTCCACTGCTCGGCGATCGCCTCGGCGCTCCAGCCGCCGTCCATGAACGCCACCGCCTTCTCCCGCGGATGCGCCCACAGGGCGAGCCGGTCGCCGCCGACGCCGATGGCCTGACCGGTCACCCCGGCGGACGCGTCGGAGGCCAGGAACGTGACGAGCCCGGCCACGTCGTCCACGGTGCCGAGGCCCTCGTCCCTGCGCAGCCAGGCGGGGAACGGCTCGCCGGTGCGCTCGGCCTCCTCGATGACGGGGGCGAACGCCGGGATCGTCCTGGTCATCTCGGTGGCCGCCACCGGGACGATCGCGTTCACGGTGATGCCGGCCCTGGCCAGCTCCATCGCCCAGGTGCGGGCCATGGCGACGATCCCGGCCTTGGCCGCCGCGTAGTTGGTCTGGCCGAAGTTGCCGCGCTGCCCGGCCGGGGAGGAGACGAGCACGATCCGGCCGCCGTCGCCCTGCTCGCGCATCCGTACGGCCGCCGCGCGGGCGCAGGTGAACGTGCCCCGCAGGTGGACCCGCACCACCGCGTCGAAGTCGTCGTCGGTCATCTTCCACAGCACGCGGTCGCGCAGGATGCCGGCGTTGGTCACCAGGACGTCCAGGCGTCCGAACCGCTCGACCGCCGTGCCGACCAGCCGCTCGGCGGCCGGCGTGTCGCCGACGGCGGCCACCACGCCCGCCGCGCGGCCGCCCGCGCCGGTGATCCTCTTGACCGCGGCGTCCACGGCCTCCTGGCCGACGTCGTTGACCACGACGGCCGCGCCGGCGGCGGCCAGTGCCTCGGCGTAGGCCAGGCCCAGCCCGCGCCCGCTCCCGGTGACGACGGCGACCTTGCCGCTGAGATCCATGTCCCACTCCATCCCGATTGACAGGAAACCTGTCGATCGAGAGCGTGTCATCGATCAGGAAACCTGTCAATGCCCTAGGCTGGGAGCCCGGGCGGGGAGCGAGGTGCGGGGACGATGACGGAGATCCAGGCGCGGCGGGAACGGGCCAAGGCGCCCGCGTCGCTGCTCTACATGGTCAAGCGGCTGGAGCTGGCCGTGCGCTCGCGTCTCGACGAGGTCGTCCGCCCGGCGGGCATCACCGCGCTGCAGTACACGGCGCTCACCGTGCTCGAACGCCACGACGGCATGTCGGCGGCGCAGCTCGCCCGCGACTCCTTCGTCACCGCCCAGTCCATGGCCGACATGATCCGCACGCTGGAGAACCGGGGCCTGGTCCGCCGCGAGCGCAACCCGGCCAACGGCAGGGAGCTGCTCATCCACCTCACCGAGGACGGCCACGAACTGCTCGCCACCCTGGCCGGGGCCATGCTCGCGCTGGAGGAGCGCATGGTCCTGGCCCTGTCCCCCGAGCAGGCCGACGACTTCCGCCAGGCGCTCGCCACGGCCTGGCGCGCGCTGTCCCGCCGCGACTGACCGGCGACGGCCTCCGGGCGCGGCCGGCCACAGACGGGCCCGCGAGGAGGCCGTGCCGCTGCGGCACCCCCGGCACGGCGACGCGGCCGGGCTGATCGGCACCGGCGTCCCGATCCGCTGCCCGGCCGCCACGGCCGCCCTGGACGAGCCCGCGCCCGCCCTCGGCGAGCACAACGCCGAGATCTAAGGCGGCCTGCTCGGCCGGGGAAGGATCGGACCCGTGGACGAACTGATTCTCGACCTCGACGAGCCCGCCACCCGGGAGCACGTCACCCGGTGCGCCGCCTGCAAGCACCGGCTGCGCACCCCCGAGTCGCGGGCCCTCGGCATCGGACCGGACTGCGCCGCCAAGCTCGGCATCGCGCCCCGCAGGCCCCTCCGCGTCACCGGCGTGCCCACTGGATGGGACGTCGACGGACAGCTCGACCTGCTGGAGGAGACAAGCTGACCAGACATGCCTCGACCAACCCCCTCCGATGAAGGACACTGCGAGAGGGCAAGGCGACCTGCTGGAGGAGACGTGGCACACCCCGAGCTGAACACGGACGTGGTCCTCGCCGCCGTGCGAGACCACGGGCACGAGGCCTACGACGTCCTGGTCAAGGAGTTCCCGTCGGAGGCGGTGATCGAGGAGTTCACCAAGGCCGCCAGGTCGGGCTTCACCACCTTCGGCATCGGCGTGCACCTGGCGGAGCTGACCGACAAGGGACGCAAGCGGCTCGGCTGAGCCGGTCGGCCGAGGGTCCGGCGCACGGTTTCCCGGCCCGCCGGTCTCACGCCTGCCCCGGGGCCGCGCCGGCCTCCCACACGCGCGCGAAGTTGGCGGCGTACGCGTCCACGACGCGGCGCTCCGACAGCTCGACCATCGCCTCGTCGTTGCGCCGCAGGGAGGTGGCGTTGAAGTTGTGGCTGCCGGTCATCACCCAGCCCGGCCCGTGTCCCGGGTCGGTGACCACGAGGTACTTGGAGTGGATGCGGCCGGCGGGGGTCGAGCCGTCGAGCACCCGGCGCGGCACGCCGGCGGCGTCCAGCGCGGCGGTGACCGCCGGGTCGGCCGGGCCGTGCACGACGCGCACCCGGCAGCCCGCCGTCACCAGCGCCGCGAGGCGGTCGACGATGGCGAGCCGGGTGGCGTCCCACTCGGACTGGCCGATCTCGACGCGGGTGCGGCCCTTGGGCTTGCAGCGGACCTGGCCGAGCCGGTCGGCGATCGGGTCGCGGTCGGCGACCGGGTAGAACTGGGCGGTGATCCGGCCGCCCCGCCCGCCGGCGGTGACGGTGGTGTCGTAGTCGGGGTTCTGCACCTCGGCGGCGAGGTCGTCGAAGTACTTGCCGTACCCCGCGAACAGCTCGCGGTTGCCGGGCAGCACGACCAGGTTGTTCCAGTAGCTGGTCGAGTTGACGTCGGTGAGGTTGTTGGACGCCTGGACGACGACGTCCCGCCGGCCGCCCGTCAGCGAGAAGAGCGAGAACTTGTTGTGCATGCCCTTGGTGCCCTGGCAGGAGGTGGTGTTGCCTTCCGGGCTCAGGTGGCTGCAGACGTGCACCCACGACGTGGCCGACTCGTCGGTGCCGAGCGTGCTGATCAGCGACGCGGCGGCCGGGTTGTCGACCTGGTAGCCGTCCATGACCATGCGGATCGCGACGCCGCGGCGGTGGGCGTCGAGCAGCACCGCCGCGTAGTCGGCGCCGGCGTCGCCGGAGACGACGAACTCGGCGATCTCGATCGACGACCCGGCCGGGGCCTGCTTGATCAGCGAGCAGATCCGCTCCACGACCGCGGTCGCGGTGCCGGCGAGCGGGTCGTTGAAGGCGGCCCCGGTCTCGACCGGAACCTCGGCGGCGTTGCGGCAGGCGCTGCGGGCGGGCTCGGGCAGGGCGGCCCGCGCGGCGGGGACGCCGACCGCCTGCGCGCACAGCGCGGTCAGGGCGGCGGCGAGGACCGCAGGGCGGAGGAAACGGGTTCGAGGCATGAGGGTCTTTCCAGGTGCTCACATTAACGTTAATGGGATCGCTGGCCGATGCTAGGACCGAGGGGTTCGGCCGTCAAGAGCGCATCCGCTCTCACCTCGCAACGCTGTCCGGACAAGCTGGCCGTCCGGTTGACTCTGGGTGCCATTAACGTTAATGAGAGAAGGCGCAGTCGGTGCGCGGCGGCCGGCGACGGCGGACGCGGACAGGAGCGTCGCGCCCGCGAGGCCGCCCCACAAGGCGATCGGGCCGTGGGCGGCGAGGGCGGTGATGACCGCCGGGGAGACGGCGAGGCCGAAGCCCGTGGAGAGCTGGAAGCGGGCGAGGGCCCGGCCCAGGAGACGGGCCGGGGCGAGGGCGGTGACGAGGGCCGTCGCGCTGCCCGCGTAGACGATCTCGCCGACGGTGCAGACCACGGACACCGCGGCGACCGCCGGCGCGCCCCAGCCGGGTCCCAGCGCGGTGGCGGCGAGGAAGCCGAGGTAGGACGCGGCGAGCACCACGCCGGCGAGAGCCAGCACCGCCCGCCGGGAGAAGCGGGACATCAGGACGGTGACCGGGACCTGCAACGTGACCACCAGCACCGTGTTCGCCACGAAGACGGCCGCCGGCCACACCGGGGACGCGTGCAACCGGGTCACCAGGATCAGGGGGAGCGCGACCTCGGGCACGTTGAGGCAGAAGATGTAGACCACGTTGGCGGCCAGCATGACGCGCATCCGGGGCGCGGGCCCACCGACGGCGTCCGGAGCGGTGTCCGGAGCGGTGTCCGGAGCGGTGTCCGGAGCGGTGTCCGGAGCCGCGTCGGGAGCCGCGTCCGGAGCGGGAGCGGAGGCGGCGGCCGGGTGGGCGCGCAGGCGGACCGACCACGCCAGGGCCGCCGCGGCGAGGTAGGCGAGCCCCGTGACGGCCGCCAGCGCCCGCAGCGCGGAGGTGCCGCCCGCCAGCGACGCGGTGGCGAGGAGCGCGCCCACGCCCAGCCCGGCGTTGCGCAGGGCGCGGCCGCCCGCGAGGGCGGCGTCACGCTCGCGGCCGTGACTGACCGTGGCCACGAGGGCCGCGTGGGCGGCCGGCCAGGCCTGGTTGCCGATGCCGAGGAAGAGCGCCGCCGTCGCGAACAGCGTGACGTGCCCCGCCGGCGCGGCCAGCAGCAGCGCCACCCCCAGCACCCGCACCAGCATCGACGCCGCCACGGCCGCGCTGCGCGCGCCCCGGTCCAGCCACCGGCCGACCGCGGGCATGCACACCAGGCCCACCACGACGCCGGTCGTCATGGCGACGCCGGTGACCGGCGCGGACAGCCGCAGCACCGTCACCCCGTAGAGCAGCAGGAAGGGCCGCAGCAGGCCGGTGCCGAGCGCGTCCACGGCCAGCGCGACGGCATAGCGGGGGCCTCCGGAGGCGCGGACGAGGGCCCGTGGCCGGATCTTGGTGGTGGTCGCCATGGCGTCAACGATGCGTCCGCCCGCCGAGCCGGCCGCGCCGGTTGACGGACAGCGTCAACCGACGCGGCCGCCGGCCGCGCGACCAGCGATGATGGGGGGATGACGGTGAGCATCGACATCCGCGGCCTGCCGCCGGAGCGACTGCGGGTTCGCCGCCTCCCCGCTGGCCGAGCTGACCGCGATGCTGCACGTCCTGGCCGAGCCCGGGCATCATCCGCAGCTCGCCGGCTGGGCCGCGGGCGTCTGGTCGGGGCTGCCGTCCGAGCTGGCCGAGCGGCTCAGGGAGGCGGAGTTCCTGTGGCGGTCCTCGCGGGCCGACTTCCTGGTCCCCGCCCGTCCCCGGCCGTCCCTCGCCGAGGAGCTGGACGACGTGGACCGCCTCGACGACGAGACCTACGTGACCGCCGCGCTCGTCACCACGTGCGGCAGCAACCGGGTGCACTTCGCCGGTCCGTCGCCGCTCGCCGACGCGACGGCCCGCGAGCGGGCCCTCGACCTCGCCCAGGCGCGCGGCGCGCTCCAGGAGGCCTTCGCCGAACGCCTGCTCGCCGACCCCGCGGCCGTGCGGGCGCGGGTGCGCGACACCCTCGAACAGTGCGCCGGGGCCTTCTTCGACGCCGCCTGGACGGACGTCGCCGGGCGGCTCGCCGCCGACCTGCGCCTGAAGAACGACCTGCTGAGGCGCCAGGGCCCCGCGGCGGCGCTCGCGTCCGTCTCCCGGGCCGTCACCCTGACGCCGGACGGCGAGCGCATCGTCGTGGACAAGCTGCAGGACAACGCGACCGCCGCGCACGGCGCCGGGGTTACCTTCCTGCCCAGCGTCTTCGGCCGTCCGCACCTGGTGGTGGTCCACGCGCCCGGCTGGCGGCCGGTGGTGCAGTACCCGGTGGCCGAGCCGGAGCCGGCGGAGCCGGTGCCGCTGGAGACGGTCACGCTGCGGCTGGAGGCGCTCGCGCACCCGGTGCGGCTGCGGCTGCTGCGCACCCTGGCGCGCGGCCCGCACACCACCGGTGAGCTGGCCCACGCCTGGGCACTCTCGCCGCCGGAGGTGTCCCGCCACCTCGCGGTCCTGCGGCGCGCGGGCCTGCTCACGGCCCGGCGGCAGGGGCGTTACGTCCGTTACACGGTCAACGTCCCCGAGCTGACGGCGCTGGGCGCCGATCTGCTGGCGGCCGTCCTGCGCTGAACGGAGCGGCCTGACAAAAAGGTTGACTGAATCGCGAAATTACGGACAGCCCGTCTACTACACTTCCCGATCACTATGGGACACCAATTAACCAGAAAAAGCAGATTCATCGGCGCTATATCGACGATTGCGGCCCTTGTCGCCTCTGTCGTTATTATTGCCGCAAGCCCGGAAAAGGGCGCGGCGGAGGCTGATGTCCGGTTGGCGGCCGGCGCGGCCGAGCGGCTGCAGGCGCGCCCCAACGACGGCTCGGGCCTGTGGCCGGACTTCTCCAACACCGGCTACCGGCACACGCCCGCCAATGCCGGCGGCCTGGGCCTCGGGGCCTACCCGGGCAAGCTCAAGGACTACACGACGGGCATGAGCTCGGCCAAGCCGCTGCGCCTGGAGTACGAGGACGGCAGCGTCATCTCCTTCACCCGCTTCCTGGCGGAGAAGGTCATCATCTACGGCGACAACCTCACCTTCGTCGGCTGCCTGTTCGAGGGCACCAGCCCCAACGACAACCTGGTGCAGATCTACTCCGACACCAACGTCTCGTTCCTGTACTCGACGTTCAAGCCCAGCTCGTACGACCTGCCGCCGGGCAACGACGGCACGGTCACGTCGTCGCACACCGAGCCGGGCACCCCGTACGACAAGTCCTGGCAGCTCATGACGACGATGAAGGAGGCCGTCGCCGTCATGGACCACAACGACATCTGGGGCAACGCCGGCCTCATCATGGTCACCGGCTTCCCGGGACGGCCGTCGACCTGGACGAACAACTACATCCACGACAGCGCCGACACCGCCCGCGACGAGTACCACCACGACGGCATCGGCCCGCAGAGCGAGGGCGACGGCGGCCCGATGGTGATCCGCAACAACACCATCGCCTCCATCGGCAACACCAACGGCCTGGCGCTGCAGGGCCAGGGCGTCTACAGCGACATCACCGTCGAGGGCAACTACGTCTCCGGCTGGGGTTACGCCCTGAGCATCGGCACCGTCAACAACGCCAGGAACATCACCGTCGCGGACAACGTCTTCTCCGCCGAGCTCCCGCAGCTGTACGGCTTCCTGTACGGCAACCTCTGGGGCGGCACGGCCGCCGGCTCCACCTGGCGCGGAAATCTGCTGCAGGTCCGCGCCGGCGACCTCAACACCCGCCACACGCCCGCCGACCACGGCACGTACCTGTGGCCGACCGACAACAGGGGCCACACCACCGACTACACCGGCTGAGCACCGGAACGGGAGCGGGCGCCCCAGGCGGCGCCCGCTCCCGGCCGGGGAACGCGGGTCGTCGGAGAGCGCCCGTCAGGTCGCGGGCGGGGCGTAGCCGAGCAGGCCCTCGTTGGTGACGCCAGGGCCTTCGCAGTCGGCGGCGGCCGACACGAAGTGGTCGCCGAAGCCCGGGATGTGGCAGCGGTAGAGCGGGACGTACGCGCTCGACGGGCGCGTCTCGTGGATCCAGCCCTCCGTCTGCACGATGGTCGTCCGCGTGCCCTCGCAGCCGGGGTCGAGGGAGACGAAGTAGTCGGCGGCGCCCGCCCGGCAGTTGTACAGCGCGCGGGTGCCGGGCTGCGGCGCCGACCACAGCGTCCAGCCGCCCTCGCGGGTGTAGCCGGCGGGCGGTGCGCCGGTGGTGACGAGGTGGCGGTGGTCCTTGACGTAGCGGGTGAAGGGCGTGCGGACGGGGGTGCGGCCGTCCGCGCAGGTGACCTTGCGGCGCATGACGCGGGCGTTGCCCCAGTCCGGCTGCGGGCTGGGCCACTGCAGGTAGTAGAGGGAGAAGTCGGCGCCCAGGTCGGCGGGGTCGGGGCCGTTGCCGACGGGCGTCACGTACGCGTTGAAGTACCCCGGGTCGCGCGCCACCGGGAAGCGGGCCGACCAGCCGTCGAGGCCGTCGCCGGAGGTGGACAGGACGATCTCGCGCTCGGAGACGGCGGCGGCCATGACGTAGGCGTTCATGGCCGTGCTGCGCACCACCTGCGGGCCCCAGGCCATGGGCCGGCCGGGGTTGAGGTCGGCGGACGAGCCGCCCCAGGCCGGCTCGTCCCACCCGCCGCCGCCGGTGTACTTGTGCCACGGCACGACCGTGCCGCGCTGCGCGGCCGCGATCACGTCCTTGAGCGGCGCGCGGGCCACCGACAGGCCGGCCGGCACCTGCTGCCCGCCGGCCAGGCGGTGGTCGGCGAAGTAGAGGTGCAGGTACTCGACGCCGTCGCCGCCCTGGACCACGGTGAGCTGCGGGATCCCCAGGTCGGCGTTCCAGGTGGCCTGGTCGATGGGGATGTCGGGCTGGACGACCTTGCCGAGGTAGGTGGTCACGCCGGTGGCGGGGTCCAGGCGGCCGAGGTGGAGCTCGGCGTAGAACTGGTCGCCGGCGACGCGCCGCTCCAGGTGGAGGGTCTGCAGGACGACCCCGGTGCCGGGATCCCGGTATACCGCGCCCCCGCCGGCCCAGATGTAGCCGGCCGGCACGCCCTGGAGCTGGGTGGAGAAGGCGACGCCGTCGCGGACCGGGTCGGCCAGCGTGCCCTTGACGGTCACGTTGCGCTGCGGGCGCGAGGCGACGCTGCCGCCGAAGGCCGCCGCGATGTGGAAGTAGTACGTGCCGCCGCCGAGGGCGGTGACGCCGAACGGGCCGTCGGGCCAGCCGTCGAGGCCGAGCCGGTCGCGGGTCGCGTCGGACACGGCCACCTCCGGCGGGCCGACGGCGAACGCGGCGCACCCGGCCGCGGCCTCCTCCGTCACGGCGGCCTGCCTCACCCCGGGCGGCGCCGATCCGCCGTGCAGGGTGAGGACGGCTCCGAGGGCCGCGGCGAGCGCTCCATGCCAGGCGTGCAACAGATCTCCCGAGGTCCGGTCATGTCGTTCGGGCGGAGCCTACGAGCGTGCTCCCGGTGCCGCCGGACATATCGGCAAATGTGGAAACGTCGGGGAGCGAGCCGGCCGGAGCCGGGAACTTTGCCGGCCGGGCGGGCATCTAACCCGCCGTGGAAGCGCTCACCGCCGCGGATCCGCAGCGTGTCGGGGACTACTGGATCGCCGGGCGGCTCGGCTCGGGAGGCCAGGGCGTCGTGTACGACGCCTACGACCGCGACGGGCGCAGGGTCGCGCTCAAGGTCCTGCACGCGATCGACAGCCGGGCGAGCCGCGACCGGTTCGCCAAGGAGGCGACGGCCGCGCGGCGGGTGGCCTCGTTCTGCACCGCGCGGGTGCTGGCCTGCGACCTGTCGGGCGCCAGGCCGTACCTCGTGAGCGAGTACGTGCCGGGGCCGAGCCTGCGCCAGGCGGTCGAGCGGGGCCGCCGGTTCACCGGCGACGACCTGCACAGGCTCGCCACCGCGATCGCCACCGCGCTGACCGCCGTGCACGACGCCGGGGTGATCCACCGCGACCTGAAACCGGACAACGTGCTGCTCGGCGCCGACGGGCCCCGGGTGATCGACTTCGGCATCGCGCGTACCGTGGACATGTCGCTGACCAGGACCGGCGAGGTGGCGGGCACGCCGACCTACATGGCGCCCGAGGTGTTCACCGGGCAGCGCGCGGGCGCGCCCGCCGACGTGTTCGCGTGGGGCGCGATCACGGTCTTCGCCGCCACGGGCGAGGACCCGTTCCGGGCCGACCACCTCGGCGGCGTCATGCACCGGGTGCTGTCGTTCCACCCCGACCTGAGCGCGCTGCCGCCGCGGCTGGCCTCGCTGGTGTCCGCGGCGCTGGACAAGGACCCCGCGGCGCGTCCCGCCGCCCGCGACCTGCTGCTCGCCCTGGTCAGCGGCGGCGACGCCGGCCTCCAGGGGCTGCTGAGCGCCGGCAGCCGCGCGGCCCGGGGCGTGCACGTGCCCGACCAGGCCGACCCGGCGCTCGGCACCATCGCCGAGGACGCCTACGGCGCGCTCACCCCCGACGAGCGGCAGCTGGCCGCCGAGGTCTTCCTCCGCATGGTGACGGTCACCGAGGACGGCCACGAGAGCGTCCGCCCGGCGTCGAAGGACGACCTGCTCGCCGGCCGCTCCGAACGGGAGACCCGGGCGATCGAGAACATCCTCCGGGCGTTCTCCTACCTGGTGACGCAGCAGGACGACGCCGTGCGGCTGTCCCGCCCGGCGCTGCTGCGCGCCTGGCCGCGGCTGCGCATCTGGGTCGACGACGACCGCGACGGGCTCGCCGTGCTCGGCCGGATCAGCGAGGCCGCCCGCCAGTGGGACGACCACGGCCGCAAGGACGGCGACCTGCTCCAGGGCAGCCGCCTGGACCAGGCGCTGACCTGGGCCGCCACCGGACGCCGGCACATCACGCTGACCCCGCGCGAACGCGACTTCCTGGCCGCCGGCACCGGCCTGGCCCGGCGGCGGGTGCGCCGCCGGCGGCTGACCACGGCGGCGCTGGCCGGGCTGCTGGTGGTGGCGCTCGCGGCGGGCGGCCTCGCCGTGCTGCGGGGCCGGCAGGTGGCCGAGCAGAGCCGCGTGGTGGCCCTGCAACGCGACCAGGCCGTCGGCCGGCAGGTCGCGGCGGAGGCCGACCGGCTGCGCACCACCGACCCGGCCACGGCGATGCTGCTCAGCGTGGCCGGCTGGCGGCTGGCCCCCGGCCCCGGCACCCGGCGCGCCCTGACCACCTCGCTGACCATGCCGGAGAGCGCCGTCTTCCGCGACCCCGGCGCCAAGGGCGTCTCCGCCACGGCGTCGGCCGCCGGCGGCCGGATCCGGGCCATCGCCGGGCAGGACGGCGTGCGGGTCTACGACGTCCCCGCGCGGCGGCAGACCGCGTTCTGGCGCTGGCCCCGCGGCCTGGACGTGCTGCCGGCCGCGGCGGCGCTCAGCCCGAGCGGGCGCACCCTGGTCGTCGTCAGCAGGCAGACCGCCTACGCCTGGGACACCGCGACGGGCGCGAAGCTGCGCGAGCACCCCGTCGCGGAGGGCACCCCGGGCGTGGACGTCGTCTTCGACGGCAACGAGAGCCTGGCCGCGGTGATGCGGGAGAACACGCTGGAGTTCCTGTGGGACACCAGGACCGGCGCGTCCTACACGCCGGACCTGGACGCCGACAGCGCCCTGGCGATCGCGCCCTCCGGCGCCTACGTCGCGGGAGTGGGGACCAACCAGGGCGGGCTGAAGGTGATCCGCCTGCCGGGCCTCACCGTGGACACCCGCCTGCCGAAGAAATGCGGATCGGTGGTCACGTTCACCCCGGACAGCAGGCGGCTGCTCTGCGCGGACGGCGACATCGCCGCCTGGGACCTGGCGTCCGGGGCCAAGGTCCCGGACGGGGACCGGCCGTTCTGGCAGGCGTCGGCCGGGGACGACCTGCCGTACGCGCGGCTCCGGCTCAGCCCCGACGGCCGCCGGCTGCTCGGCGTCGAGGGCCGGACGCTGCACCTCTGGGACGCCGTCAAGGGCGACGAGACCGCCACCTACCAGGCGGAGGGCACGCCCGAGGACGCCTGGCTGGAACGCGACGGCCGCACCGTCCGCTACCTGCTCGACAGCTCGACCATCACCGCCGACCTCGGCTCCCGCCTGTCCTCGGCACGGCTTCCCCCCGGTCACGAGGTCGTCGCGTTCAGCCAGGACGGCCGCCTGGCCGCCACGGCAGGGAACGAGCAGGCGGTGCGCGTGTGGGACACGCGCCGGCTCGGCCCGCCGATGGCCGGCAGCGAGGGCGCCACCAACGTCCTGTTCGACCCGGCGGGCACGCGGCTGGCCGCCGACGGCGCGGACTCCTCGCCCGGCCTCTGGGACGTGGCCACCGGCCGCCGGCTGTGGCGCCACCCCCTGCCCCGGTCGTTGTTCGTGCTGTCCAAGACGTTCACGCCGGACGGCCGCAGGCTGGTGCTGTCGCTCAAGGAGCTGAGCGAGCGGGACGCCCGCAACGAGCTCGTCGTCCTGGCCGCCGACACGGGCCGGGTGCTCGCCCGCCACCCCCTCGGCACCGCCACGGGCACGATCGCCCCCACGCGCGACGGCGCGGCGGTGGTGACCGGCACCGGCATGGTCTACGACCTCGGCACCGGCAGGGCCGTCGGCCCCGGCTTCAACGGCTCGGGCGAGGCCGTCGCGGTCAGCCCGGCCGCGCCGCTGCTGGCCCTCGGCACCCGGACGGTCCAGTTCTGGGACCTCACCAGGGGCGACGAGCTGTCGCCCGCGCTGCGCGTGGCGAGCGAGGCCCAGGTCGAGACCATGCGGTTCAGCCACGACGGCGCCCTGCTGGCCCTGATCGTCCGGTCCATCGGCGAGACGTTCGACGAGCTGTACAGCGTCCAGGTGTGGGACGTCGCCGGCCGCGAACGGCTCGGCTCCTTCCCCATCGACATCCTCGACCAGCTCGCCTTCAGCGCCGACGACCAGACCCTGTACGTCTCGGGCAACAGCTCGACGACGATCACCCGGATCCCGGTCGGCCCGGAGGGCGTGGCCCGCCTCGTGTGCGAGCGCGCGGGCCGCACCCTGAACGCCGAGGAATGGCGCCGGTATCTGCGGGACGTGCCCTATCGCGACGTGTGCGGGGCCGCCTGAGGCCGGGAGCGCGTCACTGCCGGTCGCGCCACGCCTCGGCCAGGATGCGGGTGACGGCGGTGCTCAGCACCCGTACGCCCCGGGTCGAGCCGGGCTCGATCCCGACCAGCTCGCGGACCCGCCGCAGCCGGTAGTCGAGCGTGCGGGGGTGCACGCGCAGCGCCACCGCGGTGCGCATCCGGTTCATGTCGTTGCGGTAGTAGGCGTCGAGCGTGGCCACCAGGTCGGGGCCGTTCGCCAGCCGCCAGGTCAGCTCGCGCAGCCACTGGTCGACCTGCGGCATCTGGGCCGCCCCCAGCTCCGCGAACACGTCGACCACTCCGTACACCTGCGAGGGGACCCGCTCCACTGGCGCCGCCCGGCAGATCTTGCGGGCCAGCGCGACCGGGTCCGCGAGGGCGAGCGTCCGGCCGGCGGCCGCCCCGGCCGAGCACGGCCCGGACAGCTCGGCGAAGTCGCGGACCAGGGACAGCGCCTGCGACCGCGCCGCCGCCTGCCCGTCGATCGGGCCGGCGTCGCCGCACGGCACCAGCGCGACGAACTCCTCGGGATCGGGCCAGGTCAGCGGAATGTGGTGGCGGGTCAGCAGCGTCCTGACGACGTGGTCGCGCCGCCGGTCGTCCGGCCGGCCGCCGGCGATCCTGGCGACCGTCACCAGGTAGTGGTCCGGCACCGGCAGGTCGAGCTCGCGGGCCAGCTGCGCCGCCGCGGGCTCGTCGGCCAGGAGCATGCCCGCGAGCAGCTGCATCCTGGCCTCGACGGGCAGGAAACGCTCCTGGCCCTTGAGGTAGCCGTGCGTGTAGGCGTTCTGCGCGGTCAGGCCGTGGTGGGCGACCCAGCCGAGCATGCACATCACGTCGGCGAGGTCGTTGGGGCCCGCGGCCTCGTGGATCTCGCGCAGCGTGAGGTTGGCGTGCAGGAGCAGGACCTGCCGCTGGGACGCCAGTGAGACGCCCACCTCGCCCCGCGACATCCCGACCGAGGACATGTACGCCTGGTCCTGCTCGGTGAACGGCCGCTCCTCGGCGGCCAGGTCGATGGTGCGGCGCCGGAGCGTCACCGCGAAGTCCAGCATCGCGGCCGACCCCCGGATCTCCGCGGCCAGGCTGCGGTAGTCGGCCAGTTCGCGGGTGTACACCTCGACGGCGCGCCGGGCATTGGCGTCGAGGCGTCTGCGTAAGGTCCGGTACAGATTGCCCATTGAGGCTCTCCTTTACCGTCGGCCGGCAATTCGACCGCAATGATCAATGGGTTTACTTGACTGGCGGGGACTGCGCAAGCTGACCAGTTCCGCAATGGCGTTGTAGTGGCGCCCTTGTCATTCGTGACAAGGCGCCCGGCGGATGTCCGGCCAGGCTCATCACAGCTCACGACGACAGGGCGACATTCCGCTGAGACCCTGTCCGCATGAGCTTCCCGCCGACGACGGACGCCGATGACCTGCTCGGCCGGCGCACAATCACGGTGAGAACTTGTTAGGCCCGGACGCGGTTTTCCCCCATTCGGCGTCCGGCCGGCCGCGAGGGGGACATCCGGTCACCCTCGATCTGCGGTCGTCGTCGCCGCACGCCGTCCGGTGGCTGCCGCCGGACGACCCCGTGCCGGGCGCGCCGCGGGTCGTGCTCGCCGACCGCGCGGCCCGCGGCGAGTTCGCCGCCCTGCAGGCCGCGCTCCACCGGCTCGGCGTGCCGACCGTACGGCTCGACGCCGCGCACGCGGCGGCACCCCCGGCGGGCCGGGACGGCGGGCCCCGGGGCCGCCACGACTCGCTCGGCCTCACGATCACCCTGGACGGCGGCTCCCCGGACAGCGGGCTCCTCACCATGGACGGCCGCCGCTTCCGGCCGAGCGTCGTGTGGGCGCGCGGCCCGATGCCCCGCGAGATCCCGGGCGCGCCCGGCCCGGCCGGCCCGCTGATCAGCGCCGACTCCTGGGCCGCCCTGGTCGGCCAGCTCGCCGTGCTCGCCCCCGCCGCCCTCCCCGGCCCCCGCGCCGGCCGCCTCGCGCAGCTCGCCGGGGCGGCCGCGGCCGGCGTGCGCACCCCGCGCACGATCGTCACGACCGACCCGGCGGCCGCCGCCGCGCTGCCCGGGGACAGGCTCGTGGTCAAGGTGCTGGACGAGCACTTCGTCGAGACCGCGCCCGGCCGGCTGGTGGGCCTGCTCCCGGAGATCGTCGACCGCGACGCCCTCGTGCGCCGCCCGCCCCCGGGCTTCCCGATGATCGTGCAGGAGTACGTCGAGCACGACCTCGAACTGCGCGTCTACTACCTGGCCGGCGACCTCCGCGCCTTCGCCGTGGCCAAGCCGGCGCCGGACGCGCTCTGGCGGGACCCGGCCGGCGTGTCCGTCCGCGCGACGCCGGTCCCGCCGCGGGCCGCCGCGGCGGTGCGGCGGCTCGCGCGGGACTGGGGCCTCGCCTTCGGCGCCTTCGACCTGCTGCTCGCCGCCGGGGACGTGGTCTTCCTGGAGGTCAACGCCGACGGCGACTGGCGCTGGTTCGAGGCCAGGGCCGGCACCCGCGCGGTCACCGCCGCGGCCGCGTCGATGGTCAGGGCGCTGCACCTGAACGCGCCCCGGGCCGCCGCGCCGCCGCCGATCGGCGGCGTGCTGGATTTCCTCCTGCTCGGTACCGAAGCCATGTGACGTCGAGGAAGGCGCATGAGCACCGCCCCAACGTCCCGCCTCCACTGCTCGATACTCGGCCCGCTCCAGGTCCGGGTGGACGGACACGACGCCGTCATCGGCGCGCCCAAGCAACGGCTGCTCCTCGCGCTGCTGCTGTGCCGGGCGAACGCGGTCGTGCCGGCGGCCGACCTGATCGACGCGTTGTGGGGGGAGACGCCGCCCCGCACGGCCAGGAAGAACCTCCAGGTCTACGTCTCCGCGCTGCGCAAGGTCGCCGGCGACCGGATCGGCTTCCACGGCTGGGGGTACCGCTTCCGCGCCGGCCCCGCCGAGCTGGACCTGCTGCGCCTCAGGGAGCTGGCCAGGACCGGGCGCAGCGCGATCCACGGCGGGAACCCGGCGGCGGCCGCCGAACTGCTCGGCGACGCGGTCGCCCTGTGGCGGGACCAGCCGCTGACCGAGTTCGCGCACGTGCCGCAGGTGGTCAGGGAGGTGGCCAGGATCACCGACCTGTTCCTGTCGGCCTACGAGGACTGGGCCGAACTGGAGCTCGGGCTCGGCCACCACGTCGAGGCCCTGACCAGCCTGGACGCGCTGCCCGCGCGGTTCCGCACCCGGGAGCGGATCGCCGCGGCGCGGATGACGGCGCTGGCCCGGTGCGGGCGCGCGTCCGAGGCGCTGTCGTACTTCGAGGAGCTGCGCCGGTACCTGGCGACGGTGCTGGGCATCGACCCCAGCCCGGTGCTCAAGCGCCTCTACCAGGACATCCTCACCGGCGCGGTGGCCCGGTCCGCCCCGCCGGGCGCGCGGGGCGGGGGAGCACCGGTTCCCGTCCTCGCCAACCAGCTGCCGCGCGACATCGGCGACTTCGTCGGCAGGACGGCGGAGCTCGGCCGCGTCATGGCCGGACCGGCCCCGGTCGTCCTGATCACCGGCGAGCCGGGCATCGGCAAGACCGCCCTGGCCGTCCACGCCGCGCACACCCTGGCCCCCGCCTACCCCGACGGCGCCCTGATGATCCCGCTGCGGCGCGGGGGCGGCGGGCCGCACGACGTCCGCGGCCTCCAGCACGAGCTGCTGGAGGCCGTGGGGGTGAGCACCGCCGGGATGCGCGACCAGGACGTGCTGGCGTCGGTGTGGCGGTCCTGGCTGGCCAGGCGCCGCGTCCTGCTCGTCCTCGACGACGCCCCCGACGAGCCGAGCGTGCGCCTGCTGCTCCCCGGCTGCGGGGACAGCCGGGTGCTGGTCACCAGCAGGAGCAGGCTGAGCGGCCTGGAGTCGGTGGCCCGGATCGAGCTGGGCGAGCTGACGGCCGCCGAGAGCGTCGAGTTCCTGGCCCGGCAGGTCGGCCGCGAACGGGCCCTCGCCGGCCGGGCCGCGCTCACCGCGCTGTTCGGCAGGTACGGCCGTTCCCCGCTGATGCTGCGCCTGCTCGGCGGCCGGCTCGCGCGGCTGCCGCACGTGCCGCTGGGCCTGCTGATCGACCGGCTGACCCGGGCCGAGCGCGTGCTGGACGAGTTCGCCGCCGGTGACGTGTCGCTGCGCGAGCGGTTCGAGGAGTTCTACGACCGGCCGTCCTGGCCGCACCGGGCGGCGTTCGTCGCGCTGGGCGCGCTGCACGGGCCGCCGTTCGGCCACGAGGAGCTGGTGGCGGCGCTGGACGGGCCGGGAACGCCCGCCGAGCGGGTCATCGAGTCGCTGCTGGAGGCCAACGTGCTGTCGGTGCCCGGGCCGGGGGCGGCGGAGGTCACCGCGCACTCGCTGACGTACACGATGTCGCCGCTCGCCCACCTGTTCGCGGCCGAACTCCACCGCGCGGACGGCTGAAACACCGTCGCGGGCCCACATTCGTGGGGTTGTCCCGGCCGCGTGACCCGAGGTGATACTCGACCACGGAAGCCGAGCGCAATCGACCGAGAGGTGGCGGTATGGCCGTGTCGGGCGACGTGGTGACGGCCGAGGCGCTGACCAAACGCTATCGGCGCAGCGAGACGCCGGCCGTGGACGACGTGTCCTTCGAGATCGCGCGGGGCGAGACGATCGGGCTGCTGGGCCCGAACGGGGCCGGGAAGACGACCCTGATCAAGATGATCTGCGGCGTGACCGCCCCCACCTCCGGCCGCGTCCAGGTGTTCGACGCCGACCCGGTCCGCCAGCCGGTGGCCGCCAAGAGCGGCATCGGGGCGATGCACCAGATCGCGCCGTTCGACGAGATGCTGCCCGCGCTGGACAACCTGCGCATCTCGGCGCGGTTCCGCGGGGTGCGGTGGCGGGACGTCCGGCCGTGGGCGCTGGAGCTCGCCGAGTTCCTCGGCGTGGCCAAGGCGCTGCCGCAGCTGTGCTTCCAGCTCTCCGGCGGGCAGCGGCAGCGGCTGCAGCTGATCCGCGCCCTGATCACGCTGCCCGGGCTGCTGATCCTGGACGAGCCGTCGGCCGGCCTGGACGTCGCCGGACGGCACCAGATCGAGCGGTTCGTGACCTGGCTGCGCGAGGAGCACGGGGTGACCGTGCTGTGGACCAGCCACCACATCGACGAGCTGGAACGCAACAGCCAGCGGGTGATGGTGATCAACCGCGGCCGGGTGCTGCGCTTCGCCAAGCCGCGCGAGCTCGTGGAGGAGTTCGGCGCGGTGCACCTCATGGTGACCGTGGCCGACGCCGAGGCGGGCGCGGCCGTCGCCGCGTGGGCGCGGAACGCCGGGCTGAGCGCCGACGCCGACGACGGAGAGGTGCGCATCGAGGGCGCCCGCGCCAGGGAGATGCTGCCCGAGCTGACCCGGCACTGCCAGGACCACGACATCGTGCTCAGCGGGGTGTCGACCGCGCTGGACTCGCTGGAGACGGTCTTCCTCCGGATGACCGCGGACGAGGGCTGACATGGCCGCCAAGCTGACCTTCGCGACCGCCCCGCCTGTCGCGGCCCCCCGGGCCGCCGACCTGGCCGCGGTGATCTACCGCGAGTACGCGCTGCTGGCCCGCAACCGGATCAACCTCATCCTCAGCCTGGCCCCGATGCTGGTGTACCTGCTGCTGGTCAACACCTCGCTGAGCAACCTGGTCGGCAGCATCTCCTACCGGGGCGTCGAGCTGCGGTTCGCGGTCTTCCTGCTGCCGATGGTGCTGGCGATGTCGATCGTCAGCGCGTCCGGCACCTCCGGGATCGCGCTGTTCCAGGAGGAGCTGAGCGGGGTGGCGACGCAGCTCTGGTCGTACCCGATGCGCCGCTCCCGGTTCCTGCTCGGCAAGCTGCTGGCCGGGGTGTCGCTGGTGCTCGGCCAGAGCCTGCTGGCGCTGGGCGTCGCGGTGCTGATCTTCGACCTGCCGTTCGGGCTGGAGGGCTGGGCCGGGCTGCTGGTGGCGCTGACGCTGGCCGCGGTCGCGTTCAACGGGCTCTACCTGGCCGCGGCCATCACGATCACCGACTTCCAGACCTTCATGGTGTTGTCGAACGTGTCGATCCTGGTGCTGGTGTTCAGCGCGCCGTCGATGTACACGGTCGACCAGATGCCGGTGGTGCTGCAGTGGATCTCGGTGGTCAACCCGCTGACCTACGCGATCAACGGGATGCGGGACGCGGCGCTGTTCGGGTTCGCCGACGCGTGGGCGGACCTGCTGGTGCTGGCGGTGATCGCGGCGGTCACGTACGGGGTGGCCGGGCGGGCGCTGCTGAACCGGGCACGGAACCTCTGACCGGGCAGGGACATGCTTACCGAGAAATTTCCTGACACGTCCAAGGTGCGGCTCCCCGGCACGGACCGGGCCTGCGACCCGGCGGCCACCCTGGCCATGACCCGCCGGGCGGCGCGCCAGGTCGGGGTCACCCGGGTCGCCGACATCACCCGGCTCGACACCGTGGGCATCCCGACCTTCCAGGCGATCCGCCCCGCCTCCCGCACGCTCGCCGTGTCGCAGGGCAAGGGCGTCACCCCCGAGCTGGCCAGGCTGTCGGCGGTCATGGAGTCCATCGAGCTGTGGCACGCCGAGCAGGACCTGCCGCCCGCCGTGACCGCCCCGCCGCGCGAGGTCGCCGCCCGGCTGGGCTACGACGTGCGCGCCCTCGTCCCGGCCGAGCCGAGCCTGCTGCACGACGGGCTGCCGCTGGACTGGCTGGAGGCCACGTCGCTGGCGGACGGCTCGCCCACGCTGGTGCCCCGCGACGTCGTGGCCCTGACGCTGGGCGGCGGCACCGGCTGGAGCCCGCCGCTGTTCTTCGCCTCCAGCAACGGCCTGGCCGGCGGGAACACCCGGACCGAGGCCACCCTGCACGCCCTGTACGAGGTGATCGAGCGCGACGCGGTGACGGCCGCAGTGACCGGCCGGCCTACCGGCGGCGTCCGCGTCGATCCCGGCACGTCCGGCTCGCCGGTCGTGGCCGGGCTGTGCGCGGCGCTGGCGCGGGCCCGGGTCCGGCTGGAGGTCCGGCACCTGCCGTCGCCGACCGGGCTGCCGTGCTTCCTGGCCCGCATCACCTGCGACGACTACCCGCCGGCGTTCTTCGGTTTCGGCTGCCACCTCAGCTCGGAGATCGCGCTCACCCGGGCGATCACCGAGTCGGCGCAGGCGCGGCTGGCGTACGTGTCCGGGGCGCGGGACGACCTGCGGGCCGACTTCCACGACGGCGTCCCCCGCCCGAGCCGCCCCGGGCCGCCGCCCGAGCTGGCCGGTCCCGTCCCCGTCCTGCGGGCGCACGGCACCCTGGCCGAGGACCTGGAGGACGCGGTCCGGCGGGCCGCGGCCGCGTTCGGCCATCCGCCCCTCGTCGTCGACCTGACCCGTGAGGACGTCGGCGTGCCGGTCGTCAAGGTGGTGGCGCCGGGCGCCCGCGTCTGCCCCGAGGTGATGTGATGCCCGCGACCGTCGTCTACGCCGGCCCGACGATCTCCCCCGAGGAGATCCGCGCGGTGGTCCCCGGGGCGCGGGTCCGGCCGCCGGTGGCCCGCAACGACCTGTTCACCGAGGACTGGACGCCCGGCGACACGGCGGTCGTCCTCGACGGCTACTACCGGGAACGCCTGTCGGTGGGCCACAAGGAGATCCTCTGGCTGCTCGCCGAGGGCGTGCGGGTCATCGGCGCGGCCAGCCTGGGCGCGCTGCGGGCGGCCGAGCTGGGCCCGTACGGCATGCGCGGCGTCGGCGAGGTCTTCCGCCTGTACGCCGCCGGCGAGATCGACGGCGACGACGAGGTGGCCGTGCTGCACGGCCCGGCCGAGGTGGGCTACCCGCCCGGCACGGTGGCGCTGGTCAACCTGCGGCACGGCTGCCGCGAGGGGGCGCGGACCGGCCTGGTCCCCGAGGCCGTCGGCGCGCGCGTCCTGGCGGCGGCCAAGGCCCGGCCGTTCACCCACCGCACCTGGGACGAGCTGGCGGAGGACCTGCCCGGCGAGGGGGTGCGCGACGCCCTGCGCACCCTCCGGCGCATGATCGCGGCCGGCGACTGGGACCTCAAGCACCTGGACGCCCTGGCGGCCCTGCGCGCCGCCCGCGACCCGGGCCCGGCGGCGCCCGCCGCCGGCCCCGGCGACGCGGCGCTGACCGGCATCACCAGGAACGAGGCGCTGCGGTGGCGGTCGAGGCGGGAGTACGCGCCCGGCCGCTGGATGTCCGACCTGGACGTGCTGACCGCGGCGCGGCTGTTCGACGACGACTACCCCCGCCTGCACGAGGAGACGCTGACGGCCCTGCTGGCGGGCTTCGCCGCGGCGCGCGGCCTGACCCTGGAGGAGTACGCCCGCGCCACGCTCGGCGTCGCGGCGGAGCTGCCGGGCCCCCTCGCGGCGTGGCTCACCGAGGAGGAACGCGCCACCCTGCCCATGGGCGACCGGCTCCGCCTCGTCATGGTGCGGGTCTGGCCGATCTGGAGGTCGGCCGACTGGCGGCCCGCCGTCCTGGCGCGCACCCGCGGCACGGAGCGGTGGGAGCGGTGGACCGGCCTGGTCGAGCGCGCCGACGAGGCCGCCGGGCAGAGCAGGGGGCGGCTGGTCGTGCCGCCGCCCGAGTTCTGCGGGCGGCTGTTCCTGCGTCACTGGCCCGGCACGCCGCCGCGGCTCGCGATGGCCCGCCGCGGGTTCCTCGGCGTCGAGGACCTGGGGCACGCGGCCGCCCGGTTCTTCGCCCTGGACGTGCGGCGCCGCCCCGGCTCCTGACCCGGAACAGCCGGACCCGACCCTGTCGCCGGCGCCTTTCCGCGGCGTGCTCGCATTTCCGGAATTTGGGCCCACATTTGTGGGGTTGCCCGCCCGGAGCAGCGCCACGTAATACTCAAGGTGAAACTCGTTCCCCCGAAAAGAGAGGTGGAAGGGCATGGCCTTCGACGCGAGGGAAGCATTGCGCACGGCCGGAATTCTGACCGGCTCGGAATCGCCGGAAGTGGCGCAGGCGCTCAGCGTCCTGTCCCGCGAGGAAGTGGACATGCTGGTGTCGCTGAAGAGCCGCATCTCGGCTGCGCTGCCCGAGGTGCTGGCGCACTCCATCGGCAACTGGACCACCCCCGAGGCGACGCAGCAGCATTTCGACCCGGCGATGCTGTGCGCGTGCGCCATCTGGTCCGGGGCCGGGCAGAACGCCTCCTAGGCGGAAAAGCGACGACACCGGGTCGTCATCGAGCCGAAATTCGGGCTCCCGAGAAGAAAGGTGGAAAGGCATGACCTTCGACGCGAGGGAAGCGTTGCGCACGGCCGGAATCCTGACCGGCTCGGAATCGCCGGAAGTGGCGCAGGCATTCGGCTTCCTGTCCCGCGAGGAAGTCGACATGCTGGTGTCGCTGAAGGACCGGATCCCCGCCGCGCTGCCGGAGGTGCTGGCGCACTCTCTCGGCAACTGGACCACGCCGGGGGCGACGCAGCAGAACTTCGAGCCGAGCATGCTCTGCGCGTGCGGCATCTGGTCCGGGGCGGGACAGAACGCCTCGTAGCCGGCCCCTGGCCCGTTAGGAGCGGCCGCGACCGCGCACTCCGAAGAGCTCGCAGGTGCGGCCGGGCGGCCCGTCCGCCGCGACGCGGCGGACGGGCGCCGAGATCGCACCTGTGAGCCGACGCAAGAGAAAGGGAGTGGACATGCCAGGGAAGCTGACCGGGAGCCGCGAGTTGTTCGAGGTGCCGGACGGGCTGACCTATTTCGCGGGCGACGGGGAGTACCTGGTGGTCAACCCGCACGCCGGCGGCCGATGCGTGCTGGACCCCCGCGAGTTCGGCGTGCTGCGGGCGCTGGCCCGGCCCGCCGCGGACGGGGCTCCCGCGCCGCTCGACCCCACCCCGGAGACCGAGCGGACCCTCGCCAAGCTCATCCTGAGCTGGGTCGTCTACTACAACGGCAACCACCCGGTCATCAGGCTCAGCGAGCCGGCGCTGCGGACGGTCTACTACGCCATCACCGACGGCTGCAACCTGCGCTGCCCCTATTGCTACGCCTCCTCGGAGAAATGCCTGCCGGGCGAGCTCGGCACCGCGGAGTCCCTGGACCTGGTCTCGCGGATCGCCGGCCTCGGCGCCGGGACCCTCGTGTTCACCGGCGGCGAGCCGATGCTGCGCAAGGACCTGTTCCAGATCGCCGCGCACGCGAACGACAGCGGCCTGCGGTCCAACATCATCACCAACGCGACGATGATCAGGAAGCCGGCGCAGGCGGCCCGCGTCGCCGAGCTGTTCAGCCAGGTCACGGTCAGCATGGACGGCGGCACCGCCGAGACGCACGACCGCACCCGCGGCGCCGGCGCCTTCGACAAGACGTACCGGGCGCTGCGGCTGCTCAACGACGCCGGCGTGACGCCGAACATCAACCACATCGTCACCTCGGAGAACGTGGACCACCTGGAGGACTTCGCGACCTTCCTGGAGGGGCTGCGGGTCGACGCCGTCCGGCTGATGTACCACAACAACCTGGGCCGCGGCGTGACCGACGAGTACGACTTCGGCTGGGCCGACCACCTGCGCATCCAGCAGCTCGTGTGGACCAGGCCGGTCGCCGCGCGGCTGCGCCCGCTCGGGCCGAAGCCGATCTCGCCGTGCTCGATCAAGGGTAACTGCGGGATGGGCGGCAGCGAGATCTACATCAACTCCCTGGGCGACGTGTACCCGTGCAAGCTGGTCACCGGCCGCGAGCACTTCGCGGGCAACGTCCGGCGGCAGTCGCTGGAGGAGATCTTCGCCACGCCGGTGCTGCGCGGCATGCGGACGAGCACCGTCTTCGGCGGCGACTACCACGCCGACTGCGAACGCTGCTACATCAAGGCCACCTGCGGCGGCGGCTGCCGCGCCGCGCACATGGCCGAGTCCGGGGACGTCCGCAGGAACAGCCGCCACCTGTGCCGCATCCTGCGGCACGGCGTCGTCACCCAGATGTGGCAGGAGGCCGGCGTCGACCCGCTGGTCATCGCCGCGCACGACGCCGAGATGAGCACGCCGCGCCTGGTCGCCACCGACGAGGTGCACGCCGTGTACGACGACTGGAAGACCTTCGTCCCCGTTTCACCCGTCCCCGTTCCGCCTCCCGGGCCCGCCGGCGGGCCGGCCAAGGGCGTACGGGTCGGCGAACTGCTCTCGATCACGCCCGTTCGATGAACGGCTGACTACAGGAGGTGGCGCGTGTCGCTCCGCATCAGTGACGCGGTGGTGTGGCAGGAGACGGGCGAGGGCATCTCGCTCTACCACACCGAGACGGGGGACTTCCGCACCCTGAACGAGACCGGCTCCAGGATCTGGCTGCTCGTCGCCGGCAGCGGCGAGGCCCAGCCGGTCGCCTCGGCCCTGTCCCGCGAGTTCGCCGGCACCAACGCGTCCCTGATCAGGCGCATCGTCGTGGACGTGCACGAGTTCATCGGCACGATGGTGGAACAGGGCCTGTTCGAGGAGAGCCGGACGTGACGACCGCGATCGTCCTCGGCGGGGGGTTCGCGGGGGTGCTGGCCGCCGCCGTGCTGGCCCGGCACGGCGGCGACGTGCTGGTGGCCGAGGGCGATCGCTACCCGTCCGGCCCGCTCCCGCGACGGGGGCTGCCGCAGGCGCGCCACAGCCACGTGCTGGTCACCGGCGGGGCGCGGGCGCTGGAGGACCTGCTGCCCGGCACCCTGGAGGCCCTGTACGCCCGGGGCGCGCACCGCCGCGGGCTGACCGGCGACGCGCTGATCCTCAGCGCGGAGGGCTGGTTCGGCCGCCACGACACCGGCGCGTACCTGGTGTCGTGCACCCGCGCGCTGCTGGACCAGGTGGTGCGCCACCGGGCCCTGGCCGGCGGCCGGGTCACCGTGTGGCAGGACGCCCGGGTGCTCGCTCTCACCGGCGACGCCGCCCGCGTCACCGGCGTGACGATCAGCCGCGCGGGCGGCCCGCCGGAGACCGTCGAGGCCGACCTCGTCGTGGACGCGACCGGACGCCGGTCGAAGGCCCCGCGCTGGCTGGCCGGGCTCGGCGTGCCGGAGGTCGCGGAGACGGTGGTGTCCTCGGGGCTGGCGTACGCGACCCGGCTCTACCGGGCGCCCGAAGGACTCGCCGCCGGCCTCCCGGCGATCATGATCCATCCGGGGGCGGCCGACGGGCGGCCGGGCCAGGGGGCCACGCTCTTCCCGGTCGAGGACGACCGCTGGGTCGTCACCCTGACCGGCACCCGGGGCGGCGAACCGCCGGCGCGGGAGCCCGGTTTCACCGCGTTCGCCCGCCGGCTGCGCAGCCCGGTCGTGGCCGTGCTGATGGCCGCGGCCACGCCGCTCGGCCGCGTCCGGCCGTACCGGGACACCGCCAACAGGCGGCGCTTCTTCGAGCGGACGCCCCTGCCCGAGGGCTTCCTCGCGATCGGCGACGCGGTCGTCGCGGTGAACCCGGTCTACTCGCACGGCATGTCGATCGCCGCGCTCGGCGCGCTCCGCCTGGACCGGGAGCTGACGCGGCACGGCGGCGTGAAACCGTCCCGCACCCCGGAGCTCCAGGCGGCCGTGGCCGAGGTGGCGGACCCGTCGTGGCGGATGGCGATCGGCCAGGACAGCAGGTACGCCGTCCGCGACGACGCCCCGCCGGCGGGGACGGCCGCGGCGCGTTCCCTGCTCAGCCGGGCCACGCTGACCAGCCCCGAGCTGGCCACCCGGCTCTTCCACGCGCAGACGCTGATCGCGCCGGCCCCCGAGCGGGAGAGGACCCCATGAACCGCGGAGCCGTCCCGCTGATCCCGCGCGCCCTGCTGTTCGGCAACCCGGCGTACCTGGCCCCCGGCCTGTCCCCGGACGGGACCCGGCTGCGCTTCCTCGCCCCGGACGAGGGCGTGCTGAACGTCTGGGCGGGCCCCGCGGACGCGCCGGAGCAGGCCAAGCCGGTGACCTCCGACCGCGGGCGGGGCATCAGGTCGGCCGGGTTCTGCCACGACGACCGTACGCTGTACTACCTCCAGGACCGGGACGGCGACGAGAGCTGGCGGCTCTACCTGGTCGATCTCGAGACGGGGGCCGAGCGCTGCGTCACCCCGTTCGAGGGCGTGCAGACCCGGGTGCTGGCGCACGACCGCCGGCACCCCGGCACCATGCTGCTCGGCCTGAACAAGGACCGGCCCGACCTGCACGACGTCCACCGCCTCGACCTGGCCACCGGCGACCTCACCAGGATCGCCGTCAACCCGGGCTACCTGAGCTGGGAGATCGACGGCGACCTGCGCATCCGCGGCGGCACCGCGATGAACCAGGACGGCACCCTCACCATCCACCTGGCCCCGCCCGGCGCGGACGAGCCCGCGCCGTGGCTGGAGGTGCCGCGCGAGGACGTCATGGGCACCCGCATCGCGGGCTGGTCCCGCGACGGCCGGACGATCTACCTGCTGTCCTCGATCGGCGCGAACGCCACCCGCCTGTACGCCGTGGACGCGGCCACCGGCCACCGGACCCTCCTCGCCGCGGACCCCGTCCACGACGTGAAGTCCCTGGAGCTGGACCCGGTCCACCGGCGTCCCCAGGCGGCGGTGATCGCCCGGGACCGCGACGAGCGGGTGTTCCTCGACGACGCGTACGAGCGGGCCGTCGCCCGGCTCGGCGACCGGCTCGCGGAGCTCGGCGTGCACGGCGAGCTCGACATCGACCGCGCCGAGCGCGCCGACCGGCGGTGGGTCGTCGCGGTGGTGGCGTGCGACGGGCCGGTCCGCTACTACGTCTACGACCGGCACGACGACCGCCTGCGCTTCCTGTTCTCCCACCAGCCCGGCCTGGACCGCTACCGGCTCGCCGAGATGGAGCCGTTCGCCTTCGCCGCCCGCGACGGCGTCGAGGTGCACGGGTACGTGACCTGGCCGCCCGGCGTCGAACGCCGCGGCCTGCCCGCCGTGGTGAACGTGCACGGCGGCCCGTGGTGGCGCAACTCCTGGTGCTTCGACGAGGAGGCGCAGCTGCTGGCCAACCGCGGGTACGCCTGCGTCCAGGTGAACTTCCGCGGCTCGGTCGGCTACGGCAAGCACTTCCACAACCTGGGCGCCAAGCAGTGGGGCGCGGGCATGCAGACGGACCTGCTGGACGCGGTCGCGTACCTGGCCGGGCGCGGCGCGGTCGACCCGGCCCGGGTGGCCGTCATGGGCTGCTCGTACGGCGGTTACGCCGCCCTGGCCGGCGCGGCCTTCACCCCCGGCGCGTTCGCCTGCGCCATCGACCTGTGCGGGCCGTCGAACCTGCTGACGCTGCTGGCGGGCGGGGCGTCGTACCGGCGGACCGTCGACTCCTTCATGCACGCCCACGTGGGCGACCCGGAGACCGAGCGCGACCTGCTGTGGGAGCGCTCGCCGCTGTCCCGCGCCGCCGACATCACCATCCCGCTGCTCATCGTGCAGGGGGCCAACGACGTGCGGGTGCCCCGCCAGGAGGCCGAGCAGATCGTCGCGGCGCTGCGGGCGGGCGGGGTGCCGCACGAGTACCTGCTGTTCGAGAACGAGGGCCACGGCCTGCTCAGGCCGGAGAACCGGGAGGCGTACTACGCCGCCGTCGAGCGCTTCCTCGCCGAACACCTGGCCTAGGAGGCCGGGCGCCCCGCTCAGGAGGAGGCCGCGGCGGGCGGCCAGATGCCCACGTGCAGCAGCTCGTGGGCGTAGCAGTACGCCACGAGCTGGCTGCGGTTGCTGCACCCGAAGCGGTCCAGCAGCCGGCCTATCCGCTCGGCCACGGTGTACCTGCTCAGGCGCATCTCGCGCGCGATCCTCGTCGTCGTGTACCCGGTGGCGAGCATGACGATCAGCTGCCTGTCGCGATCGCTGATGAGGTCATCGGGAACGAGAGTCATGAGAAACCCCGTACGGGTCGTCTTGACCGCGGGCGCCCCGGACGGAAGCGCCTCCCTCCGCACGCTAGGAGAGCCCGCTTAACTACCGGTATGGCGTGACCATGCGCCCGGTTGTCCGCCGCCGGTATGGCGATGGCATGGCGGCGCCATACCGGCGCGAAACCGGCCGGACCTAGCCTGATGGTCAGTGCTCGAGGCCCCGTCGGGCGACGTGATCGGGAGGTAACCGATGGACAGCGACGAGGTGCTGACGCGGCCGGAGCCGTTCGACGCGCTGGCCACGCTGCGCGCCGCCGGCCACCCCGTGGACCTGCTGAACGAGCGGCAGCGGCAGGTGTTCGCCGAGCTCGGCCGGCCCGAGGTGGAGCTGCTCAACTCGATCAGGGCCCGGCTGGACGCGGCGGCCGGCGAGGTCGAGGGACAGGACCTCAAACTCGTATGAGCGCCAGGGCCGCACGCCCGGCCCGCCGGCGCGTGGTCGTCGTGTTCATCGACCTGGTCGGCTCGACCGAGCTCGCCGAGCGGCTCGACCCCGAGCTGCTGCGCACCATCCTGGACCGCTACCACCGGGCCTGCACCGCGGGCATCGCCGAGCACGGCGGCGTGGTGGAGAAGTACATCGGCGACGCGATCATGGCCGCGTTCGGCATCCCGATCAGCAGCGAGGACGACGCGCTGCGGGCGGTGCGGGCCGCGTACGCCGCCTTCGGCCGGGTCGGCCGGCTCAGCGACGAGCTGGCCCCCACCCACGGCATCCGGCTGGAGGTGCACTGCGGCATCGCGGCCGGGGAGGCGATGGTGATCGACACGCCGGGCACCGACCTGCGGGTCATCGGCGACATCGTCAACACGGCCGCCCGCCTGCAGTCGGCGGCCGGCGCCGGCGACATCCTCATCGGGGACGAGGTGGCCCGGATGGTCCGCGCGCAGGCGCGGATGGAGCCCATGCCGCCGCTCCGGCTGAAGGGCAAACGCGACCCGGTGCGGGCCTGGCGGCTGCTGTCCCCCGACGCCCCCGACGAGGCGCGCGAGGACGACCAGGCGCCGCTGATCGGCCGGGACGACGAGGTGCGGCAGCTCCACCAGGCCTACCAGCGGACCGCCCGGGACCACCGGGCCTGCGTCTTCACGCTGCTCGGGCTGCCCGGCGTCGGCAAGTCCCGGCTGGTGCGCGACTTCACCGGCGGGCTGCCGGCGGAGACGTCGGTGCTCGTCGGGCGGTGCCCGTCGTACGGCGCGGGCGTCACCTACCGCCCCATCACCGAGATGCTCGAATCCCTGAACGGCGACTGGCCCCGCCTCGCGCCCGCGCTGGAACCGTCGAGCGCGCGGGCGCTGCGCGGCCTCGCCACGGCCGGCCCGGATACCGATGCCGACATCGACATCGACGCCGCCGGTGTGGAGGAGATCGCGCGGGCGGTGCGGGGCCTGTTCGAGGCGCTGGCGCGGCGCCGTCCGCTGGTGGTGATCTGGGAGGACCTGCACTGGGCGGAGCCCACCCTGCTCGAACTGGTCGAGGACCTGGCGGCCTGGCTGCTGGACGTGCCGGTCCTGCTGGTCTGCGTGGCGCGGCCCGAGCTGCTCGACCTGCGGCCCACCTGGGGAGGCGGCATGGCCTGCGCGTACGCGCTGGAGTTGGGCCCGCTCGACCCGGTCCAGATGCGCACCCTGGTCGCCTGCCTCGCGCAGTCGGCCGTGGCGGCCGGCGCCCCGGACCCGGCGGGCGACGCGGAGGTGGTCGCGCACGGGGCCGACCCGCTGCTCGAACGGGTCGCGGAGGGCGCCGACGGCAATCCGCTGTTCGCCGAGCTGATGCTGGAGACGCTGCTGGAGGAGGGCGCCGACGCGCCGGTGCCGCCCACCGTCCAGGCGCTGATCGCGGCCCGGCTGGACCGGCTCGGCGACGGCGAGCGCGACGTGCTGGAACGGGCCGCCACGATCGGGCAGGGGTTCACCCGCGACCGGCTCGCCACCCTGCTCCCGGACGACCCGCCCGACCTGGACGAGCTGCTGTGGAAGCTGCTGCGGCAGCGCGTGATCCGCCGCGCGGAGCAGCCCGGCTCGTACCGGTTCACCCAGACCCTGACCCGGGACACCGTCTACGCGATGACCCGCAAGGAGCTGCGGGCCGCCTGGCACCTGACCCTCGCCGACCGGCTCGCGCAGCGCGCCCGCACCCCGCCCGACGGGTCCTTCGAGGAGCCGTCGCAGAGCGTCGTCGCCCACCACCTGGAGATGGCGTGCCTGCTCAAACGCGACGTCCAGCCGGACGACCCGCTGCTGCCCGCGCTCACGGCGCGGGCCGCCCGCGCCCTCATCGGCGAGGGCACCCACGCCCTGCACCGCAAGGACCTGCCCGCCGCCCTCGCCCTGCTGGAGCGGGGGCGCGAGCTGCTGCCGCCGGGCGATCCCGGGCACCGGCGGCTCGCGGTGCGGATCTGCGACGCGGGGCTGGCGCGCGGCGACGGCGAGCGGGCGCTCGCGGCCGTCGCGGCCGCCGAGCGGATGTTGCCCGACGACCCGCGTACCCGGCTGACCTGCGCCATCCAGCGCGAGACGCTGCACGCGCGGTTCGGGACCGCCGTGCCCGCGCTGGACCCGCTGCGGGAACCGCTCGCCGCCGACCCCGCCGACGACCTCAGCTGGTGCCGCTTCCACGAGCTGGAGGCGCTGACCCGCCTGGGCGAGGGCCGCTTCGGCGGCGCGGAGGCGGCGCTGCGCGCGGGCCTGGCCCGGGCCCGCTCCATGGGCGACCGCTACGAGGAGAGCCGGCTGCTCATCGGGGTGTGCGAGCTGTCCCAGTGGTCGTCCACGCCGATCGCGGAGGGCCTGGCGCTGTGCGCCGAGCTGCTGGCCAGGTTCGCCGACGACCGGGCGCTGCTGGTGCCGGTGATGATCACCCAGGCCCGGCTGCTGGCCCTGGCGGGCGAGCCGTCCGACGCCCGCGCCGTCCTCGACACCGCGGCCCGGCACGCCGCCGACCTGCACCTCGACCTCGCCGCCACCGCGGTCACGCAGGTGCGCGGCCTGGTGGAGTCGCTCGACGGGCGTCCCGCCGACGCGGTGCCGCTGTTCCGGCGGGCCGCCGGGGCGCTCCGCGCGGCCGGGCAGCCGGGGCCCGCGGCGACCCTGGACGTCTACGCGGCGCGCGAACTGCTGCGGCAGGGACGGCACGCCGACGCCGCCCGCACGCTGGATCGCGTGGACGCGGCGCGGACGCTGGGTCGTACGGACGCGGCGCGAGCGCCGGGCGGCGGGGGCGTCCGGCTGCAGGCGCGCGGCGAGCTGCTCCTGCTGGCCCTGCGCGCCCACCTGGCGGCGCTCGACGGCGACCACGGCCGCGCCCTCACGCTCGCGGCCGAGGCGGGGGACCGGCTGGCCCACACCGACGACCCGTGCCTGCGCGGCGACGTGCTGGCCGAGCTCGCCGACGCCTACCGCGCGGCGGACCATCCCGCCCAGGCCGCCGACGCCGCCGGACGCGCCCGCCGGTCCTACGCCGCCAAAGGCGCCACCTGGCCCCGGGGCCGCGCGACCCCCACCGCCCGCGAGGAGCCGGACCGGTGACCACCTCCCCAGCCCCGCCCCCGCCGCCGTGGCGTGGGGAGCGGCCCGCCGCCTTCCCCGGCATGCCCGCCTGGGGCATGGCCACCTCCCGCCGCAGCCTGGAGGAGTTCCAGGTGAGCCGCCTGGAGGAGGTCGACCGGGAGTGGGCGTGGGGCGGGTCGGACGGGTCGGGGGTGCGGGTCTGCGTGGTCGACACCGGCGTGGACGGCGCGCACCCGTTGGTCGCCGGCCTGGCCCGGTCCCTGGTGGTCACCCAGGCCGGCGCCCCCACGGACGAGGTGACCGCCGGCGCCGCGAACGCCGGCCCCGCCCCGGCCGCAGGCGCGCTCGGCGGCGGCGGCCGCGACGGCACGGCGGCGGTCGTCGACTGCGAGCCGACGGACCCGGCCGGCCACGGCACGGCCTGCGCGGGCATCATCCGCTCGATCGCGCCCGCCGTCGAGATCACCTCGGTCCGGGTGCTGACGGACGGCCGGTCCGGCAGCGGGGCGGCGCTGCTCGCGGGCCTGCGCTGGGCCGTCGACGAGGGCTTCGACGTGGTCAACCTGAGCCTGTCCACCACGCGCGGGGAGTTCCAGGGGCCGCTGCGGGAGCTCGCCGACCGGGCGTACTTCCGGCGCAGCCTGCTGGTGGCGGCGGCGCACAACATGCCGGTGCTCAGCTACCCGTGGACGTTCTCCTCTGTCATCTCCGTGGCCAGTCACGACGAATCAGATCCGATGACGTACTACTACAACCCCGCCCCGCCGGCCGAGTTCTACGCCCGCGGCGTGCGCGTCCCGGTCGCCTGGCCGGGCGGCAGGCAGCTCCGCAGCACGGGCAACAGCTTCGCCGCGCCGCACATCACCGGCGTGTGCGCCCTGATCCTGAGCAAACACCCGTGGCTGACGCCTTTCCAGCTCAAGTCGGTGCTCTACCTGGCCGCGAACAATGTCACCGCATCCCCTGGAGCCACCCATGGCCGTACGTGACCCGCTGCTCCCCGGCGACGTGGAGCTCACCGAGCGCCGGCTGATCATGTCCGTCGTCGAGGTGGCCCGGCACGTCTTCGACGCCGCCGCCGCGTCGATCTTCCTGATGGACGGCGACACCGGCGAGCTGATCTTCACCGCCGTGTCGGGCAAGGGCGAGGGCCACCTGCCGGGGACGCGCTTCCCCCGGGGCACGGGGATCGCGGGCTGGGTGGCGGCGAGCGGCCAGCCGATGATCGCGGACGACGTGGCGGAGGTCGCCCAGTTCGCCCGGCACGCGGCCGAGTCCACCGGCTACGTCCCGCGCAGCATCATGGCGGCGCCGCTGATCCGGTACGAGGAGTGCATCGGCGTGCTGGAGGTGCTGGACCGCTCGGACGCCCTGCGCGGCGAGCTCGCCGACGTGGACCTGCTGGCGTTGCTCGCCACGCAGGCCGCCTGCGGCCTGGAGCTGCTGCTCCGCCTGCGCCGCACGCACGCCGCCGCGGCGGGGCCCGGTCCGGACGACGTCCACGTGCTGCTGGAGCGCATCGCGGCCCGCCTGTCGCCGGGGAACGGCCCGGCCAGTCCCACCGCGCTCAAACTGCTCGCCGCGGCCGACGAGCTCCTCGCCTGACCGCGCTCCGCCGCGCCACGACCCACGCCCGCCGTCCTCTGGAGGCCGGAGTCAGTCCCAGAGCGGCAGCGCGCGGCCCGCCCCGTTCTTGACCGCCGCCGCGTACAGCGCCTTGGCGGCGGCCCCGGCCGCACCGGACGCGGTCATCGCCCGTGGGCGGCGGCGAGGATGAGGTAGGCGGCGGCCGTCCAGGTGTAGGCGCGGTCGCGCAGCCCCTCGCCGGTGCGCGCGTCGAAGTTCTCCGCGAACCCGGACCGCTCGCAGAGCCGGCGGAAGCGGGCGCTGATCTCGTCGGCGAGCGCGGTGTGGCCGGCGCGGCGCAGGCCGTCCTCGATGAGGACGGTCGAGGGCGCCCAGATCGGCCCCCGCCAGTAGCCGTCGTCCTCGTAGTGCTCGGAGGACGGGTGCTCGGTGGCGAGCCCGAACGGCGTCAGGTGCTCGGCGATGCGTGCGGCGAGCGCGGTGTGCACCGGCTCGGGCAGGTCGTCGCCGAGCACGATCGGCATGAGGTCGAGCAGGCTGGAACTGCTCCACGTCTCCCCGGACAGCGCGCAGCGCGCGACGAAGCGGTCACCGGTCCACAGCTCGCGCAGCATCGCCTCGCGCATCCGGCCGGCGGCGCCGGACCAGCGGGCCGCCGCGTCCGCGTCAGGGGCGCGGCGGGCCAGCTCGCGCAGCTGCAGGACGAGGAAGGCGGCCAGGTCGGCGGTCTCGACCACCCGCCCCCGGTCGAAGGTCGTGGCGTTGTCCCAGCCGCTGTCGTTGCCGTGGTGGTAGTGCGGCAGTTCGCGGCCGGGGGCGCGGCGGGCGGTCAGCCAGAACGTGGTCCAGCGCTCCAGCAGCCGGTAGGTCTCCTCCGGGTCGCCGCCCGGCAGGCGGCCCAGGGCCCAGCCGTGGATGGGCGGCTTGACGAAGTTGTAGAGGATCTCGGAGTGGGTGACGGAGTCGGGCAGCGCGCCCGCGGCGTCCTGGTGGTCGAAGGGCAGGCGGAACTGGTCCCAGGCCAGCTCGGGCAGCCCGCCGGCGAGGGCGATGGCGGTGAAGCAGTGGTCCCAGCTCCACACCTTGTCCATCCAGTGCTTGGACATCAGCACGGCGGGCCGGGTGACGAACCCGGCGGGGCGCACGACGGCCGACCACAGCACGTACGCGGCCAGGTCGGCGGCGGGCGTGGCGTCGCCGCGCCAGGGCGCGACGGCCGCGGCGAAGGCGTCGAACTCGGCGCGCGCCGCCTTGGCCACCTGCTCGAACGGCTCCGTGCCCGGGTACGGGGCGCGCGCGGTCTCGTACTCCTCCAGGGCGATCTCCCAGTCGCCGGTCAGGGCGAGGCCGCGCTCGGCGGCGCCGAGCGCCTGCACGCCGAGGGGGACGGCCGCGCCGTCGAGCACGGTGATCCGATAACGGCGGCCGGTCTGGTAGACGGTGAGGACGTAGGAGCCGTCGGCGGGGTCGCGGTAGAGGTAGGGACCGCTGAACGAGGTCAGCACCGGGTCGGCGGCCGTGAGCCGCAGGCCGAGCCCGCGCCCCCTGACGCGGACGGTGTCGGCCCGCTCGTAGGCGAGGGCGATGTGCCCGTCGTCGCCGCTCCAGGTGAGCTGCCCGGGCGTGGCGGTGACGACGCACCCGGCGTCCGGCGCCAGCCGCAGGATCGGGTGCATGCCGCTCTGGTGGGAGACCAGGTGCACGTCCTGGGCGTAGGTCCGCTCGGCGATCACGGGGGAGAGGCCGAACCAGGAGCCGCGGTGGCTGAAGGGGATGTCCCGCAGGGAGAACACCGGGCCGGGGGCGGCGACGGTCATGAACAGGGTGTCCCTTCTCGGCGACTCGACTCGAATCGGTTCGAATCGGTTCGACCGACCGTAGGCCGGGCTGGTCCCGCCCGTCAAGACGCCCGCCGCGCCCGGTCCCGCATTGGCGGGCGCCTCCGGATTGTGCGACGGTTCGACAGGCAGGCCGATCGGCAGAGCGTACGAGGAGCACGCGTGAACATCGGGGAGATCGCCAGACGGGCCGGCGTTTCGCGGAGCACCGTCTCCTACGCGCTCACCGGCAGACGCCCCGTGTCGGAGGCGACCAGGCGGCGCATCCAGGCGATCATCGACGAGCTGGGCTACCGGCCCAACGCCGCGGCCAGGGCGCTGAAGGAGGGCAGGACCCGTACCATCGGGCTCGTCGTCCCGCCCGCCGGCCGCCGCCTGACGGACCTGCAGCTCGGCTTCGTGGCCAGCGTGGTCGACGCCGCCGCGCGCGCCGACCTCGACGTGCTGCTGTCACCCTCGGGCGGCGAGCACGAACGCTCCTTCGAACGCGTCGTCACCGGCCGGCGCGTCGACGGCGTCATCGTCATGGAGATCCGGCTGGAGGACGACCGCGTCACCCGGCTGCGGCACGGCGGCCTGCCGTTCGTGGGCATCGGCCGGACCGCCGACCCGGGGGACATGTCCTGGGTGGACGTCGACTACGACACCCTCATCGCCAGGTGCGTGCACCACCTGGCCGACCTCGGCCACCGGCACGTCGCCCTGGTCAACCGCAACGCCGACCTGGTCGCCGCCGGATACGGGCCCGGCCACCGCGCCCAGGAGGGCTTCGCCCGCGCGGTCGCCGAGCGCGGCCTGCACGGCACGCAGGTGTGCTGCGGCGACGACGCCCGGTCCGGCCAGGCGTGCGCCGGACGGCTGCTGGCCGAGCGGCCCGAGCTGACCGCCATCGCGACGATCAACGAGGCGGCCGTCGCCGGGATGTACCACGCGCTGAGCCTGGCGGGGCTGGCGGTCCCCGGCGACTTCTCCATCGCGGGCGTGGCCGCCCGGCACTGGGCCGAGAGCCTGCACCCGCCGCTCACGGCCGCCGACGTGCCCGCCGACGAGCTGGGCGCGCAGGCCGTCGAGCTGCTCATCCAGCGCATCGCCGACCCCGCCACCCCGCACCGCCACCTCCTGGTCGCCCCGCCGATCTCCCTGCGCGGCACCACCGCCCCCGCCCCGTCCCGGAGGTGACGACGGTGCCGCTCCACCCGGCTACTCCTGGGCCTTGCCCCCGGTGAGGCGGGACAGGACGAGGGCGATGATGATGATGGCGCCGTTGAGCGCCTGGATCCACTGGGCGGGCACGCCCGCCAGGGTGAGGACGTTCTGGATCATGTAGAGGAGGAGGATGCCGGTGAACGCGCCGAACATCGTCCCCTTGCCGCCGTTGAGCCCGACCCCGCCGATCACGGCGGCGGCGAACACCGTGAAGATGGCGCCGTCGCCCTGCGCGGCGGCCACCGAGGCGAGGTGGCCCGACATCAGCAGGCCGCCCAGCGCGGCGAGCAGGCCGGCCCCCACCAGCGCGGTCCAGAGCACCCGGCCGGTGCGGATGCCGGCGGCCCTGGCCGCGTCCGCGTTGCCGCCGATGGCGTACAGGGCGCGGCCGAACCTGGTGAAGCCGAGCAGCACGATGCCGGCGGCGAACAGGATCAGGCACAGCCAGATCGAGGCGGGAACCCCGAGCCACACCGCCGAGCCGAGGTAGAGCATCGACGGCGGCAGGTTGAAGAAGGTCTGGCCGCCGGAGATGCCGGTGAGCAGGCCGCGCAGCACGATCAGCATGCCGAGGGTGACGATGAAGCCGTTGAGCCCGAAGCGGACGATCAGCAGCGCGTTGACCGCGCCGGCCAGCACGCCGACGGCCAGTGTGATCGGCACCGACCAGGCGCCCGGCAGCAGGCCGAGCCCGGCGCCGGAGCCGGCGGCGACGGTCAGCCACGCGGCCACGCCGGGCGCGAGCCCGAAGGTCGACTCGAGCGAGAGGTCCATCTTGCCGGCGACCAGCACGATGGTCTGGGCCAGGACCAGGAGCGAGATCTCCGACATGGTCTGCAGGATGTTGATCAGGTTGTCGCCCTGGAGGAAGATCGGGTTGACGATCTGGCCGACGACGGCGATCACCACGATCGCGGGGATCAGCGCGAAGTCGCGCAGCCGGGCGAGCCGTACCCGCGGCCGGTCCCGCTCGAGGGCGGCGGTCCCGCTGTCGCGCGCGAGGGTGTTCTCAGGCATCGAGCCGGACTCCTTCCATGGCCGCCACCACGTCGTGGTCGTGCCATCCGCTGGCCAGCTCCGCGACGATGCGGCCCTGGAACATCACCAGCAGCCGGTCGCACAGCCGCAGGTCGTCGAGTTCGTCGGAGGCGATCAGCACGCCGGTCCCCTGGGCGGCCGCCTCCTCGACCTTGCCGAGCAGGAACTCCTTGGACCGCACGTCCACCCCGGCGGTGGGGGTGATCAGGACCAGCAGCCGGGGATCGGAGGTCAGCGCCCTGGCCATGACGACCTTCTGCTGGTTGCCGCCGGACAGCCCCATCACGGGCAGGCCGGGGCCGGGCGTCTTGATCCGCAGGTTGGCGATCAGGGTCCTGGCCAGCCGGTCGCGACGCCGGCCGCTGATCAGGCCCGCCGTGCCGAGCCGTTCGGGCACGGTCATGGTGGCGTTGTCGGCGATCGACATCATCGGGACGAACCCCTGGCGGTGCCGGTCGCGGGGGACGAAGCCGACGCCCGCGGCGAGCGCGTCGGGCACGCTGCCGGGACGGGGACGGCGGCCCGCCACCTCGATCGTGCCGGAGTCGGCCGCGCGCAGCCCGGCGACGGTCTCGGCGAGCTCGGTCCGGCCGCTGCCGGCCGCGCCCGCCAGCCCGACGATCTCGCCGGCCCTGACCTGGAAGCCGATCTCCCGGTAGGCCGCGCCGCTGGACAGGCCGCGTACGCCGAGCACCACGCCGCCGCCCGCCGGCGCGGCCGTGCGGAGCGGCCCCTCGGCCAGGCGGTGGGCCTCTCCCGTCATCGCCGCGACCAGCTCGGCCTGCGGCAGGCCGGCCACCGTGGTGGTCAGGATGTGCCGGGCGTCGCGGAAGACCGTGACCGTGTCGCAGATCTCGTAGATCTCCTGGAGGTGGTGGCTGATGAACAGGAAGGTCACCCCCTGCTCCTGCAGGGCACGGACGCGGGTGAACAGCCGGGCGATGGCGGCGGCGTCGAGCTGGGCGGTCGGCTCGTCGAGGATGATGAACCGGGCGCCGAAGGACAACGCGCGGGCGATCTCCACGAACTGCCGCTGCTCCACGTCCAGCTCGCCGGCCGGCAGGCGCACGTCGACGTCCACGGACCAGGTGGCGAGCAGGTCGGCCGCCGCGCGCCGCACCGCGCTCCAGCGCACCAGCCCGAACCGGTTCAGGGCGTGGCGGTGCAGGAAGAGGTTCTCCGCCACGGTCAGCTCGGGGATGATCGTGGACTTCTGGTAGACGCAGGCCACCCGCTGCCGCCAGGCGTCCCGGTCGGCCAGGCGCGGGGCGGGCGCGCCGCCGAACCGCACCTCGCCCTCGTCCGGGGGCTGGAGGCCGGTGAGGATCGAGACCAGCGTGGACTTCCCGGCCCCGTTGCGGCCGACCAGGGCGTGGGTCGTGCCGGGCATGATCCGGATGCCGGCCCGGTCCAGCGCGACGGTCTCGCCGTACCGCTTGGTGACGCCCACCGCCTCGGCGACAGGCGTGGCCGTCCGGTCAGCTGCCAAGGTTGTTGCCCCAGAGCGAGGAGTCGTCCGGCTTGACGCTCGGGACGTCCGCGTACGCGGCGCCGTCGGCGGTGACCAGCGGCGCGGAGAGCTGGTCCTCCAGCAGGCCAGGGCGCACCTGGATGATGGTGCTGCCGTGGTCGGTCGCGCCGGGCTTGAACGTCCGGCCGTCGATGGCGGCCTTGGTGTACCACAGCGCGTACTTGGCGTACTGGTCGGCCGGCTGGGAGACGGTGGCGTCGATGTTGCCCGCGGCGATCTCCTTCAGCTCCTGCGGGATGCCGTCGTTGGAGACGACGAAGACGTGCTTGGGGTCGCCCGGGGGGACCAGCAGGCCGCGCTGCTGGAGCACCTGGAGGGTGCCGGACAGGGCGAAGCTCGACTGCATGTAGACGCCCTTGATGTCGGGGTGGGCGGTGAGCTGCGTCTGGAGCTTCTGCGAGGCGATCGCGCCGTCCCAGTTGGCGGCCTCGCCGAACACCGTGATGCCGGGGTAGCGGGCCTTCATGCAGTCGTTGAACGCCTCGGTCCGGTCGCGGCCGTTGATGGAGGCGAGGTCGCCCTGCAGCATCACGACCTTGCCCTTGCCGGACAGCTTCTCGCCGAGGAACTTGCACGCCTTCTCGCCGTACGCCCGGTTGTCGGCGCGCACCACCATGTAGGCGTCGCCCTGCTCGGGACGGGTGTCCACCATGACGACGGGGATCTTCTTGGCGTTGAGCTGCTGGAGGGTGGGCGCGACGGCGGCGGTGTCCTGCGGCGCCAGCACGACGCCCTTGACGCCCTGGCTGACGAAGCTCTGCACGTTGGCGGTGAGCTTGGCGATGTCGTTCTGCGAGTTGGAGGTCTTCAGCTCCAGGCCGCTCTCGGCGCCGAACTGGGGGACGTACTTGATGAAGGAGTTCCAGAAGTCGGTGTCGGAGCGGGGGTAGTCCACCCCGACGACCGGCTTGCCGCCCCCCGAGGCGGCCGTGCCGCCGCCCCCGCCGCCCCCGCAGGCGGTGGCCAGACCGGCCGACAGGGCGACGGCCGTGCCTAAGAGGAGTGCTCGTCTCATGGTCGTTCCTTTCCTGTGCCGCCGGCGGCCGCGCTGGCGGTCCACCGGGGGCCGTGCGGGTAGGCGTACGCGGCGCGGGAGGCCGGACGCATCTCGGCGCCCCCGCCCGGCCGGGCGGGAGGGACGTAGCGGCCGTCCCTGATCACCACCGGGTCGGTGAAGTGCTCGTGCAGGTGGTCGATGTACTCGATGACGCGGTCCTCGGTGGTGCCGCTGACGGCCACGTAGTCGAACATCGACAGGTGCTGGACCATCTCGCACAGGCCGACGCCGCCCGCGTGCGGGCACACCGGCACTCCGAACTTGGCGGCCAGCAGCAGGACGGCGATGTTCTCGTTGACCCCGGCGACCCTGGCCGCGTCGAGCTGCAGGATGTCGATCGCCTCCGCCTGGAGGAACTGCTTGAACATCACCCGGTTGTGCGTGTGCTCGCCGGTGGCGACCTTGATCGGCGCGACCTGCCGGCGGATGGCGGCGTGGCCGAGCACGTCGTCGGGCGAGGTGGGCTCCTCGATCCAGTACAGGTCGAACTCGGCGAGGGGGGCCAGCCACTCGATCGCCTGGCCGACGTTCCATGCCTGGTTGGCGTCCACGGCGATGCGCACCCCTGGGCCGACCGCCTCCCTGGCCAGCCGTACCCGCCGGGCGTCCGCCGCCCGGTCGGCGCCGACCTTCAGCTTGATCTGGCGGAAGCCGTCGGCGACCGCCTCCTTGGCCAGCCGGACCAGCTTGTCGTCGGTGTAGCCGAGCCAGCCCGGAGTGGTGGTGTAGGCCGGGTAGCCCTCGGCCAGCAGCCGTTCGAGGCGTCCGGCGCGGCCCGGCTCGGCGCGGCGCAGCAGGGCCAGCGCCTCACCGGGGGTGAGCGCGTCCTCCAGGTAGCGGAAGTCGACGACGTCGACGATCTCCTCCGGGGGGAGGTCCGACAGCAGCCGCCACAGCGGCTTGCCGGCCCGGCGCGCGCGGAGGTCCCACAGGGCGTTGAGCACGGCGCCCGCCGCCATGTGGATGACGCCCTTCTCCGGGCCGAGCCAGCGGAGCTGGCTGTCGCCGGTCAGCCGGCGCGACACCCCGCCGAGGTCGGCGAGCACCTCGGCGGCCGGCCGCCCGGTGACCAGCGGCGCCAGCGACCGCACGGCGGCGACGGCGAGCTCGTTGCCGCGCCCCACGGTGAAGGCGAGCCCGTGCCCTTCCTGTCCGCCGCTGGTCCGCACGATCACGTACGCGGCGGAGTAGTCCGGCTCGGGGTTCATGGCGTCGGAGCCGTCGAGGTGCCGGGAGGTCGGGAACCGGATGTCGTGGGCCTCGACCGCGGAGATCAGCTCGGTCACGTTGGCCCGCCCTGGCGACGTGTGCGCACGAAGGTGCACCTCCATTGGCTGTTTCCGGGAGGTGAAGAGAACTTCACCACCAGAACATGGGATGTCTTTGTAATCCCCGTCGAGGTGGTGTGTCTAGATGCTGGGCACAAATCCCGAGAATGTGGCGAACCGGCCGTCCATGGAGGAGCAGACAGCCCATGTCTGTTGCGTGACCTCGATCGGACATGGGATGTCTGTTAGGTTGCGAGCGTGAAGCGCGTGCTGAGCGAGCGGCCCCGCCGCTGGAGGGCGTCCCCGTGTCCCTGACCGACGAGGCGATCAGCCGCATCCGCGGGCTCATCCAGTCGGGCGAGCTGCCCCCGGGAGCGCGGCTGCCGTCGGAGCCGCAGCTCGCCGCGCAGCTCGGCGTGTCCCGAAACCCCCTGCGGGAGGCGGTCAAGGCGCTGGTGGTGGCCCGGGTGCTCGACGTACGGCGGGGCGACGGCACCTACGTCACCAGCCTGGAGCCGCGGCTGCTGCTGGAGGGGCTGGGGCTGGCCGTCGAGCTGCTGCGCGACGACACCCTGCTGGAGACCGTCCAGGTGCGGCGGATGCTGGAGCCCGAGGCGACCGCCCTGGCCGCGTCCATGATCACCGCCGAGCGGCTCGACGAGATCGGCGAGCACCTGGCCGCGATGCGCGCCGCCAGCGACGACGTGGAGAAGCTCAACCACCACGACGCCGCCTTCCACCGCGCCGTGGTGCGCGCGACCGGCAACGAGACGCTGTCCACCCTGCTCGACGGCATCTCCGGGCGGACGCTGCGGATGCGGGTGTGGCGCGGCACGATCGAGGCCGGCAGCTCGCACAAGACCGTCGCCGAGCACGAGGCGATCTACAACGCGCTGGCCGCCGGCGACGCGCGGCTCGCCCAGGCCGCGGCGCTGATGCACATCGGCACGACCGAGACCTGGCTGCGCTCGGTGCTCGGGGACGTCGGCGGCTCCCGCGCCCAGGACGGGAGCGCGGGCGGCCGACGGGCCCAGGACGGGAGCGCGGGCCGCTGACGGTCCCCGGCCGCGCCGGCGGTCAGCCCCGCGTCCACTTCTGGCTGGTCGTGCCGGTGCACGACCACAGCTGCACCTTCGTGCCGTTCGCGGTGCCGAAGTTGCTCGCCTCCACGCACAGGCCGGACTGCACGCCGGTGATGGTGCCGTCGGCGTTGACGTTCCACTGCTGGTTGGCCTGGCCGTTGCAGTCCCAGATGACCACCGGGGTGCCGTTGCCGGTGCCCTGCCCGCCGGCGTCGAGGCACTTGGAGCCGTAGACCTGGAGCTGCTTGGCGGCGGTCGGCTGCCACTGCTGGTTGACGCCGCCGTTGCAGTCCCACAGCGCCAGCTGCGTGCCGTTCGTCCTGGACAGGCCCGGGACGTCCAGGCAGCGGCCGGCGTTGACGTTGCGCAGCGCCGAGGCCGCGGGAGTGCCGCCGTCCGGGGGCAGGAGCGTGACGGTGAAGGCGTCGTCGACGTTCGTGTGCGGCAGGTTGACCGTCGTGCCGTTGCCGGACAGGGTCACCACCGTGTCCCGCACGGTCACCGGCCCCTGGACGGCGGCGCCGTTGTCGTACGGGATGCGCTCGACGACCACCCGCACCTGGTTGTCGCGGACGATGCCGCTGGTGGTGTCCAGCCGTTGCAGGCCGACCGCCACGTTGCCCGTCGTGCTGCCGCCGCCGACCAGGATCTTCGCCACTCCGCTCGCCTTGGTCGCGAACGCGTCGTAGGAGGAGCTGGGGGTGACGGACACGATCTGGCCGGTCTGCGACCCGTAGAAGCGGTAGGCCCACCACTCGCCCTTCGGCCGGTACTGCCCCGAGGAGTCGCGGGTCAGCAGGTTGGCGAGGTCGTTGTGCAGGTTGCCGCCGCCCGCCCAGTTGGCCCGCAGGCCGTCGGCGCCGGCCCGCTCCAGGCGGGCGATGTACCAGGCGCCGTCGGCGGGGTTCTGCTCGCCGGCCGCGCCGTACTCGTTGATCTGGTACGGGCGCGGGTGGGGGATGCCGCGCGGGCCGAGGCTCGCGTTCGCCGCCGCGACGTCGGCCACCGGGTCGCCCGGCAGGGAGTGCCAGCTGACGATGTCGGGCACCACGTTGTTGGCCTTGACGTAGTCGAGGTACTGCGTCCACCAGCCGCCCGTGGACGGCACGCACGCGCAGCTCGGGCCCACGATCAGGTGCGACGGGAACGCCGCCCTGACGCGCTGGTAGGTGCGCCGCCACAGCTCGAAGTACTGGGACTGGGGCCGGTTCCAGAACAGCGTGATGTTGGGCTCGTTCCACAGGTCCCACTGCACCGGGGCGCCGGTCGCCCGTACGTCGCCGATCAGGCGGGTGAGGAAGTTGTCGTAGTCGGTCCAGTCGCCGTTGTCGCCGGGGAAGCGCGAGATGGGGTAGCCGTCGGCGCCCCACAGGTCGTGGACGAGCAGCACGAACTCGCCGCCCAGGGAGCGGGTGCGCAGCAGCTGGGCGCGGGTCGCGGCCCACCGGCGGTCGTACCTGCCGGACACCCAGCCGCCCGGGCTGTCGAGCTGCGCGCCGCCGGCGCGCATGTACCGGAACTTCACCTCGGTGTAGAAGCGGTCCGGCGGGCCGGAGGCGTTCTCGGTCATGCCGTAGATCCACCCGGAGGCGCGGTAGGACGGGGAGCCGCCCGCGGCGCCGAAGTCGACGGTGATGGACTGGTCGGCGGCCTGGACGGGCCCGGCCGGCAGGACGGACGCGGCGACGAGCGCGCCGATGGACAGCAGTGCGGAGAGGCCGTGGCGGCGTCCGCGCCGTCTCCTGAACCTGGTGCCCATGCGCGCCTCCCGGTCGAATCGATTCGGCACCAGAAGCTCAACCGTTTCCGGTCTGCCTGTCAAGAGATCACCGAATCGGTTCGAGCCAGAGTGAAAGTTTCATCGTGGCGAGGGGAATCGCGCTGCTGGGGACGGCTCCGGCGCGAGGCGGGGCCCGGGGATCCTTGACAGGACGTCACGGCTCGTATTGGCTCGCCCGCACCATCACAGAGTCATCCGCACGGCCGGGCCTGCCGGTGATGTTAGCGCTAACACGCGCGCGGGCGTCGGGTCTTCCACCCCCCAGGAGGAGATCGATGAGGACTTCATCCGGCGTCGCGGCGGTGACCGCCGCGCTCGCCACGGTACTGGTCACGGTCGTCGGCACGGCCTCGTTGTGGATGGCGCCCGCGTCCGCGGCGGTGGCGCCGCTGGTCAGCGCGGCGTCCGGGCGGTGCCTGGACGTCGCGGGCAACACCGACACGGCCGGCGCCGCGCTGCAGATCTGGGACTGCAACGGCCAGGCGAACCAGGGGTTCGAGTTCACCTCCGCGGGCGAGCTGCGGGTGTTCGGCGGGACCCGCTGCGTGGACGCCTACGGTGGCCAGACCGCGCCGGGCACCAAGGTGATCATCTGGTCGTGCAACGGGCAGGCCAACCAGAAATGGCGCCAGAACTCCGACGGCTCCGTCACCGGCGGGCAGTCGGGGCTGTGCCTGGACGTGAACCAGGCGGCCACGACGAACGGCACCGCGGTCATCCTGTGGACGTGCAACGGGCAGAGCAACCAGAGATGGACCTCGGGCAGCGGCGGCACCACCTCGCCGACCCCGCCCGCCGGCGGGGGCCCGTGCGACATCTACGCCTCCGGCGGCACCGCTTGCGTCGCCGCGCACAGCACCGTCCGGGCGCTCTACCGCTCCTACAACGGCAACCTCTACCAGGTCAGGCGTTCGTCGGACAACACGACCAGGAACATCGGCGTGCTGAGCGCGGGCGGCTTCGCCAACGCGGCGTCGCAGGACTCCTTCTGCGCGGGCACCACCTGCGTGATCACGGTCGTCTACGACCAGTCCGGCCGCGGCAACGACCTGTGGTACCAGGGGTCGAGCGTGGTGCCCGGCTCCAGCCAGAGCAGGCCCGCGACCGCCACCTCCGAGTCGCTGACGGCCGGCGGCACGAAGGCGTACTCGCTGTACATCAACCCGGGCAACAGCTACTGGCGGGACGGCCACCTGACCGGCGTCCCCACCGGCAGCGCGCCCGAGGGCATGTACATGGTGACCAGCGGCACCCACGTGAACGGCGGCTGCTGCTTCGACTACGGCAACAGCGAGACGACCCGGAGCGCGGACGCCGCCGGGGCCATGGACGCCATCAACTTCAGCACGCAGTGCTGGTTCGGCGGCTGCTCAGGCAGCGGCCCGTGGGTGCAGGCGGACCTCGAATGGGGGCTGTACCCCGGGGGCAGCCAGTCCTGGAACCCGAACCAGCGGGCGTTCACCAGCAAGTTCGTCACGGCCATGCTGAAGAACAACGGGACGTCCCGGTTCGCGCTGAAGGGGAGCAACGCACAGTCCGGCGGCCTGACCACCCTGTGGGACGGCGGGCTGCCCGCCGGCTACAGCCCCATGAAGAAGCAGGGAGCCATCATCCTGGGCAGCGGCGGTGACTGCTGCAAGCCCGGCGGCGGCGCCAACCTCAGCGCGGGGACCTTCTACGAAGGAGCCATCGTCGCCGGTTACCCGTCCGACGCCACCGAGAACGCCGTGCAGGCCAACATCGTCTCCGCCGGTTACCGCTGACCCGTGAGGAACCCCACCGTGCCCCGATCCTGGTCCGTCACGGCGCTGCGGCCGGCCCTGGCCTGCCTCGTGGCCGCGGCGCTCGCGCTCGCCGCCCCGGCCCCTCCGGCCGAAGCGGCCACCACGACCCTGTACGCCGCGCCCGCCGGCACCGGCACCGCCTGCACCTCCGCCCAGCCGTGCTCGCTGTCCGCGGCCCAGGCGGCGGTGCGCTCGCTGACCGGCGCCATGTCCGGGGACGTCGTCGTCGAGCTGGCCGACGGCGTCTACCGGCTCGCGGCGCCGCTCCGGATGACCGCCGCCGACTCCGGCACCGACGGCCACACCGTCCGCTGGCAGGCCGCGGCGGGCGCCCGTCCCGTCATCAGCGGAGCCAGGGCGGTCACCGGATGGACCCTGGCCGACCCCGGGAGGAACATCTGGCGCGCCGACGTCGGCGCCGGGACCGACACCCGGCAGCTCTACGTCAACGGCGCCGTCGCCACCCGCGCCCGCACCCAGGTGAACCGGGCCGACTTCACCGCCACCACCAGCGGCCTGCGGTTCGGCGGCGGCGCGCTGAGCTACCTCAACGACCTGGCCGGCCAGAGCCGGATCCAGCTGGAGAGCGTCAACTCCTTCACCGACCGGTACGTGACGGTGCAGAGCATCAGCGGCAACGTCATCACGATGCAGCAGCCCGGCTGGAACAACAACACCTTCGGGTACGACACGTTCACCCGGCCGCACCGGGCCGGCCCGCTGTACCTGACGAACGCCTACGAGTTCCTCGACTCGCCAGGCGAGTGGTACGTCAATCCCGGGACCGGCGTCCTGTCCTACATCCCGGCGGCCGGGCAGGACATGAACGGCGTCAGCGTCGAGCTGCCGGTCCTGCAGTACCTGGTGAGCGTCGGAGGCACCTACGACGCGCCCGCCCACCACATCACGTTCGCCGGGATCACCTTCACCGGCACGAGCTGGCTCGGGCCCAGCGGCAACCAGGGCTACGCCGACCAGCAGACGGGCGCCTACATCGCCGGCGACTGGAACTGGCCCGCCGACCGGCTCACCTCGTGCCAGGAGGGCTGCCGGCAGTTCGAGGCCACCCGGCCCAGCTGGTACCAGAGCCCCGCGGCCGTGCAGGTCTCCGCCGCCCACCACATCACCTTCACCGACTCGCGGTTCGTCAACCTCGGCCAGACGGCCATCGGCATCGGCAACGACGCCAACGCGCACGCCAGCGGCGTCGGCCTGGGCGCCGCCGACATCACGGTCACCAGGTCCGAGATCGCCCGCAGCTCGGCCGGGGGCGTCCTGGTCGGCGGGGTGCGGGCCGACGCGCACCATCCCGGTGACCAGCGGATGGTCAACCGGAACATCACGATCAGCGACAACCGGATCCACGACCTCGCGCTGGACCACCGCAGCGCCGTCGCGGTCCTGACCACCTACGTCACCGGCAGCGACGTGTCCCACAACGAGATCTCCGCCATGCCCTACACCGGCCTGTCGATCGGCTACGGCTGGGGCGCCAACGACGCCGGCGGCAACAACAGCTACGCCGCCCGCGGCCTGTACGACTACCAGCCGCGCTACACCACTCCCACCACCGCGTCCGGCAACCGGCTGGTCGGCAACTACGTGCACGACGTCATGCAGCAGATGACCGACGGCGGATGCATCTACACCCTGTCGGCGAACCCGGACGCGCTGATCAGCGAGAACCACTGCCTGCGGACCAACGGCTGGTTCGGGGTCTACTTCGACGAGGGGTCCCGGTACTACACCGTCACCCGCAACGTGCTGGCGAACACCGGCACCTGGGCCACCGCCAACTACTGGGGCGGCGAGAACATGGGCAACTGGACCGTCACCGGCAACTGGTCGACCAACGGCAGCACCAACGTGACGAACGGCGACCGCGGCAACGTCGTCTCCGGCAACGTCACGGTCACGAACGGCGCCTGGCCGGCGGGGGCGCAGGCCGTCATGGCGTCCGCCGGGCCCCGGAGCGGCACCACCCAGCCCGGCACGACCGCGATCCGCGGCGTGGGGTCGGGCCGGTGCCTGGACGTCAGCGGCGCCTCCCAGGCCAACGGCGCCCAGACGCTGATCTGGGACTGCAACGGCCAGCCCAACCAGCAGTGGACCTCGACCAGCGCCGGCGAGCTGCGGGTGTACGGCGGCAAGTGCCTGGACGTCAGCGGCGCGGGCGCCGCCGACGGCACCGCGGTGATCATCTGGGACTGCAACGGCCAGAACAACCAGAAATGGCGCCTGAACGCCGACGGCACCATCGTCGCGGCCGGCGCGAACAAGTGCCTGGACGTCTCCGGCGCCGCCACCGCCAACGGCGCCAAGGTGCAGATCTGGTCCTGCACCGGCGGCAGCAACCAGAGGTGGACCCGCGCCTGAGCCTCAGGACGACTGCCGCAGCGACCACACCCTCCGCAAGAAACCCCATGTCCGCTCCAGCTCACGAAGGGTCGCCATGTCCTCGTTCTCCTTCCGGTTGAGCCGCCGCACCCTGCTCGCGGGGGCCGGGGGCGTCACGGCCGCCGGCCTCCTCGGGGTGCGCGGCGCGTGGGCCACCGACGGGCCGCAGAGCTACACCGCGAGCTGGGCCTCGGTGGACCAGCACCCGCCCGCCGCCGAGTGGTTCCAGGACGCGAAGTTCGGCATCTACTACCACTGGGGCGTCTTCAGCGTCCCCGCGTTCGCCAACGAGTGGTACCCCCGCAACATGTACTTCAGCGGCTCCAACGAGAACAACCACCACAAGAGCGTCTACGGTGACCCGTCGGTGTGGCCGTACCACAACTTCATCAACGGCGCACGGGACAAGGCGGGCAACTGGGTGCAGTTCGCTCCCAAGCTGAAGTCCGCCGGCGGCAACTTCGACCCCGGCGAGTGGGCCCAGCTCTTCGCCGACGCCGGCGCCAGGTTCGCCGGGCCGGTCGCCGAGCACCACGACGGCTACTCGATGTGGAACAGCACGGTCAACGAGTGGAACTCGCTCGCCACCGGCCCCCGGCTCGACCTGCTGCGGCTGCACGCCGACGCCATCCGGGCCAAGGGCCTGAAGCTGCTGGTGTCCCTGCACCACGCCTACAACTTCACCGGCTTCTACGAGCGGGTGCCGGCGCAGCCCACCGCCACCCTGCGCAAGCTGTACGGGCAGCTCGACGCGGCCGCGGAGTACCAGCTCTGGTACGACAAGCTCAAGGAGGTGATCGACGGTTACCAGCCCGACGTCATCTGGCAGGACTTCAACCTCGGCCGCATCCCGGAGTCGCAGCGGCTGAGCTTCCTGGCCTCCTACTACAACCGGGCGGTCGCCTGGAACAAGGACGTGGTCGCCACCTACAAGGACGGCTTCAACAACCGGGGCGAGGTCTTCGACTACGAGCGCGGCGGCCCCGCCGCCCTCCAGACCCCCTACTGGCTGACCGACGACAGCATCTCCAGCTCCAGCTGGTGCTACACCGTCGGCATCGGCTACTACTCGCTGGAGGCCATGCTGCATTCGCTCATCGACCGGGTCAGCAAGAACGGCAACATGCTGCTCAACATCGCCCCCATGGCCGACGGCACCATCCCCTCCGGCCAGCGGACGATCCTGCTGAGCATCGGCGACTACCTCAAGCGCTTCGGCGAGTCCATCTACGCCACCCGCGCCTGGACCCTCCACGGCGAAGGCCCGACCCAGATGGGCGGCGGCTCCTTCACCACGCCACGGCCGGGGACCAACCGCGACATCCGCTTCACCCGGAGCAAGGACAACAGGGTGCTGTACGCCACCGTGCTGGGCTGGCCGGGCGCCACGCTGACCATCACGACCCTGAGCTCGAACCGGATCAACCTGAGCAGCCTGGCCTCGGCGCAGCTGCTCGGCCCGGCGGCCGGCCAGTACGTCGCCCTGCCGGGCCGCACGCAGGACAGCGGCGGCCTGCGCCTGTCCATGCCCTCCTCCACCGCCCCGTTCAGCGCCCCGGCGTACGTGGTCAAGCTGACCTTCACCGGCGCCATCCCCGCCCTCGACGCCGGCCCCACCCCCACGGGCTGGGTGCGGATCGGCAACGTGACCACCGGCCTCGTCCTGGACAGCGGCGGCAACGTCGCCTCCGGGTCGGCGCTCAAGCAGTGGACCTACGACGGCAGCACCAACCTGCAGTGGCAGCTCGTCGACCTGGGCAGCGGCTGGTACCGCCTGGTCAACCGCACCAACGGCATGGTCGCCGACAGCTGGGGCAACACCGCCAACGGCGCCTCCTGCCTGCAGACGACCTGGAACGGCGGCAACAACCAGCAGTGGCGGCTCAACAACCTGGGCAACGGCCGCTACCAGATCGTCAACCGCGGCACCGGCACGGCGCTGGACGGCGCGGGCCTCACCGCGGTCGGCTCCGCCGTGCAGATGTGGACCCCGAACGCCAGCACCAACAACCAGTGGACCATCACCGCGGTGTGACCCGGACCGCGACACGACTGCGACCCGGCCCGGACGGCACCCGGACAGGGGAGCGGCACGCTCGGCGTCATGACGTCAGCGCGATCGGCCGGACAGGCCGCGCCGCCCCCCGGACGGAGGCCGCACCTGCCCGCCCTGGACGGCCTGCGGGGTGTCGCGATCATCGGGGTGCTGCTGTTCCACACCGGCCACCTGCCCGGCGGGTTCCTCGGCGTGGACCTGTTCTTCATCCTGTCCGGCTACCTGATCACCGATCTGCTGCTGCGCGAGGTCCGGACGACCGGCGCCGTCTCGCTCGCCGCGTTCTGGGGCAGGCGGGCCCGGCGGCTGCTGCCCGCGCTGGCGGGCATGCTCGCCTCGGTCACCGTGGTGGTCCGCGTGGCGGGGCCGCCGGACCTGGTGCGGACGACGCTCTCGGACGGCCCGTGGGTGCAGGCGAACCTGGCCAACTGGCACCTGCTCGCGGAGTCGGCCGGCTACTGGGACAGGTTCGGGCCGGGCCGGGTGTTCGGGCACCTGTGGAGCATCGCGGTCGAGGAGCAGTTCTACCTGGTGTGGCCGGTGGTCCTGGCGATCGCCGCGCGGCGGGCGGGCCGGGTGGAGCGCCGGGGCGCGGCGGTCGCGGCGCTGGTCTCGGCCGCCTCGCTGGTGCTGATGGTCGTCCTGCTGGATCCCGCCGACCCGACCCGGGTCTACACCGGCACCGACACGCGGGCGTTCTCGCTGCTGCTGGGCGCCCTGGCCGCCACCCGCCCGGCGCGGGCGCGCGCCGCCGGCCCATGGGCAGGCGCCGGGCCGGCGGCGCTCGCGGCCGGGATCGGCGCGATGTGGCTGCTGGCCGACGGGACGGACACGCCGTGGTTGTTCACGGGCGGGCTCTTCGCGCACTCGCTGGCCGCCGCGCTGCTGATCAGGCGGTGCGCGCGGGCGCCGCGGACGCCGGTCGCCCGGGCGCTGGCGTGGCGGCCGCTGCGCTGGTGCGGGCTGATCTCCTACAGCTTGTACCTGTGGCACTGGCCGGTGATCGTGCTGCTGTCCCCGCAGCGGACCGGGCTCGGCGGATGGACCTGGACGGCCATGATGGCCGGCGTGTCGATCGTCCTGGCCGCGCTGTCGAAGCACCTCATCGAGGACCCGATCCGGTTCCGCGCCGGGTGGGCCAGAGGGCGGAGCGGGGTGCTGGCGGCCGTCGCGCTCATGATCGTCCTCGCCGGGTCGTGGGCGGCGCCCGCGCCGGCCCCGGCCCCGGTCGACGTCACCAAGCTGGGCTGATCACCTGATCAGCGGGCAGGTCCGCAGCTTGTCCGACTCCGGCGTGTCCAGGGTGAAGATGATCCGCACCTTCATGCTCCGCGCCCCGCCGCTCTGCACGTGGACGCCCAGCGCGGTGCACACGAGCTGGTCGATGCCCCGCGCGGTCACGTCGTCCGCCGTCAACGGCACGCGGATCTCGGTCACGCCCGGGGCGGCGGCCACCCCGACCCGCGTGTTCGTGGTCGGCGCGATCCCGGTGCGCACGTCCGAGTCGCCGGGCCCGGCCAGCAGCAGGGCCAGCGCCTCGGGGATCGTCCCGAGCCGGCCGGTGGGCCGGAGCTGCGGCCGCAGCTCGCCGTGCGCGCCGATGAAGTACAGCGTCACCCCGGGCGCCACCCCGGTCGGGGCCCGGCCGCCGCCGGTCACGCCGGACGGCTGGATCCCGCAGCCCGCGAGCAGCACGACCGCCAGCGCCGCGCGGAGCCGTCTCACCCGTCCTCCTGGCCGCGTGGCAGCCGCAGCGTGAACCGGGCGCCGCCGCCGGCGGCGTTGCCGGCGGTGAGGTCGCCGCCGTGCAGGCGGGCGTTCTCCAGCGCGATCGCCAGCCCGAGCCCGCTGCCCGGCGTGCGGGGGCGGGCGGCGTCGGCCTTGTAGAAGCGGTCGAAGACGCGCGGCAGCACGTCCTCGGGCAGGCCGGGACCGCTGTCGGTGACCTCGATCCGCACCTCGCCGCGCGACGCGGAGACCCGCACCAGCACCGGCGGCTCCCCGTGCCGCAGCGCGTTGCCGACCAGGTTGGCCACGACGACGTCCAGCCGGCGCCGGTCCAGCCGCAGGACGACGCCGTCCGGCGCGGCCAGCTCCACGCGGTCCAGCCAGCCGCGGGCGCGCAGGCAGCCGCGCACGGCGGCCGCCACGTCGGTGTCCTCCACCCGCAGCCGGGCGGTGCCGGCGTCGAACCGGGACACCTCCATCAGGTCCTCCACGAGCGCGACCAGCCGGTGCGTCTCAGCGATCGCCAGCTCCGAGGACTCCCGGGCGTCCGGCTCCATCCCGGCGGCCGCGGTCGCCAGCACGTCCACCACCGCCATCAGCGTGCTCAGCGGCGTGCGCAGCTCGTGCGAGACGTCGGCGGCGAACCTCCTGGCGTCGGCCTGCATCCGCTGCAACGACCCGGCCATCTCGTTGACGGTGACGGCGAGGTCGGCCAGCTCGTCGGCGCCCTGCGGCGGTGAGCGGGCGCCGAGGTCGCCCGCGGCCAGCCGGCGCGCGGTGTCGCGCAGCTCGCGCACCGGCCGCAGGACGCCGCGCGCGGCCAGCAGCGCGAGCAGCACCGCCGGCGGCAGCGCCAGCGCCGAGGTGCGGACGGCCGACCGGGTGAGGCCGTCGACCTGCCGCTCGACGTCGGTGAGGTCGCGCGCGGTGTACACCTCGATGCCGGACGGCGTGCGCGCGCCGTCCGGCGCGGTCAGCACGACGGGCGTGCCGATCAGCAGGAACGGCCGGCCGGCCGCGGTGACGAGCTGCGTGGCGATCGCGGGCCGGGCGCGCACCGCCGCGCGCAGCGCGCCCGTGACCGGCCCGGTGGCCGGCCCGGTGCCGGTGACGGTGCCGGAGCGCAGCTCCCGGTACGTCACCACCGTGTCCTGGCCGACGGCGGCGCGCAGCCGGTCGAGCGCGCCCTGGTCCGGCGGGTACGTCAGCTGCGGGGCGATCGCGCCGATCCGCCCGGCGACGGCCTGGGTGAGCCGCTGCCGGGCCGCGTCGACCAGCGCGGAGCGCGCCGACCGGGCGCTCGCCCACGCCGCCGCCGCCGCGCCGAGCACCGTCACCAGCACGACGGCGGCCAGCAGCCGGGCGCGCAGCCCGCGCGGCCAGGGCCGCCACGTCACAGCGGCCCGAACCGGTAGCCGAACCCGCGGACGGTCTGCACGTACTCCGGCGCGCCCGGATCGTCCTCGATCTTGGCCCGCAGCCGCTGCACGCAGTTGTCGACGAGCCGGGAGTCGCCGAGGTAGTCGTGCTCCCACACCTGCTCCAGGAGCCGCTGCCGGCTGAACACCCGGCCGGGCGCCCCGGACAGGGTCAGCAGCAGCCGTAACTCGGTCGGCGTCAGCGGCACCGGCTCGCCGTGCGCCGTCACCGTCAGCGACGCGGTGTCGATGCGCAGGCCGCGGTGCACGCGCACCCCGTCGTCGGGGGCGGCGTCGGCGGCGCGCCGCAGGACGGCGCGGATCCGGGCGTCGAGCACGGTGGGCCGCACCGGTTTGACGACGTAGTCGTCCGCGCCCGCCTCCAGGCCGCCGACGACGTCGAAGTCGTCGCCGCGCGCGGTGAGGATGATCACGGGCACCGCACCGGACGCGCGGAGGCGGCGGCACACCTCCACCCCGTCGATGCCCGGCAGCATGAGGTCGAGCACCACCAGGTCGGGCGCGGCCGAGCGGACCTCACGCAGCCCGTCCTCGCCGGTGTCCGCGGTGCGGACGTCGTGGCCGTGCCCGCGCAGCGCGAGCTGCAGCCCGCGCCGGACCAGGGGATCGTCCTCGATGAGCAGAATCGCCGCCACCCGTCCAGTATGGTCGGCGCCCGCCGGCCTGGCCGGACAGGCGGGCACTTGCGACACAACGGCGACATGCCGGTGGAGGCGCCGGGACAGCTCGGCGGCACCGTCGGAGCCATGACCGTGACCATGACCACGACACGAACCCTCGCCCTCGGCCTGGCCGCGCTGCTGCTGACCGCCGCCTGCGCCGGCACCCCGGACGCGAGCGGCACCCCGGACGCGAGCGGCCCGCCGGCCGGGCCCGGCGCGTCCGGGCCCGCCAGGGTGCTGTTCCTCGGCGACTCCGTCGCGGCCGGCGAGGCGCTGCCCCTGGCGGCCGCGTTCGAGGCCGGCGGCGTCGCCTTCACCTCCCTCGCCGCGGACGGCGGCGGGAACGTCGTCGGCCCCTTCGCGGACCGGAACTGGGAGAAGCTGCCCGGCCGGATCGCCGCCGCCCGCCCGACGGTGGTGATCTACCAGCTCACCACCTACGACTGGGGCGGCCCGGGGGAGCAGCGCGCGGCCTACGACAGGCTCCTGGCCACGGTGAGCGGGGCCGGCGCGAAGCTCGTCCTCCTCACCTCCCCGCCGATCAGGCCCGACGACTTCTACCGGCCGCACCTGGCCGACCTGAACCGCGCACCCGGCGTCGCCAGGAAGGTCGCGGCCGCCTCCGCCGGCCGGGCGGCCTTCCTCGACGCGGCCGCCGTGTGGGGCGGCGCCTACCGGCGGGTCAGGGACGGGATGCCCGACCGCAGCGCCGACGGCATCCACACCTGCCCGCAGGGCGCCGCCCGCTTCACCGTCTGGCTGCTGAAGGAGCTGGCGAAGCTGTACCCGGGCTTCACGCCCCCGCCGCCGCGGTCCTGGGCCGGCGCGGGCTGGTCCGCGGACCGGCACTTCACCGGCTGCTGACCAGCAGGGCGGCGGCCCGGCGGACGTCGGCGTCGAGCGGGCGGTCGGGGTCGATCGGGGGGACCGCCTCGGACAACGCGCCGAGCAGGGCGGCGCAGGACGGCGAGGTGGGGCGGCGGGCGCCGACGTGGGCGGCCTGGCGCAGGCCCACCGCCAGGGAGCCGCACAGGAGGGCGAGCAGCGCGGCCATGTCGTAGGCCCGCAACGCCGCCTGGGTGCCGAAGGGCACCACATCCTGGTTGTGCAGGTTCGTCGGCAGGCTCTGCGTGCCGGCGGGCAGGGCGGCGTGGCGCAGCTCGGCCACGAGGGCGGTCGTGGCGAGCTGCACGCCCTGCATGCCGTGCTGGCGGCCGGGGCCGGCGGCGAGCATCGGCGGCAGGCCGCCGTTGCGGGCCGGGTCGACGAGGAGGTCGAGCTGCCGCTCCGCGAGGTTGCCGAGCTGGGCGGTGACCATCGCCAGGACGTCGGAGGCGAACGCGGCCGGCTGGCCGAAGAAGTTGCCGCCGTGCACCACCAGGTCGTCGTCAGGGAAGAACAGCGGGTTGTCGCTCACGCTGGACAGGTCGGCCGCGACGACGCCGTCGGCGTAGCGCAGGGCGTCCTCGGCCGCGCCCAGCAGCTGCGGGGAGCAGCGGATGCTGTACGGCTCCTGCAGCGCCCGCGTGCCCGACGGGGTGATCCCGGCCAGCGTCGCCCGCATGCCGGCGGCGACGTCGATCGCGCCGCGGTGGCCGTAGGCGTCCATCAGGCGCGGGTCGAGGAAGCCCGGGTCGCAGCCGAGCAGGTCGGCCAGCAGGCAGGTGAGCGCCTGCAGCGCCCGGTGGGAGGCGCGGACGGAGTCCAGGGCCAGGGCGGTCGCCGCCGTGGTGAGCGAGGTGCCGTTGACGAGCGCGAGCGCGTCGCGGCCGTCGAGCGTCAGCGGGGTCAGCCCGCATTCGCGCAGCGCCTCGGCCGCCGGCTTGCGCCGCCCGCCCGCGTACGCCTCCCCCCTGCCGCGCAGCGCCTGGGCGGCGTACGCGAGGGGGATCAGGTCGCCGCTCGCGCCGACCGAGCCGTAACGCGGGACCGCCGGGACGAACGTGGTCGCGAACATCGCGGCGAGCCCGTCCACGACGTGCGCCGAGACCCCGGACACGCCCTGGGCCAGGGACCGCGCGCGGACGAGGAGGGCGGCCCGGCACACGGCGTGGTCCAGGTCGGGGCCCTGGCCCGCGCCCAGGTGGGCCAGGGTGTTGTCGCACTGGTCGGCCTGCTCCTGCCTGCCGGGGAAGCCGACGAGCGCGCCGAAGCCGGTGGTGGCGCCGTACACCGGGCGTTCCTCCTCGCTCAGCACGTCGCGCAGGAAGTCGCGGCCGCGCTCGACGCGGGCGCGCACCCCGTCGCCGGCCAGGACGGCGACCGGCGTCGCGGCGCGGCGCAGGTCGGCGGCCGTCAGCGGGGCATCGAGGCTGATACTGGTGCTGGTCAGGCTTTCGGCTGCGGTCATGCCCCTGACGCTAGGCCCGGATTCTCAGAAACCTCTGAGATTGCGTTCGTAGCGTCCGACGCATGGCGCACGACTACCTGATCATCGGTGCCGGGCCGGCCGGGCTGCAGCTGGCCGCCCTCCTCGAACGCGACGGTCATGACTATGTCGTCCTGGAACGCGGGGCCGGTCCCGGAACCTTCTTCACGAGGTTCCCGCGGCACCGCCAGCTGATCTCCATCAACAAGGTCCACACCGGGTACGCGGATCCGGAGCTGCGGCTTCGGATGGACTGGAACTCGCTGCTCAGCGACGATCCGGAGCTGCTGTTCACCCGCTACAGCGAGCGGTACTTCCCGCAGGCCGACGACCTCGTGCGCTACCTGGCCGACTTCGCGCGGGCGACCGGCGCGCGGGTGAGCTACGGCGCCGACGTCGTACGGATCGGCCGTGACGAAGACGGGTTCACCGCGACCGGCCGGGACGGGCGCTCGTGGCGCGCCCGCCGCCTCGTCATGGCCACCGGCGTCTCCGAGCTGTACGTCCCGCCGATCCCCGGCATCGAGACCGCCGAGCGCTACGACACGTTCGAGCCGGACCCGCGCTCCTTCACCGGGCAGCGGGTCCTCATCATCGGCAAGGGCAACTCGGGCTTCGAGACCGCGGACGCGCTGATGGAGCGGGCGGCGGTCATCCACGTCGCCGGGCCGCACTCCATCAGGATGGCCTGGCAGTCGCACTACGTCGGGCACCTGCGCGCGGTGAACAACAACTTCCTCGACAGCTACCAGCTCAAGTCGCAGAACTCCGTCCTGGACGGCACGGTGGAGAGCATCGAACGCCGCGACGACGGCACGTACCGGGTGCTGTTCCGCTACGCGCGCACCGTGGAGGCGCTGCGGGAGCTGCACTACGACCGGGTGATCGCGTGCACGGGGTTCCGGTTCGACGCGTCGGTGTTCGACGACGGCTGCCGTCCGCCGCTGGTGATCGACGACCGGTTCCCGGAGCAGACGCCCGCGTACGAGTCGACCGGCGTGCCCGGCCTGTACTTCACCGGCACCCTCACCCAGGCGCGCGACTTCAAGAACTCCACCAACGGCTTCATCCACGGCTTCCGGTACGGGACCCGCGCCCTGTACCGCATCCTGGCCGCCCGCCACCACGGCACCCCCTGGCCCGCCCGGCAGGTGGCGGCGGCCCCCGACGCGATCAGCGACGCGATCATCGCCAGGGTGAACCGGTCCTCGGCGCTGTGGCAGCAGTTCGGCGTGCTCGGCGACGTGGTCTCGGTGGCGGCCGGCGGCGTCGCGCTGTACCAGGAGGAGGTGCCGGTGGCGTACGTCGCCGACGGCGGCCTCGGGCCCGCCGGGCACCGGTTCGTCGTCACGCTGGAGTACGGGAAGGACCACGACGTCACGGACCCGTTCGACATCTCGGTCCCGCGCGTCACCGAGAACGACGCCGCCAACGCCCACGACGCGAGCTACCTGCACCCGGTGGTGCGCCACTACCGCGACGGCGCGCTCGCCGGGGTCCACCACCTCGCCGAGAACCTGGACAACGAGTGGGACCTGCCGATGGTGCACCAGCAGCCCCTGGTCGTCTTCGTCAAGGAGTGCCTGGCCGATGCCGGCTGAGGCGAGGCCGGGCGAACCGTACCCGGGGCCGGTCCTGGACCTCCTGGCCGCCGCGGGGGACCGGACCGTGTTCGAGCACGGCGCCCGCGCCGTCAGCGGCGCGCGGATGCTCGGGCTCGTCCGGCGGGTCGCGGCGGGCCTGCGCGCGGCCGGGCTCGGCCCGGGGGACGGGGTCGCCCTGCGGCTCGGCGTCACGCCCGAGGCGTTCGCCGCGGTCATCGCCGGTCACGTCGTGGGGGCCCGGGTCGTCGGCGTACGGCCCGGGCTGCCCCCCGCCCAGCTGCGCCACGTGCTCCACCAGGACGTCACCGCGGTCGTCGCCGACGACGGGACCGGCACACTCGCCCTCGCCGACCTCCTGGCCACCCCTGACGAGGGCGGCCGGCCCCAGCCGTCCGGCCGCCCCGGCGACGTCGCCCGCCTGCTGTACACCAGCGGCAGCACCGGCACCCCCAAGGCATGCGCGCAGACGTACGCCGCCATGAGCGCGGCCTGGACGGCCCGGCCCGAGGCGTGGCCGCCGGCGATCAGGGAGCTGGCCTCCCGGTTGCGGCGCTACCTCGTGTTCGGCTCGCTGAGCAGCCAGGTGATGATGGAGTACGGCGTCCTGACCCTGGCGGCGGGCGGCACCATGGTCGTCGCCGACCCGCCGGCGTTCCCGGAGGCGATCACCGGGCTCGGGGCCACGGCGAGCGTCATCACCGTGCCCCGCCTGTACCAGTTGGTCGCCGCGCAGCGGCGCCGGCCGGCCGACCTGAGCAGCCTGCGGGCGCTCATGGTGTCCGGTTCGCCACTGGCGGCGTCGCGGCTGCGCGAGGCGCTCGACGTGCTGGGCCCGGTCGTGTTCCACGGCTACGGCCAGACGGAGACCGGCACCATCTCCATGGCCACGCCGTGGGACGTCCCGCCGTCGGTCGGGTTCCCCCCGGACGTCGTCGACGTCGTGGTGCGGGGCCCGGACGGCCGCCCGGTCCCGCCCGGGGTGGACGGCGAGCTGTACGTCCGCACCCCCGCCCAGGCCGCCGGCTACTGGAACGACCCCGGCCGGAGCGCCGAGGTCTTCGTGGACGGCTGGGTGCGCACCCGGGACCTGGGCCACTTCGACGCGGACGGCCGCCTGTACCTGACCGGCCGCACCCGGGACGTCGTCATCGTCAACGCGAACCTGTACTACACCGGCCCCATCGAGCGCGTCCTCGCCGCCGCGCCCGGCGTCGCGGAGGCGTACGTGGTCGCCGCCCCGGACGAGGAGACCGGCGAGGCGGCGCACGCCTTCGTGGTCCCGGCGGCGGACCGGGTCCCCGACCTGGACGCGCTGCGCGAGCTGGTCGGCGAGCGCCTCGGCGGCGCCTGCGTGCCCGCGACGATCACCGTCGTCGACGAGGTCCCGGTGGGCCCGGGCGGCAAGCCGGACAAACGCCTGCTGCTGCCCGCGATCCCGCGCCCGGAGGACGGCCCCGTACGGCTCGCCTGACCGGGCCGCGGGGCCGGCCGGGCGCGGAGGTCTTTCCCCGGGCCTGTGTTAGCGCTAACTTGGCGGTGCGAGACGGATTTCCCTCCGGGCGGGCGTCAACGATCACACGCGGGTCACCGCGACGACGCACGAGAAGGGTTTCCCATGGACCGATCCCGAGCCAGGCGGCTGCTCACCGGGCTGGCGGCGCTGGCGCTCCTCCCGATCGCCACGGCCGCCTTACGGCCGGCGCCCGCGGCGGCCGCGACCAGCCAGTTCCGCGGCATGAACTGGGCGGTGCCGGGCGACAACTTCAGCACCGGCCCGCTCGTCGTGGACGCCCTCAGCGGCTCCGACAGCTACGCCACGGTGCAGGCCAAGGCCAACGCGCTCTACGACGACATGCAGGCGACACTCGGCGTGAACACGGTCCGGCTGCCGATCAACACCCACACCGTCGGCACCGCCTGGTGGAACGCCTACCGCGGCGCCGTCGACGCCGCCACGGCGCGCGGCTGGAAGGTCATCCTCGCCTACTGGGAGGACGGCGCGGCCTCCGGAGGCCGCGTCACCAACCTGCCGGCGTGGCACTCGATGTGGTCCACCGTGACCTCCCAGTACGGCTCGAACGGCCTGGTGTACTTCGAGCCGATGAACGAGCCGCACGGCTACAGCTCGGCCGAGTGGCGCGACCTCGCCGCCGCCTGGCTGAACGCCCACCCCTCGGCCCCGCCGGGCCGGGTGCTGGTCGGCGGCACCGGCTACAGCCAGGACCTCCGCGACCTGTGCGGCGACGCGCGTTTCGCGGGCACGCTGTTCTCGTTCCACCACTACGCGTTCTTCTACCCGGCCAACACCTACGACGGCTGGCGGTCCCACGTCCAGACCCGCCTCGGCGCCTGCGCCTCGCGGGCGGTCGTCACCGAGTTCGGGGCCCCGATGAACAACGGCCTGAACTACGCCGACCCCAGCAGCACGGACAACTTCGTCCGTCACATCCGCGCCGTCACCCAGGTGATGCGGGACAACGCCATGGGCGGCACCTACTGGCCGGCCATCGGCGGCAAGCCCGGCGACATCGGCTACGACTGGTACTCGATGTACGCCAGGAGCGGCAGCGGCACCGACCAGAACCTCACGATCCGCAACCAGTCCGGCGCGAACCGGCTGCGCTACGGCTGGGGTGACGCCGTCGACGGCGGCGGTGGCCCGGCGCCGACGACCCGGATCGTCAACCAGAACTCCGGCAAGTGCGCCGACGTCCTGCAGGCCTCGACCGCGAACGCCGCCGAGGTCGTCCAGTACACCTGCACCGGAGCCGCCAACCAGCAGTGGCAGCTCCGCGACCTCGGCAACGGCTACCACAACATCGTGGCGCAGCACTCCGGCAAGTGCCTCGACGTGAGCAACGCCTCCACCGCGAACAACGCGGCCGTCATCCAGTACACCTGCGGCACCGGCGCCAACCAGCAGTGGCAGCTCCGCGCCGTGCCCGGCACGGGCCACGTCGAGATCGTCGCCCGGCACTCGGGCAAGTGCCTCGACGTGTCCGGCCAGTCCACGGCGGACAGCGCCCGCCTCCAGCAGTACACCTGCTGGGGCGGCGCCAACCAGCACTGGGACACGTGAGCCCGCGCCCGGCCGGAGCGCGTGATCACCCGTTGACGCCGTCGCCGCGGCATGTTGTGATCCACTCATGCGTAGGCTCCTCCCGCGTGCCGCCGCGGTCGCCGTGCTCCTGGCCGGCGCGGCGGGCATCCAAGTCGCGCACGGCGGACCGGCGCAGGCGGCCCTGCCCACCGCGCTGCCCACCGCCGCCGTCGCGCTCGGCGACAGCTTCGTCAGCGGGGAGGGCGCGGGCGACTACCAGCCCGTCGTCGACACCGCCGGCACGGCGCAGGGCTTCCCCGGCTGGTCGGCGCCCAACAGCAACGCCTACTTCTGCCACCGCTCGGCCAACGCCTCGGTGTTCGCGGCGTCGCTCCCGGGCATCCAGCAACGCTTCAACCTCGCGTGCTCCGGCGCCCAGCCCGCCGACATCGCCAGCCCCTCGAACGCCCGGCCCGAGGGCCGCGCCGTCGCCGCGCAACTCGACCAGCTGCGCGCCGTCGCCCAGACGCACGACATCGACGTCGTCCTCGTCGGCCTCGGCTCCAACAACAGCCAGTTCACCTTCGGCGACGTGGCCACGCTGTGCGCCAACCGCTTCATCGCCGACGCCTGGACGGGCTGGTGGGAGTTCTGGGCCTACCTCAACGGCGAGGTGCCGCAGAAGCCCTGCACCGCCGCCGACCTCGCCACCGACGCCGAGGTCGGCACCGCCACCGCCGAGACCACCGCGGCCCTGCGCCAGATCCTCGACACCCTCGACCAGGTCGACGCCGACGGCGCCCACCAGGTGATCCTGCAGACCTACACCAACCCGCTGCCGCCCGACCTCGCCGAGCCGTACCACGAGGAGGACGGCCGCACCGACACCCGCGACAAGTTCCGCGCCCTCGGCGCCGAGCGCTACGCCGCCGGATGCCCGATCCACCGGGCGAGCCTCGCCCCTGGCCACGAGTTCTCCCAGAACCTCGGCACCCTGGTCAGGAACGCGCAGGCCACGCTGGCGGCCGAACGCCCGGCGGCCGACGTGCGCGTGCTCGACGTCCAGCAGGCGTTCGACGGGGCCCGGCTCTGCGAGAACCCGGGCAGCCCGGCGGGCGCGCTCGCGACCCCGATCCGGGTGCAGGACGGGCCGTCCGGCACGTTCATCACCAGCCTGTCCGGCTGGGACAAGATCGGCATCCAGCGGGCGGCGAACACCTGCGTCACCTACTTCCAGACCTGCCAGGAGTCGTGGCACCCCAACGCGGCGGGCCACGCGGTCCTCGGCCAGTGCCTGGCCGGCGCCTCCGCGGCGGCGCCCCGCTCCGTCGTCACGTGCGCCCGCGAAGCGGACGGCACCCTCACCATCTCCTGACGCGGCCGCACGCATAAATCGCGTTGCGGCGAGGCGGTCCCCGGCGGCAGTGTTTGTCGCGACGCGGGCCGACGCCTCCGGAGCACGGGGCCGAGCAGGGCGACCGCCGTCCGTCAGGAGGAACGATGCCGAGCGCCCGCGTCACCCGCGTGCCCGCCCTGGTCAGGTACGCCTTCGCGCAGGCGCCGCTCATGGCCGCCCTGACCGCGGTCCTGGCCGTCCTCGCCGGCGCGGCGCCCGTCGGGATCACCGTCGGGCTCGGCGAACTGGCGGGCGGGCTCACCACCGCGATCGGCCGCGGCCTGGACACGCCGGAGGCGCGCGCGTGCTACCGGTGGATCGCCGTCGTCGTCGTGTTGTTCCTCCTCACCCACCTCGCCGAGTCCGCGCGCACCGTCCTCGGCCGGGCCCTCGGCCGCCGGGTGACCGGCCGGCTGGGCGAGCGGGTGATGACGGCCGTCTCCGAGCCCGCGACGATCGGCCACCTGGAGGACCCCGCCTACCTCGACCGGATCGCCCGGGCCCGGGGCGAGGGAGCCATCGACATGCCGCCCGGAGAAGCCCTCTTCGGACTGTCCACCAAGACCTCGACGTGGGTCACCGCCGTCGGCTCGGCGGCGCTGCTCGCCGGCCTCGACCTGGCGCTCGGGACCGTCGTCCTCGTGGTCTTCGCCGCGATCCACTTCCGGCTGGTCAGGAACTACCGGATCGCCGTCGTGGAGAACGTGAGCCAGACGCGCAAGCTCCGGCGCACGGCGTACCTGCGGGACGTGCCGACCACGCCGGGCCCCGCCCGGGAGGTCCGCCTCTTCGGCCTCACGGCGTTCTTCCGCGACGCCTACCGGTCCCAGTGGCGGGCGAACATGGCCGAGGTCTGGCGCCGGCGGCGCGAACACGACCTGTTCGTCGTCGTCGTGGTCGTGACCACCGGCGTCACCGTGGCGGCGGTCTTCCACCAGCTGGCACACCGGGCCGCCGCCGGCGACTCGACGGTGGCGGACCTGACCATCGGCGGGCTCGCCGTCCGCGCGCTGCTGCAACTGTTGCGGGCGGACGAGGACGAGCTCCGCGTCGGCTTCGGCTCGCGGGCGGCCGCCGAGGCCCTCGCCTTCCCGGCCGTGACGGGGCGGGCGGACCCGGCGCCGGTCGCCGAGCCGCCGGACGCCACGATCTCCGTCAAGGACCTGCGCTTCCGCTACCCCGGCGCCACGAGCGAGGTGCTGCACGGCATCGACCTCGACATCCCCGCCGGCCAGTCGCTGGCCGTCGTGGGGCTCAACGGGGCCGGCAAGACGACGCTCACCCGGCTGCTCGCCGGCCTCGACGCGCCGGGCGGGGGCTGCGTACGCGTCGGCGGGACCCGGATCGACGAGGCCAACCGGCGGGCCTGGCAGCGGCAGGTCGTCGCGGTCTTCCAGGACTTCGGCCGGTACCGGCTGCCGATCCGGGACAACATCGCCTTCGGCTCCCTCGCCCACGCCGACGACGACGAGGGCCTGCGCGCGGTGGCCGCGCAGGCCGGGCTCCAGGAGTTCATCGAACGGCTCCCGAACGGCTGGGACACCGTGCCGGCCGACGCCTCGGGCGGCGAATGGCAGCGCATCGCCATCGCCCGCGCCCTGTTCGGCCTGCGGCACGGCGCCCGGCTGCTGATCATGGACGAGCCGGCCGCCGCCCTCGACGCCCGCGCCGAGGCCCAGCTCTACGACACCTTCCACGAGCTGACGGCCGGCGCCACGACGGTCGCCGTCTCCCACCGGTTCGCGACCGTGCGCAAGGCGCAGCGGGTGGTGGTGCTCGAGGACGGCCGGATCATCGAGGACGGCCCGCACGAGGCCCTGATCGAGGCCGGCGGCCGGTACGCCGAGCTGTTCCGGCTCCAGGCGGAGCGTTTCCAGGGGGCCTCGTCGTGACCGGCCCGCTGCGTCTCGTCCTCACCCTCGGGCCCCGTACCGACCTGGCCAGGACCCCGGTCGTCGTGGCGGTGGCGATCCTGGAGCAGGCGACCGGGGTCGGCCTCGCGGTCCTGCTCGGACTGTTCAGCGAGGCGGCGAGCCGGCACGCGACGAGCTCGGTGCTGGTGCTGTCGCTGTGCCTGGCCGTGTTCGTGATGCTCACCCAGGGCACGTTCATCGCCGGCTACTTCACCCGGCTCCGCCTGTCGGAGGAGATCCAGCACGAGACCGAGCGCCGCTTCATCGACGTGGCCGGCACGACGCCGACGCTGGAGATCCACGAGCGTCCCGGCCGCGCCGCCAGGGCGGCCGCGGTCCGCGCCGGTCGCGCCGACCTCCGCGAGGGCTTCGACCGGGTGCTGTGGCTGGCCGGGGCCGCGCTGGTCTGGGTGGCGTCGGCCGTCCTGATGGCCGCGGTCGTCCCGATCCTCGCGGTCCTGCCGCTCTTCGCCGTCCCCGTGCTGCTGGCCACCCGGAGGGCCGACCGCGAGCGCGGCGCGGCCGTCGAGCGGGCGGCGCCGCGTACCAGGCTGGCCGAGCACCTGTTCACGCTGGCGGCCACGGCCGGGCACGGCCGCGAGACCCGGCTGTTCGGGCTGGCGGGCGAGCTACGCCGGCGGCACCGCGAGCAGTGGGACCGCGGCGGCCGCGACATCCTCGTGGCCGAGCTGCGGTCCCGGGTACCGCTCGCGCTGGCCTGGGTAGTGTTCGTGCTGGCCTACGCGGCCGCGATCGCCCTGATGGTGCGGGCCGGGCTGACCGGTGACGCCTCGCTCGGCCTCATCGTCGCGGCCGCCGCGGTCAGCAGCCAGATCGTCGGGCAGGCGCAGGCCCTGCTGAGCCAGCTCTCCTGGGTGGCCGCGTCGGTGCGGGCCGCGCGGGTGTTCCTGCAGGTCGTCGAGGAAGGCGCCGCGGAACGGGCGGCCGTCGTGCCGGCCGCGCCGGCGGCGGTCCCGTCCCGGCTGGAGCGCGGCATCACGCTGGAGGGGCTCGGGTTCCGGTACGGGGACCGGGACCGGCCCGCGCTGAGCGGGATCGACCTCGAACTGCCGGCCGGCTCCGTGGTGGCCCTGGTCGGCGAGAACGGCGCGGGCAAGTCCACCCTGGTGAAGCTGCTGTGCGGCCTCTACCGGCCGGCTGCGGGCCGCGTCCTGGTGGACGGGACCGATCTCGCCCGGTTCGCCCCTGAGCAGTGGCGGGCCCGGGTCACGGCGGCCTTCCAGGACCCGGACCACCTGGAGCTGCGGCTGGGGGAGTCGGTCGGGCTGGGCTCGCTGGAGCACGGCGACGATCCGGAACGCGTCCTGGAGGCGTTGCGGACGGCCGGCGGCGACCGCTTGCTGGACGCGCTGCCGGACGGGCTCCACACCCGGCTCGGCCGGACGTCGTGGGACGGCGAGGGGTTGTCCGGCGGTCAGTGGCAGACGGTCGCGAACGCCCGCGCCGCGATGCGGCGGGAGCCGTTGCTGCGGATCCTGGACGAGCCGACCGCCAGCCTGGACGCCCGGGCCGAGGAGTGGCTGTTCCAGCGGTACGCCGGCGCGAGCCGGCTGCCGGGAGGCGTCACCGTCCTGGTCACGCACCGCCTCACGACCGCCCGGGCGGCCGACCTCATCGTCGTCCTGGACGGCGGCAGGGTCGCCGAGACCGGCACCCACGACGCGCTGAGCCGCTCCGGCGGGCTCTACGCCGAGTTGTTCCGCCTGCAGGCGCGTTACTTTGTCTAGGCATGGAGGAGAGAGACATGTCGGATGCGTCGAGCAATGCCCGAACGCGCACCGGCCTGCTCTCCGGACGCCTTCTCATCTGGCCGGCTCTGGCCGGGCTGTGCCTGGGGATCGGCATACTCGTCCACCAGAGCCGGACCGACGGGTCCGACGCCTACGCCATCGCCCTCGACGGCGCCGGCAAGCGCAACTCCGACTGGTACGCCGCGAAGCTGCTGGGCTACGTCTCGGTCCAGCTCCACGCCGACCCCTACACGAGGTCGGCGTTGGAGGACACCCTCGTCGCGGAGCGCAGAGGATCGCTCCCGGGGAGCGCCACCGTCGTCGATGTCGCGCTGGACGCGGACGGCGAGGTCGCCCTGGTGTCCGACGCCGTCGAGGGCACCGGGATCTGGCACCTGAAGCAGGACGCCACGACCGACCGGGAGAACCTTCAGGGCACCCGCGGCGTCATGCTCGATGACGAGTCCGGGCCGGTGGCCCTTTCCCCCGACGGACGGGTCGCGGTCGCCGGCGACAGCGCCGGCGGCGACATCACGATGTGGGACCTCGGCGACCCCGACGAACCGGCGAAGACGGCCGTCCGGGTGGGCGGCTACCAGGCGGACCTGCTCGACCTGTCCTTGAGCGCCGACGGGAAGACCTTGTTCGCCGGCTTCGGGAACGGGTCGGTGGAGATCTGGCAGCTTCCCACCGGCACCGGGCAGCAGCCGAGACTGTTGTCGCGCACGCGCGAGCACGCCTCCGGCGTGCACAGCCTGGCGGCCGGCGACGACGGCCGCCTGCTGCTCACCGTCAGCGACGACGCCGCGGTGACATGGCTCCTGGCCGACCGGACGCACCCCTCCGTGGCCACGAAACTCATCAGCGCGGAGCTGGATCCCGGAACGCGCTCGTGGTCCAGCGGGGCGCTCAGCGCCGACGGCCGGCGGGCGATCATCGGCGGAGCCGTCTACGACCTCACCGACCCGCGACGGCCCGTCCGGCTGGGCGCTCTCCCCATACCGCCGGAACCCGGAACATCGGTGGCGATCTCTCGCGACGGGTCTGTCGCGGCGACCGTCCACGACGAACCGGGCGACACCTCCGGCCGCGACCCGGTCGTCGTCTGGGGCCTGCGCGACGCTTCCGTACCGGCCGAGCTGGCCACCCTCAGGGCCCCTGACTCGGGATTCTGGCGCGTGGCCATGAGCGCGAACGGCCAGGTGGTCACGGCGGGGACCAGGACGGACGGCGGGTACTCGTGGCTGCTCCCGGCGTTCCGGAACGGCCTGATCAGGGACGCCTGCGTCGGCGCGGGCCTGATCAGACCCGACCCGGAGTACTGGAAGACGATCAGCGGCGCTCCGCGGCCGGACCTCCTCGACGACGAGCCGTTCGCGATATGCCCCCGGCTCGACGAGAAATGATGCGGTGATGCCCGCGCGCTACCGGTCGCGCGTCCCGAGGCTGGCCCGGTCGGCGGCGGTACGGCCCGCCGCCCAGCCCTCCCGGTCCCAGGACGTGCGGACCGCGTGCGAGACCAGGCTCGGGAACATGCGCTCGACCGCCTGCTCCACCTCCTGCTCGCGGGCCGCCAGCACCGGCACCAGGTCGGTGCCCCGGCTGGCGCTCTCCTGCGCGACCGCGTCCGCCGTGGCCTCGGCCAGCCGCTCCCCGATCCTGGCCGCGAACGCCGACAGGAACGACTGGCGGAACGCCTTGCTCCTCGACCGGCCGGCGCCGTGCTTCTTGGTGCCCGAGTTCACCAGCGCGGTCTGCGCCTGCACCAGCAGCGAGGTGAACAGCATCTCCACCCAGGACAGGTCGGCCGCGAACCCCAGCACGGTGGCGAACCCCAGCTCCCGCGACCAGATCACCCGGCACCTGTTGGCCTCGGCGACCAGGTTGAGCAGCACGGCCTTGGGCTGCTCGTACGGCGCGTCGACGCCGACCCGGATGCCCGCCGGGGCCTCACCTCCGCCGGGCCGCGCGTCCAGCATCGCCGCGTCGATGCTGTACTTCGCCATCAGGCGCTGCGCCGCCGAGGTGAACGTCTGCGCCTCCGCCTCGTACGTCGTCGACTCCGCCTTGGCGAGCAGCGCCCGCACCCGCGCCAGCGTCTTCTCGCTGACGGTGTGCGAGCGCGCCTGGACCGTCCGGCGGGCGGCCCCGGGCGGCGGGCCCAGCGACTCCAGCCGGGGCAGGCCGGTCAGCAACCCCAGCAGTTCCAGCACGCCGGAGACGGTCATCAGCCGGCCGGCCGCCGCGCCGTCGCGCGCCTGCCGCGCCGCCAGGTAGCCGCCCTTCCACCACACCGCCGCCTCCAGGCCGGCGAGCTGGTCGCGCCAGCGCTCGTCCACCGTGGCCGGCGGGTAGGCCCGCAGCTCCCAGGCGACGAGGTCGGACGCCACCCGCCCGTGCCAGTCGCTCAGCCGCCTGGCCGCGATCCTGACCACGTCGGCCGGCTGCCAGCCGTTGCGCCACAACGCCGAGATCGCCCGGGACGCGGCCTCCAGCAGCACGCGGTCGGCGTCGTCCCGGTCGGCCAGGAAGGCGGCGGCGGCGTCGAAGGCCGCCTGATCCTCGCGGGCCAGCGCCTCCACCGCCGCGCCGATCAGCTCATTGGCCCTGCTCACATGCGCCGCCCGCCTCGTAGGAAGTCCGCCAGAACTTTACCGTGACGAACCCCCGTCCCTGCGCGAGATCAGCGGCGCGTATCAGGGCGGCGGGGGTGGCGGCTCGTACAGGCCGAAGAGCACGGCGCCGGGAGCGCTGTGATCCCGCAGCAGGAAGAACCCCTCGGCCGCGCGGACGAACTCCGCGCAGCCCACCTTCCCGTCGTTGTCGGAGTCCAGCCAGACGAACGCCTGCGCGGCCGCCGGAGCGGCGACGCCCAAGGTCGTCAGGAGCTGGTGGCACTCCATGTCGGTGACCCGGTTCTCCGGGCCGGCGCCGGCGATGGTGAGCGCGGCGTGGACGATGCCGTTCAGCGCCCGGAAGACCGGACCGGGATCGGTCAGGCAGTGCGCGATGAAGAACGTCTTCTCGTCCACCTGCTCGGAGCCGTCGCCGCCGGCGAGAAGGGCGCGCCAGTACAGGGTGTAGGCGGAGCGCAACGCGATCGTCTCATAGGCGCCGTCGCTGAGTCCGTAGTGCTGCACGAGGCGTTCGGCGAGGTGGTGGTAGTCGCCCCAGCCGAGGACGCCGTCACGGTCGGCGTCCAGGAAGGTGAAGAGCGTGCGCACCGGGTCAGTGCCGATGGCGGGCATCACGCGACTCCTGGCGGGGCTTGTCGGCCGGGGTCGTGCTCGGCGTGACCCGGCGCCACAGGTCGTCGAAGGCGACGGTGTCGTAGAAGGCCACACCCTCGACGACCTTGCCCGCGCGAACCCGCATGATCCACACGTAGCTGTTGGTGTAGGGCTTGCCGTCGTTGGCGACGCCGCGTCCGGCCCAGTACACGATCATCGTGTCCGTGTCGCAGAAGATGCGATGGACGCGGGTGGGCCGGAAGGGGGTCGGCGACCGGTCGAAGCGGGCGCCGAAGGGCTCGTAGACCTCATCGACGAACTGCTGCTTGCCGCGGTAGAGCTTGGAGACCGCCGAGCGCCCCTCGATGCGCCAGACGACGCCGGGGGCGAACACGTCGGTGATGGAGCCCTTGCCGGTCCGCCATGCCTCGAACGCGTCGCGGATCACGCGCCGGCCGGCTTGGTCGCATCCTTGCGGAGCACGCGCCGCGTGGGCGGTCAGGTCCGTTGCCAGGACAGATCCGGCGATCAGCATGAACATGCCGGACATCCGGCCCAGTGTGTTGATGAGTGTCACGGCTTCCCTCTATCAGACGTGGTCTGCCTCCTCGATGCCCAGTGATCAACGCGCCTGACCTGGGAAAACGGAAAAATTTACGGCATGGGGCGCCGACGTGTTCATCACCCTGCACTGCGAGTTCGGGCTCCCGGCCCCGTGGCGGTCGTTCGGCTGGGGCTCCGACACGCCGTTGCGGAGCCGTCCCCGCGGACGTGCGCACCACGACGGGGGCGTCATTCCCAGGCCGCCCGTTCGTCCTTGACGAACTGCTCGAAGGCGATCGGTGCCCGGCCCAGCAATCTCCGTACGTCGTCGGTGACGCCGGCAGCCAGCCCGAGCCGGCACATCGAGTACAGCGCCAGCGTCACCGCGGCCATCGGCACGTCCATGCCGTGCCGCCGGGCATGCCGCCAGTAGGCGACCGGCCCTGGAGCCGCGTACCGCACGGTCCGGCCCAGCACTGCGGAGATCACGCCGGCGGCGTCGGCGTAGCTGAGCGCCTCGGCCCCCGTAGGGGTGTACGCCTGGCCGGCGTGACCGTCCTCGCGCAGGGCGAGAGCGGCCACTTCGGCCACGTCCCGGACGTCGACGAAGGACGTACGACCCCGCCCGGCGGGCACCATGATGACGCCTTCGTCGCGAATCTCGGCGGCGTGCGTGGTCGACAGATTCTGCATGAAGAATCCGGAACGCACGAACGTCCAGTCCATGCCGGAGCCGGCCAGCCACCTCTCCAGCGCCCGGTGCGGCACGAACGGGTTCTTCTCCGCGCCCTGCAGCGACAGCAGCACCATGTGCCGCACGCCCATGCGGCGGGCCGCCTCCAGGGCGGGAAGCATGTCGCGGCTGACATTGCCGAGCTGCGGAGGACGCATCAGGAACACCCTCTCGACCCCCTGGAAGGCATCGCCGTAGGTGCTCGGATCGGTGAACGAGAAGCGCACGGCGTCCCGTCCCTCGGGCCTCATCATCGCCGGCCGTACTTCAGCACCGGCTCGGCGCAGCAGTCTCACCAGATGGCCGCCGACCCGGCCCGTCGCCCCTGTCACCAATATGCCTGCCATGGCTGCACACTACGGCGGGGCCGGGATCGTCCCACCGGGACCAAAGCCACGGACCCGGCGCCGAAAGCCCCTCAGGCTGAGTGGCCGCAGGTCAGCCCTGGGGTCACAACAGGACAGGCAGCCGGACGAGGCCCCGGACGATCGCGCCGGGCCGCCAGCCGCCCACCGTCTGTCTAGGTGAGGAGCGTGTAGTCCTGCAAGGTCGGCGGCCAGAGGGCGTCCTCGCCCGTCATGGCCGCCGGCTCGTACGTGTGCAGCTCCAGCGTGAGGTCCTCGGCGCACCAGTAGGCCGCCTCGCGGTGCGCGCCGCGGCCCTCGCACCACAGCCTGCGCTCCCGGTGGACGACGTACACGAAGTAGGCGTACGACTCGACGTCGTGGTGCGCGACGCGGGCGGTCTCCAGCGCCTCGTGCGCCTCGTACACCACGCCGGTGCGGCCGTCGAGGAAGAGGTGCCAGGTGTCCAGCCCGTCGAGCAGGAACAGGGCGCCGAGGTCGGCCGGCAGGCCCGCGCAGGCGCGCAGCTCGTCCACGCTGCCGGGCCAGGACGCGGTCAGCGGCTCGGCGAAGCGGCGAGCTCCGCCCGGCCGGACGGGCTGGTGGAGGCCGTCCGCGGGCAGGCCGACCTCGGCCAGGAAGCGGCGGGTGGGCGCGTGCGTGATCGCGGGGTGGAGCTCGTCGCCGGCCGGCCGGACGACGCCTGCCTGGCCGTACAGGCTCTCCAGCAGCTCGCGCGTGACCCTGGTCGGCGGGCGGAGCAGCGGAAGCGGGGTGATGGCGCCGGGCCCGCCCGCCAGGCGCTCGTGGTGGGCCAGGTGGTCGTCTACGTACACGGGCGTGGACAGCTCGGCCGAGACCGGCCAGCCCCGCATGACGGCGGCCAGCTCCCCGTGCGCCGCCACGGGCGGGGCGACGGCCTCGGCCAGCGCGGGCAGGCTGATGGCGTACGCGGGCAGGCGCGGCTCGGCCAGGGCAGCCGGTCCGCGGCCTCCGCCACGCCGCGGGCGGCGGCCTCCGGGGCGTCGCGGTGCCGGCCGCAGTGCAGCAACCGCCACGTGTACGGGCCGAGCGGGTCGAAGGCGAGGGCCAGCGTGCCGGCGGCGGCACGGCCGTCCGGCGACAGGCCGTCCAGCCAGGCACGCGCCACCCGCACGTCCATCGGCAGGTCAGGGCCCGGGTCGGCGCCCACGGCCCGGGCGGCGAACGCGGCGAGCCCCGGCGAGGGATACACCTGGCCGGCGGTGAACGGCGACCGCTCCACCCGCTCGGCGTCGTACCAGGCGGTGAAGGCGGCGCGGTCGGTGGCCCGCGGGTCGTCCAGGTCGAGGACGAACGCCGGCGGGCCGAGGCCCTCCGCGGCGTCCGGGCGGCTCAGCTCCACGAGCAGGCGGACGTGCGGATGGACGGCCAGGGGAAGGACGAGCTCGGCGAACGCCCGCTCGGGGTCGTTGCTCCTGTGGACATCGGCCACGGTGACGAGCACGGGCCGGTCGATCGCGGGCCGGTCGATCGCGGGCTCTTCGAGCGCGGCCAGGCCGGCGTCGCCGAGCTTGAGCTGCCCGGCCAGATCCCGCACGGCGTCGTCCACGTCCCTCCCGCGCAGGCAGATCGCCGCTTCGGCGGGACCCGGGTAGCCGGACCAGTCCCAGACGCCGGAGTAGCTGAACCAGGACAGCAGCCGCGTCTTGCCGGCGGCGGGCGAGCCGGTGACGACGCAGATCCGCGGCCCGTAGGGATCCTCCCGCCAGCGCAGCAGGGCGTCCGCGGCAGGGGCGCGACCGGCCGTGGGCTCGTCGCGGATGCCGCGCCCGGGGCGCGCCTCCACCCAGGCGGGCGAGGCGGCCAGGTAGTCGGGGACCGCGGGCGGGCCGCCCAGGAGCGCCCGGACGAACGTGGTGATGGCCGTGTGGAACTCCAGCATCATCGCCGCGGCCTCGGCCCAGGCCTCCCGTGTCCCGGTCACGCAGGGCTCGTCCCTGTGCCGGGTCAGGAGCATGGTGTCGTCGTCGTGATCGTCGGCCAGCTCGGCCAGGTGCTCGAAGAACGCGTCCTGGATCGTCCGCAGCCTGCCGACGTGCTCACGCAGCCGTTGCGCTTCCGGGTGCTCGCCGAGCTCGGCCAGCACGCCGTCGAAGTGCGCGATCCGCACGTCCGGCCAGGGCAGGCCGACGACCCGGAACGCGGTGAGGAGGTGGGAGGGCAGGTCGCGCGGTACTTCCATGGTGGCGACGAGTCTAGGGCAGCGGGTCTCGACCCCGGTCCCGGCAGGTGGGATGTGATCGAGTACGCAGCGACTGCCCGGGCAGTGCCTGTCCGAGGACGCCCGCCTGCGGCCCACCGCGCGGGAGGCGCTGCTGCAGGTCCTGATGGGGGCGGGCCTCGCGGCCGCACTCATGGCGGGCACCGGGATCACGCCGGCGCCACGCGACGCCACAGGCCACCGGGACGCCCGGCCGAGCGGCCCGGTCGCCACGCCCACGGTGTCCACGCTGCCCCGGCCGACCAGGACGTTCATGCTGCTGCCCGGCAGCTCGGTCACCGTCCATGAGCGCGACGACGACCCTCTGAGGCTGAGCTCCTACGAGACGGGCGGGAGCGGCCCACCTCTGCACCCGCAAGCCCGGCAGCCAGGGCTTCGTCCAGCAGAGCACGTTCCTCCACTACGCGCTGAGCCCCTCTGGCGGCCAGGCGCCGCCCACCCGTACCCGCTGCGAAGACCGATACTCCGTCGTCTCCGTCATCGGCCGGGAGACGGAACCGGTGGCGAGGCGGGCACCGGCTGTGACGGTGCTGACCGGTCTCCGATTTATACGTTTTCTTGACGCCTTCACCCCATCACTGGCCCTTTTGCCCTGGGTAGTGTGCGATGCGTCTTGGCGGGGGTCTGGGTGAAGGGTGACCGTCATGGTGCTGGCGAAGCGGCCGGCTCCCACGGAAGGAACGCTGCGTTCCTGGCTGTTGCAGGGGCTGCAGACCGACCGCAGGCAGATCGAGCACGGCCCCCACGTCAAGCACCCGTGGTGGCGGGTGATGTGCCTGACCGGCGTGGACTACTTCTCCACCCTCGGCTACCAGCCCGGCATCGCCGCGCTCGCGGCCGGGCTGCTGTCGCCGCTGGCCACGCTGTTCCTGGTGGCGCTGACCCTGTTCGGCGCGCTGCCGGTCTACCGCAGGGTGGCCGCCGAGAGCCCGTACGGTCAGGGCTCGATCGCCATGCTGGAGAAGCTGGCTCCGCAGTGGTGGGGCAAGTTCTTCGTGCTGGCCCTGCTCGGGTTCGCGGCCACCGACTTCGTGATCACGATGACGCTGTCGGCGGCGGACGCGACCGCGCACGTCCTGGAGAACCCGTTCGTGCCGGGCTTCCTGCACGGGCAGCGGGTGCCGGTGACACTGGTGCTGCTGGCGGCGCTCGGCGGGGTGTTCCTGCTGGGCTTCACCGAGGCGATCGGCATCGCGGTGCTGCTGGTGTTCGCCTACCTGGGCCTGAACGCGGTCGTGGTGGCCACCGCGATCGTGCATGTGCTCGAAGCACCGCAGGTCGTGGTGGACTGGCAGCGGGCGCTGAGCGTGGACCTCGCCGGCCCGCCGGCCATGATCGGGCTGTCGCTGCTGGTGATGCCGAAGCTGGCGCTGGGCATGTCCGGGTTCGAGACCGGCGTGGCGGTGATGCCGGTGGTCAAGGGCGACATCCAGGAACGCGTCAAGGGCACCCGGCGGCTGCTCACCGTCGCCGCGCTGATCATGAGCGTCTTCCTGGTCTTCTCCAGCTTCGTGACCACCGTGCTCATCCCGCACGAGGAGTTCGAGGAGGGCGGCAGGGCGAGCGGGCGGGCACTCGCCTACCTGGCGCACGGCTACCTGGGGGAGTGGTTCGGCACCGCGTACGACGTGTCCACGATCGCGATCCTGTGGTTCGCCGGGGCGTCGGCGATGGCCGGGCTGATCAACCTGGTGCCGCGCTACCTGCCCCGCTACGGCATGGCGCCGGAGTGGACGGGTGCGGTGCGGCCGCTGGTGCTGGTGTTCTCGGCGATCGCGTTCGCCATCACGATCATCTTCGACGCCGATGTGACGGCTCAGGGCGGCGCGTACGCCACCGGCGTGCTCGTGCTGATGCTGTCGGCGGCCGTCGCGGTGACGCTGTCGGCGCACAAGAAGCGGCAGCGGGTGGCGACCGGCGGGTTCGCCGCGATCTCGGCGGTGCTGGCGTACACGCTGGTCGACAACGTGATCGAGCGGCCGGACGGCGTGAAGATCGCCGCGTTCTTCATCGCGGCCATCGTCGTCACCTCGCTGATCTCGCGAGCCACCCGCTCCACCGAGCTGCGCGTCACCGAGGTGCATCTCGATCCGCTGGCCGAGCGGTTCGTCAACGACCTGTGCGGCGAGGTGCACGTGATCGCCAACGAGCCGCACAGCCGGGATCAGAACGAGTACACCGGCAAGCTGCGCGAGACCTGGCTCAACCACCGGCTGCGCAGCTCCGAGCCGGCGCTGTTCGTGGAGGTGACGGTGCCGGACGCCTCCGAGTTCGAGACCGAGCTGCACGTCAAGGGCGAGGAGCGGTACGGCCGCCAGATCCTCACCATCGAGAGCTCCGCCGTGCCGAACACCCTGGCCGCGCTCCTGCTGCACCTGCGCGACCGCACCGGCTCGGTGCCGCACATCTACTTCCACTGGACGGAGGGCAACCCCGTCGGGTCGATGCTGCGTTACCTGGTCTTCGGCGGCGGCGACGTACCGCCGCTGACCCGCGAGGTGCTGCGCCAGGCCGAACCCGACCTGGAACGCCGGCCGCACGTCCACGTCGGCTGAGCCGGGGAGCCGGTGGGCCGGTGGGCCGGACCGGCGTCGGCCGAGGCAGGAGCGGACGGCCCTCGCCAGGTTCGCCGCGCGCGGGTCGTCCGGCCGGTAGTTCCAGAGGTTCGTGACGTAGGCGAAGCCGATCGACCCGCCGGAGCCCGGATGCCCGCACGACGCGGGCCCGGTCATCGGCATCGGCGGCCAGGCCCGCCAGAACCCCGGCGACAACGGGCCTGGACCGAGCCGGGCATCCACACGGCGTTCACCCAGGCGGTCACCGTCTCCGCGTCGAGGCCGGTGGTCGCGATCACCCGGACGTCGTCGAGGCGCCGAACCAGCGCACCAGCGCGGCCTCCAGACCGGCGGCGTCCAGGCCCGACCAGGCCACGTAGCCGTCGGGGCGGACGAGCATGGCCGGGACCGGAGAGTCGCCGCTGGTCGCGCGGACGTGGCGGACGTGGCCGGCCCACGGCGAGGCGACGGCGGCAAGGGCGTCCTCGCCGGTGAGGTCGAGGAGCAAGGGGCGGGCGTCACGGAGGAGTTCGGCGAGGCGTCGCGCACGCCCGTCGCCGGTGACCAGGTCGAGGGGCGGCACGAACCAGCCGGTCGGCGAGACGGGATCGTCCTCGCCCATGTCGTGACGGACGTCGGTCCCCGCGACCAGGTCGGCGATCGCCTGGACGTTCCCGGCGTGGCCGAGGAGCTCGGTGAACAGGTGGCGCAGCGCGGTGACGTCGTCGCCGGGGGACAGCAGAGCGGTGGCGGCCTGGGTGTGCAGGGCGACGCGGCGGGCGGCCGTCCGGCGTTCGCTCTCGTAGGTGTCCAGGAGGTGGGCCGGGGCGTGGCCGTGGAGGGTGGCGGCGAGCTTCCACGCCAGGTTGGCCGCGTCCTGCAGCCCGAGGTTGAGCGTGGGGCCGTGGCTGACGTGCGCCGCGTCGCCGGCGATGAGGACGCGGCGGTCGCGGTAGCGGGCGGCCAGGCGGGTGTTGCGCCCGCACTGGCGGCGCAGCAGGGTGGGCGCGCCGGCGGCGGGCGGGGCGAGAGGGAGGCGTACGCCGAGGACGCGTTCGACGCTTTTCTCCATCTCGTCGAGCGTCATCGGCGTCTCGGTGTCGGGGTGGTCCTCCCATTCGGTGGTGCTGACGAGGGGCCGCAGCGGATCGTGGGCGAGGAAGGTGAAGACGCCGTGGGCGGTGCGGTGGAAGTGGGCGGGGATGTCGCCGAGGCCGTCCACGGTGAGGCGGCCGCCGGGGCGGAGCTGGAGGCGCTCGTCGGGGGCGATCAGGGCCGTCCGGTCCACGGCGTTGGGGTTGTTGTGCCCGGGGAAGGCGATGCCGGCCTGCTTGCGGACCCCGCTGTGGGCGCCGTCGCAGCCGACGAGGTAGCGGGCGGCGAGGGTGGTCGTGCTCCCGTCCGGGGTGCGCGCCGCCACTTGGACGTGGTCGGCAGTCTGGGTGAAGGAGACGACGTCCCAGCCGCGGCGGACGGCGGCGCCGAGTTCGGTGGCGCGTTCGTGCAGGACGTGTTCGAGACGGCGCTGGTCGCAGGGCAGGAGGTGCATGGGGTTGCGCCCGCCGAGCGCGTGCAGGGGAAGGGGCAGGCCGCCGAAGAAGAAGCCGGGCGCGGGCCGGGGGACGCCCTGGCCGCCCAGGCGTTCGTAGAGGCCGCGGTGGTCGAGAAGCTGGACGATCTGGCCGGCCAGGCCGTGCGCCTTGTCCGACCGGTCGGGTTCGGGGAGCCGTTCCAGGACCAGGGGGTGCACTCCGGCGAGGCGGAGCTCGCAGGCGAGGAAGAGGCCGGCGGGTCCGCCGCCGACGATGATGACGTCGTACATCATGCCCTTTAGGTACGCGGTTGTATCCAACGAGGACACCGTAGGGCGTCGCGATAAGGTACACAAGTGAATCTCAAAGCGGGCAGGACTCGGCGTCGCGGGCCCGAACTGGAGGACGCGATCCTCGACGCCGCCTGGCACGTGCTGGTCGAGCACGGCTACCACGGCTTCACCTACGAGGCCGTCGCCGCCCGCGCCGGCACCAGCCGTCCGGTGCTCTACCGGCGATGGGCGCGGCGCGAGGACCTGCTGCACGCGACCCTGACCAGGTTCTGGTGGTCACAGCCGATCGAGGTGCCCGACACCGGCAGCCTCCGCGAGGACGCGATCGGCCTGCTGCGCAACGCCGACGCCGCCCGGCGCATGATCACATTGCTCAGCGTGCAGCTCGCCGACTACTTCCGCGAGTCCGGCACCAACTTCAGCGAACTGCGCGCCGCGCTCGGCACGCCGGGCGAGGCGACCGGCTTCGAGATGATCGTGGCGCGGGCGGTCGAGCGTGGCGAACTGCCCGCCGTGCCGCGTTCGCCGCGCGTGGTGAACCTGCCGTTCGACCTGTTCCGCCACGACGTCCTGATGACGATGCGCGCGGTCCCCGAGGAGTCGATCGTCGAGATCGTCGACGAGGTCTGGCTCCCGCTGCTCCGACTGGTGGGAGTGGCGGACTGCCCCTGACCGCTGCGGCGCTGTTGGCCGTCGCCGGGGTCTGAGCTGACATGGCGATCTCAATGATCTGGCGGCACGCACGGTCCCTGCACAAGAGCGACGATGGAGCAACCAAGCATGATCAACGGGGAGATCCGAGGGACTTGAGCCCACGATCCGGGACCCTCGTCGTGCTCGTGGTACCGGAGTGGCTGACGCCCGATGCCGCTCCGGAGCCGGCAGCCGGAGTCAGCGGTCCTGGACGAACCAGGTGCTGCCGTCGATGAGCTCCCGGGTCGCGTCGAGATGACCGGCGTGGCAGGCCGTCTCGGCGATGACGTGCAGGATGACCTCCCGCAGGCTGCGCAGGCGCCAGTCGCCGAACCGCCCGGGCGGCCACCAGGCCGGCGGCGCGTCCAGGGAGACGGCGGTGCCGATGACGGCGTTCGCTGCCTCGATCTCCCGCCGGTAGTCGCGCAGCACCGCCTCGGCTGGCACCTGCGGATCGACCCGCCAAGCATCATCACCGTCGTCGATCACGTCAGGGCCGCCGGCCACGACGGCGCGGAACCAGAACCGCTCGACGTCCAGGGACAGATGCCGCACCAGGCCTAGGCATGCCCACCCGGACGGCAGCACCGGCCGCCGCAGCGCCTCCTCGCCCAGTCCCTCCAGAATGCCCAGGACGTGCCGCCGCTGGGCGTCCAGACAGGCAACCAGTGCGTCGAGCTCCGTGGTGGCGGTCATGGCGCGAGCTCGTGGGCGCGGGTGAGCAGCGCCCGGCGTTCGGGTTCGCTGTGGGTGAGGGTCGCGGCCTGCCGGAACAAGGCGGCTGCGCGGGCATGGTCACCGTGCCGGGCCGTCAGGTCCGCCTCGGCGGCGACGGCCAGGGGGTAGCCGTCCAGCGCGCCGCCCGCCCGTGCCCGGGCCAGCAGTGCCAGCCCTTCCGCGGGACCGTGGGCGTAGCCGTGCGCTATCGCCCGGTTCAGCTCGATCACGGGGGTGGGCTGGAGCCGCGCGAGCCGGTCGTAAAGCCGGGCGATCGTCCGCCAATCCGTGCGGGAGGCGGCTGCGTGTCCATGGCCTGGTAGGGCGGTGGCGTGGCAGGCGGCGATGCGCGCCTGCAACGCGTAAGGGCCGTCCTGACCGGACGCGGGCAGCAGGGCGAGGGCTTCGGCGATCGCGGCGTGGTCCCAGCGGGAGCGATCCTGTCGCTCCAAGGAGAGCAGCCCGCCGTCGGGGCCGCGGCGGGCCTCGCGGCGCGAGTGCTGCAGCAGGAACAGCGCCAGCAACGCATCCACCTCCGCCTGGCCCGGCATGAGCCGCGTGAGCAGCCGCGCCAGGCGGATCGCCTCCTCGGCGAAAGCGGGCTCGCCGCCGGCGGTGTAGCCGCGCGTGAACAACAGGTAGAGCACGGCCAGCACGCCGGGCAGCCGCTCGGTCAGGGCTGGGCCGTTGGGCACCCGGTACGGGATGCCCGCGTCGGCGATCCGCTGCTTGGCCCGGGTCAGGCGGCGGGTCATGGTCGACTCGCTGACCAGGAAGGCGCGGGCGATGTCGGTGGTCGGCACGGCGCAGATCGTCCGCAGGGTCAGCGCCACCCGCGCCTCCAGCGCCAGCGCGGGATGGCAGCAGGTGAAGATGAGCCGCAGCCGGTCGTCCGCGACCGGGTCCGCCGTCCCGTCGAGCATCGCGTCCGTCACCTCCTCTGCCGCAACGGCACCGGCCCTGTCGGCGGTGAACGCCAGCACGGCCAGTTCCCGCAGCTTACGGCGCTCCACCGACGCGCGCCGCAGCGTGTCGACCGCGCGGTTGCGAGCCACCGTCATGAGCCAGCCCCCTGGATTGGCCGGTACGCCCTCGGCGGGCCAGCGCTGCAAGGCCAGCGTCAATGCCTCCTGAGCGCAGTCCTCGGCCAGCGTCCAGTCACCGGTGACACGGATCAACGCGGCCACGATCCGCACGTACGCCTCACCGGCCGCCGCCGCAGCCGCGGCCGCTTCACGGGCCGCGGCCGACCGGTCGTGGTCAGGCAGAGCGGTCACGGCCGGAGGCCGGCGAGCGGGCGGAGTTCCAGCCGGCCGGCCCTGGCCATGGGATGGGCGCGGGCGACCTCGACGGCCTCGTCCAGGTCCGCGCATTCGAGCAGGTCGAAGCCCACGATCACCTCCTGGGTCTCGGCGAAAGGGCCGTCGCTGAGCAGCAGCTCGCCTCTGCGCACCCGCACAGTGGTGGCCGCCGAGGCCGGAGCCAGCTCAGAGCCCTGCAGCCGCCGGCCGCGTGCGTCGTTGTCGGCCACCCAGACGTGGATGTCCGGCTCGTTCGTCGGGTCGGTGTCGGGCTCAGGGTCGGTGCAGACGAACATCAGGTACTTCACCTGGTCTCCTTCGGTTCGGCGGTATCCCCGCCTCGGTGCTGCGTCACCATGATGACGAACGAGCGGCGCCATTCCGGACACGGTCCCAGGAAGTGACGCTCACCGGATCTCCGACGGCGAGTTCGCAGGGGCGTACGCGACCCCGGCCCCGGCCGTCCGCCGGTAGGTGGTGAGCGTTCGCAGGAGCTGATGTTGGGGCGGAAGCGGACTTCTGCAGGGGTGTGCCGCTGCCCAGGTAGAGGGAGCCGCCCGCCATGGCGGACGCCCCGCCCCAGCCGCCGGCGGCGTCCAGGACCAGCACCTCCGCGCCCGCCCTCGCCGCTTCGCGTCCTGCTCCCGAAGGCGTCCCCAGCCCCAAAGTAGCGATGAGCTAGATCACGATTGCGGTTCGTAGTCGTCACGAATCGCGCGTACCGGGGCGTAGGGGGTGTTCCCCGTTCGATCGTGTGCCCTGTTCTCGGGGGTCGGTCGGGCGAAGGGAGCTGCGGGATGCGTCGGGAGTGGGAACCTGAGGAGCTGATCGCGGCGTGGACGCTGCTGGACAGCGATTGGGAGCTGGTGGGGAACAAGACGGGGGCGACCCGTCTGGGCTTTGGTCTGTTGCTGAAGTTCTTCGAGCAGGAGGGCCGCTTCCCGCGACATGCGGGTGAGGTGCCGCGGGAGCCGGTGGACTACATGGCCGGGCAGGTGAAGGTCGAGGCTGCGCTGTTTTCGGAGTATCGGTGGTCGGGGTCGACGATCGAGTACCACCGGGCGCAGGTGCGGGAGGCGCTGGGGTTTCGGGAGTCGAACCCGGGCGGATGAGGACGTGCTGGCCGGGTGGCTGGCGAAAAAAATCTGTCCGATGGTGTTCACCGACGAAGGGCTGCGGGCGGCGCTGCTGCCGCGTTGCCGGAAGTTAAAGATCGAGCCGCCGGGCCGGATGGACCGGATCGTGGGTGCGGGCCGGGCCCGGTTCGAGCGGAAGTTCTGCCTGCATGTGCTGAACGGGCTGTCGGCGGACTCGGCGCGGGCGCTGTGGGAGCTGGCCACGGGCGAGGACGGGTTCCTGCAGGAGCTGAAGTCCGACCCTGGACGGCTGGGCCTGGAGACGCTGCTGGAGGAGATCGTCAAGCTGCGGCGGGCCAAGACGCTCGGGTTGCCGGCGGATCTGTTCGGCGGCTATTCGGACCGGTTGGTGGCCTCCTGGCGGGCGCTGGCCTGGTCGCGGACGACGGAGATCACGGATGCGCTGGTCGATCTGCTCATCGGCCTGGTATCGAAGATCAACACTCGGGCGGAGCGGAAGGTTGAGCGGGCGATCGCAGCAGAGGCCAAGAAGGTGCACCGCAAGACCGAGAAGCTGTTCTCGATCGCCGAGGCGTCGCTGCGGCGGCCGGAGGGCACCGTCCGGCAGGTGGTGTTTCCCGCGGTGCCGGGCGGGGAGGCGACGCTGCAGGCGCTGGTGGCCGAGGCGAAAGCGGACGCCAAGACGTTCAAGGCCCCAGGTGCGCACCGTGCTGACCAGCTCATATTCCTCCTACTACCGGCGGATGCTGCCCAAGTTGCTGGCCGCGCTTGAGTTCAAGTGCAACAACACCGCCTACCGGCCGGTGATGGACGCGCTGGACCTGCTGCAGCGCTACGCCGATATCCCGAACACGACCCGCCACTACGACGCCTCGCAGACCGTCCCGATCGAGGGCGTGGTGCCGGACGGCTGGCTGGAAGCGGTGGTCGATGAGAACGGGGTCATCGAGCGGGCCTCCTACGAGCTGTGCGTGATCGTGTCGCTGAAGAACGCACTGCGCCGCCGCGAGATCTACGTCGCCGGCGCCCGCCGCTGGACGCCACGGTGTTCATCGAGACGTTGAAGGAGGCGATGCGCGCGGCGATGGCGGCGTGCGGGGAAGCGCTGGCCAGGAACAAGTCCGGCGGGACGAAGGTGAAGACGCACCGCGGCGAGCCGCGCTGGCACATCCCCGACCTGGGCAAGCTGACGGTGCCGGAGAATCTGCGGGCGCTGCACACCGAGGTCGCAGCCCGCTGGGGGATCATCGACCTGCTGGACTTCTTGAAGGAGTCGGACTTCGTCACTGACTTCACCGACGCCTTCACCACGGTCGCCACCAGGGAGGCGACCCCACGCGAAGTGATCCGCAAACGGCTGCTGCTGGTCCTGTACGCGCTCGGTACGAACGTGGGGATCAAACGGGTCGCCGACGGCGGCCGCCACGGCGAGACCGAAGCGGCCCTGCGCGCGACCCGCCACCTGTTCGTCAACCGCGACAACCTGCGCAAGGCGATCGCCACCCTGGTCAACGCCACCCTGAAGATGCGCGACCCGCTGTGGTGGGGCAACGGCACCGCATGCGCGTCGGACTCCAAGAAGTTCGGGTCCTGGTCGTCGAACCTGATGACCGAGTACCACGCCCGCTACGGCGGGCCCGGCGTCATGATCTACTGGCACGTGGACCGCAAGTCGGTGTGCGTCTACTCCCAGCTGCGGACCTGCAACGCCTCCGAGGTCGCCGCGATGATGGAGGGCGTGCTGCGGCACTGCACCGACGCCACCATTGACCGCCAGTACACCGATAGTCATGGCCAGTCCGTGGTGGGGTTCGCGTTCTCCTACCTGCTGGGGTTCAAGCTGCTGCCGCGGATGAAGAGGATCGCCCAGCAGAAGCTGGTGAAGGTCGACGCCGGCGACCAGGTCCCGGCTTGCTTGGAGGGCATGGTGGCCGACAAGCCGATCGACTGGAAGATCATCGCCCAGCAGTACGACCAGATGGTCAAGTACGCCACCGCCCTGCGGCTCGGAACGGCCGAGGCCGAGCAGGTGCTGCGCCGCTTCACCCGCGGCGGGCCGAAGCACCCCACCTACCGGGCCATCGAGGAACTCGGCAAGGCGGTCAAGAGCATCTTCGTCGCCGAGTACGTCGCCTCCCTAGAGCTGCGCCGGGAGATCCACGAGGGGCTGCAGGTGGTGGAGAACTGGAATTCGGCCAACACCGATCTGTTCTACGGCAGCGCCGGCACCCTGCCCGGCAGCAACAAGGAGCACCAGGAGGTCTCCATGCTGAGTCTGCACCTGTTGCAGTCCGCGCTGGTGTTCATCAACACTCTGCTGGTTCAGTCCGTGCTGAAGGATCCGGCCTGGCAGGAGAAGATGACCGACGCCGACAAACGGGGCCCGTCGCCTCTGTTCTGGTCGAACGCCAACCTCCACGGACGGATCGACATCGACATGGACCGCCGCCTCGACCTCGGCTTGGCGGCGTGACGCCGACGGCCTGCAGCCACCGCGGGCGTGCGGAGAGCCGCACCCGACCATCGCCGAAGGCTCCTACGCCGGGCACTGCACCCTGCCGCTCGGCCACGCCCACCACGTCCACCAGACCTCCAGGGGCGCCCAATGGCTTCGAAGCACCTCCTGGCGCAGCGACGGGGGTGTCGTCATTAGGTGGACTTCTCGCACCTCGGATGCTTGGGTTCGATGCCGCTGAGTCAGGCCGGGACCGGCGCGGGCTGGACCCGCTTCGCGTCCCAGGCCAGCCACACGCAGGCGGTCGCGAGCAATGCACCGTGCGCGATCCGCAGTGCGGGCGGACCGAAGAACTGCGGCAGGAACAGCCCGAACCCGACCGCGAACAGGATCGCCGGCACCGTGCGCATCCGGGCCGCGACGAGGATCGCGCCCGCCGCCATGGCCAGCAGCCCGAGCCCGAACATCGTCATCGCGAACGGGTTGTAGCGCACATCCTCGGCCAGGTCGAGGACGTTCGACTGGTTGGACATCGCATGCAGGCCGAAGCTCTCGGCGCCGTAGTACGGCAGCGTCAGGCCGGCGCCGATCCAGAACACGATCGCCGCCACGCGGTTGATCGGCAGCAGTGCGATCGCGACCAGGATGAACCCGATCATCGCGCACAGGTGCGCGACGATCCACGCGGTGGAGCCCATCGCGGCGGCGGCACCCGAGGTGGTGGACTCGTCCTCCCAGGGGCGGAGGGCGGGGTAGAGCAGGAACAGTACGCCTGCGGCAGACAGCGGGATCCTCATGATTTGTTCCTCAGGTTGGCGAGATGCATCTGGATGAGCTGGTCGTAGGTGTCGTCGAGTTCTTCCGGCAGGCCGAAGCCTTCCGCGGATTCGATGGACGCGAAGCTGCGCACGAGCACTCGCAGGCGCCGGGGCGCGTGCACGGCAGCCGAGCCCTCGAGCCCATAGCCGCACTGGGTGGAGGTTGGCCCACGCCGTGTAACCCGCCGAGCAGTGCGGCCGGCGCAGCCAGGCCTGCAAGCAGGCGGCGCCGCCAGCGAGGGGCGGATTTCTTCGGGATGGGCGCCGAGGTGACGTCGGCTTATGTGGGGGATTCGGTCGTGGGGGGCATGGTGCGGCCTCTTTCGTTGAGGTGGTGTGTGGTTCAGGCGGATGCGCCGCGCAGTGTGCTGGCGACGAGGCGGTCGACGTAGGCCTCGTCGATGGGGCGGCCGGTGACGAGCAGCCGGTAATACAGGGCGCCGGCGAGCTGGTCGAACAGGACCTCGGGCTCGACGTCGGCGTGAAGCTCTCCGTGTTCGCGGGCGTGTTCGAGCAGTGTCAGCACCAGGGCGTTGCGGCGGTGGAACATCGCCTGGACCGCCGCGCCGACGTCGGCGTGGCGGGCGGCCGCCGCGGCGACCTCGGCGACCAGGCCCGCGGAGGCGTCGCCCGAGGTGGCGGGGCGGCCGGCCTGCCGCATCCGGTGGAGGCCTGCGACGATCTCGCCCAAGTAGTGGGTGAGATCCGCGCGGACGTCCCCGGTGTACTCCACCGGCACGGAGTCCTGGAGCCGCGCGACCACGGTGACGATCAGGTGGTCCTTGGTGGGCCACCTCCGGTACAGCGTGGTCTTGGCGACCCCGGCCTGCATGGCGACCTCGTCGACCGAGAACCGGTCATAACCGCGATCGAGTAGCGACTCCAGCGCCGCATCGAGGATGCGGGCGTCAGCCGCCTCAGACCGCGGTCGCCCGCGTCGTCCAGTCGGTCCCACAGCGCGACCCCCTTTTCGCTCCGGACGTTTCGTAAATCAACCTAGACTGGTTCCCGCGTTTACGCAACGGTCGTATCGAAATCCGCTCCGGATGGCCACCCGGAATCGGCGTCCCACTCCCGAACGTGGCCCTAAAATAGGGATTGATCTTGGTGGCGCCCTCGTGCGGGGTGTCTCAGAGAGGAACGCTCATGAGCCGTGACACGTCGGTTGGGACATGGCCATGGTTATTGGCACTATCCAACCTCGCTTGGACAACGCGGCCGGGCCGGAGGAGGACGTCAAGCCGGGGCGGGAACGCCTTCGAGGATGATCACCGGAAATATCCGGTCGGTGTGCTGCTCGTAGGCAGAGGTGCCGTCGGAAACCGAGAGTGTTTGACCACCGTGTTGAGTCCCGTGCCGCTGTAGCCGTGCCGCTGGATCAGTTCGAGCATCGCTTCAGCCAGCCGGGCGCTGGTCTGGGCTCCCTTTGTCGCGGCCATGACACTAGAATGGACCGGTCTACATATTTTGTGCACCGTCCGGACCGTTCCTTGCTTGACCGCGACGGCGTCAGCGCAGAGCGGCCCACCGTGGGCGGGCCGCTCTTTGAGCTCACGGGAGAATGCCGGTCGCTTTGCACGTGGAGGGGATTGGAGCAGAGCCTCCCAACGCTGTCTGACAGATCATCAGGCGGACCCTGTCGACCTTGGACCACGTGAAGTCGATGGGCTTGGCCTTTCCGTGGCCGCAGAGCTCGTACCTCTTGGCGGGGCTCCGGCCGCCGCCGATGGTGTGGCCGTCGAAGCGGACGTAGGCGCACTTACCGCCCTCGGACTGTCTCCGGTGGTCGAGGTCGTACAGCCAGCCGGTCACATGGACCTGGTTCATCGCGGGGGCGTCGGACGGGTAGTGAACCTTGATGTTTCCCCTGGCCATCGCCCAGAAGCTGACGGACCAGACCGGGCCCCAGGGGCGGTCAACATCTGGGTCGAGCAGGAACGGGACGGATGTCGGTCCGGGGGCCGGATCGGATGCCGCAGCAGCCAGGGTAGCCGTTGCGCCGGTGGCGACCAGCGCGGCGGCGACAGCCAGCACGGTCTTGATCGAGTGGCGCCTGAGAACACCTTTGTTGTCGGTCTCGCCAGTGCGGTGCATGAGCTTTCCTTTCCTTGTTGAGGTGGTGGCCACGGTCGGGTGGCTTCCTTGAGGCGTGGGATGTGCGGTATCGGGGGGCGGGGCACAGTTCACTCGCAGTTCAACTGTTGTTCCGCGAAGCAGGAGTCGTTTCCGGTCGCGCCGTCGGCGAAATCGGTGTCGCCGCCCTGCCCATGCAGCTTGTCGTGCCCCGAGCCGCCGAAGAGCTCGTCGTTGTCGGGACCCCCGCGCAGGTCGTCGTCACCGCCGTCGCCGTACAGGTTGTCCTCGCCCCACCCGCCCTGCAGCAGGTCCCCGCCTTTCCCTCCGGTCATGTGGTCGGCGCCGCCCCGGCCCGTCAGCGTGTCGTTGCCCTGCTCGCCTTCGAGCCAGTCGTCGCCGGATCCCCCGGTCAGTTGGTCGTCGCCGCCGCCTCCGTAGATCCTCGACCGTTTGGAAACCTCACTGATGGCGATGTCGTCGAGGTCCCGTGTCTGGACGACCACCCGGCTGAGGAGCCCCACCGTGCACTTGACCTTGGTGAAGTCGGGGACTTCCGACCATGCGCAGCCTGCGCCGGGAGTGATCTGGGCAACGTCGTCCACGAGGTAGATGTGGACGCTCTGCTGGGTGACGACGACCCTGTTGGAGGTTCCTCGGCCGGCGGCGAAGATCAGGACGCCTCCGGCGACCCAGGCCTTGCCGGGCGCGGCGTGCGCCTGGGCGGCCGCAGGGAGGACCTGCGTGGTGATGGTGCCCGCGGCCAGCGCCGCGGCCAGCAATGCCTTGCTCATGCTGTTCATCTGGAGTTCCCTCCTTTCCGAGGTGCTCGCCAGGGTCGGATCGTGTGTTTGAAACCCGTAGGGAAGTCGCATGAGAGTCGCTTGAAGGCGAGCTCAGAGGCGGGAAAGCCGCGCCGGCACCGGCAGGCCTTCGGCTTCCGCCCCTCTTTCCCGGGTGTGAGAACAGGAATACGGTGCGTTATGCGCATCTGCTTTCTCGGGCCGCTGAGCGCGTTCGAGGGTGATCGGGTGATTCCGCTCGGGGGTCCCAGGCAGCGGTTGGTGCTGGCGCATCTGGTGATTCGCGCCAATCAGGTGGTTCCCGCCGAGAGGCTGATCGACGAGGTGTGGGGGGACGGGCCTCCGGAGTCGGCGCGCGCCACTTTGCAGAGTTACGTGTCGCATCTGCGCAGGGCGTTGGGTACCGGGCGGATCGAGAGCCACGGGCAGGGCTATGTGCTGCGGGTCGACCGGGAGCAGATCGACGGCCTGCGGTTCGAGGGCCTGGCGGGTGAGGGGCGCCGGTTGCTCGCCGACGACCCCGCGGCGGCGGCAACCGTGCTGCAGGAGGCGCTCGGGCTGTGGCAGGGGGCGGCCTTCGCCGATCTGACCGGTGAGCCGTCACTGCGGACGGAGATCGTCCGGCTGGAGGAGCTGCGGATATCGGCGGTGGAGGACAGGGTCGCCGCCGAGTTGGCCCAGGGAGGTCACGGCCGGCTGGTCGGCGAGTTGGAGACGCTCACCGCGGCCTACCCGCTGCGGGAGCGGTTGTGGGGGCAGTTGGTGCTGGCCCTGTATCGGTCGGCCCGGCAGGCGGAGGCGCTGGCGGCGTTCGAGCGGGCCCGCCGGCTGCTGGCCGAGGAGTTGGGGATCGATCCCTCGCCGGAGCTGCGGCGGTTGCACGAGCAGATCCTTCGTCAGGATCCGACGCTGCAACCGGGCGTGTCGGCGTTGCGGGGGTATCGGTTGCTGGAGCGGGTCGGAGAGGGCGCGTTCGGGGTGGTGTGGCGGGCCGTTCAGCCCGGCGTGGAGCGGGAGGTGGCCATCAAGGCCATCCATCCCCGCCTGGCCAACCGGCCGGAGTTCGTCCGCGGGTTCGAGGCCGAGGCCCAGCTGGTGGTCAGGGTGGAGCATCCGCACGCGGTCCCGCTGTACGACTTTTGGCGGGAGCCGGACGGGGCGTACCTGGTCATGCGGTTTCTGCGGGGCGGCAGTCTGCGGGCCCTGCTGGACCGGTCGGGCCCGCCCGAGCCCGGGACCGCGGCAAGGATCATCGAGCAGGTGGCCCGGGCGCTGGCCGCGGCGCATCGGCAGGGGGTTGTGCACCGCGACGTCAAGCCCTCCAATGTGCTTCTGGATGAGGACGGCAACGCCTACCTGTCCGATTTCGGCATCGCCAGGCAGACGGCGGGAAGCACCCGGGAGACGCCGCCGTACACCTCGCCCGAGCGCCTTCGGGGAGAACCGCTGGCTCCCGCCGCCGACGTGTACTCGATGGGGATCTTGATCTCCCGCCTGCTGGCCGCACCCGCTGATCCCATGCGGAAGGTGATCGAGCGAGCCACCGCCGCCGATCCCGCCCAGCGGTACCGGGACGCCGCGGCACTGCTCGCCGCGGTTCGTACTGCCTGGCCGCAGGCAGCTCAGGCCATGGTCCCCGGCCCCGCGTCGTCACCGCGCAAGTCGTCGCCGCGAAATCCGTACAAGGGGCTTCTCGCCTTCACCGAGGCCGATGCCTGCGACTTCTTCGGCCGGGAGGCGCTGATCGCCCGGCTGCTCACCCGGCTTCGGGAACACCGCTTCCTGGCCGTGGTCGGGCCGTCGGGAAGCGGCAAGTCCTCGGTGGTACGGGCCGGACTGATCCCGGCCCTGCGAGCCGGGGCGCTGCCGGGCTCCGGCTCGTGGTTCGTGGTGCGGATGGTGCCGGGCACCGACCCGTGGGAGGAGTTGGAGACGGCGCTGCTCGCGGTCGCGGTCGGCCCGCCGTCCTCGCCCGCCGCGTTGCTGGAGAGCGGCCAGGCGGGGCTGGCGCGTCTCCTCCCGGACGGGGAGGGCGAGCTGTTGCTGGTCATCGACCAGTTCGAGGAGATCTTCACGCTGGTGCAGGACGAAGACCGCCGACGCCGATTCCTGGCCGCCCTGGTGTCCGCGGTCGCCGATCCCCGAAGCCGGCTGCGGGTGGTGGTCACGCTCCGGGCGGACTTCTACGATCGGCCGCTCCAGTACGGCGGCCTGGCCGAGCTGGTCCGTTCGCGGACCGAGGTGGTCGTCCCGCTCAGCGCCGAGGAACTCCAGCAGGCCGTGACCAGGCCCGCGGAGGCGGTGGGAGTGAAGGTCGCCCCCGGGCTCGTCGCGCAGATGGTCGCCGATGTCGCGGACCAGCCGGGCGCGCTGCCGCTTGTGCAGTACGCGCTCACCGAGCTGTTCGACCGGCGGCAGGACGCGATGCTCACGCCGTCGGCCTATCGCCAGATCGGCGGGATCTCCGGGGCGCTGGCCAGGCGCGCCGACCAGATCTTCCTCGCGCTTCCTGACGGCGTCAGGGAGGCCGCCCGCCAGCTGTATCTGCGGCTGGTCACCATCGGCGAAGGAACCGGCGGCACCCGCCGGCGGGTGCCGCGTGCCGAACTGGTCTGCCTGCAGCCCGGTCCCCAGGAGATGGAGGCGGCCATCGACGCCTTCGGCGCGGCGCGGCTGCTGTCGTTCGACCGTGATCCCGACACCCGCGCGCCCACGGTCGAGGTGGCCCACGAGGCGTTGCTGCGCGAGTGGACCCGGCTGCGCGGCTGGATCGACGCGGCCCGCGAGCACGTGCGGACCGAGCGCCGGCTGGCCGCCGCGGCCCGTGACTGGCTGGGCGCGGGCCGGGACGACTCCTTCCTGGTCACCGGATCGCGCCTGGACCAATGGGAGGCCTGGCGGAACACCTCCGGCCTGGCCCTCACCCCCGACCAGCACGACTTCCTGCGCGCGTCTGCCGCCGAGCGGGATCGCGCCCGGGCGCAGGAGGAGCACCGGCGGGCAAGGGAGCGGGCGCTGGAGCGGCGATCCGTCAGGCGGCTGCGCGGGCTGGTCGCGGTGCTGGCGACCGCCGCGATCACCGCGGCCGGGCTGACGGTGTTCGCGACCGGCCAGCGGGAACGCGCCGAGGCCGAGGCCCGGCGGGCCGCCGCCCGGGAACTGGCCGCGGCGGCGGTGGGGAACCCGGAGGCCGACCCCGAACGCAGCATTCTGCTGGCCCTCCACGCCGTGCGACGCACCCGCTCGGCCGACGGCACGGTGCTGCCCGAAGCCGAAGAGGCGCTGCACCGCGCCGTCGGCGCCTCTCGCGTCGTGCTGACCGTCCTCGGCGTGGGCGGCGCGCTGGACTGGAGCCCCGATGGGAGCATCTTCACCACCGAAGGCCCGGAAGAGACCGGGATGGTGGACATCCGTGACGCCCGGACCGGCCGGTCGGTGCGCAGGTTCCGCGGGCACGACGTCGACGTCAACGAGGTGGCCTTCAGCCCCGGCGGCGCGCTGCTGGCCACCACCGGCGACGACGGCTCCGCCAGAGTCTGGAACGTCCGGACCGGCACCCAGGCAGCGGGCTTCACCAGCCGGAGTCTTCCCGGCGGGGAGGTGTGGGCACCCTCGTTCAGCCCGGACGTCGCACTGCTGGCGGCGGCATGGAAGGACGAGGGCCTGGTCCGCGTGCTGGACGCCGCGACGGGACGGGTCAAGCGCGAGTTCCGGACCGCGGGAAAGCCGACCGTCACCCGGTTCAGCCCGGACGGCGGCCGGCTGGCCATCCTGGCGCGCGACCCGAACGAGGCCGCCGTGGTGGATGTGGCCTCCCGCAAGCGGCTGTTCACCCTGCGCGGCGTCACATCGCTCCTCACTGACGTCGAATGGAGCCCGGACGGACGGTGGATCGCCACGACCGGCATCGATGCGAACGCGCGTGTCTGGGAGGCGACGACCGGCAAGCTCCGCTTCACCTTGCAGGGACACACCTCCGCCGTCGTCTCGGCCGACTGGAGTCCCGACTCCACCCGGCTGATCACCGGCGGCGAGGACGGGACCGCCAGACTCTGGGAGCCCGGCGAGGCCGGGTGGCGTCAGGTGCTGTCGTTGTCCGGGGCGCAGGACGCCATCGCGGGGGTCGCCTTCTCGCCCGACGGCCGCCGGGTCATGACCGGGGACGCGCAGATCGGGTCGGTGAAGGTCTGGGACGTCAGCCTCACCGGCGACGCCGAATGGCTCAACGTGCCCGGCGGCCCGGCCGCCAACGCGGTCGCCTTCACCCCCGACGGCGGCCGCCTCGCCGCCATCGGCGGGGGCGGCTCGGTCACCGTCTGGGACGCCGCGACCGGACGGGCCGTCCGCGTCCTCGGGCCTGGCCGCACGGCTCCCGCCAGCACCGTCCCCGCCATCGACGTCAGCCCAGACGGCGCGCTGATCGCCACCGCGACCGGTGAGGTGACGGTGTGGCACGCCGCCTCCGGCAGACAGATGTTCACCCTGGCGGGCGCGGTCGACGTCGACTGGAGCCCGGACGGCGGGGCGCTGGCCACGGCGACCAAGGCCGGCGGGGTGAGCGTCGTCGACCGGTCCGGCAGGCTCATGGCCGTATTCCCCGGCGACCCCGGCCTCACCACCGACCGGGTCCGCTTCAGCCCGGACGGCCGCCTGCTCGCCTACAACCAGTTCTCGACCGAACGGTTCAACGCGGGCGAGCCGCAGGTGAAGATCTGGGACTGGAAGCGGCGGAAGCTGCTGCGGACCCTCCGGGTCCTCGCCTACAGCATCGGCTTCGATCCGGCCGGCAGCCGGATCGTGCTGGGCGAACCCACCGGCCGGGTGGACGTCTGGGATGTCGGCGGCGGGCGGAACCTGCTGACGCTGGCCGGGCACACCGGAGTGATCGGGGACGCGGTGTTCAGCCCCGACGGCACGCGGATCGCGACCGCCGGCGCCGACTCGACCATACGGCTGTGGGACGCGACCTCCGGCGAGCAGGTGCTGACCCTGCGCGGGCACAAGGGCATGGTCTTCAGCCTGCGCTTCAGCCCGGACGGCGGCAGGCTCACGTCCGGGGGCGACGGGGACGCCATACGGGTGTGGGCGCTCAACCTCGATGACCTCATCCGCATCGCACGCGCCAACCTGACCCGAGCCCTCACCGACCAGGAGTGCCGCCAATACCTGCACACCGTACGATGCCCGCCCACCTGACTCGACCAACCGCTGTCGGGCCGCCACCGCCCGGCCTCCGCGCTCCGCGCTCTGCGGTCAGCCGAAGCTGATTACGGGCGGGTGGCGACGGCGAGCAGGGCGGCGGCCAGGGCCCGGGCGGAGGCGGGGGCGTGCTCGGTGTCTCCGAGGTGGTGCCGCAGGTCTCCGGCGTACAGCAGCACGGTGTCGTCCGGCTGCCGGGCGACGGTGATGCCGGCGTCGGGCAGCGCCACCCCGCGCACCCCGTCGCCGAGGTCACGGCTGAGGTCGGCCAGGGCGGGCAGCACCAGGCCGGCGGCAGCCTGCGCGGCGGCCACCGCTCGCGCAGCTCCCGCGCCTCGCCTACGGCGCGCTCGCGGCCGGTCTCGGCGGAGACAGCGCGCTGCTCGGCGGCGGCGGCGCGCTCGCGCTGGGCGTCGTGCTCGGCGCGGGCCTGGCGCAGTTCTTCTTCGGCGCGTTGCTGCAGCCGCGCGGCGGCGGCGGCCTCGCCTTGAGCGGCGATCAGGGCCAGGCGGGCCTCGGTGGCCTCGGCCCGGGCATCCTCGGCCCGGCGCTCGGCGGTCTCGGCGCGGGCGGCGTGCCGGCGGCTGTCGTGCTCGGCGCGCTCACGGGCGGCCTGGGCGTCGGCGGCGGCGGCGGCCAGGCGGTCCCGCTCGTGGCGGGCGGTCTCAGGTCGGCGGCCAGCGCCTGGCGCTCGGCCTGGGCCTGCTCCCGCTGGCGCAGCGCGTCGTCGCGGGCCTGCTCGGCGGCCTGGCGGGCCTGGTCGGCGGTGTCGCGGGCCTGTTCGGCGGCGCCGCGGGCGCGTTCGTGCGCGGCGGCCTGGGCCCAGGCGTCGCGGGCGTCGTCCTTGGCGGCCTCGACCCGGCGGTCGGCCTCCTGCCGGGCGCGGCGGGCGGCCTGCTCGGCGGCCTGCTGAGCGTCGCGGGCCGCGGCGGCGCGGGGCTCGGCGAGGTCGGCGCGGATGTCGGCGGGGCCTCACCTGGCCGCCCTCGCCCAGCACGTCGTCACCGCGCCCACCGGCAGCGGCAAGCAGACGGCCGCGCTGCGCACCCTGCCCGAGCTGGTCGAGGACCTGCTGGCCGCGCACGTCACCGCCAGCCGCGCCGCCGGGCACACCTGGGAACAGGTCGGCCGGGCCCTGGCCCTGCACCCCGACACCGCCCGGCGCCGCTTCGGCCACCCCCAGGCCGACGCCGACGGCGACGGCGACGCCGCCGCTGACGACCACGCCGCTCGCCGTGACGAACTCGGCGAAGAGGTCCTCGAGGAGCTCGCGGGCAATCACCCGGCAGGCGACGACACCTCCGTCCCGCTGCCGGAGGCTGGCCCCGCGCCCGACCCCGTACCCCGTACAGTCCCGAAGGCGTAGCCACAGTGGCGGCTCTCCTGCCGATAGCGAGGCTGCGGACCCCAGGCAAGCTCGTGAGTAGAGACCCGATCAAACCTACTTTGGGGCTGGGGACACCTTCGGGAGCGGAGGGCCGCTTCGATGGACGCGCTCGCACCGGCGCAGCCGTTGCCGATGACGAGCACGTCCACCTGGGCGGTCCACGTGCGAACCTCCGAGGCTCGCACCGGCGCCGTTCCTGTCGCCTCCATGGCGGCCCCTCTCGTTCACGCGCCCTCGCGCACGGACGACAGGAGGGCGGCGCGCCGCGCGCAGGGCCATATCCCGCTGGGCGGGACGTCTCACGCCAGGAGCAGCCCCTCGGCGATCGCGTCGATGACCGGCTCGGCCACGCCGGAGGAGGTGAAGTGGCTCATCGGCTGCCAGCCGCCGACGCAGTAGTCGGGCGCCCAGGGGCGGACGCCGGACAGCGGCCCGTCACCGGCGCCCCACGCGACCACGTCCCGGACGAAGTCGTGCTCGCCTTGCGGGGAGATCGGGTAGCCGGGCAGCGCGCTGTTCCACGGGTAGGGCGCCGACATGGCGGCCGAGGGATATCCCAGCTCGGCCACGAACACCGGCTTGCCGAACGTGCTGCTCAAGGTGGTGGTGACGTCCTTGAACAGGGCCAGGCGGTCGCCGTGGTCGTTGCTGGTCGGGTAGAACGAGGTGCCGAGCTCGCTCGCCTGGTAGCCCGCCGCCCGCATCGCCTGCCAGAACGCCACCGACAGGTTGGGGCTGGCCGCGCCGATCGTGCTGGTGTGGCTGCTGAAGCGGGCGCCGGGCTGGACCGTGCGGATGCCGGCGGCGGTGGCGGCCAGCATCCGTCCCACGTGCGGCCACAGGTGGGTGCGCAGCCAGGCGATGCGGTCGGTCTCGCTCAGCGTGAACAGGGTGGCGAAGTCCATCTGGCCGATCGCCGGGTCGACGGCGTCCGGCGGGCTGTAGGTCCAGTCGGCGGTCTGGGTGACCAGGCTGCGGATGGCGACGCCGGCCATGCCGAACTCGATCTCGTTGCCCAGGTCCCAGACCCGCACCGTCGCGCCCGTGGCGAGGATCTTCGCGGCGACGGTGACGCCGTAGCGGTAGAGGATCGGCAGCATCTGCTCGATGGTGAGCGAGGTCCACGGCCCCGGCAGGGTGATGCCCGGGTAGTCGGAGAAGTCGGGCTCGGGCTGGTAGGCGATGTCTCCGTAGACGGCCCACAGGCCGAGCTCGGGATTGAAGGGCAGGCCGAGCCGGCGGGCCAGCCGCGCGCGTTCGAGCCCGCGGTCGAGGCCGTGCTGGGCGTCGTTGTCGACCGCGACGCGGCGGGTCGCGATGCGGGCGTACACCTCGGTGGCCCCGTGCGCGACGAACAGGCGCTGCACGGCCTCCGCGGTGCGCGCCGTGCGAATGCCGTCGGTCAGGGGCGTTCTGGCGAGCACCGCTTCGGTGAACGGGCTGACCGAGAGCGCGGTACGGAAGGGCCGGGCCTGGTGCGACGTCTCGCCGGCGGCGGGCAGGGCGGGCGTGGCCAGAGCGAGGCCGGCGGCGGCGGTGGCGGTGGTAAGGAAGGTTCGGCGGGTGACACGGGCATGGGGGGTGTGGTGCGTCATGTCGATCCTTTTCAGCGGAGGGTGACTCAGTTGCTCTTGTAGGCCTTGTCCATCTCGGTCAGGACGTCCTGCGGTGTGGCGGCGCCGGAGAAGAGCTCCTGCACACCGCTCAGGTGAGCCTGCTGGACCTTCGGGTTGGGCCAGAACTGGTCCATGAACGGCACGGTCCTGCCCGACTTCTGGTACTCCAGGAGCGCGGCGAAGGCGGGGTCGGGGGCGAAGGCGTCGTTGGGGATGGCGGGGGCGGCGTTGCTCTTGGCGGCGTAGTCGTTCATGATCTGCGGCTGGGCGAGAAAGTCGATGAACTTCTCGGCGGCGGCCCGGTCACGGGCCTTGGCGTTGATCGCGTAGGAGGTGCCGACGGCGCCCGGCATCCGGGTGGCCTGGGCGTCGTCGGTCGCCGGCAGCGGGAACATGCCCAGCTCGGTGCCTTGGGCCGCGGCGTCCCTGATCTGCCCGGCGGTGGCCAGAACCTGGACGGCCGCGACGGCCTCGCCCTTGCCGACCTGCTGGAGCGCGGTCTCGACGGGGGTGCCGAGCGGATCCTTGGAGAAGCAGCCGCGCTTGCTCAGCTCCAGATACTTGTCCATGGCGCCCTTCCACCCGGTGGAGGCGGCGAAGCTCGTCCTGCCGCCGGCCAGGTCGGCGTCGAAGGTGGAGCCGGGGGTGTAGACGAGGGTGGAGACGAGCGCGTAGTCGATGAGCTGGGTCACCCAGGGCGTCTGGTTGCCCAGGGCGAAGGCGGTCCTGCCCGCGGTCCTGGCCTTGTCGCACAGGTCGAGCACGTCTTTCCACGTGGTGGGTTCGGATCCGCCGACCTCCCGCATGGCCTTCTTGTTGTAGATGGCGCCGATGCCGGTGAAGGTGACCGGCAGGAGGTACTGCTTGCCGCCGGCCTGCGTGACGGTCTTGACGTCCTGCGGGACCTGCCCGGCCCACGGACGGGCGGACAGATCCTGGAGGTAGCCGGACGGGGCGAGGACCTGGACCGCGCCGGCGTTCCCTTTCGCCGGGAAGGCGAAGAAGACGTCAGGGGCGGTGCCCGAGGAGAGCTGCGTGCGCAAGGTGGTCAGGTACGGGTCGGTGTCGGCATAGGTGACCTGCACGTCGATGCCGGGGTTGGCCCGCTTGAACGCGGCGATCGCGGCGTCCAGCGCGATCTTCTCGCTGGAGTTGGACGCGATGCGCAGGGCGGCCGAGGCCGTGCCGCCCCCGGGAGGGGTGGCGGTGTTGCTGCAGGCGGCCAGCAGGGCTCCGGTCGCCAGGACGCACAGCGCCGCGGGCAGCCGTCGGTTCGTCATGGTGGTTCTCCTGAGATGTGGTGAACGGTGATCAGCCCTTGAGGCCGCCGGCGAAGCCCTTGATGATCCGCTTCTGCATCAGGAAGTAGATGAGCAGGATCGGGACGACGCTGATCACCAGGCCGGCGAAGACGAGGTGCCAGTCGGCGACGTACTGGCCGACGAACTGGAAGACCGCCACCGGGACCGTCTGCTGCGCACTGCCCGACAGGTACAGCAGCGGCGTGAGGAAATCGTTCCAGATGAAGATCGCGTTGAGGATGGCGACGGTGCCGGTGACGGGCCGCAGCAGCGGCAGGACGACGGAGAAGAACACCCGCACCGGGGTGCAGCCGTCGATGGCGGCGGCCTCCTCGTACTCGGCGGGCACGGCCCGCAGGAAGCCCGCGTACAGGAAGACGCTGAAGGGGACCTGCAGGCCGCAGTAGAACAGGACCAGCGACCACACCGAGCCGAGCAGGCCGAGGTCGCGCATGCTCTGGTAGAGGGGGATCAGCGCGAGCTGGGCCGGCAGCAGCAGGCCGAGGGCGAACAGCAGGAACGTCCATCGCGACCAGCGGCTCGTCAGGCGCGCCAGCGGGTAGGCCGCCATCGCCGAGACGATGACGATCACCACCAGGCCGGCCAGCGTGACGATCGCGCTGTTGGCCAGGGCGGCGCCCAGCCCGGCCGCCTGCCAGGCGTCGGCGTAGTTGGCCAGGGTGGGCGACGTCGTCGGCGCCACCGGCGAGGCAGGGTCGCCCGGGCGGCGTACCGACAGGTTGACCAGGACGTAGAGGGGGAAGGCGAAGACGGCGCCGGCGGCGATCATCACCGTCTCCAGCAGCGCCGTGCGCGCTGTGTAACGCTTCACGAGGAGCCCTTCTGCTGCCGCAGGCCGCGGTACTGGACGGCCGAGACGGCGGCCACCACGACGGCCAGGAGCACGGCGATCGCGGTGCTGTAGGCGAAGTCGCCGAACTGGAAGGCGTTCTTGTAGATGAGGGTGGACAGGGTCTCGGTGGCGTGGCCGGGGCCGCCGCCGGTGGTGACGTACACCTGGTCGAAGAGCTTGAATCCGCCGATCAGCGCGAGCATGACGTTGATCGTGACGGCGGAGGCCAGCAGCGGGCGGGTGATGTGCCAGAAGCGCTGCACGGCGCCCGCGCCGTCCACGCCGGCGGCCTCGTGCAGCTCGCGTGGCACGCTCTGCAGTCCGGCCAGGAAGATGACCATGGAGTAACCGGAGAACTGCCAGATGACGATCGCCGCCACCGACCACAGCGCGAGGCCGGGGTCGCCCAGCCAGTTCTGCCGCAGGGCGCCGAGGCCGAGGGCGTCCAGCGCCGTGTTGAGCGCGCCCTCCGGGGCGTACAGGTAGCGCCACAGATAGGCCGTGACCACGGGAGTCATCACCGCGGGCGCGAAGAACAGCACGCGCAGCGCGTTGCGGCTCCTGATGCGCGAGTGCACGCCGAGCGCCAGCAACAGACCGACCACGTTCTGCACGATCGTGATCACGGCCGTGATGGCGACGGTCTGCCAGAGCGCGTCCTGGGCCGCGGAGTCGTCGAAGATCCTGGCGAAGTTCTCCAGCCCGACGAAGGACATCCGCTCGCCCAGGCCGCTCCAGTCCGTGAAGGCGTATCCCGCTCCTCTGAAGGAGGGGACGAGCACGACGTAGAGGTACAGCGCGAGAGCGGGGAGCACGAACCATCCGGGGATCGAACGTCCGCGCCGGCGTCGTCGGGACCGGCGGCCATGATGCGGGGAGGCAGGTCTGACCTCGGAGATCTTCGGCATCGTACCTCTTGGTAAAACGTTTTAATGGCGAACGGAAGAAAAGGGCTGCGTACGGCGCGTAGTGAGGATGATGCGCCCGCGTCTCACCCGCGCGGTAGGCCCTTCACCGACGGGTCACTCGCCTACGCGGGAAGGCATGTCCACGAGGAGTCCTATCCCGCCCACACCCACAGCTTCGTGGAGGTGGCGGTCGTCGTCGCGGGCGCCGGCACGCACCACTCGCTCGCCGGCCGGCACGCGCTCGCCGCAGGTGATGTCGTCCTGCTGCGGCCCGGCGTCTGGCACGAGTACGAGCGCTGCGCGGACCTGGTGTTGTACAACTGCTGTTTCCGGCCCGGCCTGCTGCGGCGCGAACTCGCCTGGGCCAGGGAGGACGCGCTGCTGGGGCACCTGCTGTGGACAGCCCCCTACTCGCTCGGCAGGCGCGGCATGCTCATGGCGCGGCTCGACGACGCGGCTCTTCAGGAGTGCATGGCGCCGTTGCGGGCGCTCGACAGGCTGGGTTCGGTGGCCGGTCCGCTGCACCGCGGCGACATCATCGGTCACCTGACGTTGTTCCTCAGCGCTCTGGCCAGGGTCGTGGCCAAGGAGGGGAACAGCCGGCTGAGCCCACCGGCGTCGCCGCACCCGGCCGTGGCCAGGGCCATGCGCCTGCTGGAAGGCGACTTGGCTCATCCCTGGACGCTGCGCGAGCTGGCCGAGGAGCTTCCCATGGTGCCCGGCTCGCTCGTGCGGCTGTTCAAGTCGGCCGTGGGGCTGCCGCCCATGGCCTACCTCGCCCAGCAGCGAGCCGAAGCCGCCGCCGCGCTGCTGCTGCGGGACGAACGGCCGATCTCGCAGGTCGGCGCGGCGGTGGGCTGGCCGGATCCCAACTACTTCGCGCGTCGTTTCAAGGCGCACTTCGGGCTGAGCGCGCGGGCGTACCGCAGCCGCTTCAGCGACGACTCGGCCTTTCTCCGGACCTGGCTGCACGCGGAGTCCTGAGCTCGAAGCCGTCATTTTCCCTTTTCGTGACCCCTGTCGCCCTTGCCGCTCAGTGGCGGCGATGTTACGTTCCTCGCACTCACTGGCACGTGTTAGTTGCTGAGTGCTTAAAACGATCAAATGGAGAGTGTGATGTCCGAGCCCGCATTCCCGCCTCCGGCGGCAGCCGCTCCAGCCGCGCGGCCGGCCAGGGCGAGCGGCGGCTTCATCACCGTCTATGTGCTGGCCTACCTGGGGCTGTACGTGGCGGTGATGACGCCGTTGCTGGCCTCCCTGGCCATCCGGCTGCAGCAGATCGACCCCGAGGGCAAGGAGGCGGCGCTCGGCCTGGTCATCGGGATCGGCACGCTGCTCAACATCATCGCCGCCCCGGTCGTGGGCCTGCTGAGCGACAACACCACCTCCCGCCTCGGCCGGCGCAGACCATGGATGCTGGCGGGCATGCCGGTGCTGGCCGCAGGCGCGGTGCTCACCGCCGTGCTCGACACGGTCCCGGGTGTGCTGCTGGGCTACGTCGTCGCGCAGGTCGGCATCACGTTCATCATGACCCCGCTGCTGGCGGTCATGCCGGACCAGGTGCCCGAGGAGCAGCGCGGCAAGGTCGGCGGCCTGCTCGGGTTCACCGCCCAGATCGCGGGGGTGGCCGGGTTCCAGGTGTCGGGCGCGCTGGCCGGCTCGCCGCTGCTGCTGTTCCTCATTCCGGCCCTCGTCGCCTGCGCCGCCGTGCTGCTGCTGGTGGTGACGATGGCGGACCGGCCGCTGCCTCGCGAGCAGCGCAAGGTGCTCGACCTGGCGGGCCTGGCACGCGACCTCACCTTCGACCCCCGCCGCCATCCCGACTTCGCCTGGACCTGGCTGGGGCGCTTCCTCATCCAGTTCAGCCTCATGTTCCTGTCCACCTACCAGCTGTACTTCCTGACCGATCACCTCGGCTACCGGCTCGAGGAGGTCACCGGCCTGCTGGCGATCACCGGCGGCGTCGGGCTGGTGATGACGTCGGTAGGTGCGGTGGTGAGCGGCTACCTTTCGGACCGGCTGCGGCGGCGCAAGCTGTTCATCTACCTGGCCGCCGCCTGCTTCGTGGTCGGCTTCGTGATCGTCGCCTCCGCCGCGTCGTTCGCCTCGGTGCTGGTCGGCTCGCAGTTCATCCTGCTCGGCGCCGGTGTCTTCGGGGCCGTGGACCTGGCTCTGGTCAACGACGTGCTGCCCGACCGCGAGCGCTCGGCGGCCAAGTACATGAGCCTGGCGGGGATCGCCAGCGCCCTGCCGCAGTCCGTCGCGCCGATCGTCGCCCCGGTCATCCTGGGCATCGGCGGCGGGGGCAACTATCCGCTGCTGTTCCTGGTGGCCGCAGGCGTCGCGATCGTCGGCGGGTTGACGGTCCGGCTCGTCAAGGGTGTACGGTGACCTCGCTAACACGTGTAAGCAAGGAGTCCGAGTGATCACCCTCCGATTCGAGCACCTGCGTGAACCGCTGGGCATCGGCACCCCCGCACCCCGCCTGTCCTGGTCGGCCGAGACCGGCACGCCGGACTGGCGGCAGAGCGCCTACGAGGTCGAGGCCAGGGGCGAGCGGGTCCGGGTCGAGTCGGCCGAATCGGTCCTGGTGCCGTGGCCGTTCGCGCCGCTGGCGGCGCGCGAGCGTGTGGCGGTGCGGGTGCGGGTCGAAGGCCCCGGCGGGTGGTCGGCGTGGAGCGAGCCCGCGCACGTGGAGGCGGGGTTGCTGGCGCGGGAGGATTGGACGGCCGCGTTCGTCAGCCCGGGGGAGGGCTCGCTGCTGCGCGGCGAGTTCGAGGTCCGGCGGGGCGTGCGCGCCGCCCGGCTCTACACCACCGCGCTGGGCGTGTACGAGGCGGAGCTGAACGGCGAGGTCGTCGGCGACCATGTGCTGGCCCCCGGCTGGACCGCCTATGAGCACCGGCTGCGCTACCAGACCTTCGACGTGACGGACCTGCTGAGCGAGGGCACCAACTGCCTGGGCGCAACTCTTGGCGATGGCTGGTACCGGGGACGGCTGGGCTTCGAGGGCAAGCGGGCCCTGTACGGCGATCGGCTCGCCTGGCTGGCCCAGCTGGAGGTCGTCTACGACGACGGCACGGCAGAGCGTTTCGTGACGGATGAGTCGTGGCGGGCCGCGTCCGGGCCCTTGCTCTCCTCCGACCTGTACGACGGCGAGACCCACGACGCCCGCCAGGAACGCCGGGGCTGGTCGTCGCCCGGTTACGACGACTCCGGCTGGTCGCCGGCCGAGATCGTGGACCATGACCTGGGCACCCTGGTGGCGCCGGAAGGGCCGCCGGTGCGCCGCACCGAGACCCGGGCCCCCGTCGAGAAGCGCGTCACCCCGGGCGGCGCCACCGTCTACGACTTCGGCCAGAACCTGGTCGGCCGCCTCAGGATCACCGCCCGCGGTTCCGCCGGCGAGCGGGTGACGCTGCGGCACGCCGAGATGCTGCAGGACGGCGAGCTGTGCGTCGCCCCGCTGCGCACCGCCAAGGCCACCGACACCTACCTCCTGCGCGGCGACCCGCAGGGGGAGACGTGGGAGCCGCGCTTCACCTTCCACGGCTTCCGCTACGCCGAGGTGTCGGGGCCGGTGGACGACGTGGTCGCCGTCGTGTGCCGTTCCGACCTGGAGCGCACCGGCTGGTTCGACTGCTCCGACCCGCTCGTCAACCGGCTGCACGAGAACGTCGTGCAGAGCATGCGCGGCAACTTCCTCGACGTCCCCACCGACTGCCCGCAACGTGACGAACGCCTGGGCTGGACGGGCGATTTGCAGGTCTTCGCTCCCACTGCCTCCTTCCTGTTCGACAGCGCCGGCTTCCTGTCCTCCTGGCTCGCCGACCTGGCCGCCGAGCAGCGCGAGGACGGCCTGGTGCCGCACGTCGTGCCGAACGTCACCTCCGCCTCCAACGCCGCCGCGGCCTGGGGCGACGCCGCCGTGATCGTCCCGTGGGTGCTGTATCGCCGCTACGGCGACACCGGCATCCTGGAACGGCAGTTCGCGAGCATGCGCGCCTGGGTCGAGCACGTCGCCGGCCTGGCCGGGCCGGACCGGCTCTGGGACAGCGGCTTCCAGTTCGGCGACTGGCTCGACCCAGCCGCGCCCGCCAACCGGCCCGAGCAGGCCCGCACCTACCCCGAGATCGTGGCCACCGCCTACTTCGCCCGCTCGGCGGACCTGCTCGCCCAGGCGGCCGAGGCCATCGGGCGGGACGCCGCTCCCCATCGGGAGCTGGCCGACCAGGTGCGCCGAGCCTTCGCCGCCGAGTACGTCACCGGCTCCGGGCGGCTGCTGAGCGACTCGCCCACCGCCTACGCCCTGGCCCTGGAGTTCGCCCTGCTCCCCGAGCCGGGCCGGCGTGCGCGTGCTGCCTCCCGACTGGTGGAGCTGGTGCGCGCGAGCGGCTACAAGATCGCCACCGGTTTCGTCGGCACCCCGCTCATCTGCGACGCCCTGGCCGAGGCGGGGGAGACGGAGGCCGCCTACCGGCTGCTGCTGCAGCGCGAGTGCCCGTCCTGGTTGTATCCGGTCACGCAGGGCGCCACCACGATCTGGGAACGCTGGGACAGCCTGCTGCCCGACGGCACCGTCAACCCCAGCGGCATGACCTCCTTCAACCACTACGCCTTCGGCGCCGTCGCCGACTGGCTGCACCGCACGGTCGCGGGCCTCGCCCCGGCCGCGCCGGGCTACCGGGAGATCGCCGTGCGTCCCCGGCCCGGCGGCGGGCTCACCCATGCCGCCGCCCGGCTGCGTACCCCCTACGGCCTGGCCGCCGCCTCCTGGCGCGTCGACGACGGCACGCTCACCGTCGAAGCCGTCGTCCCGCCGAACACCACCGCGCACGTCACGCTGCCCGGCGGCGACCGGCACACCGTCGGCTCCGGCACGCACCACTGGACCTCCCCCTACACCGAGACCCGAGCCGCCGCCGCGCCGCTCACCCTGGACAGCACCCTGGCCGAGGTGGCCGACCGGCCCGGCGCGATGCGCGTCGTCACCGACGCCATCGTCCGGCACCTGCCGGAGATCGCCGAGTACGTGGAGACCGGCATGGACTCCGCCGCCCAGAACATGACGGTCCACGAGGCCATCGCCCTGATCCCGAACGCCGACCACCTGCCCGCCGAGATCGAGACCGGCTTCGCCGCGCTCCAGAAGGACTGACACCGTGCCGTTGATCGATGAGGCGGACCTGCTGCGCCGCCTCGCCGCCATGACCCTCAAGGAGAAGGTCACCCTCCTCACCGGGGCCGACGCCTGGACACTGACCCCGGTGCCGTCCGCTGGGCTGACCGCGCTGGCCCTGTCGGACGGCCCCGTCGGGCCGCGCGGCACCTCCTTCGGCGCTGACACCCCGCCCTCACTGCTGTTCCCCAGCCCCACCTCCCTGGCGGCGGCCTGGGACGAGGAGACCGCCTACGAGGCCGGGCGGCTGATGGGCGCGCGGGCCCGCGAGATGGGCGTCCACGTCCTGCTCGCCCCCACGGTCAACCTGCACCGCTCGCCGCTCGGCGGCCGCCACTTCGAGTGCTACTCCGAGGACCCGCTGCTCACCGCCCGCATCGCCGTCGGTTTCATCCAGGGCGTGCAGTCGGCGGGAGTAGCGGCGACCGTCAAGCACTTCGTCGGCAACGACTCCGAGACCGGCCGGATGACCTACGACGCCCGCATCGACGAGCGCACGCTGCGCGAGGTGTATCTGCCGCCGTTCGAGGCGGCGGTGCGCGAGGCCGGAGTCTGGGCGGTGATGGCCGCCTACAACCGCGTCAACGGCGAGAGCATGACCGAGCACCGCGACCTGCTGACCGGCGTGCTCAAACAGGAGTGGGGCTTCGACGGCGTGGTGGTCTCCGACTGGACCGCCGCCCGGTCCTGCGAGGCCACCGCCCTGGCCGGGCTCGACCTGGTCATGCCCGGCCCGGACGGGCCATGGGGGGACGCGCTGGTGGCGGCGGTCGAGGACGGCCGCGTCCCTGCCGGGGTCGTGGACGACAAGGTGCTGCGGATCCTGCGGCTGGCCGCGCGCACCGGCGCTCTCGACGGCGTCCCCGCCACCCCCGCCCCGCCCGTCCCCGGCGACGTCCGCGACCGCCTGCGCGAGCTGGCGATCCGCGGCTCGGTCCTGCTGCGCAACGACGGCCTGCTGCCCCTGCGGCCGGGCCTGCGCAAGGTCGCGCTGATCGGGCCGAACGCGGTGCGGTTCACCGCCCAGGGCGGCGGCAGCGCCCACGTCACCCCCGAGCACGTGGTCGCGCCGCTCGAAGGGCTGCGCCGGGTGCTCGGCGAGGACACCGAGATCACCGTCCACGCCGGCGTCTTCCCCCACGCCAAGCTGCGGCCCCTGCCCGCCGCCATGGCCACCGACCCCGAGACCGGCGAGCACGGCGTACGGCTGGAGCACCGCAGGGCCGACGGCACCGTCCTGACGGCCGAGCACCGCGACCCCGCCCCCTGGTGGTTCCCGATCATCCTCGCCGACGAGGTCGCCGAGCTGGCCGTACGCACCCGCCTCACCCTGCCGGCCGCTGGCCTGCACCGGCTGTCGGTCCTGGGCACCGGCCGCCACATCCTGCGCGTCCCCGGCCACGCCGACCAGTCCCATGAACGGCTCCAGGACGGCGACGACATCGCCGCCCTGCTGCTGAACCCGCCCTCGCACACCTTCACCTTCACCGCCGGCGCGGGCCCGATCGACATAGAGCTGCTGATCAGCCCGCAACGCAACCTGCCCTACCCGGTCACCCTGACCGGGCTCGGCTACGAACCGCCGCGCGGCACCGACGAAGAAGAACTGGAGACGGCCCTCTCGGCGGCCCGCGCCGCCGACGTGGCGATCGTGCTGGTCGGCAGCGACGCCGACACCGAGACAGAAAGCCTCGACCGCACCGGCCTGGCGTTGCCCGGACGGCAGGACGACCTGGTCCGCCAGGTCTGCGCGGCCAACCCGCGCACCGTGGTCGTGGTGAACGCCGGAGCGCCGTGGCTGATGCCCTGGGCGCACGAACCGGCCGCGCTGCTGTGGGCCTGGTTCCCCGGCCAGGAAGGCGGCGACGCCATCGCCGACGTCCTGACCGGCGCCGAACCCGGCGGCCGGCTGCCCACCACCTTCCCCGCCGCCGAGGCCGACGTCCCGGTCCTGTCCACACAGCCCGTCGACGGTGTGCTCGACTACGCCGAGGGCGACCGCATCGGCTACCGCGCCTACCGGCCCGAGGGCGTGCTGTTCCCGTTCGGCCACGGCCTGTCCTACACCACCTGGGAGTACCTGCGCGCCGAGACCGCGGACGACGCCGTGCGGGTGACGCTCCGCAACACCGGCGAGCGGCCGGGCTGCGAGGTCGTCCAGGCGTATCTGGAGCAGGACGGCGCTCTGCGCCTGGCCGGCTTCGCCGCCGCCGAAGCCGCACCAGGACAGACGATCACGGTACGGATCGGCATCGTCCCGCAGGAGCGCCCGCACCGGCTGCGCATCGGCCGCTCCGCCTCCGACCTCCCTCTGACCTGCACCATCAACTGAAACGGAGTGAACACTTCCATGCAGCGACTCACCGACCGCCGCATCCTCATCACCGGCGCCGCCTCCGGAATCGGCCAAGCCACCGCGCTGCGACTGCTGGCCGAAGGCGCCCGCGTGGTAGCCGCGGACATCGCCGAGGACGGCCTGAAGGAGACGCTCGCCCTGGCGACCGAGCAGGGCACCGCCGACCGGCTCACCGTCACCTCCGTCGACATCTCCGACGAAGGCTCGGTCACCGAGGTGGTCTCCTCAGCGGTGAGCGGGCTCGGCGGCCTGGACGCCCTGGTCAACACCGCCGCCATCCTGCGCGGCGCGCACACCCACGACTGCTCGCTGGAGCTGTGGAACCGCATCATCACCGTCAACCTGACCGGAACCTTCCTCATGACCAGGGCCGCCCTGCCGGCCCTGCTGGAGTCCGGCCGGGGCGTCGTGGTGAACTTCAGCTCCACCGCCGCCTTCTACGCCCACCCGTTCATGGCCGCCTACTCGGCCAGCAAGGGCGGCATCGCCTCCTTCACCCACAGCCTCGCCCTGGAGTACTCCAAGCAGGGCCTGCGCGCGGTCAACGTCGTGCCCGGCGGCATCAGCAGCGGCATCACCAACAACATCGGCTCCCTCGTACCGGAGGACACCGACTGGAACCTCTTCCTCAAGCTGACCTCGGCCATCAGCGACGGCCTGCCCGGCCCCGAGAACGTCGCCGGCGTCGTCGCCATGCTCGTCTCCGACGACGGCGCGTTCATCACCGGCACCGAGATCCGCGTCGACGGCGGCGCCCACATGTGACCTGCAACGTCGCGCAGCCCTCCACGCAACAGGACCAGTGCCCGCCATCGTGTCCTCGCCGCGATCGGCCAGGAACGCGGGCTGAGTGACCACCCGCAGGCCATGCGTCCGCAGGGGGCCCAGACACCAGTCCGGCACCAGGGCGACCGGCTGTGCTCGTGCGTGCGCGGAAAGGATCGTGGCCACGAGTTCCGCGAGGGCCGGCGTCGGTGACCGCCGTGACGCCCCAGCGGGCCAGTACGCCAGCCACGGCGGCCAGGTGGGGGTACGGCGATTCCCGAGCGCCACGCAGCAAGTGGTCGGCACGCCAGAGGCGGCAGGTCGGCCGCCCGTCGGCCGCGCGTTCGATGCCCGTGTCGTCGCTTCCGTCAAGACGAAGCAGGCGGATCGCGGCGGTGTTCAGCATCCACAGCGAGCCGCCCCGATGCTGCAGCCGGACGGGCCGCTCGGCGTGCAGGCGGTCCAGGGCGCGGACGCGCGCAGGCTGTCCCGCTCGGAGTTCACGATCACGGTCGGTGGGAAGCCTGTGAGGTCACGGCCGCCGGGGAACGCCTCCGGCACCTTCAGGCGGACTCGCGCTCGACCACCCGGATGCCGGCATCCGGCAGCACGTCAAGCTGTGAGGGCTCGCCGTTCAGCGCCCTGAGCAGGGCGGCGGCGATGCGCGCGCCGAGTTCGCCGCTGTCCTGGGCGACCGTGGTGAGCGGCGGGAGCGCGAAACGGGCCGCCGGGATGTCGTCCGCGCCGATCACGGGCAGGCTCGTGCCCAGCTTCCGCATGCCGGCCAGCAGCGCCAGGGCCACCTCGTCGTTGTAGGCGCACACGGCGGTCGGCGGCTGCCGCCAGCCTGCCACCGTCTCGGCCGCCGCGGCGGTGTCCAGGGGGATGGTCGAGACGATCGGTACCGGCAGGCCGGCCTCCGCGCACACCTGGGCCGCTCCCTCGGCACGCCCCTGACCCAGTGCGCTCAGCCGGGGGTCGTCGGGCAGGACGTAGGCGAGCCGGGTGTGCCCCTTCCCGATCAGGTACTGCGCTTGGAGCCGGCCCACGCCATTGAGCCACAGTGTCGAGCCGACATCGTGGCCGCTCTGCTCCGGGGACGGCAGCACGGCCGCGATGTTCGCGCGCCTCATGCCGGCCAGCTCGTGGGCCGTGAACGGCCGCATGCCGAACACGGCCGCCGGGGCGAGTGCGGTCCACAGCCGCGCGAGGTCGTCGTCCTGGCCGGTGTGCACGTGGGTGACGAGGGTCAGCCCGGCGCCGGCCAGCACCTGCGCGGCCCGATCGACGAGCTCCGCCACGGTGTGGCCCTGCGGCCAGTCGGGCAGGACGAACAGCACGACGTCGCTGCGGCCGCTGCGCAGGGTACGGGCAGGCGCGTAGGGCGTGTAACCCAGTCGGGCCGCCGCCTGCAGCACCCGCTGCCGGGTGGCCTCGGGGATGGACTGGCCCGGCGTGTCGTTCAGGACAAAGCTGACCGTGGCCCGAGACAGCCCCGCCTCCCGTGCCACGTCCACGCTGGTGATGCGGCGCTTGGTCTTCTTCTGGTCCGCCACACTGCCCTCGTCCCGCTGTCCGTTCGTCGGGACGATGCTAACGTCCGCATGCTCGCCGGTTACACGTGACAGCCTGACCTGCGCGCCCAAGCCGGTGTCGCAACAGGCATTTCACAGTCCATCCAGCCGTGTTTGCGGTCTACGGACATAGCCGGATTTCACCCGTCGACAGTTCATCCGTCAGCGCGTGGGCCGGGGCCGGTGACCAGCGGATGTCGCTTGACATGGGTGGTGAAGGCGGGCGTCGATACCGACTGCCCCGGACCGGCCAGGGCCCGCGTGAGGTCCGTCACGACGATCCCGGCGAGTGGTCCGGGGCTCACGTGTTCTCCGGGAAGCCGAGGTTGATTCCGCCGTGGCTGGGGTCTGGCCAGCGGCTGGTGATGACCTTCGCGCGGGTGAAGAAGCGGACGCCTTCCATGCCGTGGGCGTGCAGGTCGCCGAAGAGCGAGTTCTTCCAGCCGCCGAAGGAGAAGTAGGCCATGGGGACGGGGACGGGCACGTTGATGCCGACCATCCCGACCTCGATCTCGTTCTGGAAGCGCCGGGCTGCGCCGCCGTCGTTGGTGAAGATCGCCGTGCCGTTGCCGTACGGGTTGGCGTTGATCAGCTCGACCGCCTCCTCGTAGGTGTCCACGCGGAGCACGCTCAGGACCGGGCCGAAGATCTCATCGGTGTAGATGCTCATGTCGGTGCCGACGTTGTCGAACAGCGTGGGGCCGAGCCAGAACCCGCCGGACTCGCCCTCGGCCTCCACCTTCCGTCCGTCGATGACGAGCCGGGCGCCGGCGCTCTCGCCCTCGGCGATGTAGCCGGCGACCTTGTCACGGTGGGCGCGAGTGATGAGCGGGCCCATGTCGACGCCGGTCATGCCGTCGCCGGTGCGGAGCTTGACCGTCCGTTCGGCGATCTTGGCGACCAGATCGTCGGCGATATCGCCGACCGCGACCAGTGCGCTGACAGCCATGCAGCGCTCACCGGCCGAGCCGTAACCGGCGTTGACCGCAGCGTCGGCGGCCAGGTCGAGGTCGGCATCGGGCAGCACGACCATGTGGTTCTTGGCCCCGCCCAGGGCCTGGACCCGCTTGCCGTGGGAGGTGGCGGTCTCGTAGACGTAGCGGGCGATGGGCGTGGACCCCACGAAGGAGACCGCCTTGATCGCGGGCGAGACGAGCAGCGCGTCGACTGCTTCCTTGTCGCCCTGCAGTACGTTGAACACGCCGTCGGGCAGCCCGGCCTCGGTCCACAGCTCGGCGATCCACAGCGCGGCGGACGGGTCCTTCTCGCTGGGCTTGAGCACCACGGTGTTCCCGGCGGCGATCGCGACGGGGAAGAACCACATCGGCACCATGGCAGGGAAGTTGAAAGGGCTGATGACGGCCACCGGGCCGACCGGCTGGCGGATGGAGGACACGTCCACGCGGGTGGAAGCGTTCTCCGTGAACTCGCCCTTGATCAGGTGCGGGATGCCGCAGGCGAACTCGACGACCTCCTGCCCCCGGGTGATCTCGCCGAGGGCGTCGGACAGCACCTTGCCGTGCTCGGCGGTGATGATCTCGGCGAGCTCGCCCTTGCGGGCGTTGAGCAGCTCACGGAAGGCGAAGATGATCTGTGTGCGGCGGGTGAGCGAGGTGTCGCGCCATGCCGGGAAGGCCGCCGCGGCCGCCGAGATGGCGGTGTCGGCGTCGCGGGTGGAGGCCATCGCCACCTGGCCGGTGATGGCGCCGGTCGAGGGGTCGGTGACCGGTGCGGTGCGCCCGCTCGTGCCGGCCACGCGCTTGCCGTTGATCCAATGGGCGATGGTCATCGTGAGTTCTCCTGTGGGTCGCGGCTGACGACCGGGGTTCGCAGGGTGCCGAGCCGGTCGATCTCGGCCTCCACCACGTCTCCTGGTTTCAGCAGCCATGGCGGGGTGCGGACGTAACCGACGCCGTCGGGGGTGCCGGTGGCGACGACGTCGCCGACGCTCAGCGCGGCCGTCCAGCGGCCGAACAACGTCGGATGCTCAGGCACGTCGAACGAGCCCTCGGCGGCGTGCGCGCGGTAGTTGAGCCCTACGCAGATCACCCGCGCCGACGGCGGCACCGGAGGCGCGAAGCTCACCTCCCGCACCGGGACGGCCTCGCCCGTGAGCTGGGCGGCCTTGGCCGTCCAGCCCCGGGCGTCGGCCCAGAAGCGCGTCACGTCGGTCACGATCCGCACGGTGTCGCCGTCCGGACGGGCGAGGTGTACGAGGTCGTCTCCGGGGAGCCGGACTCCGGCGAGTCTCACTGACGGCCAGGAACACGTGCGTGTGGTCAGCGGCCGGCAGCCGGCGGCGGTGACCCGGTAGTGCAGGTGGGCGGGGCGCATTGGATGGCGGCCGATGGCATGCGGCAGCCTGCCGCCGGTGCCGTCGGCGGCCACCGGGTGGCTGCACCACCGCGCCGGGCAGCGGGGTGCCGTCGCAATCGAGCACGCGGCCATGGACCACGGTGGGCACGCCGCGCTCGCGCTCGGGACCGAAGCTGATCCACGCGCCCCGTTCGCGAGCGGGCGCCGGCGAGTGGAAGGGGCCCTCGACCGAGGACGGCGTCATGTTCTCGGGGCCGGCGTTGTTGACGCTGAGCACTTGGTGCGGGAGCGGAGTCACCTGGCGTCGCCGAGATGGCTGAGCAGGAACGCCGCGGTGAGCCGCAGGTGGCCGGGGCGGTCGAACTCCTCGCCTTCGTGCCCGGCGCCGCCGAGCAGCATCATCGTGGACTGGGCTCCGGCGCGGACGAGCGCGTCATGCAAGGCCAGGCTCTCGGCAGCCGGGGTGACCCGGTCCCGGTCGCCGTGGGCGATCAGGAACGGTGGCGCGTCGGCGCTCGCCCAGGTGAGCGGGCTGGTGGCGCGGGCCGCGGCGGGATTCTCGGACACGTCGCCGAGGCCGAGCAGAGGACCCTCGAACGGCGGGTTGAGGATCTCCTTCTCCAGCCAGGTACGGCGGGAGTTGGCCCACAGGTCGCTCTGGCCGAACCAATGGACGACCGCGTCCACATGGCTGGGCTGATCAGGGTGGTCGCCGACCGAGCCCTCCAGTTCGACGTTCTTGGCCGTCAGCCCGATCATGCTGGCCAAGTACGCTCCGGCGGACGCGCCCCAGGCGCCGATCTTCTCGACGGCGAGACCGTACCGCCTGCCGTTGGCGCGCAGCCAGCGCACGGCGGCCTTCACGTCGTGCAGCTGGGCCGGATATGTCGCCTGCGCGGCAAAGCGGTAGTTGGCGGAGGCGACGGCGACGCCATAGGAGGCGAGCAGCTCCAGCCGCTCGGTGGCGCCGTCACGTTTGTCGCCCACCTGCCATCCACCGCCGTGCAGGTAAAGCACGACAGGCGCCGGGCCGTCAACGGTGGGCAGGTAAAGGTCGAGTGCGAGGGAGACGCCGTCCGCCTTCGCGTACTCGATGTCGGACTCGATGCGCACGTGCGTCACGCGGGCTGCCTTTCGTCGGTCAGATGGAGACGAGCGGCCAGTTCGTCGACCAACGCCGGCAGGCCGGAGGCCAGGGTGACGCCGAAGACGTACCAGTCGGGGCGGGTGATGTAGGCGTCGGCGTGGTGGTCCTTGAGAAACCGGCTGTAGACGCCGTCGAGGTCGGTGACCGCGTTCGGGTCGGCCGGGTCCTCCAGGACGGCGACGGAACAGCCGATCGCCTCCAGGGTGTGCAACTGCGCTGCTGACAGCTGCGGGGCGTGGCGGGCGATGAGCTGGAATCCGTGACCGAGCAGGTCGTCACCGCGGCCCTCCACACCACCCTTGCGCAGACGGCCCTGCGGGGACAGCGAGCCGGTGACCGCGGCGATCGAGCCGTCGGACTCGCGGTGCAGGACACCGTGCTCGAGCTTGGGGAACGGCGGCGGGGGCGGGTTGAGGTTGTTGCGCATGGCGTGGTTGCGCTGCGCCGCCTCGTCCTCGTCCACGATGTTGACCAGGCGGGACAGCGCGTCGCTGGCGAACACGATCGCCGACACGTGGGGCTCGCGCTCGGCCTGGTAGTCGTCCAGCAGTTCCTCGCTCGCGGCGCCGGACAGCACGAGTGACAGTTTCCAGCCGATGTTGCGGCCGTCGCGAATGGCGGAACAGCCGCCCTGACCCATGTAGGGGGTCATGGTGTGAGCGGCGTCGCCGGCGATGAAGACCCGGCCGGTGCGCCACCGCTCGGCCACGCGCGTGTAGAAGTGGTAGACGACCTGGCGGCAGATCGACATGTCCTGCTCGCCGAGGCCGTGCTCCTCGCGCAGGAAGTCCCAGGCCGCCTGCGGGTCGTACATCGCCGTCTCGTCCTCGTGCTCGTGCAGGCGGATCTCGAAGCGCTGGCGGGTGGTGCCGAGCGGCATGTACATGTGCGGCCGCTTCGGATCCATGATCATGATGAGGCGGTCGAACCGCTCGGGCAGGTCGCGGAGCTTGTTCATGTCGAAGTTGAGCCAGCGCTCGTGCAGCCCGTAGTCGCGCATGGTGATGCCGGCCGCCTCCCGCACGAAGCTGCCTGTCCCGTCCGCGCCGATGACGTAACGGGCCCGGACCGTCCGCTGCTCGGCCGGGTCGGTCGACTTCTTGGGGCGCACCGTGAGCTCGACGAAGTCGTCATGCTGCGTCAGGCCGCAGACCTCGGTGCCCCGGTTCACCTCGACGTTGGGCATCGTGTCGACCTTCTCTCGCACGACCGCCTCGACGTCCGGCTGGAAGATCGAGGAGTGCGCGGGGAAGCCGCACTGGCTGCCGCTCCAGTCGATGCTGAGCAGGGGCTCGGCGGCGGCGTCGCCGAAGTGGCACGCGTCCAGTCGCACGGCGGTGCTGAGCGCCTTGTCGATGGACGAGCCGGTGGCCTGGACGGTCCGGCATGCCTCACCGTCGAAGGTGACCATGCGCGGCAGCGGATAGAGCTCCTTATGCCGCTCGAACACCACCACTCGGTGTCCGGCCGCGCCGAGCGTGGCAGCCGCCACCTCGCCCGCAGGCCCGTAACCGACGATCGCTACGTCGTAGATGTCAGGCACGAATGTCTCCCAGATGATGCGGCGCCAGGCGCCGGACGAGAAGCCGCGAGCCCCCCGAAACCCGAAACCCGCCTAAAGGTTCGGATGTTTTAAGCGAGTGTGCCTGCCCGTGACCTGCGGGTCAAGAGCGCGTTACGCCCTATTTCAGAAATGTTGCGTTGGGGGCGGAGGCGATCCCGCCGGGCGCTCGGGTGGGCACGCTGACGAGCATCCCCTCGTACACGCCGTCATCCGCACAGTCTTCGGCCAGGTCGCGCAGCCACCACAGCTCACCCAGGGCCATGCCGAAGCTGCCGATGAGCATCTGATGGATGAAACCGAACGGCGCCGCCTGCGGGCTGGTGTCCGCGGGCCAGGCCTCGACCGCGAAGGTGTCGGAGGCGACGGCGGCGCAGTGCGCGTTCCACAGGTAGCGGCACACCTCCTCCGAGTGCGCCAGGCCAGGCGCACGCAGCTCCCGCGGGAGCCGCTTGCGCACGTCATCGGGCTGGTCGGCGTACCAGCCGGTGAAGCCGGTGTGCAGCAGCAGGATGTCGCCGACCTGGTAGTCGACGCCGGCCAAGCGCCGGGCCGCCTCCAGCTCGTCCGGGCCGAACTCGACCGTGGTGCCGGGATCATAGGGACGGCCCAGAGCCCGCATCGCGGCGGGCATGTCGAGCAGGACGCCCCGGCCGGTCATGCCGTGGTCGGCCCAGCGGTCGATCGTGTTGCGGCGGCCGGAGACGATGTCGTCCGAGGTGGCGCCGTTGTAGTACACCTGACGGCTGTATCCGATGTGCGCCAGGGAGTCCCACTGGCTGCCCGCCTGCGGGTAGACGTTGTCCCAGACGTCGTCGAAGCCGATGCCGCCCGGCTGGGCGATGACATGGTGACGAGGATTGCCTCTGTTGCTGTTGAGGGGCGGGGAGAACATGCCGAGGGGCGCGTCCAGCGGGAAACCAGCCCCCTTGCGTACCAGCTTGGCGGCGGCGGCGACCCGTTCCGGGGTCAGCAGGTTGACCAGGCCGAGCTGGTCCTGCTCGCCGAACAGGCCCCAGGCGCTGCGGCCTCCATCCGGTGCCGGCGGCAGGTCGTCGTAGCGGGGCAGTTCCGTCATGGCCGCAGCACCACCAGAAGCGTGGCGTCGGCGCCTGAGGCGTTGCGCAGCGACCGCACCTCGCCTTTGGTGAGGTGAACCGAATCGTGCCGGCCGAGGGTGACCACCCGGTCGTCGCAGGTCAGCTCCAGCTCGCCGGACAGGACGACGTAGACGGTCTCGGCCGCGGTGGGCGCGGAGTCGACCGTCGAACCGGGGGGATAGTGCGACAACCCGACGGAGAAGCCGCCGGGGCCGCCCGCGTCGAGTCCTTGCAGGCGGCGGGCGGCGACGTCGTGGTGGCCAGGCGGGTCATAGGGCACCGCCTGTGCGGCTGTGACCAGGTGCATGAACGGCATTCCTTCCGAACTACCAGGGCAGGAACAGCGGAGGGTCGGGGAAGAACCCGCCGTTCTTCTCCACGGTCGCCGCCACGTACTCTTTCGACTTCTCCAGTGCCTCGCGTACCGGTCCCCACTCGGTCGTCAGCGCGCCGGCCCGCTTGCGGATCCGGCCCGCGATGATGACGGTGTCGATGTTGCCGGGATGCGCCTGCGTGATCACGGTGGCGTACGGGTCGTGCACCGGCGCGGTGTTCACGGAGTCGGCGCGGACGAGGATGACATCGGCCTGCTTGCCCGCCCGCAGGCTCCCGATACGCGTGGACTGCCCCAGCGCCTCGGCACCCCAGATGGTGGCGGCCTTGAGCATCGTCTCGCACGACGGAGGCACAGATTCGGGCGCTCGTCCGGCGGCCATGCCCTCGTCGGCGGCCAGCAGGCGTCCCACCTGCATGGCGGTGCGGGCCTGCTGGAGCAGACTGCCGGAGACGGACGTCGTGACGTCGCAGCCGAATGTGCAGTGCCCGCCGGCCTCCAGCACCCGCTCGGTGGCGGGGCGGCCCATGCCCATGGCCATCTCAGCTTCGGTGCAGGTCGCCACGGAGCCGCCGGAGTCGGCCACCATGCGCAGTTGCTCGGCGGTGGCGTAGTTGAGATGCACCCACACCAGATCGGGACCGAGCAGCCCGGCCTCGTCGAAGACGGCCAGGTCGTCCACCGGCTCGTGGAACAAGATCGCCAGGCCGTTGGTGGTACTGCGCAGTCCGAGCCGCCGTGCGCCCGTCAGTTCAGTCCGGATGCGGTCGATGCCCACCTCGGGCAGGTCCGACAGCGCGATCCCAAGGGTGACCAGCGCGTCGTCCGAGGCCAACCGTCCCTCACGCAGCCTCGCCGCCAGCGCGAGCCGGCCCTCGGCGCTCGCCAGCGTCTCGTCCTGGCCGGGCACGTCGCTGAAGCCGAGGGCGAACTGCGTGCGGATGCCGGACTCCACGCTGCCCTCGATCGCGGCATCCGCGTGCTCGGCCGTGCTGACCGCGTGGCAGAAGTCCAGCACTGTGGTGACACCGGCGTCGATGGCCTCGAGCATGCCCGCCAGGTTGCCCACTCGGATGTCCTCGGGCCGGTACACCGCGGAAGCCTGGAACCTGACACTACGGAAATAGTCCTTGAGCACGGAGTCCCCGGTGAGCCCGCGCAGCCCGGCCTGCCAGACGTGCCGGTGCGTGTCCACGAGCCCGGGCAGCACGATGGTCCCGGTAGCGTCGATCACCTCGGCGTCGGCCTCGATCCCCGGCTCCACCGCGGCGATCACGTCCCCCTCCATGAGCACGTCGGCCAGACGCGGTCGGTCACCCGGCTCCATGGTGAGCACGGTGCCGCCCTTGACGAGCACACGGTTCATCGCAACCTCCTTGGTGTGGACGAAGTCGCAGGCCAGCAGGCTAGCCGACAACTATAACCACCCGGATGTTTGGGGTGTTATGTATATCGCCGGAGCGTACCCTCCGGCTGCCGGAATGGCTAGGAATCTGGTAGAACTGTTCGCGTGGTTACCGCTGACCCCCTGACCCGCGCGGAGGCGCTGGCCGCGGACATCGAGACGATGATCGTCGAACGCGGCCTGGGCCCCGGCGATCTGATCGGCACGATGGAAGAGTTCCGCGACCTCTCCGGCTATGGGCGTGCGACCATCAGCGAGGCCGCGCGACTGCTCAACGATCGCGGCAGTGTCGAGATCCGGCCCGGTCGCGGCGGTGGCCTGTTCGTAGCACAGCCCAACCCGATCGTGCGGCTCCGGCACACGCTGCTGACTGTGCGGAAGATGCCGACCACCGTGGCCGACGCCATCGCCGTGCGCGAGGCCCTGGAGCCTTTGATCGCCGCGGACGCGGCTCAGCACCGCAGCCGGCAGGACATCTCGGACCTGCGCAAGCACCTCACCGCTCTCAAGCGCGCAACGACCAGCACGGACCGCTTCATGCGGGCCAACTGGGCCCTCCACGAGCGGATCGCCGAAATCAGTCCCAATCACCTGGCCAAAGCCGTCTACCTCAGCATGACGCGGTTCATCACCAACCTGTCGGAGCACGCCGACCCCGACGACAATCGCGACAATGACTATCTCCGCCTACGACTGGACGTGCACGTCGAACTGGTGGACGCGATCATCGCGGGCGACGTCGCTCGAACCATGACGGCAGTCGAGCGTCATCACGCGTCCTCCTGACGTCCACCGCCGGCTTCCCGAGGACGGCGGCTTCGGCTGCGCCATCCTTGAGGCTCCCGGAGCGAGGTCGCCCGAGCACTGGCGAGGTCTGGCGTCGGCATCGTCCCGTCGGCCGCGAGCGGGACCGGATTCGGTGAGGGTGCGCCGCAGCGCCGCGTGAGGTATGTGACCACGCTGGAGCCGGTCGGGTCGGCGATCATCCGCGCTGAGCGGTGTCCGTGTCGTGGCTGAGCGTGCGTGGTGCGTACTGGACGGCGGCCTTCGTCAAGATGCGTGGGTGGGGCCGATCCCGGTGAAGAGGGCGTCGAGAATCCGGTCGACGTACTCATGAGTCAGCGGTTCCTGCGTGATCAGCAGCTGGAAGTACAGCGGCCCCGACAGGATCGCCATCGCCAGCTCCAGATCGAACTGCGGCGACAACTGCCCCTGATCCCGGGCCGCCCTCAACCGGGCGACGGTCTTGTCCGCCTGCGGGCCGATGAACCGCTCGTTGAGCGCCGCGGCGACCTGCGGCTCGTGCTGAGCCTCGCCGATCAGCGCCCGGAACAGGGGCCCGAAGGGCGGCCCGGCAAGCAGATCGACGGCCGCGTGAATCTGCACCCGCAGGTCGGCGGCGATGTCCCCGGTGTCCGGATAGTCCAGGCCTGCCTCGTTCAATGACAGCAGCGAGTCCAGCAGCAGCGCGCCCTTGGACGGCCACCGCCGGTAGATGGTGTGCTTCCCGGCTCCGGCGCGGGCCGCGACGGCTTCGATGCTGAGTTTGGCGTAGCCGATCTCCTGGCCCAGCTCCAGCGTGGTCCGCATGATGGCCTCGGTCCGGTCGGCGCCGCGCCGGCGGGGTGTGTCGCTCATGAACGCCACCTTATCGGTACGGCACGTGCCGTGCTTGACATCGTTTCCCCGCAAGGCCATCATCCTTATCGGCACGATACGTGCCGTGCTGATAGATGCCGCGCCCGCCCACCTTTCGCCTGGCGGATCGAATCCGCCCGCACCGGTGGACGTACTCGGCAGGGGCTCGTCGTGGCGCGGATCAAATCAAATGAGACGAGACGGTCCGTCTTGACAGGCAGATGAAAGGCCAGTATGGTCACTTCTCGTCAAGACGAGACGGATCGTCTCGCAGTAGACGAACAACCGATCGGAGTTCCGTTCATGCGCACCGCGAAGACCGCCTCTTCCCGCACCTGGTTCATCACCGGAGCCAGCCGCGGCCTGGGCCGTGCGTTCGCCGTCGCGGCGCTGGAGCGCGGCGATCACGTGGTCGCCGCCGCCCGCACCATCACGCCGCAGGACTTCGACCATCGGTACGGAGACCGGCTGCTCACCCTCGCCCTGGACGTGACCGACCGCGACGCGGTGTTCGCCGCCGTCCACACCGCCGTCGAGCACTTCGGCCGGCTCGACATCGTGGTCAACAACGCCGGCACCATGTCCTCAGGCATGATCGAGGAGTTCACCGAGGCCGAGGCGCGCGCCCAACTGGAGGTCAACCTGTTCGGCGCGATGTGGGTCTGCCAGGCCGTCCTGCCGCACCTGCGTGCCCAGAGGTCCGGTCACATCGTGCAGGTCTCCAGCATCGCCGCTCTCGGCGGCTTCCCGAGCACCGGGATGTACAGCGCGAGCAAGTTCGCGCTGGAGGGCATGAGCGAGGCCCTGGCCATGGAAGCCGCGGCGTTTGGCGTCAAGCTCAGCATCGTCCAGCCCGGCGGCTACTGGACCGACCTGTACACCAGCATGACCATGACGTCGCCGCTGGAGGAGTACGCGCCGTTGCGCGCCGAACTGGAGAAGCAGTGGGCCGAGGGCTCGATCGACAGCGAGCCGCGCCTGGCCGCCGAGGCGCTGCTGAAGCTGGTCGACAGCGAAGACCCGCCGCTGCGGCTCCTGCTCGGCAGCATGGTCTACGACCTGGCCTTCGACATCTCCCACCGGCGGATGGCGACCTGGGCCGGCTGGGAGCAGGTCAGCCGCGCCGCCGAACACGCCGTCCCCGCTCCCTGAACCGCCGACTGACCGCGGCCCCCGACGGTACACCTCGGCCGAGCTGCCGCGGCCGGCTCAGGTCCGCACCGTGGCCGGGGCGCCAACTCATGAGGAGTGAACCATGGACAGAGAGACCAACCCCCAGACCGGCGGACTTCGCCGCACTGAGACCTTCGTGGATGTCGCGGACGGCTATCGGCTCTGGGTGGAGACGGCCGGCGATCCGGGGCGTCCTCCCCTGTTACTGGTGATGGGAGCCAACACCAGCGGGCTGGGCTGGCCCGAGGAGTTGGTCGAGCTGCTGTCTCGGGACCACTTCGTCGTCCGCTACGACCACCGCGACACCGGACGCTCCACCCACGCCTTCCACGAGCGTCCCTACCCCGTCCGGGCGCTGGCCGACGACGCGGTCGCGGTCCTCGACGCGCTGCGCGTCGCACGCGCTCACGTGGTCGGGATGTCGCTGGGCGGCACCCTCGTCCAACTGCTTCTCCTCGACCACGCGGACCGGCTGATGAGCGCCACGATCTTCGGCTCCGCGCTGCTCGGCGGAGCGGCCCCCGACCCCGGCATCTGCGACGAGGACCTGCCCGGGCCCGACCCCCGGCTGCTCGCTCTGTGGGCGGAGCTCGGCCAAGAGCGCGACCCCGAGACGGAGCTGCGGTGGCGCGTGGAGCACTGGAGGGTCCTCAACGGCGGCGTCCTGCCCTTCGACGACGAGGAGTTCGCCGATCTCGAACGCCGGATCGCCGCCCACAGCGGCACCTGGCACAGCCCCGCCGCCCATGCCCTGGCCGACCAGTCCGGCATGGAGCGCGGGGCCGAACTCGCGAACACCTCTGTGCCCACCTTGGTGATCGACGCGCCGGAGGATCCCGTCACGCCGCCCCCGCACGCCACCCGGCTGGCGCGCGCCATCCCCAGTGCCACACTCGTCACCGTTCCCGGTCTCGGTCACGCACTGCCCCTCGCGATCGTGCCGCCCCTCGCAGCAACGATCACCGCCCACACCGGCCGGCGACCCTGACTCGGGAGAACCGTCCGAGCTGGCGGTCCCACCTCAGGTTCCGGCCCGGCGTCGATGTTGGTCAGACCGTCGAGGACGTACAGGAACTCACCCGGCGTGCCCGGCGCCACCGCCTGCGCGACCCCATCACCTGGTCGGGGACCGCGTTCAAGATCGTGTCATCAGTTCTCTAGGTAAGGATGTCGGTGAAAGCGAAAGCGTTGCTCGGCCTGACCTGCGCAGGTCAGTTCATGGTGCTGCTCGACAACACGATCGTCGGCGCCGCGCTGCCCGACATGCAGCAGCGGCTGCACACCGGGCTGACCGGCCTGCAGTGGATCGTCGACGCCTACGTGCTGCTGGTGGCCATGCTGCTGCTGTCCGGCGGCGTCTTCGCCGACCGGTTCGGCCGCAAGCGGGTGTTCCTGGCCGGGGTGGTGGTGTTCACCGCCGCCTCCGTGGTGTGCGCGCTCGCGCCCTCCCTCGGCTGGCTGATCGCCGGGCGGGTGCTGCAGGGCGTCGGGGCCGCGGCGCTGAGCCCGGCCTCCCTGGCGCTGCTCACCGTCGGCTGCCCCGACCCGAGACAGCAGGTCAGAGCGATCGGCTTGTGGGCCGGGCTCAGCGGCATCGGCCTGGCCGCCGGGCCGCTGGCGGGCGGGATCCTGGTGGAGACCTTCGGCTGGCCCGCCATCTTCCTGGTCAACGTACCCATCGGGGCGGTGCTGCTGCTGGCCGGGCTGCGGATGCTGAAGGAGTCCCGCAACCTGGACGCGCCGCCCATCGACGTGCCCGGCACGCTGCTGTCCGCCGTGGGCGTGGGCGCTGTCACCTACGGCCTGATCGAGGGCGGCTCCCGCGGCTGGACCTCACCGGTGATCCTGGGCAGCTTCGCCGCCGGGCTGGTGCTGCTGGCCGCGTTCGTCGTGGTCGAGGGCCGCGCGCTGACGCCGATGCTGCCGCTGCGGCTGTTCCGCCGGAGGCTGTTCACGGTGTCCAACACCGCGATGGTCGTGGTCGGGTCCGCGCTGATGGGGTCGTCGTTCTTCTTCTCCCAGTTCTTCGTCTCCGTCCAGGGCACCTCGATCCTGGTCGCCGGGCTGCGGACCCTGCCCATGACGCTGGCCATGGTGATCGTCAGCCCGTTCGCGGGCCGGCTCGCGGCCAGGTACGGCTTCCGGATCGTCGTCAGCGCCGGCCTGGCGCTGGCCGGGCTGGGGCTGCTGGCGCTGGGCCTCGTCCACGCCGACACCGGCTACGGCAACGTGTGGTGGCGGCTGGCGCTCACCGGCGCCGGCTTCGCGCTCGCCATGTCGCCGCTGACCGGTGCCGCCATGCAGGCGGTCAGCCCGCGAGAAGGCGGCCTCGCCTCGGGCGTCAGCAGCACCACCCGGCAGATCGGCGCGGTGCTCGGCGTGGCGGTGCTCGGGGCGATCGTCCACGCGCGCGAGTCCGGCGGCGCCTCCTTCGAATCCGGCCTCAACAGCGCCTTCCTCACAGCGGGCGCCGTGACCCTGGCCTGCGCCGTGTTCACCGGCCTGTGGCTGACCACGACCCGCACACCGACCAGCGTCCCAGCCGGACAGCCAGCAGGCCGGGCAGCCGGCGAGCCGCCGTTGCCAGTCGCTTCCAGCCGGCTCACGTCTTGAGCCACTCTGCTGGAGGATCCAGATGAGGCACGGTCGATCAGCCCATGTGAACGACGCACGTCTGGACGACAGCCTGCTGCCAGACGCTCCCGATGGCCTGCGACAGGCCCTTGAGCCCGTCGCTCAAGCCGGTCTCACCGTGCCGACCGAGGCCGCCGCGCTGGAGCGGTCTGCTCATCACGCTGCTGCGGCACAGCGACCGGGTCGCAGCCGCCTGCCTGGCCCAGCGCGTGACCGTGATCACGCCCATCATGACCGAGCCCGGTGGCCGGGCGTGGAAGCTTGACGCGAGGACTCTCGGCGCGAACGGAGGTAGCGCCCCGGTCCAACACGAGCCACCGCCGCGATCCGCTCAGGATCGTGCTACCGCCGGTGTCGGGTCTGTCCAGTGAACGGTGTGATTCGATCTTGACTAGTTCTATCGGGTGGTCGGGGTCAGGCGGCCTTCGAAGGTGATGGCGAAGGCGTTCAGAGCGGCTTTCCAGCGGGTGATCCAGCGTTTGCGGCCCTTGCCGGTCGGGTCCAGGCTCATGATCGCCATGTAGACGCACTTGAGCGCTGCCTGCTCGTTGGGGAAGTGGCCGCGAGCCTTGACCGCCCGCCGGATGCGGGCGTTCACCGACTCGATGGCGTTGGTCGAGCAGATCACCCGGCGGATCTCGGTGTCGAAGTTGAGGAAGGGCACGAACTCGGCCCAGGCGTCCTCCCACAACTTCACGATCGCCGGATACCTGCCGCCCCAGAGCTCGGCGAACTCGTAGAACCGTTCCAGAGCGGCGGCCTCGGTCGGTGCGGTGTAGACCGGCTTGAGCGCCTTGGCAATAGCGTCCCAGTGCTGGCGGGCGGCGTACCGGAACGATGCCCGCAGCAAATGCACCACGCACGTCTGCACGACCGCCTGCGGCCAGATGCTCTCGATGGCCTGCGGCAACCCCTTCAGGCCATCGCAGACCACCATCAGCGCATCGCCGACGCCGCGGTTCTTGGGGGCTCGCCCCGAAGTGTGGACACGGGTGTTATGCGGCGAGTAGCACCCTATCGATGGTCTGCTGCTCGTAGTCGATCGGGCTCAGGTAGCCGAGGGTGGAATGTCGCCTGCGGGTGTTGTAGCGGGTGATCCACTTGAAGACGGCCAGGCGGGCCTCGCGTGCCGAGGACCACCGCTTGGCGCCCTGCAGCGTCTCGCGTTTCAACGTAGCGTTGAATGCCTCCGCGGCGGCGTTGTCGGCGCTGGACCCGACGGCTCCCATGGACTGGCGCACGCCGAGCTCTTCGCAGACGGCGGCGAACTCGGCAGAGGTGTACTGGGCCCCGTGGTCGGCGTGGAAGATCGTGCCGTGCAGGCTGCCCCGGGTCGCGGCGGCGGCCCGCAGCGCGTCGCTCACCAGCTCGGTGCGCATATGATCGGCGATCGACCAGCCCGCCAGCCGGCGTGAGGCCAGGTCCAGCACGGTCGCCAGATACAGAAACCGGCCCTCGCCGACGGGCAGATACGTGATGTCACCGACATAGCGCCGGTTCGGGGCCGGCGCGGTGAAGTCCCGCCGGATCAGGTCCGGCACCTTCTGCTGCGAAGGTTCCGGCACCGTGGTACGCACTTTCTTGCGCAGGTGCAGCCCCACGATGCCGGAGCGGCGCATCACTCGCGTGACCCGCTTGTGGTTGACCCGGCGGCCCCGGGCTCGCAACTCGGCGGTGACGCGTGGACTGCCGTAGGTGCCGTCGAACTCGCCATGGATCTGCCTGATCTCTTCGGCGAGTGCCGCTTCGGCCGCCGCCCGCTCCGCTCGGGCCGGCGCTGCCTTGAGCCACCGGTAGAACCCCGAGCGGGACACCTTCAACACCCGGCACAGCCGCTTCACGCCGAAGGCGCGGCGATGGTCGTCGACGAACTCGAAGCGGCTCAGGAGCCGTAAGACAATTACTGCTAGTTTCAGTGCGACTGCGATGAGTGGTGTGCTAAACGGCCTTCATGGGGATATCTGAGGCGGATCTGGCGGCCCTGGATGTGAAGTTCGCAGCCGTGCTGCCGCATCTGGACGAGCGGCAGCGCCGCTTATATCTGGCGGCTGAGGCCGATGCACTCGGGCATGGCGGGATCGTGGCGGTGGCCAGACTGGCAGAGGTATCGGAGTCGACCATCACGCGCGGACGTCTCGAGCTCGCGAGTAGTGCACCGGTTCTGGGCCGCGTGCGCCGTCCCGGTGGCGGACGAAAACCGGCTGCTGAGCGTGACCCGGGCCTGGTGCCGGCGCTTGAGGCGTTGATCGAGCCACGAGAGATCGGTGATCCGGTTTCTCCGCTGCGCTGGACCACGGCCTCGTTGCGCGACCTGGCCCGGGAGTTAACCGCGGCAGGGCACCCGATCAGTGCCCCGACAGTGGGCGATCTCCTGCGGGCGGCCGGGTTCAGCCTCCAGGGCATGGCCAAGCGGCGCGCCGGCAGCCAGGTCCCCGACCGCGAAGCCCAGTTCCAGCACATCAACACCACGGTCGAACAATTCCTCGCCGACGGTTCGCCGGTGGTCAGCGTGGACGCCAAGAAGAAGGAACCGATCGGTGACTTCGCCCGAGCCGGCCGCACCTACCGGCCCAAGAAGAAACCGATCACGGCCCCCGATCACGACTTCACCTTCGCTGATACCCCGGTCGCGATCCCGTATGGGGTCTATGACCTGGGACAAGACGTCGGCTGGGTGAACGTGGGCACCGACCGCAACACCGCGGCGTTCGCGGTGGAGTCCATCCGCCGCTGGTGGAACCAGCAAGGCCGAGGCCACTACCCCGGCGCGACCCGGCTGCTGATCACCGCCGATTCAGGAGGAGCGAACTCCGCCGACTCCCACCTGTTCAAGAACGACCTGGCCGCCTTCGCCGACGAGAGCGGGCTGACCGTCACCGTGCTGCACTTCCCACCGGGGACATCGAAGTGGAACAAGGTCGAGCACCGCTTGTTCTCCCGCATCACCCACAGCCTGCGCGGACGGCCCCTGACCAGCTACGAGGTGCTGCTGCAGAGCATCTCGGCCACCCGCACCAGCACCGGGCTGACCGTCAGCGCCGTCCTGGACGACAACAACTACCCCACCGGGCGCACTCTCACCAAGGAGCAGCGCCAGATGCTCCTGCAGCGCGTCCAGCGTGACGACTTCCACGGCGAATGGAACTACACCATCGGCCCCTACGACCCCAGCACAGCACCACCGGCCGAACCTGAACAAGCCAAGGCGCCCCCGATCCCGACCGAGGCTACCTACCTGCTCACCCACCCCGCCCTGACCGGCATGACCCGCGACCAGTTCGACCGGCTCGTGACCGAACTCGAGCCCTGGCGCAGGACCCTGGCCGAGGCCGAACGCGAAAAGCGCAAGGGCATCAACCGGCGCGGATACAACCCCGGCTTCGGATTCCTCGACCACCGGCATCGCGTCCTGGCCGCCGTCCTGAGCCACCGCAACACCGTCACGCTCACCCTGGCAGCCCGGCTACTCGGCCGAGACCGCAACACCCTCAGCTACCACGCCCACCGGACCAGACCTCTGCTGGGCTTCGCGGCCCCTGACCTCGCCGCAATCCTCGCCCAGCCCCGCCGCCGGACCCACCCGCCCCGCTCGATCGAGGCACTCCAGAACGAGATCACCGCCTACGAAAGCAACATCAAATCGGGCAGTAGTTAGTTGACGGCTCCTCACCAGTTCGTCTCTCCCGCGAAATATTTGGCCGCCCGGCGCAGGATGTCGCGTTCCAGCTCCAGTTCCCGGATCCGGGCCTTGAGCTGCTTGTTCTCCTCTTCCAGCACGTCGTCGGACGATAGCGGGCCCCGCGCCGGCTTCCTCGCCGGGCCCCGCGCCTTGGCGCCCGCGGTGCCGTCGGCCTGCGCCTGACGCACCCAGTTACGCAGCGTCTCCCGGCTAATCCCCAGATCGTCGGCCACCGAGGCCAGCGTGCGTCCCGGATCGGACAGGTACAACGCGACGGCGTCCGCCTTGAACTCCGGCGGATACGACTTCATCGCCACGTGGAACTCCTTGTCTCCGGATCTCCATCATCCGGTACTCAAGGTGTCCACACCTCGGGGGCAGGGCCCCTTGATCTCGGTCAGCACATGCAGCCAGAACTTGGCCCCTTCGCCGCCGTCGCCGGCCCACAGACCGAGGATGTCGCGCTCACCGTCGACGGTCACCGCCAGCGCCACGTAGGTCGGCCGGTTGGCGACCTGGCCCTCGCGCAGCTTCACGTGGATGGCGTCGATGAAGATCACCGGATAGACGGGGTCCAGCGGCCGGTTCTGCCACTCGGCCATCCCGTCCAAAACCTTGTCGGTGATGGTGGAGATGGTCTGCTTCGACACCTCGGCCCCGTACACCTCGGCCAGATGCGCGGAGATCTCCCCGGTGGTCAGGCCCTTGGCCGCCAGCGAGATGACCATCTCATCGACCCCGGACAGGCGGCGTTGCCGCTTGCGCACGATCTTCGGCTCGAAGCTGCCGTCCCGGTCGCGTGGCACGGTGATCTCCACCGGTCCGACATCGGTGATGACGGTTTTGGACCGGCTGCCGTTGCGCATGTTGCCGCTGTCATTGCCGGAGCGTTCGTGCTTGTCATAGCCGAGATGGTCGGTGATCTCGCCCTCCAGCGCAGACTCCAGCACCAGCTTGGTCAGCCGGCCCAGCAGCCCGTTCTCCCCGACCAGCTCCATGCCCTCGGCTCGGGCCTGGTCGACCAGCCTGGCCACCAGTTCCCGGTCTGTCGACTCCTCCGGCTTCTTGCGCGCCACCGCGGCGTCCTCCAGGTCGATCTCCGTCGATGCCTGGATCACAGTACTCATCAGGTGCGTCCTCCATGATCAGGAGTCACACCGTTCTTTGTACAGTCCCCTGAGGTAAACAATAACGGGGTAGTCGGTCAGATTTTGTGTTTCGAAATCCCCAAGAGTACACGCATGTCGCCGGACCTGGGCGGGCAGAGCTTGGCAGGCGCAAGGTTCGCTCCCTTCGTTTCGGGAGGGAGCGAAGCTCGGGCCATGCGCAGGACAGCAGCACCGCAATCACTGAACTGTTTTCATCCTCGGCGGGCATCTGCTGATCACAACATGATCGCGAGTCCGGCGTTCGCCTGAAGACGCAAAGAACCCCTGGTAGACGGGTGGATCACCACAATCAACACCGTCACCACCAGGGGCTCGGATGCTTTTCTATCGTGCTGCCGTCGATTTGTCGCGCCCAACGCTGAACTACGTGGCCGGCATCATCCGCCGCCACCGCAAGGCCATCGGCTCCACCTGGCGGCGGCTCAACCCCGCCCAGCAGGCCCTGCTGGTCCTGGTCTACCTGCGCAAAGGCGAGACGTACACCGAACTCGCTGCCGGGTTCGGCGTCTCGATCGCTACCGCCTGGCGGTACGTGGAGGAGACCGTCGCCCTGCTGCGCGCCCGCGCCCCCAAGCTCGGCTGCGCCTTACGCAACGCCGCGCGAGACGGCCTGCACTACCTGGTGCTGGACGGCATGCTCATCCCCATCGACCGTGTGCGCGCCGACCGGCCGTACTACTCGGCCAAGCACCGCATGCACGGGATGAACATCCAGGTCATCGCCTCTCCAGACGGCACGATCATCTGGACCTCCGGCTCGTTGCCGGGAAGCACCCACGACTTGACCGCCGCCCGCATATGGGGCGTCCTGCAGGCGCTGGCGCAGAGCGGCATGCTGACCCTTGCCGACAAGGGCTACCAAGGCGCCGAAGGCCCGGTGGCCACGCCGTACAAGGGCCGCAACAAGCCCCTGTCCCAGAAGGTGGCCAACCGCTCCCACGCCCGGCTCCGCGGGCCCGGCGAACGCGCCAATGCCCAACTCAAGAGCTGGCGTATCCTCCGCAAGCTCCGCTGCTGCCCGCACCAGGCAGGCGCGCTCTGCAAGGCGATCGCCGTTCTGCAGAACTACGAGCTCACCCAAGGATGAAAAGGGCTCACTGGTTCGGATTACGAAGGTGAGTCTGTATCGCTGTCCTGTGAAGCCTGTGCGAATTCTCGGATCAGGCGCACGGCTTGATGTCTTGTTCTTTGCGAAAGTGAGTGCGAGTTCGTTATCAGCTTGAGAGGTTCGACAAATCGAGGTTGCATAGTTACACCTCGACCTGATTCGGACAGTCTCTGAACCGCACGCTCTGCCCAGTACGGACTCTTACCATCGAGAGCCATGTAAACCGCATCCTTGATGGGCAGGGCGGAAGTCAGGCTGCTGACGTCTTTGGCCAGTCCAAGACGTTTGACCGCTTCCTTCAGCTTCGCAGTCAGCTGAGTCGCGCTGATTTCCAGCAAGGTCAGCCAAGCAATCGACATCCCCTGCTCCGTCGAACTGACGGCTGCGTTCAGCCTCCCGATCGCCCAGAAGCCCCGAGAGGCCACTCCTATCCAGGTTCCTGATTCTGTGATCTGTGTGAGCGGTGCCCACGTGATTATTTCCGCGTCGGGACTCGTCGACCTGATCCAGGCCGGATCCGGGATCTCGTTCGCCCACTCACCCAGTGAAGGGTTCTGCTTATGCACGCTACCAGTCACCCCACGTGGATGAATGTTTTACCTCGTAACCGTATTGTTTCATGAATTCTACGAACTTCTGGCTGAAGGCTGTCAATACTCGGTTCATGGTCGTGAGCTGCGGGTTTATCTTGGCTTCCTGGTCGGAGCAGTGGCCTGGGTCGGGCATGCTCGAGGCTCGTGACGCTCCGTCTCTTCTATATGAGTTTCTGCCGCATCGTTGGGTGGCTGACGCTGCTGGCTCGTGGCGACGCGACCAAGAATATGGAGATCCTCGTGCTGCGGCACGAGGTGGCGGTGCTGCGTCGTCAGGTGGGCCGTCCGAGACTGTCGTGGGCGGATCGAGCGGTGCTGTCCGCGCTGGCCCGGGGACTGCCGGCGGTGCTGCGCGCCCACCGGCTGGTGACCCCGGAGACGCTGCTGCGCTGGCACCGGCATCTGATCGCACGCCATTGGGCCTACCCGCACCGGAGAATGGGACGGCCCGCAACCGACCCGGCGATCGTGGCATTGATCCAGAAGCTGGCACGGGAGAATCCGCGCTGGGGCTACGAACGCATCCGAGGTGAACTACAGCATCTGGGCCGCCGAGTCAGCGGTGCGACGATCCGCCGAGTCCTGAAACGGGCGCGTCTGGGTCCGGCGCCGCGACGTGCCGACGACCGCTGGCGCGATTTCCTCCGCACCCATGCCACGAGCACACTGGCTTGTGACTTCTTCACGGTGGACACCGTCACGCTGCGCCGGTTGTACGTCTTCTTTGTGGTGGAGGTCGGCACCCGATTCGTGCACGTGCTCGGCGTCTCCGCCCACTCTGACGGCGCATGGGTTACCCAGCAAGCCCGTAACCTTCTCGCTGACCTGAAGGACCGGGCCGGCACCTTCCAATTCCTGATACGCGATCGGGACACGAAGTTCACCAGCAGCTTCGATGAGGTGTTCACAGGCGACAACATTCAGGTACTCAAGATCCCGCCACGAGCGCCTCGCGCGAACGCCTTCGCCGAGCGATGGGTCCGCACCGCACGCACGGAATGCACCGACAGGCTGCTGATCTTCGGCGAACGGCACTTTCGCACCGTGCTGGACGAATACGCCGATCACTACAATCGCCACCGGCCACACCGCTTCCTCGGCCTCCGAGCTCCCACCGATGACGACTCCGACGTGATCCCGCTGCCGACGGGCCAGATCGAGCGCCGTCACGTTCTCGGCGGGCTGATCAACGGGACCAGCGAGCTGGCTGACCAACGAGGTGCCGTCACGAATACGCAGGTCAGCGCCTTGGGCCTAGTTTTGACACCCTTCAGGCGAAGCGCCGCATCGCCGACGCCCTCAACCAGCACGACCCCGGCTCGTGATTGCAACGCCTGCTGGCGCGCCGTGGGGGAGGCATTGGGGAGAGGCCGCTGTGAACGGTCCGTGCGAGCCGTAGATAGTCGGACACGGAGAACCCCCGCCCCGGCACAACAGTGCTGGTCAGGCGGGGGTTTTGGCTGTTCCGGAGAAGTAGGGCGGGTGGGACTTGAACCCACGACCCACGGATTATGAGTCCGATGCTCTGACCGGCTGAGCTACCGCCCCTGGATTCAGTTGTGCGGCCGGGCGTGGTCCTGGTGGATCATGCTCGGTTTCGTGCATGGCTAAGGCTAGAGCATCGGATCCGCTCGTGGGTGCCTGGGCCAGTGGGAGAGGGGGGTCTCCGCGGACATCATTCCACGTTCGGGGGGTCGGTGGGGCGGGGAGTTACGGTCGGGGGATGAGGGCGGGTGTCAGGGTGGTGTACGAGACGCACGCGAGCGGCGCGGACGACGAGGCCGGGATCGCGACGGGGTGGCTGCCGGAGGAGTTGTTGGTACGGGGGCGGGGGAGGCGTGTGAGCTCGGGGTGCGGCGCAGGGGCCTGGATGTCGTGTGCGTGGCGGATCTGCGGAGGGCGTCGCAGAGTGTGGAGACCGGGTTCCAGGGCGTTGCGGCATCTGGTGGAGGGCGGGGTGATGGAGGAGTTGGTGGAGAGGGCGTTCCGCGCGCGGCCCAGGCGTGAAGAGGGTGTCAGGGGGCGGTGCCGTAGGTGGGGTTGCGGGAGAGCCAGTCGTGGTAGACCGGGCTGCGGCGGACGGCGTCCCGGTGGGCCTCCTTCGCCTGCGTGACCACCCAGGCCGCGTCCGCCGCCGTGGGGTGGCGGCCCAGGAGTTGGCGCCAGCGCAGGGGCGCGCCGGCGAGCGGCACCATGACCAGGCCCTGCGCCGGCTGGTGGGTGGCCTGACAGAGGACGACGGCGCGGCCCACCTGGGACAGGTGGGTGCAGGTCGGCACGTCCGTCTCGTAGATCGTTCCCGGGGTGAAGCCGGCGCGCGCGCAGGCCTTGGCGAAGCAGTCGGCGAAGCAGCCGTCGCCGGGCGTCACGGCCCACTGCTCGTCCGCGAGGTCGGACAGCGCCACCTCCTTCTCCTTGGCCGCCGGGTGTGAGCGGGAGACCAGGCAGAAGACGGGGTCGAGGCTGATGGTGTCCCAGACGAGGGTGCCGGTGGGGGTGCCGGAGTCGCCGCAGGCGCCGGTGAGCAGGTAGTCGAGGCGGCCGAGCTCGACCATGCTGGTCAGCTCGTGGGTCGACCAGGACGTGTACGTCGTGACCGGCCGCTCCGCGGCCAGCCGGTCCACCAGGCCGCCGAGGATCGGCCCGTTGGTGGCGCCGATGCGGTAGCCGGGGGTGGGGGCGTGCGCGAATCGTACGGCCTCGTCCTGCAGTTCCTTGGCTGCCGGGAGGAGGACCCGTGCCCGCGCGAGCACGAGTTCGCCGAGCCTTGTGGGCCTGGCGCCGTGGCGGTCGCGCTCGAACAGGGCGCCGCCGAGCACCCTTTCGATGCGCTTGAGCTGGGCGGTCAGGGCCGGTTGTGCCAGCCCGAGCGTCGACGCGGCCTTGCTCACGCTTCCCGCGTCCGCGACCGCGCGGACGATCCTGAGGTGCCGGAGCTCGAGGTCCATAACGGGAAGGTAAAGCGGCGGCATCTGACAGACAATGCCTATATGTCACGAAATGTGACAGATATTGTCGGGGGACTCCGGGGTAGTGGGGTACCCATGACGACGATGGGAATAGATCCGGCGCAGCTCAGCGACGACGACCTGATCCGTGAGCTGCGGCAGCTGCACTCCACCCGGAGCGACACGTTCTTCCACGGCTCCGACGACGCGTTGTCCCGCCACACCTCCCGCACGAACGAGCTGGAGTCCGAGTACCTGCGCAGGTACCCGGACCGGGAGGTGGACCCCGAACGGCTGCGCGAGGGGGCGAGGCAGCGCTCATGAGCGAGGGCCACGACGTCCAGGCGCTGTCGGACGTCGACATCCACGTGTACGAGGCCGTCGCCTCCCAGGCGGTCGGTACGGGCGGCGCCGGGTTCGGCGCGCTGGTCCGGACGTCCGGCCTGGCGGAGGACGAGCTACGGGCGAGCTTGGCCAGGCTGGTCGAGCAGGGGTACGTCGTCCCGCGGGGCGACGGGTACGGGCTGGGCCCGCACACCTTCGAGGTCGAATACTGAGCCGACGCATCGCGGGGGCCCTCCGGGAGAGGGCCCCCGCGCCGGTCAGATGCGGCGCACGCGGGCCCAGACCACGAACACCGCGCCGAAGACCGCCATCGCGAGCCCGGTCCACAGGTTCACCGCCTCGCCCAGCGCGCCGACGACGATCAGGATCACGCCGTACAGCAGGAACAGCCCGCCGATCACCATGCGGATGTCGCTCATCACAGGATCCCCCCGTACATCGCGGCGGCCAGCACGACCGCGCCCACGCCCAGCACCACCGGCGAGCGGTACCACTTGCGGTCACCGGCCAGCGCGTCGTCCTCCAGGTCCACCGCGCTGAGCCCCCACACCAGGCCGCGCAGCTCCTTCTCGGGTTTCTCGGTGGTGACCAGCGTGACCACCACCGACACCACCACGTCCACGACGAAGGCCGTCCCGGCGCCCCAGAAGCTGGCGTTCAGCTCGGTGCCGAAGCTCAGCACCCCCGCCTTGTACAGCACGTACGACGCGAACGCCGCCACCGTGCCGGACAGCAGCCCCCAGAAGCCCGCCCACGGCGTCATCCGCCGCCAGAACAGGCCGACGATGAACGTGGCGAACAGCGGCGCGTTGAAGAACGAGAACAACGCCTGCAGGTAGTTCATGATGTTGGAGTAGCCGGCCGCGATGAACGCGGTGCCCACGCCGAGACCGACGCCGACCACGGTGGCGATGCGGCCCACCCGCAGGTAGTGCTTGTCCTCCTGGCCGGGCTTGATGTGCGCGGCCCAGATGTCGTTGGCGAAGACGGTGTTGAAGCCGCTGATGTTGGCCGCCATGCCCGCCATGAACGAGGCCAGCAGCCCGGTCACCGCGACGCCGAGCACGCCGTTCGGCAGCAGGTCGCCCATGAGCAGCGGGATCGAGTAGTTGTACGCCTGCCCCTTGCCGAGATCGCTGAACAGCACCAGCGCGATCATGCCGGGCAGCACCGTCACCAGCGGGATGAAGATCTTCGGGAACGCGGCCACGATCGGCGTCAGCCGGGCCGCGTTCGTGTTCCTGGCCGACAGCGCCCGCTGGATCTCGGCGAAGTTCGTCGTCCAGTAGCCGAACGACAGCACGAACCCGAGCCCGAACACGATGCCGATCCAGTGCGCCTGCATGGGGTTCTGGCCGGCGGTGTCGGCCCAGGTGTGCAGGCCGGGCTCGCCGAGCGGACTCTGCCGGATCTTGTCCGCCAGGCCGCTGACGCCGCCCACCTTGATCAGGCCGAGCACGGTCAGCGGGATCAGCCCGGCGAGGATGACGAAGAACTGCAGGACCTCGTTGTAGATGGCGGAGGACAGGCCGCCCAGCGTGATGTACGCCAGCACGATCAGCGCCGACACCACCACCGACACCGGCAGCGGCCAGCCCAGCAGCAGCTCCATCACCAGCGCCAGCGCGTAGAGGTTCACCCCGGCGATGAGGATCTGCGCCACCGCGAACGTGATCGCGTTGAGCAGCTGCGTCGCGCCGTTGAACCGCTTGCGCAGGAACTCGGGGACGCTGCGCACCTTGGAGCGGTAGTAGAAGGGCATCATGATGATGCCGAGGAACACCATCGCGGGGACCGCGCCGATCCAGTAGTAGTGCACGGTCATCGCGCCGTACTGGGCGCCGTTCGCCGCCATGCCCAGGATCTCGATCGCGCCCAGGTTGGCCGAGACGAAGGCGAGGCCGGTGATCCACGCCGGCAGGCCGCGTCCGGCCAGGAAGAAGTCCAGGCTGGAGCTGATCCGGTTGCGGGCGGCGATGCCGATGGCGAGCACGGTCGCGAAGTAGATGGCGATGAGCACATAGTCGAGGAGGTTCACATCGAGCCGCACTCCGCACCGCTACCCCGTAAAACCAGGGCATCACGTCATGGACCGTCGCCCCTGCTCGGGCCTACTGTCGGAGGGTGGACGTCGCCGACCTGACCCCCGCGCAGGCGCGGGAGCGCTTCCGCAGCGGCGAGCGGAAGCCCACCGCGGGCTGGTGCCGGGGCTGGACGCAGGCCAACCTCATCGCGGTCCCCGCGGCGCTGCGCTACGACCTGCTGCTGTTCGCCCACCACAACCCGCAGGCCTGCCCGGTGCTGGACGTGGGGGAGCCGGGCGCGCACGCCACCGCGCTGTTCGGCGGCGACCTGCGCACCGACCTGCCCGGCTACCGGCTCTACCGGGACGGCAAGCCGGTCGCCGACCTCGACCGGGTGACGGAGGAGTGGCGCGAGGACCTCGTGCCGTTCCTCATCGGCTGCAGCTTCACCTTCGAGCGGGCGCTGCTCGCCGCGGGGGTGCCGGTGCGGCACCTGGAGCTGGGGACGAACGTGCCGATGTACGTCACGGACGTCGCCTGCGCGTCGGCCGGGAGCCTGTCGGGGCCCCTGGTGGTGTCGATGCGGCCGGTGCCGGAGGCGCTGGTGAAGACCGCGGCCGAGGTGAGCGGACGCTACCCGCGGGTGCACGGCGCGCCCGTGCACGTGGGCGACCCGGCCGCGATCGGCATCGGCGACCTCGCGCGGCCCGACTTCGGCGACGCGGTCGAGGTGCGCGAGGGGGAGGTGCCGGTGTTCTGGGCGTGCGGGGTGACGCCGCAGGCGGCGATCATGGCCAGCGGGGTGGAGTTCGCGATCGGGCACCTGCCGGGGCACATGGCGATCCTGGACGTCCGGGACGACGACTACCGCGTCGAGGACTGAGGCGGACGGGCGACTACCGCGCCGGGGACTGCGGCCGGAGGGCGCGATCATCGCAGGGCGGAGAGCTGGCCGGCGATCGGCGGCGCGCCGGGCCGGTTGTCGATCTCCAGGTGCGGCACCACCGGCGGCTCGTCCACCCGGATCGCCCGCAGGTAGCCGTCGAAGGCCGCCAGCTTGCCGGCGTCCCGCGCGTACCCGCGGGCCGTGAGCCGGGCCCGCAGCGTCGGGCCGTCGGAGCGCACCCACAGCAGCCGCACCGGCTCGCCGCCCAGCTCCGCCACCCACTCCGCCCACCGCGCCGCGTCGTGCACCTGCGTCGTGAACGGGCCGTCGAGCAGCACCGGGCAGCCGTGGCCGCGGATCTGGCGGGCCAGCCGGGTCAGGCCCGCGTACTCGTGCCGCTTGACGTGCTCGTCGTACCAGGGGCCCTCGCGCTCGCCGTCCGGGCGGCCGTGCGCCCGCAGCAGCTCGGCCACGAAGCCGCCGTACACCGTGTCCTTGTCGAGCACGGCGGGCACCGGCGACAGGCGGGACAGCAGCTCGGCCGCCACCGTGGACTTGCCCGCGCCCGGCGGCCCGCTGATCACCCACACCGCGCTCATGGGGATCAACCTACGGGATACGCGGATCCGCGTACGCGGGAGCCGCGCCCGCGCGGACGACCCGCCCCCGCCGCGCGGGACAGACTCGGTGCCCATGCTGACCGTCTTCGCCAGGGCGTTCCGGGTTCCGGAGCTGCGCAGGAAGCTGCTGTTCACGCTCGCGCTCATCGCGCTGTTCCGGCTGGGGCAGATCCTGCCCGCGCCCGGGGTGGACGTGGTGGCGGTGCGCGCCTGCGTCGGGTCGGCCACGGGCGGCCTGTTCGACCTGGCGCAGATGATGAGCGGCGGCGCGATGCTGCAGTTGTCGGTGTTCGCGCTCGGCGTCATGCCGTACATCACCGCCAGCATCGTGCTGCAACTGCTCACCGTCGTGGTGCCGCGGCTGGAGGCGCTGCGGAAGGAGGGGTCGCGCGGGCAGGCCAGGATCACGCAGTACACGCGGTACCTGACCGTCGCGCTCGCCGTGCTGAACGCCGGGACGGTCGTCGCGCTCGCCCGCACCGGCCGGCTCCTGCCCGGCTGCCCGCGGCCGCTGCTGCGGGACGACGGGCCGCTGCCGGTGCTCGTCATCGTGACGACCCTGGTCGCCGGGGCCTGCCTGGTGATGTGGCTGGGCGAGCTGATCACCGAACGCGGCATCGGGAACGGGATGTCGCTGCTGATGTTCACGCAGGTCGTGGCGGTCTTCCCGGGGTACGTGTCGAAGATCTTCGTGCTGACGCCGGCCGGGGCCGTGGTGATGCTGGCGGCCGGGCTGTTCCTGGTGGCGGCCGTGGTCTTCGTCGAGCAGGCACAGCGGCGGGTGCCCGTCCAGTACGCCAAGCGCCTGGTCGGGCGGCGCATGTACGGCGCAAGCAGCACGTACATCCCGCTCAAGGTCAACCAGGCGGGCATCGTGCCGGTGATCTTCACCTCGTCGCTGCTCTACCTGCCGACGCTGGCCGCGCCGCTGCTCGGCGGCGAGGCCGGCGGGTGGATCGAGCGCAACCTCGCCGGCGGCGCGCACCCGCTCTACATGGCCGCGTACGCGCTGCTCATCGCCGCCTTCGCCTACTTCTACGTGTCCATCACCTTCAACCCCGCCGAGGTGGCCGACAACATCCGCCGCTACGGCGGGTTCGTGCCGGGGCTGCGGCCGGGCCGACCCACGGCGGAGTACCTGGCGTACGTGCTGACCCGGCTGACCGCGCCGGGCGCCGCCTACCTGGCCGTGCTGGCGCTGCTGCCGCTGGTCGCCTTCGCGATCCTGCGGGACCCGGGCACGCAGCAGAACTTCCCGTTCGGCGGGACCAGCGTGCTGATCATGGTGGGCGTCGGGCTGGACACCGTCAAGCAGATCGAGGCCCAGCTCCAGCAGCGCAACTACGAGGGCTTCCTGCGCTAGTCAGCCGGGCGGGGTCAGGCCGGCCCGCATCGCGAACACCACGAGCTGCGCCCGGTCGCGGGCGCGCAGCTTCACCATGGCCCGGCTGACGTGCGTGCGGACGGTCTCGGGGCTGATCACCAGCTCCCTCGCGATCTCCTCGTTCGAACGGCCGGTGGCCACCCAGGCGGCCAGCTCGCGCTCGCGCGGGGTGAGGAGGTCCAGGCCCTCGACCGGCTCCGTGCCGTGCCGGCCGAACAGGCCGATGACCTTCCTGGTGATCGCCGGGGACAGCAGCGCCTCCCCGGCGGCGACCACCCGCACCGCGTTGACCAGCTCGTCGGGGGCGCTGTCCTTCAGCACGAAGCCGCTGGCGCCGGCCTGGAGCGCGGCGAAGACGTACTCGTCCACGGCGAACGTCGTCACCACGACGACCCTCGTGCCGCGCAGCTCCGGGTCGCCGGCCAGCGCGCGGAGCACGGCCAGGCCGTCGGTGCCCGGCATGCGGATGTCGAGCAGCAGCACGTCGGGACGCGTCCGCCGGACCAGGGCCAGGGCCGCCGCGCCGTCCGCGGCCTCGCCCGCGCACTCCAGCCCCGGCTCCCGCTCCAGCAGCGCCCGCAGCCCCATCCGGACGACGGCCTGGTCGTCGGCGATCGCCACCCGGATCACCCGCGGCGGCTCGCCGGTCACGTCAGCGCCCGGTGCGGGAACCGGGCGGTCACCTGGAACCCGCCGCCGGGGCGGGGGCCCGCGGTGAGGACGCCGCCCGCCTCGGTGACGCGGGCGCGCAGGCCCGCCAGGCCGCGGCCCTCCCCGGCGCCCGCGCGGCCCGCGCCGCGGTCGGCCACCTCCAGCACGTACGCGCCGGGCCCGTCGCTCGCCCGGACCAGGACGCGGGTCGGGCCCGCGTGCCGCAGCACGTTCGTCAGGGACTCGCGGACCACCCGGTGGACGACGTCCCGCAGGTGGGCGGGCACGGGGAGCCCGGCGGGCTCGACGTCGACCGGCAGGCCCGCCGCCCGGACGCCGCCGATCAGGCCGGCGAGGTCGCCGCCCGGCGGGTCGATGCCGTCGAGCGCGGCGCGGAGCTGCGCCAGCGCCGCCGTGCTCGTCTCCTTGATCGCGCGCAGGGACGCCCTGGCCTGCTCGGGGTCGTCGTCCAGGGCGACGAGGGCGAGGCCGGCCTGCAGCGCGACGGCGGCCAGGCCGTGGCCGGCGGCGTCGTGCACCTCGCCGGCGATCCTGGCCCGCTCCACGGCCACGGCCCGCTCGACGGCCGCCGCCAGCCCGGCCTCCCCGGCCTGCTCGGCTTCCCCGGCGGGTGGGGTTCGTACGGTGGAAAGGCGCGCGGCCGGGTGGGCCGGGGGTGCGGCGGGGATGCCCCAAGGGCTGCTCGACGCCCGGAGCCGGGCATGTGAACCGGGGGGTGCCGCCGTCCCCGCCTCCGCGCGGGAAGGGGAAGGGGGAGGGGTGATCGCGGCGGGGGTCCCGAGCGGGGGCGGCTCGGCGTCGGCGGCTGCCGCGGCGGCGGCCGCGCGGGCCTGGGCGAGCCCCGAGAAGGACCATGGGACGGCCAGCCAGCCGGCCCAGGCCAGCATGACCACGACCGGGATGTCGCCCGCGCGCCGCACCCGCCGCAACACCCCGAGCCGCCCCCGCCGCCCCCGGCCGTCCACCCCGTCGCCAGGCCGGACGTCAGACCGATCGCCAGGCCCGTCACCAGGCCGATCGCCAGGCCGATCGCCAGGTCCGTGGCCAGGCCCGTCGGCTCGCCGGCCGCCGTGCTGGCCCGCGCCGCCGTGCTGGCCCGCGCCTTCGTGTGGAGGCGCGGGTGCGGGCGGGTTCAGGAACCAGGGCGTGCCGGCGGGCGCGGGCGGGCGCGGCGGCGCGGGCGGGCGCGGGAACGCGGGAGCCTGCCCGTCACCCTGCCCGTCCCCGTGATCGTGCGTGTGCTCCGTCTCCATCCCCCACCCGGCCCGAGACTCGCGTAGCCCCGATCCTAGCGAGTCTCACACCTTCCGGTTCGAAACGGGCACACCCAGCCCCCACGAGATGATCTTGCGCGGGGTGATCCGGATGAGCTCGCCGGAGAAGCCGGGCATGGGCGGCTCCTGACCGGTCAGCGCCTCCGCCGTGCCGCGGATCTCCACCCCCCGCACCGTCCACGGGCTCACCGAGGCGAGGTCGTCCACCACGAACGCCACCGTGCTGCCCGCCACCACGTTCCTGAACTTCTTCGACGCCCCCATGCCGTGCCCGCCGATCGTGACCGTGCCGCCGGCGGCGTCGAGGAAGAAACCGGTCGGGCTGTTCTGGACCTGGCCCTCGGGGGAGACGGTGGCCAGCCGGCCGAGCGGCTGCGTGGCCAGGTAGTCCAGTTCCGCTTGTGTGAAAGTCATGCGGCCAGCCTGCTACCTCAACCGGGCTTGAGGTCAAGCGGAGCCGGAGGTCAGCCAGCGCAGCGGGTTGTCGTGGGTGATCAGGCGGACCGTGTCCTCGGCGGTGCCCGCCTCGCGGAGGAGCGGGAGCAGGGCATGGAAGAGGTGGGCGTACCCGCGGCCCTCGTACTTGCGGAGCTGCGCGACGCGGCTGAGGCCGGTGCTGAGCAGCAGGCGCTCGGCGTGGCCGTCCTCGATGAGGGCGAGCGCGATCCTCGCCGCCTGCTCGGCGCCGAGGCCGAGGGCGCCGAGGCTCACGTACGCGCCCGCTTCGGCGATCTTGCGCGCGGCCCCCAGGTCGGTGCCCGCGTAGCCGACGGCCACCCGCGCGCCCGGCAGGTTCTGGCCGAGCAGGATCTCCAGCAGCGCCAGGGCGTTGCGGCCGTGCGTGGCGACGGGCAGGCGCGACTGCAGCGCGGCGCGGGCGGCGGCGACCAGGCACCGCTCCTCGCGCGGCGTCGGCTCGGGGCCCCAGGAGCCGACCTCGCCGATCACGCCGGGGAAGACGCCGGTGCCGTCCACGCCGCTGGAGATCTCGGTCATGAGCCGCCGGGTCAGCTCCTCGACGCCCTCGTCGCGCACGTCCGCGAACGGCTCGGCGAACAGCCCGGTCGAGGCGATCACCGGGATCCGGCTGCCGGCCGCGACCCGGGCCAGGGCGGCGGCGTCGCGGCCCATGCCCATGCAGGTCAGGTCCACCACGAGGCCGAGGTCGTCGCTCTGGCGCAGCTCGCGCAGCTCGGCGGTGACGGCCTGCTCCTCGTCGAGCCAGCGGTGCGGGTCGGAGCCGATGCCCACCGCCCAGCGCATGTCGGTGCGCAGGTGCTCGTGGGGGAGGACGGCGCCCGTGACGGCGGCGGCGCGTACGGGACCGGTGACGGTGCGAAGCAGAACCTCGGGCATAGCAGACATTAACCGATATTTGCCGGAAAGAGCGGTGCTCGCCGCCTTTCCTGCCGGAAATTTTACGGTTTGGGGAGTTTGGTGGATTGCCAGCCGCTTGCAAGTGGAACGCCAGACGGGCCCGTATCCTGGGGGACACACCGACCGCCGGAGGGAAATGTGCCGATTCAGAACTCCGACACCGGCGAGGCCGACGTGGTGAAGGACGAGGCCGCCCGCCGTTCGAGCATGTCCGACCGCCGTGAGGGCTTCCAGGGCTGGCTCGACGGCATCCGCGCCACCCGCACCGGCGCGCTCACGCTCAAGATCGTGATCGGCGTCATCGGCGCGGTCATGATCGTGGGCGGGCTCATCATGGTGCCCTTCCCCGGCCCGGGGTGGCTCGTGGTCTTCGCCGGGCTCGCGGTGCTGGCCACGGAGTTCCACTGGGCGCACAAGGTGCTGGAGTTCGGCAAGCGCACGCTGCACGCCTGGACGCAGTGGTACAAGCGGCAGGGCTGGACCGTCCGCATCGTCGTGCTCGTGGTCACCGTGGCCGCCGCCGCCGTGATCGTCTACTTCGGGCTGCGCACGCTCGGCATCGACGTGATCGCCCTGGCCCAGCGCCTCCTCTGAGGCGAGACCCGGCGCGGGCGCGCCGGATCCCGGCGGTCAGAGGTAGAGGCCGGTGCCGTGGTCGGTCTCCTGGGTGGCCACGGCGTGCAGGTCGCGCTCGCGCATCACCAGGTAGACCTGGGCGTGCACCTCGACCTCGAACTGGTCCTCGGGATTGAACAGCACCTTGTCGCCGACCTTGACCGCGCGCACGTTCGTGCCCACGCCGCACACCTCGCCCCAGGCCAGCCGGTTGGCCATCTTGACGGTGGCCGGGATGACGATGCCGGAGCCGCTGCGCCGCTCCTCCGCCTCCGGCTCCAGCTTGATCATGACCCGGTCGTGCAGCATCTGAATCTCGAACTTGGGCTGTTCCACGAGGCAAGTCTACGAGCAGCCTCCGGTGCGGACTTCCGGTACGGCCGTAACGAGGACGAACCGCCGGATCAGCGGTCAGGGGAGCCTGAGTTCGGCGAAGACCGGGCGGTGGTCGGTGCGGCGCAGCGAGAGCACGGCGTAGCCGCGCACCGCCATCGCCGCGCTGGCCAGCACGTGGTCGATCGTCACGCCGGGCAGCCGCTGGGTGGAGCCCTCCTGCGGCCAGGTCGCGGTCAGGCCGTGGCCCGTGACGTCGGCCGCGTCCCGGTACCCGGCGGCCAGCAGCTCGCGCATCGGCAGGTGGTCGAGCGTGGCGTTGAAGTCGCCCGCAAGCACCCGCAGCGCGCCGCCCCCGCGCGGCAGCGCGGCCAGCCCCGCGTTCCAGCACGGCTGGCGGCCGTACCGCCTGGGCGCGCACGGGTGCACCGAGACGATCTCCACCTTGGCGCCGCCGGGATGCCGCAGCCAGGCCCTGGCCTGGCCGAAGCCGCCGTACGCGATCGCCGGGCCGGGCGTCAGGGGGTGCCGGGCGTACACGGCGGACCCGCCGACGCCCTCCCGCGCCCGCGTCGCCGCGTACGGCAGGGCCTCGCGCACCCCCGCCTCCTCCAGCCGCCGCCGCGCGGCCGGCGTGAACTCCTGGAGGGTCAGCACGTCCGGGCGCAGCCGCCGGACCAGGCCCATCAGCTCCGCCGTGTCGGCCTGGCCGACGAGCAGGTTGGCGGCCAGCACCCGCAGCACGGGGCCGTCCGCGCCCGGGTTGCCGTCGGCCAGGGCGCGCGGCAGCACGAGCGGGACGAGCGTCAGAAGCGTCACCAGCGCGACCGTCCCCGCCGCGGGCCGGCGCAGCAGCAGCGCCAGCACCCCGCCGAGCGCCGCCGCCCCCGCCGCGTACGGCGTGTACGCCACCACCGGCACCCACGGCCAGTCCGGCTCGAACCCGCTCACCCGCACCGCCGCCCACAGGGCGAAGGGCGTCACCGCGATCCAGCTCACCCATGTCCGCACACCCCTGTATCACCACCACTCCCGGCGGAGGTTCACGCCCCCATAAGGTGTGCCTCATGCACGACGTGGAAGCCAGGGTCCTCGACGCCCTCGACGAGGCCGAGACCGTCAACCTGCTCGCCGAGACCGTCCGGGTGCCGAGCGTGACCGGCACCGACGCCGAGTCCGACCTCCAGCACCGCTTCGCCCGCCTGCTCGGCGAGGCCGGCATGGACGTCGACGTCTGGAAGCTCGACCTGCCCGGCCTGGCCGCCCGCCCCGGCTTCCCCGGCACCGAGGCGCCGCGCGCCGAGGGCTACGGCGTGGTCGCCGTGACCGGCGGCGAGGGCCCGCCCGCGCTCGCGCTGCAGGGCCACGTGGACGTCGTCCCCACCGGCGACCTGGCCAAGTGGCGGGGCAGCGACCCGTTCTCGGCCCGCATCGAGGGCGACGTGCTCTACGGCAGGGGCGCCTGCGACATGAAGGCCGGCCTCGTCGCCAACCTGGCCGTCGCCCGTGCGATCCACCGCGCCGGGGTGCGGCCGGCCCGGCCGCTCGCGGTGCACTGCGTGATCAGCGAGGAGGACGGCGGGCTCGGCGCGTTCGCCACGCTGGCGCGCGGCCACACCGCCGAGGCCGCCGTCATCACCGAGCCGACCAGCGGCGCGATCATCACGGCGAACGCGGGCGCGCTGACGTTCCGGGTGGAGGTGGCCGGGCGGGCCGCGCACGGCGCCACCCGGTACGAGGGCGTGAACGCGATCGAGGTGTTCTGGCCGGTGTTCGAGGCGATCCGGCGGCTGGAGGCCGAGCGCAACCGGGACGCGCCCGCGCTGTTCGGCGGCAACCCGATGCCGTACCCGATCGAGATCGGCGTGCTGCGGGCCGGTGACTGGGCCAGCACCGTGCCCGACCTGCTGGTCGCCGAGGGGCGGCTCGGCGTGCGGCTGGAGGAGGACCCCGCCGCGGCGCGGGCGGCGTTCGAGGAGGCGGTGGCGGGGGCCGCGCACCCGTGGCTGCGCGACAACCCGCCCGTCGTGACGTGGCCGGGCGGGCAGTTCGCCAGCGGCCGGCTGCCCGCCGGGCACGAGCTGCTCGGCGAGGTGGCCGGGGCGGTCGCCGACGCCACCGGCACACGCCCGCCCGAGTCGGCCGCCCCGTACGGCAGCGACCTGCGCCTGTACGCCGCCGGCGGCATCCCGACCCTGCACTACGGCCCCGGCGACGTCCGCTACGCGCACGCCCCCAGGGAGCAGGTGGACCTGGCCGAGCTGCGCGCGGTCACGCGGGCACTGGCACTGCTCGCGGTGCGCCGCTGCGGAGCACTCTGAGCAGCGCGGGCGGGCTCATCAGCGCCGGCGGCGGGTCGTACAGGTGCGCCACCCGCAGGAAGCGCCGCGCCAGCTCCGGGTCGTGCGCGGCGGCGGCGAGGTAGCGCTCCAGATAGGCGTTGACCAGCCGGGTCCGCGGCGACGGCTCGCCCGCGACCACCGGCAGCTTCAGGTCGCCGCCGACGGTGATCTCCCAGGGCCCGTCCACGATGCCGGCGACCCGGCGGAAGAACGCGCGCGGGGTGAGCTCCGCCTCCAGCAGCACCTTCGCCTCCAGGGCGGCGACCGTCATGCCCTGGCCGTAGAGCGGGTTGAAGGCGCACACCGCGTCGCCGGTGACCAGCAGCCCCTCGGGGAAGCGGGCCAGCCGCTCGTAGCGCCGCCGGACGCCGGCCGGGGTGCGGTACGAGCGGGGCTCGCCGATCGGCTCGGCCGTCGCCAGCAGGTGACACAGGTCGGGGGCGGGCAGCGTCGCGGCGTACCCGGCGAAGGCGGGCAGGTCGAGGCCGGGGCTCTCGCCGTAGCCGCCGAGGGTGACGATCCAGCGGTCGTCCTCCAGCGCCAGCGCCACCCCGAAGCGCGGCCGCTCGGGGGTGGGACCGATGATGACGATCAGGTCGCCGCCCATCTCGCCCGGGCGGCGGCGGAACTCGCGGGTGCCGTAGCGCAGGTCGAGCTCGACGCGCTCCTCGCGGGGCGGCTCGTGGCCCAGCTCGCCGAGCCAGATCGGCACCCGCGAGCCCCGGCCGGCCGCGTCCACCACCAGGTCGGCGGGTACGGGCTCACCGCCGGCGAGCCGCACCCCCGTGACGCGGCCCTCCTGGGTGAGCAGCCCGGTGACGCCGCGGCCGGCCAGCACCCGCACCCCCGGCAGGGCCGCGACCCGGCGCCGGATCTGGCCTTCGAGCAGGGGGCGGCTCACCAGCAGGCTGTCCAGGTCGCAGCGGTCCCTGGCCAGCCGCCGGCCCCCGTGGACGTTGCGGGCCTGGGCCAGCGGGTCGCACCGCAGCGCGCCCTGCGCGACCAGCTCGGCCGAGAGGCCGGGCAGCAGCTCGTCCATGGCCGCGAGGCCCCGGGAGAGCAGGCCGTGGGCGTGGCGGCTCTGCCCGGTGCCCTTGCGGTGCCCGTCCGCGGCGGGCAGCGTGTCCCGGTCGAGCACCGTGACCTTGGCGAACAGGCGGTGCAGGGCGGCCGCGGACAGCAGCCCCGACACGCTCGCGCCGATGACGACGGCGTGGTCCATTGGTCTTCCCCCTGTGGTCGTGTGGCGTCATCCCCCGGGAAGGGTCGCCCGCGCGGCGGTCCCGTTCCACGTCTTATGACGCGTTCCACGACGTTCCAGCGGGAGGGGAAGGCCGGGGTTACGGCTCGACGGGCAGGCCGGCGGCCACCCAGTCCTCGATGCCCTCGGCGTAGCGGCGGACGTCGGTGTAGCCGAGCGCGGTCAGCCGGGCCGCGACCGCCTTGCTGTTGGGGCAGGAGGGGTTGGTGCAGTAGGTGACGACGGTGGCGTGGCGGTCGGGCAGCAGCTCCGCGGCCCGCTCGGCGACCTCGCTCTCGACCAGGGGGATCGCGCCCGGCAGGTGCTGCTGGGCGTAGTAGTCGCCGCCGAGCGTGTCGACGACGGTCACGGTGCCGAGCGCGGCGCGCAGCTCGTCGCGGGTGATGGTCCGCAAGATGCCCTCCGAGGAGAAATGGACTACAGTCCGGTTTGTGGATGGCAAGGAAACTAACGGACCGCAGTCCGCTTCGTCAAGCGAGCCGCTGGAGCTGCTGCGGGCGCGGCCGCCCAGGGAACGCGCCGACGCGGCGCGCAACAGGGAGAAGGTGCTCGCGGCGGCGGCGCGGCTGTTCGCCGAGCACGGCGTCGCGGCGGTGTCCATGGACGCCGTCGCCGCCGCGGCGGGCGTGGGCAAGGGCACGCTCTTCCGCCGCTTCGGCGACAAGTCCGGCCTCGCGGTGGCGCTGCTCGACGCCCGCGAACGCGACCTGCAGGAACGCATACTCACCGGGCCGCCGCCCCTCGGCCCGGGCGCGCCCGCCCGCGAGCGCCTGGCCGCCTTCGCCGCGGCCTACCTCGGCTACCTCTACGAGCACCTGGACCTGGTGCGGATGTCCGAGACGGCGAGCCCGGGCGCCCGCTACCGCATCGGCGCCTACCGGTTCTGGCACCGCCACGTGGCCGTGCTGCTGGCCGAGGCCCGGCCCGGCGGCGACGCCGGCGTGCTCGCCCACGGGCTGCTGGCCGCCATGAGCGCCGAGGCGGCCGGGGCGGCGGCGGAGGAGTACGGGCGCGAGCGCGCCACGGCCGGCGTCACGGCCCTGGCACTGGCCCTGGCCGACGCGGGCTGACGTGAGATGTGGCGGGCGGGGTCAGGCGTCGGCGGGGACGCGGCGGCGGGACTCGGGGACGATGAGCGGCGTGCCCGACTGCGGGTCGGCGATGATCTCGCAGCGCAGGTCGAAGACCTGGCGGACCAGCTCGGCGGTGACGATCTCGCCCGGGTCCCCCTGGGCGATGATCTCGCCGCCGCGCATCACGATCAGGTGCGTGGCGTACCGGCACGCCTGGTTGAGGTCGTGCAGCACCGCGACCATCGTCCGGCCCGCCTCGTGCAGGTCGGCGCAGAGGTCCAGCACCTCGATCTGGTGGGAGATGTCCAGGAACGTGGTCGGCTCGTCCAGCAGCAGGATCGGCGTCTCCTGCGCCAGCGCCATCGCCAGCCACACCCGCTGCCGCTGCCCGCCGGACAGCTCGTCCACGATGCGGTCGGCCAGCTCGGTGACGTCGGTGGCGCGCATGGCCTCCGAGACGGCCGCCTCGTCCGCCTTCGACCACTGCCGCATCAGCTTCTGGTGCGGGTAGCGGCCCCGGGCCACCAGGTCGGCGACGGTGATGCCGTCCGGCACGATCGAGCTCTGCGGCAGCAGCCCGAGCCGGCGGGCCACCTCCTTCGACGGCAGCGAGGTGATCACGCTGCCGTCCAGGTGCACCGCGCCCGCCCTCGGCTTGAGCATGCGGGCCAGCGCGCGCAGCAGGGTGGACTTGCCGCACGCGTTCGGGCCGATGATGACGGTGAAGGACGCGTCGGGGATCGCCACGCTGAGCTCCGTGGCCACCACGCGCTGGTCGTAGGCGAGGGTCAGGCCGGTGCCGGACAGGCGTGCATCGGGCATCAGTGGCGGTCCTTCCGCAGGAGCAGGGCGAGGTACGTGCCGCCGATGGCGGCGGTCAGCACCCCGACGGGGAGCTGCGTCGGGGCGAGCAGCCGCTGCGCGGCGAGGTCCGCGCCGGTCAGCAGCACGGCGCCGGTCAGCGCCGAGGCGGCCAGGGTGACCCCGGGGGAGCGGGTGAGCCGCCGGGCGAGCTGCGGGGCGGCGAGCGCGACGAAGACGACCGGCCCGGCCGCGGCCGTCGCCACGCCGGACAGCAGCACGCCGGCCGCGATCGCGACCGCCCGCACCGGCTCGACCCTGACGCCCATGGCCCTGGCGGCGTCGTCGCCCATCTCCAGCATGCGCAGCGGGCGCGACAGGAACACGCACACCGGCACCAGCACGGCCAGCGCCGCCGCCACCGGGATCGCGTGGTCCCAGCCGCGCCCGCTGAGGCTGCCGGTGAGCCAGGCGCCGGCGGTGGCGGCGTCGTTGATGTTGGCCCGGGTCAGCAGGTACTGGTTGACGGCCAGCAGCAGCGCGTTGGCCCCGATGCCGACCAGCACCAGCCGGTAGCCCGGCACGCCGCCGCGGAAGGCCAGCGCGTACACCAGGGCGGCGGTCACCACGCAGCCGGCCAGCGCGCCGCCCGCGATCATCATGGCCGAGCCGCCGGCGACCACCACGAGGATGCCGCCGGTCGAGGCGCCGGCGGTGAAGCCGATGAAGTCGGGGCTGCCGAGCGGGTTCCTGGTGAGCGACTGGAAGATCGCGCCGCTCAGCCCGAACGCCGCGCCGACCAGCAGCCCGGTCACCACGCGCGGCGCGCGCAGCTTGCCGACGATCAGCTCGGCGACCGGCGGCCCGTCGCCGAACAGCGCCTGGACGATGTCCGGCACGGGCACGGTGAACTCGCCCGTCGAGAGCGCGGCCACGGTGACCGCGAAGCCGGCCAGGATCAGGCACAGGCCCACGAGCAGGGCGCGCGGCGCGAGACGCAGCGACCAGGGGCCGACCCGGACGTTCACAGCGCCGCCACCCGCCTGCGCCGGGCCAGCAGGATGAAGATCGGCGCGCCGATCACCGCCCACACGATGCCCACCTGCACCTCTCCCGGCCGGGCGATGAGCCGGCCCACCACGTCGGCCCCGAGCAGCAGCACCGGCGCGGCCAGCGCCGAGTACGGCAGCACCCACCGCTGGTCCGGCCCCACCAGGGCGCGCACCGCGTGCGGCACCAGCAGGCCGACGAACCACAGCGGCCCGGCGGCGGCGGTCGCCGCCCCGCACAGCAGCGTGACGGCCACGCCGGTGAGCAGGCGGGTGCGGCCGACGGACACGCCGAGGGCGCGGCCCGCGTCGTCGCCCAGGGCGAGGGCGTTGAGCGGGCGGGCCAGCGACAGCCCGAGCACCAGCCCGGCGACCATGAACGGGGCCAGCCGCACCAGCACGTCGGAGGTCTGCCCGGCCAGCGACCCGGTCAGCCAGAACCGCATCCGGTCGAAGGTCTGCTGGTCCATGCGCAGGATCGCCGACGACAGCGCGGTGGCGACCATGCCGAGCGCGACGCCGGCCAGCGTGAGCCGCACCGGGCCGGACCCCTGCCGCCCGGAGGAGGCCAGCGCGTGGACCATGACGGCGGCCAGCGCGGCCCCGGCGAAGGCGAACCAGACGTACACCGCCGGGTCGGTGAGCCCGAACAGCCCGAGCGCGAGCGTGACGCCGAGCGCCGCGCCCTCGTTGACGCCGAGCAGCCCGGGGTCGGCGAGGGGGTTGCGGGTGAGGGACTGCATGAGCGCCCCGGCCAGCCCGAGCGTGGCGCCCACGCCGAGGCCGAGCAGGGTGCGCGGCACGCGCAGCTCGCGGATGACGGTGTGGTCGTTGGAGCCGTCCGGCGCGAGGAAGGCGTCGAGGACGGTGGCGAGCGGCACCGGCCGCGCCCCGAGCGCGATGCTGGCCAGCACCATGAGGACCAGCGCGGCCAGCGTGACCACGAGCCCCGCGACCAGCACCGGGGGCCGTGCCCACGCGGGCCGCGCGGGGGACCCCGCCGCCGGCGTCCCGTCCGGCGGCTCTCCCGCCGGGAGCCCCTGCGGCGGCACCGGTGGCGCCGCCTCCTCTGCCGGGCGCACCCGCCCCCCTTTCGTCGCAGCCAAACTTAGGCAAGGCTAATCTAATGGCTCAGTAACGAGGCAAGCCTATCCTTAGGAGATCTACATGTCGGGACCGGTACTGGCGCGCAGGGGCTTCCTGTCGGCCACGGCAGGACTCGCGGCGGCCCTGACGCTGGCGGCGTGCGGCGACGGCGGCGGCACCACGGCGGCCCCGGCCGGTTCCACGGCCCCGTCCGGCTCCGCCGCCGCCCAGGGCTGGACGTTCACCGACGACCGGGACAAGAAGCTCGACCTGCCGAAGGCCCCGTCCAGGATCGTCGCCCAGGTCGGCGCGGCCGCCGCGCTCTGGGACTTCGGCGTGCGCCCCGTCGCGGTCTTCGGCCCGCACAAGCTCAAGGACGGCACCAAGGACCCGCAGGTCGGCAACGTCGACATCACCAAGGTCCAGGGCCTCGGCAACGTCTGGGACGAGTTCAACGTCGAGCAGTACATCGCGCTCCAGCCCGACCTCCTGGTCAGCAGCATGTACGTCAAGGGCACCCTCTGGTACGTGCCCGAGAAGTCGAAGGACACCATCGAGCAGGTCGCCCCGACCGTCGGCATCATGCTCACCGGCAAGAGCGCGACCGAGGTGATCGGCCGCTACGAGGAGCTGGCCAGGTCGCTCGGCGCCGACATGGCGGGCGTCCCCGAGGCCAAGGCCCGCATGGAGGCGGCCACCAAGGAGCTCGCCCAGTTCAAGGACCTCAAGATCCTCATGGTGTCGGGCGGCGCGGACGCCTTCTGGATCGTCAACCCGCCCGAGTACCCCGACATCGTGCACATGACCGGCGCCGGGCTGAACGTGGTCAAGCCCGCGAAGGTGGACGAGGGCGGCTTCTTCCAGACCCTGAGCTGGGAGAACGCCGACGAGTACGAGGCCGACGTCATCCTCTACGACACGCGCACGCAGGCGCTGAAGCCGGAGGAGATGATGAAGAAGCCCACCTTCGCCAAGCTCCCCGCCGTCAAGGCCGGCCAGCTCTACCCGTGGTCCGCCGAGGCCCCGTTCAGCTACCAGGGCTACGCGGACTTCCTGGAGGAGCTGGTCGCCAACCTCAAGAAGGCCAAGCCGCTCGGCTAGCCCCGTTTTCCGCACGTGCGTGATCTTCAGCGGAGGTCTCGTGGATCGATGTCGAGGAGGTCCAGGAGATGGAGTTGGAGGTCGGTGGGTTGCGGGATGGTCGGGGGTGACTGGCCGGTGCCCGGGATCAGCCGGATACCGGCCAGCGCGTCGAGGATGAGCCTGCCGGTGGGGATCGCGGGCCGTCCGGCGTACAGGCCGTTGACCTTGGTCTGGCCGCGGGCGGTGAGGGCCTGGCGGGCCTGGCGTTCGATCAGGCAGAAGATGAGCAGGGCCAGGCAGATGACGGTGATCAGTGCGTGGATGCGGCGGTTGTTCTTCAGATACAGCTGGGTGACGGCCAGCGGGCCTTTGAAGGCCTGGTAGCGGCGTTCGACGGCTTCTTGGCCTTTGTAGTGGCGCAGCACCTGTGCGGCGTCGGCGGCCTCGGGGGGCAGGTTGGTGAGCAGGGCGTACCAGCCGTCGGTAGCGGCGTCGGCGTCGATCGCGCTCTGGTCGAAGTGCCAGACCAGGGTGGGTTTGCCGGTGTCGGGGTCGGTGCCGGCCTGGGCGGTCAGGTAGGGGCTGACCCGGCGGTCGCGGCCGATCGCGGCGAGGCGGTCGGCGACGGCCTGCTCGGTGGGGTAGTGGCGGCTGCCCAGGCCGCGTTCCAGCCGGGCCAGGTCGTCGCGGGCGCGATCGAGTTTCTTGGCCCGGGCGGTGGCGGCGGCCTGGGCGCGGGCGGAGGAGTGCACGAAGATGCGCCGCAGCGTCAGGATCGGGTCCTTCTTGCGCGGCCCGGCCAGCGTCATGGCGTCGTCCTCGTGCACGTGCCAGAGGCCGCGCCGGTCAGCGCTCTTGCGCTCGTCCCGGGCGGCGACGTAGTCCACCCGGGCCGCGTCGGCGAGCTTCTGACCGGCCAGGGCCGCGGCGCTGACGTACTGCTTGGAGGCCGGCGCGATGAAGGACACCCCCGCCCTGTCCATGGCGGCCAGGTTGGCATACGAGATCAGCTTGGAATCGCCGATCATGAGCATGCGTTGCGGGCCGGCCAGCTTCTGCAGGCCCTGCATGGCGCCGATGACCTGCCCGACCTCACCGGCCGCGCCGTCGTAGGCGCGGTGGAAGACCGGGATCGCGCCATCAGCGGCCACCGCGATCCCGGCCTGGACCTGCTTCAGGTCCGGCCGCCGGTCCTTGGGGTGACCAAAACGCGGCGTCGCGTATCCGGGCTCGGGCTGGGGGTAGTCGCCGTGCAGCGAGATCGAGGTCATGTCCCAGTGCAGGCGGGTCACCTCGATGCCGAACGCCTCGATCGCGGCCAGCCCGACCGACCCGGCCAGCTGGTCCAGATGCGGGGCGATGGCATCCAGCGCGCGGCCGATCCGGTCATCGTTGAGCAGTTCGGCATCGGTCCCGAACGCCTCACCCACCGCCCAGGCGCGCGCCCAGTCCTGCACGTGCACCAGCGGCGCGGGCGAGGTCAGCCGGTTGGCCACCAGCACCTCGATCACCTGACCATGAGTCAGCTCCGCGACATCACGCACCGGGCAGGCCGCATCCACCAGCTCCCGAATCCGCAGCCGCGAGCAGAACCCCGCGATCACCGGTAATGCTCCGAGCATCTTCTCGACACTGGCCTGGCCCCACTGCGCATGCTGTCTCACCCGCCACGTCCTACCGTGATGACGATCACCACAGCAACCCCGCGATCTTCAAACACCCGCACGTGCGGAAAACGGGGCTAGCGGCCCGGCTAGAAGGCCCCGCGCACCTCGACGATCTCGGCGAGGGGGAACTCCAGGTAGTCGCCCGCCTCCTCGCACCAGGCGTCGAGCGCGGCGCCCTTCAGCTCGCCGTGGCTGATGGTGGCGGTCAGCCCGCCGGTGAGCGTGATGCCCGCGCGCACGCCGCGGTCGACGACGAAGCCCAGCAGCGACTGCTGCGCCGTCGGCAGGCGGGTGGCCATGCGGCCGATCACGGCCCAGGTGCGGCCGCTCCGCTCGGCCTCGGCGCGGCCCGCGGCCAGCAGCCGGCGGGCGTGCTCGCGCGGGTCGGGCGGCGGCTCGGCCAGCAGGTGGGGCGGGGTCTCCGCCGCCGGGTCGGACAGTTCGGCCACCTGCCCGCCGGGCAGCAGGATCAGCTTGCCCGCCGCCGGCTCCTCGCCGCCGGCCAGCTCGGCCGGGCGGGTGCGGCGGATCGTGATCTCGCCGGTGTCGGAGACCGGCACCGGCGCGTAGCCCGCCTCGCGCAGCGCGGCCAGCGTGCGCTCGGCCCCGGCCGCGCTGACCAGCACCGTGGGGGCGAGCAGCCGCAGGCCCAGCCGGGTGAGCCGGCGGTGCGCGGCGATCTCGGCGAGCAGCGCGGGGTCGGCGGCCTGGATGACGCAGCCGACGGTGGTGACGGTGACCTCGCCGTGGCGGCGCGCGGTGTCGCGCACCAGGTATTCGAGCGGCTGCGGGACGGCGCCCACGGCGGCCAGCTCGTCGAGCAGGTCGTCGGGGTCGTGGCCGCGGTCGAGGGCGCGGCGCACGCTCTCGGCGGTGAAACGCCACACCGAGGCCGCGCCCCGCGACTCGCGCTCGGCGACCCGGTCGAGCAGGGCGGCCAGCTCCGCCGAGGGCGGCCCGGTGACCACGGCGGTCAGGTCGGGGCCGAACAGGGCGCTGCGCCGCACGCTGGCCAGGGCCCGGGTGGAGATCTCGACGAGCACCGGGTCGTGCTCGACCATGGGGACGGCGTCGTCGTTCTCGTCGCCGGGGTCGGCGGTCAGGCCGGCCAGGGCGCGGCCGAGGTCGGTGAGCGCGTTGTTGGCCAGCAGGCCGAGCAGGCGGGCCTCGTCGAGCGCGGCCGGCCCGCAGTCGAGCAGCAGCCGCCGGTCGAGCAGCGGCGCGTGCCAGTGGACGGCGGCCAGCAGGGCGTCGCGGTCGGCGAACGCGGTGCCGGCGGGCAGCCCGGCCAGCACCGGCAGCACCGCGCGCCGCACCCGGGCGACGGCGGCGCCGGCCTGGTCGTCGCCGAGCACCGTGCCGTAGCGGCCGTCGGTCCTGCGCAGCGACGAGCGTTCCATGCGCCACCAGGCCGACAGCAGCACGCGCAGCCGGGCCGCGCCCTCGTCCAGCCGCCAGCGGTCGAAGCGCTCGGTGGGGACCAGGCCGCCGGACGGCTCGTCCCAGGCCAGCAGCCGGGCCACGGTGCAGATCTCCAGCAGCAGGCGCGTCTCGTCCTCGTCGCAGCCGGTCTCCTTGGCCATCCTGCGCACCTCGCGCACGCCCACGCCGCCGGTCTTCAGCAGCGGCAGCGGCGTCTTGGAGGCGTTGTCGAGCAGGGCCGCGGCGCGCTCGACGACGTGCGGCGCGGCCAGCGTCATCAGGTGGTCGACCTCTTCGGGGTCGACGGGGATGGTGGCGATCTCGGGCGGCTCGGGCGTGAAGGGCGGGTGGTGGCCGGGGCCGCGCAGGCTGAGCGCGACCTCGCGGGGGATCTCGGCGACGTGCCAGCTCGGCCGGAACAGCAGGCCGTGGTCGGCGCACCACTTCTCCGGGGTGCCGGGCGCCACGAACCGGCCGCCGTCCACCGGCAGCGCGGGGCCCTCCCAGGCGAAGCGGTCGAGCAGCTCGGCGGTGCCGGCGGGGGCGTCGCGCAGCAGGCCGCGCACCCGCTCGGGGTCGCCCAGCAGGCCGGAGACCCGCTCGATCATGCGGCGCTTGTGGCCCTGGGCGGGCAGGCCGAGGTTGCGGGCGAGGGCGCGCAGGGCGTCGTTGCTGATCGTCCAGGAGTTGAGGTAGTGGTCGAGCGGCTCGCCGAGGCCGAGCGGGGTGGCCCACCAGCGGGCGACGCCGTCGGCGAGGCGGATCACGCCGCCGTCGGCGGGCCAGGCCAGGGCGTGGTCGTGGAGGTGGTCGAGCCAGCGGCCGACCTCGGCGGGCGGGGCGTCGAGGAAGGCGGCCAGGCGGGCGGGCGTGGGCTCGGTGACGGCGAGGGCCGCTTCGGCGAGCTGGAGGCAGGGAAGGGGGAGCCGCTGCAGGGTCTGCATGACGGCGAATCCGTCGCCCAGGCGCTGGGCGAGCGTGTCGAGCCGGCGCGGCCACGGCGGCGCGATGGCGTCGGGCCTGTTCGCGAGGATGCGGGCAAGCCTGTCTTCGTCTAGTGTTCGCAGCCAGCCGAGCAGGTGATCTTCCATCTGTCAGCACTCTCATGGGGTCGCGCGCGGGACTCACCGTGAGCCATGACCATCCACGGTAATGCAGATCACCCCCGGTCAGGAGAGGACTGCCCAGACGATCTTTCCGTGGGGCGCGAGGGCTGACCAGCCCCAGCGGAGACTGAGCGATTCGACGATGTGGAGTCCGAGGCCGCCGGTGTCAAGGGGGCCAGGGTATCGCAGCACCGGCACCGAGGAGCCGGGATCGGTGAAGGCGCTGGTCACCAGGGGTCCCCGGCGGACCAGGGACATGTGGACGGGGCACGGCCGGCGCGGCTCCGACAGGCGCAGGCCGTGCCGCAGGGCGTTGGTCGCCAGCTCCGAGACGACCAGCTCCATGTTCTCGGCGAGCTCGGCGAGCCCCCACCCGGCCAGGGCGCCGGCGGTGAAGCTGCGCGCGGAGTGGACCGAGGCGGGAGTGGGCGGGAGCACGAACGTGGCGCTCGCGGACGGGCCGGGGCCCAGCAGGTCGCGAGCCGCCTCCGGCCACCAGCCGACCGGGGGCCACCAATCGAACGTGGTCCACTGGCTGGGTGCCGTGGTGGATTGCACGTAGATCATTCTGCGCCAAACTCTCGTGCAGGTGCAAGAGCGAATGCACGTGCAGACAGGACGTGCAAGCGCTACGGTTGCCCCCAAAAGGTCAATGAGGGGGAAAGGGGATCTTGTCCGCGGCCCATGATCTTTCGGCCGTGAAGTGACAGACTGTGTCGCAAGGAAACGACCAAGGAGCAGCACGTGTCCATTGATCCGCCCGGTTCCGGTTCGACCGTTCGGCGCATCATGCTGGGGGCGAGTCTCAGGCGCCTGCGTGAGGCCAGCGGGCTCGACCGTGCACAGGCCGGATTCCACATCCGGGCCTCCGAGTCCAAGATCAGCCGTATGGAGCTCGGGCGCGTCGGTTTCAAGACACGTGACGTGGAAGACCTGCTCACCCTGTACGGCGTCGTCGACGATGCCGAACGCCGGGCCCTGCTCGAGATGGTCCGCGAGGCCAACACCCCCGGGTGGTGGCACAAGTACTCCGCCGAGCTGCCCTCGTGGTTCACGACGTACGTGGGCCTGGAGGAGGCCGCGAGCGTGATCCGCACCTATGAGGTGCAGTTCGTGCCGGGCCTGCTGCAGACGGCCTCGTACGCGCGGTCGGTCTACGAGCTGGGCAACCCTGACGCGGGTTCGGATCGGATCGAACGCCGCGTGCACATGCGCATGCAGCGCCAGGAGCGCTTCACCCAGAAGGACGGCCCCAGGCTTTGGGCGGTCATCGACGAGGCGGCGCTCATGCGGACCATCGGCGGGCGGGAGGTCATGCGCGAGCAGCTCCAGCATCTGCTGGAGGTCGCTGCCCTGCCCAACATCACCATTCAGGTGATGCCCTTCAGGTACGGCAAGCACGCCGCCGAAGGGGGTGCGTTCAGCATCTTGCGGTTTCCCGAGTCCGACTTGTCGGACGTTGTCTACGTCGAGCAGCTCTGGGGTGCCCTGTACCTGGACAAACGTGAGGACATCGATCCGTACCTCACGGCCATGGAGCAGTTGTGCGTGGAGAGCACCACGCCAGGGGGCACCGTCGAGCTCATCGGCGGTCTTCTCAGAAAGATGTAGATGAACCAGACCTACAACGGCATGCCCGCGACCGACCTGACCCATGTCGCGTGGCGCAAGAGCCGCTACAGCAACTCGCAGGGCAACTGCGTCGAGCTCGCGGAGCTTCCCGACGGCGGGATCGCGGTGCGCAACTCCCGCTTCCCGGACGGCCCTGCGCTCATCTATACCCGCGACGAGATCCGGGCCCTGGTGCTCGGGGTCAAGGACGGGGAGTTCGACGGCCTGCTCGTTTAACACGCTGTTAACCTCCGGCGCGCCCGCTTAACGGCGGCGCGCCGACGGCGTAACCGCCCGGCCTCGTCGTTCGGCCAGGATTCACGTCATGCTCGACCAGATGACGCTGTATCCGATCGCCGACGACGTGTTGTTCGCACCGGGCGGCAAGGTCGTGATCCGCACGTACGGGGTCGCGCCCGCCACCACGGGCGCCTCCGTCTCCTACCGGACATGGGTGACCGGCATCCGCGACCAGCCCCGCTACTGGCACTGGGGCCACTTCGAGGACGCCACCTCGGGGCACCGCCGGGTGCTGGAGTGGCTCACCGGCCGGGGGCCGCAGCCTTCCCAAGCGCTGGCCTGATCGCTATTCTCGGGCCAAGCAACCGCTTGGTAGAGGAGGCGTCGTGCGGCGCGCGATCCACCTGCTCGAAGAGGTCGACTTCCGGCCCATGAACTCCCGCCGGCCACTGGAGTACCTGACCTGGCTGACGGCGTACAAGCGCGAGGACCGCGAGCGCGCCGCCCCCGAGCTCACCTCGGGCACCTCCATCAGGTCGCGCGAGATCGACCTCGTCGGCGCCTTCTACGCCGTCGGCATCACCGGCCACCCGCAGTTCAAGGCGGTCACGCTCTGGGACTGCCACGGCGGCTGGGACGGCGGCTGGCGGCAGATGATGGAGATCTACCGCGGGGTGGACGAGCGGCTGTTCCTGTCCGACATCGACGACGTGCGCTTCTCCGCCTTCTCCCGCCCGCTCGGGGCCGCGCCCGGCTGCCCGCCGCTCGCCGCGGCGCCCGCCGCCGAGCTGTTCCTGTTCGAGAGCGCCCGCGTCCGGCCCGGCGCCGCGCTCGACTACCTCGCCGCCGTGCGCGCCGAGCGCGCCCCGCTGCTGGCCGAGCACGGGCACACCCTCGTCGGCCTGTACGAGGTGCTCTTCTGCGACACCGAGGCGGTCACCGTCTGGGCCGTCTCGCTCGACGACCACCTCGCCACCCAGCGGGCCCGCGACGCCGCCCTCGGCCTCGACGACGAGGTGACCCCCGACGCCCGGCTGCTCGGCTGGGCGAAACGCGCCCGCGACTATCTCGACGGCCCCTGGCGTGAGACGCTGCTGGCACCGTTCCCCGGCTGCCGCCTGGCGCCCGGGAGCCCGCCGGGCTAGCGTCGGTCGCGGAGGTGGCCATGACGGACGCGTACCTCTTCGACGGGCAGACCGCCGACGACCACGTCGCCGGATGCCCGCACTGCAGCGCGGCGATCGCGCTGCTGCGCCGGCCGGAGCCGGCGCTCGCGCCCCCGCCCACGCTGCGCGAGGCGGTGCTGTCCAAGGCGCGCCGCCGCCGCACCCCCGCCGCGCTCGGGGTGGCCACCGTCACGGTGCCCTACGCCGAGCAGGTGGCGCTCATGGACGACCTGCTCGGCGACCTGCGGGGCGAGCAGTGGGACGCGCCGGTGCCGAAGCACGGCACCGTCGCCGGCCTCATGGCGCACCTGACCGCCAACGACGCCGCGATCGCCCGCTTCGTCGGCGCCCCCGCCTGCGCCGGCACGGGCCCGCACCGGCGGTGGCGGGAGCAGGCCGGCGCGCTGCTCGAACGCGTCTCGGCCGGCAGCGAGGTGCTGCTCGGCGTCGAGGTGGCGCTGGCCGGCGTCCGGCCCGCCCGCGCGCCGCTGCGCCAGGCCCTCGTGCAGCGCACGTTCGAGACCTGGACGCACGCCGACGACATCAGGGCCGCCACCGGCCGCGCCAGGGCCGCGCCGCGCGCCGCGCACGTGCACCTGATCGCCGAGTTCGGGCTGGCGCTGCTGCCCCGCGCGCTCAAGGGGCCGCGCCGCGACGTCTCCGCGACCGTCGTGCTCACCGGCCCCGGCGGCGGCACCTGGACCATCCCGCTCTCGCGCGCCTCCGACCACGTGGCCGTGCTCGTCTCGGCCGACGCCGTCGACTTCTGCCGGCTGGTGGCCGGGCGGTGGCCGCCGGAGGCGTTCCCGTACGCGGCCGAGGGCGACGCCGCGCTCGCCCGCGAACTGCTGCACGCCGCCTCCACCCTCGGCTGCGACTGATGCGGCCGCGACCGACGAGGCCGCGACCCCTGCGGCCGCCACTGACGAGGAGATGCCGATGAGCGACGGCGACCTGCGCGCCCGCCTGGCCGCCGGCGACCTCGACGCGCTGGCCGGCGCCTACGACGAGCACGGCGCGCACGTGTACGGCGTCGCGCTGACCGTCACCGGCAGCCGCGAGCACGCCGAGGAGGTCACCCAGGACGTGTTCGTCTCCCTCTGGGAGCAGCCGCTGTCCTACGACCCCCGGCTCGGCTCGCTGCGCGGCTGGCTGGTCGGCCGGGCCCTGCACGAGTCGGCGCTGCGCGTCAAGGTGGGCGGCTGACCGCTCACACCGGCGCGTTCCAGGTCACACCGGCGCGTTCCAGGCCAGCAGCACCGGCACGGCGTGCTCGTAGCCGAGCCGCGAGTACGTGCCGGTGTCCAGCTTGAGCAGCCGGCCCTCCTCCGGGCCCAGCCCGAGCCAGCGGGCGGCGAGCACGCGCAGGAAGTGGCCGTGCGCGACCAGCGCCACCCGGCCCTCCGCCGCCCGCGCCCGCTCGATCACCCGGTCGGCGCGGGCGGCCACCTCGGCCGCGCTCTCGCCGGGGTGCTCGGCGTCGCCCGGGATCACGCCGTCGCGCCACAGGTACCAGCCGGGGCGGGTCTCCTGGATGCGCGGGGTGGTGATGCCCTCGTAGCCGCCGTAGTCCCACTCCCACAGGTCGGGGTCCACCTCGTAGCCCGTCAGCCCGGCCAGGTCGGCGGTGCAGCGCGCCCGCCGCGCGGGGGAGACCAGCACCAGGCCGAAGTCCCGCTCCTTGACCAGCGGCGCGAGCGCCCTCGCCTGCTCCTCGCCGTGCTCCGTCAAAGGCAGGTCGGTGCGCCCGGTGTGCTTGCCCGCCTTGCTCCACTCGGTCTCACCGTGCCGGAGCAGCAGCATCTCGTCCATGGTCCCCATCATTCCGGACGCTTGACCTCAACCTTGCTTGAGGGAGCAGGGTGGGCGCATGGACGTGATCAGACTGCACGCGTACGGACCCGCCGCGAACCTCCGCCTGGAGACCCTGCCCGACCCCGTGCCCGGACCTGGCGAGGTGCGCGTCGCCGTGCGCGCGGCCGGGGTGCACTTCATCGAGACCCTGCTGCGCCAGGGGCGGGCGGTGGGGCCGCATCCCGCGCCCGCGCTGCCCGCCGTGTTCGGCTCCGAGGTGGCGGGCGTGGTGGAGGCGGTGGGCGAGGGCGTGCCCGCCGGGCTGGCGGGCCGCCGCGTGGTGACGGGCGCGGCGAGCTCCGGCGGCTACGCCTCGCGCGCCGTGGCCCCCGCCGGCTCGCTGACGGAGCTGCCCGGGCACGTGGACGACGGCGTGGCCGTGGCGATGGTCACCACCGGCGCGACCACGTTCGGCCTGCTGGAGCTGGCCCCCGTCGGGCCCGGTGACGTGGTGCTGGCCATGGCGGCGGCCGGCGGCGTCGGTTCGCTGCTCGTGCAGTACGCCCGCCGCGCCGGCGCGACCGTGGTCGGCGCGGCCGGCGGGCCCGCCAAAGCCGCGCGGGCCGCCGAGCTGGGGGCGGGCCTCGCCGTGGACTACCGGGAGGCGGGCTGGGACAAGCGGGTGCGCGAGGCGGCCGGCGAGGTCACCGTGGTCTTCGACGGGGTGGGCGGCGAGCTGGGGCGGGCCGCGTACGGGCTGCTCGGGCGGGGCGGGCGGCACGTGGTGTTCGGCTCGGCGGCGGGGGAGTGGTTCTTCCCCGACGCCGGGGAGGCGGCGGCGCGGGAGGTCGCCGTGCTCGACGGCATCGGCCACCTGCTGGGCCGCGACGGCGGCACGGCCGACCTGCGGGCCCGGGCCCTGGAGGCGGCGGCCGAGGGGTGGCTGACGCCGCTGGTGCAGGCGTTCCCGCTGGCCGCCGCGGCCGCCGCGCACGCGGCCCTGGAGAGCAGGGACACCATGGGCAAGGTCGTCCTGGTGCCGTGACGCGGTCGCCTGTCCTCACGGTGTGATTGTTGTGGCAGGACGGACAGGGAAGCAGTCATCGACACTTACAGTGATTAATCAAATACTCATCGTGACAGTCGTTCCTTTGAGAGAGGAAAACCCTCCATGCCGACTGCACGCATCGCCGCCGGACGCACTCCGGCCGGTCAGGGGTGGCAGCCCTACGGACCCAACGGCATCTACCTCGACGTCGACACCAGCGACGCCCGCTTCAGCGGCTCGCCCGTCTACGTCACCTCCATCGGCAGCACCGGCGGCACCCAGTGGGGGCTGGTCGGCCCCAGTGCCGTCTACGACGCCACCGGCACCAAGTTCCGCGTCTACGTCCAGTGGAAGGACGGCAGGCCGCTGGCGCCCGCCCATGCCCAGCAGTACGGCTGGTACATCAACTGGATCGGCTACGACAACCCCTGACGGGGGCGGGCCCGGCCGGTCCGCCGGCCGGGCTCAGGTGGTGGCCAGCTCCTCGGCGACGGGGGCGAAGGCGGGCAGGTCGCGCTCGTGGTGGACGACGAAGCAGGAGACGTCGTGCTCGTCCCGCCAGTGGCGCAGGGTGTCGGCGAGGTCGCGGCGGGTGCCGAGCAGCACCTGCGGCGTGCCGTCCAGGGCGGCGGTGTCGGCCGCGCTCCAGCTCTCCTCCGCCTTCCGCTCGCCCACCTGCATGACGCTCGTGCCCAGCTCCAGGCGGTCGTAGCGGTCGCCGGCGGCGGCTCGCACGTGGCGCAGCTTGGCGAGGAACGCCGCCCGGCCGCCGTCGCCGGGCTCGGGGCCGGTGCCGTCGGCACGCACCCTGGGGCCGATGTTCACCACGTCGGCCTGCTCGGCGGCGAGGCGCAGCAGGCGCGGGCCGCCGCCGCCGAGCAGCAGCGGCGGGTGGGGGCGCTGCACCGGCTTGGGCCGCTGGTCCAGCCCGTCGAGGCGGTAGTGCCGGCCGGCGAAGTGGCACGGGCCGTCCGCCCAGAGCCCCTTGAGCACGGCGATCGCCTCGGCCAGCCGTTCCAGGCGCACGCCGGGCGGCTCCAGCGGCAGCCCGGCCCCGGCGTAGTCGGCCGCCATCCAGCCGGTGCCGAGCCCGACCTCCAGCCGCCCGCCGGACAGCAGGTCCAGGGTGGCCGCCTCCTTGGCCAGCACGGCGGGGTGGCGGAAGTCGTTGGCGAGGACCAGCGTGCCGACGCGCAGCCGCTCGGTGGCGCAGGCGGCGGCGGTCAGGGCGGCGAACGGCGCGAAGCGGTGCCCGGCCAGGTGGTCGGGCACCAGCAGCAGGCCGAACCCGGACGCCTCCAGCCATCGCGCCTTCTCGGCCCACGCCTTGCCGGAGTCCGCCTCGCGGAGCACCGCCCCGAACCTGAACGGCCGCATCGGCCCCTCCTCGCTTGACCAAGCGCTTGTCCGCCAGACTCTAATCCCTGGGCAGCGCCAGGGCCATGCCGCCGGCCGCGGGGGGGCGGGAGTGCGGGGCACGCAAATCGTCTCTTACCAAGCGCTTGCTTTAGGTGCGAGACTGGGGCGCATGGAGATCCCCGTGCGCGAGGCCACCGACGACGAGGCGGCCTTCTTCCACGAGCACGGCTGGGTGCGGCTCGGCCGGCTCATCGACCCGGACACCGCCGCCGAGCTGCGCGAGCGCGCCCTCGGTCACCTGCGCGGCCGGGAACGCGGCAAGCGGAGCCCGGTCGACGAGGCGTTCGGCCAGTCCAGGGACGTCGCCGCGGACGACGAGCGCTTCGCCGCGCTGGCCCTGCACCCCCGGATGGGCCGCACCGCCGTCCGGCTGCTGCGCGGGGTGCGCGCGGTGCGCGTCCAGGTCACCAATCTGCTGGTGAAGGAGGCGGGCGAGCACGGCGCCACCGAGTTCCACCAGGACTTCCCCTGGATGCCGATGGACCGCTCGGCCATGCTCACCGTCTGGCTGGCGCTCGCCGACGTGCCCGCCGACATGGGGTCGCTGCGCTTCTACAGCGGCTCCCACCGCTTCGGCCTGCTCGGCCGCAGCTTCACCAGGCCCGGCGACGACCAGCTCAGCCAGCACCCCTGGCTGAAGGAGCTGGAGCTGTCGCCGCCGCTCGACCTCAGGGCCGGCGACGCGACCGCGCACCACGCGCTCACCGTGCACGGCGCGCCCGCCAACCGGCACGACCGGCCGCGGCTGTCGTTCACCGTCACCTACTTCGACGCCGACGCCCTCTACACCGGCCTGCCGTACGGGCAGACCGACGGGCTCGGGCTGCGGGTCAACCGGCCCTTCGAGCACGAGAGGTTCCCGTGCCCGCGACCGTGAGGGGACCGGTCGCCGACCTCGGGGCGACGCTCATGCACGAGCACGTCTTCGGCCTCAGCCCGGAGATCCTGTGGAACTGGCCGGACATCCCCGAAGGCTGGGACCCCGAGATCCGGGCGCGGGAGGCGGCGGCCAAGCTCGACGCGCTCCAGGCCGAGGGCGTGGACACCATCGTGGACCTCACCGTCCCCGGGCTCGGCCGGTACCTGCCCGCCGTGCAGCGGGTGGCCGGGCTGACCGGCGTCAACATCGTCGCCGCGACCGGCTACTACACCTACGACGCGCTGCCGCCGTACTTCGCCAACCGGGGGCCGGGCTCGTTGTTCGGCGGGCCGGACCGGCTGGCGGAGTTCTTCGTGCGCGACCTCACCGAGGGCATCGGCCGCACCGGCGTCAAGGCCGCCATGCTCAAGTGCGCCTCCGACCACCTCGGCATGACCAAGGGCTGCGAACGGGTGTTCCGGGCGGTCGCCGAGGCCCACCTGGAGACCGGCGCGCCCATCACCACCCACTCCCACAGCGCCTCCCGGGGCGGGCTGGACCAGCAGCGGCTGCTCACCTCGCTCGGGGTGGACCCGGAGCGGGTGGTGATCGGGCACGCGGGCGACTCGGCGGACCTCGCCTACCTGGAGGAGCTGCTGGCGGGCGGCTCCTACCTCGGCATGGACCGGTTCGGCATCGACACCATCGCGCCGTTCGAGCAGCGCGTCGCGGTGGTGGCCGAGCTGTGCGCGCGCGGGCACGCCGGGCGGCTGGTGCTGGGGCACGACTCGTACTGCTTCAACGACCGCTTCGACGCCGACGTCGTACGCCGCCGCCACCCGGACTACCACCTGCTGCACATCCCCCGCGACGTCCTGCCCGAGCTGCGCAAGCGGGGCGTCACGGACGACCAGATCCACCAGATGCTCGTCGTCAACCCGCGGGAGATCCTCCGATGACGCTGCCCCTCACCGGCGACTTCGACGTCAGCGCGGACTGGCACGTCGCGAACCCGTACCCCTTCCTCGCCCGGCTGCGCCACGAGTCGCCGGTGTTCTGGAGCGAGCACCTGCGGGCCTGCGTGCTGACCCGCTACGCCGACGTGCGCGCCGCCTACGGCGACCCCCGCCGCTTCTCCTCCCTGGGCTCGCTCACCATCTCGCGCAGCCTGACCGCCGAGACCAGGGAGAAGCTGGGCGAGCACGGCTCGTTCCTGTCCAGCTTCGTCGCCAACGTGGACCCGCCCGACCACACCCGGCTGCGCCGCTCGGTGTCGCGGGCGTTCACGCCGCGCGCGGTCGCAGCCATGGAGGAGACCTTCCGCCGGCTCAACGAGGACCTGCTCGACCGGGTCGCCCCGCGCCGCGCGGCCGACTTCGTCGCCGACCTCGGGCACGAGCCGTCCATCAAGCTGACCGCCCGCTTCATCGGGGTGCCCGAGGAGGATGAGGCGTTCGTGCAGGCGCACGTCAAGGACTGGTTCCAGCTCTTCCTGTCGCCCCAGCCGCCGGCCCGCCAGCTCGACCTGGCCGGCAGCTTCCTCGACTACCTCGCGTACGTGGACCGGCTCGTCGCCGCCCGCGCCGCGGACCCCCGCGACGACTTCACCTCCCTCATGACCGCGCTCATCGGCGACGAGCTGACCCACCGCGAGGTCGTCGAGCTGATCTCCACGATCCTGCTCGGCGGCAACGACACCGTCCCCAACCAGCTCGGCAACAGCGTCCTGCGGCTGCTGCGCGAGGGCGCCTGGCCGGTGCCGCCCCCGCTCGCCGGCAACGCCGCCGAGGAGTGCATGCGCATCGACGGGGCCTCGCTCGGCTCGTTCCGGTACGCCACCGAGGACGTCACCCTGCACGGCGTCACCATCCCGGCCGGGGCGCTGGTGCTGCTGTCCACCGACTCCGCCGGGCACGACGAGACCGTCTTCCCCGAGCCCGAGCGTTTCCGCATCGACCGGCCCAACGCCGCCGACCACCTCGTGTTCGGCTACGGCATCCACTTCTGCGTGGGCGCGGCGCTCGGCCGGCTCCAGCTGCGGACCGCGCTGGAGGTGCTCGGCCGCCGGCTGCCGGGGCTGCGGCTGGTGCCGGGCGAGCCGGTGACGTACCGCAGGTCGCTGGTCGGGCGCGGGCTGACGGCGCTGCGGGTGGAGTGGTGACGGCCGGGCGGCTCGCCGGGCGGGCCGGGCTGGTCACCGGGGCCGGGTCGGGGATCGGGGCCGCGTGCGCGCTGCGGCTGGCCGCGGAAGGGGCCCGCGTGGGCGTGCTCGACGTGCGCGGCGACGCCGCCGAGGCCACCGCCGCGCTGGTCAGGCAGCGGGGCGGGGACGCGCTCGCGCTGGAGTGCGACGTCTCGGCCGAGAAGCAGGTGGCGGCCGCCGTGGGGGCGCTGGTGGCCGCGTACGGGCGGGTGGACGTGCTGCACTCCAACGCCGCCGCGCTCGGCGCCGAGGTGTACGGGCGCGACCGGGAGCTGGCCGGCCTCGACGTCGCCGTCTGGGACCGGACCATGGAGGTCAACCTGCGGGGGGCCATGCTCATGGTCAAGCACGCGGTGCCCGCCATGCCGGACGGCGGGTCGATCGTGCTCACCTCGTCGGTGTCGGCCTTCACGGGGGACGAGGCGCACGCCGCGTACGGGGCCTCGAAGGCGGCCCTGGTCGGTTTCGCCCGGTACGTCGCGACCATGTACGGCGCGCGCGGCATCCGGTGCAACGCGGTCGCGCCGGCGCTCGTCCTGACCCCGGCCGCCGAGCGCGCGCTGTCGCCCGCCCAGCTCGCCGACAAGGCCGCCGAGCGGCTGCTGCCGTGGCCGTGCACGGTGGAGGACGTCGCCCACCTGGTCGCCTTCCTGGCCTGCGACGAGAGCCGCTGCCTGACCGGCCAGACCCTGATCCTCGACTCCGGCACCCTCGCGCACCGCCCCCAGCACGCCATTCAGCGCAGCCGCCTCCTCCCCTGAGGAGCGCCCCACGGGCAGCGGGCCGGCTGCGAGGGGGTGGCCGGAAAACGGGAGGTGGCTGAGGCGGGTATGGGGGCAGATTGGGAGGTATGTGGCATTGAGGTGCCTTTGATGCGAAACTCCGGGAGGTTTCATGGAGCCGGTGGCGGTCGGCCTGGTGGGCGCGGGCCCCTGGGCGCGGATGGCGCACGCGCCGATGCTGGCCAAGGGCCCGCACACCCGCCTCGCGGGCGTCTGGGCCCGCCGGCCCGAGGCGGCCGCCGAGCTGGGCGCCCCGGTGTACGAACGCGTCGAGGAGCTGTTCGAGCACTGCGAGGCGGTGGCGTTCTGCGTGCCGCCCGCCGTCCAGGCCGAGCTGGGCGTCCGGGCCGCCCGCGCGGGCAAGGCGCTGCTGCTGGAGAAGCCGCTGGCCGACTCCCTCGACGGCGCCCGGCGGCTGGCCGACGCGGTGGCCGAGGCGGGCGTGGCCAGCCAGATGGTGCTCACCCTGCGCTACGCCGTCCAGACCAGGACGTTCCTGGCCAGGTGCGGCGAGATCCGGCCGTTCGGCGGCCACGCCGCGAACATCTCCGGCGCGCTCCTCGGCGACCACCCCTTCGCCACGCCCTGGCGGCTGGAGCGCGGCGCGCTGCTCGACGTCGGCCCGCACGTGATCGACCTGCTGGACGCCGCGCTCGGCCGGGTGCGCGGCGTGCGCGCCCACGGCAACCCGCTCGGCTGGGTCGGGCTGCTGCTGGAGCACGAGGGCGGCGCGGTGTCGGAGGCGTCGCTGTGCATGGCGGCCGTCGGCGACCTGCCGCCCGCCACCTTCGCCGTGTACGGCCGCACCGGCAACGCCGTCCTGCTGCCGTTCGACGACGACCCCCTCGACGCCATCGCCGAGGAGTTCGCGCGGACCGTCCGCGACGGCGGCGGCCACCCGCTCGACGCCGCCCACGGCCTGCGCCTGCAGCGGATCGTCGCCGAGGCGGAAGCGCAACTGTCACCTTGACGAAGCGGCTCTCCAGAGGATTGATAGCGTTTGTCCGACGCGCAGTGCGCAGCGAAGTCCGGTGCGAGTCCGGCGCTGTCCCGCAACTGTCATAGCCAGGTCGCCTGCCGCTGCGCTGACGCCATCAACCCTCGTGGAAAAGGGTGATCCGTCGCTCTTCGCGGGTCTCTCGGTTCCGACAGTGTGAAAGGACTTCTCGTGAGGCCCGTACGCACGGCCTTCGCGGGCGCGCTGCTGGGAACGCTGGTGCTGGCCGGATGCGGCCAGACCGGCGGCACCCCGGCCACCCCGTCCCCCGCCGCCAGCTCCGCCCCCGCCCCCGCCTCCTCCCAGGCTCCCGCCGCCGCCGGCTTCCCCGTCACCATCGAGGCGGGCAACGGCCAGGTCACCATCGCCAAGAAGCCCGAGCGCATCGTCTCGCTCTCGGCCACCCACACCGAGTCCCTGTTCGCCATCGGCGCCGGCCCGCAGGTCGTCGCCGTGGACGACCGCTCGAACTTCCCGCCCGAGGCCCCGCGCACCGACCTGTCCGGCTTCAAGCCGAACGTCGAGGCCATCGTCGCCAAGAAGCCCGACCTCGTCGTGCTCTCCGACGACCTGGACAAGGTCGTCGCCGAGCTGGGCAAGGTCGGCGTGCCGGTGCTGCTGGAGCCGGCCGCCAAGACCCTCGACGAGGCGTACGAGGAGATCGCCGAGCTGGGCGCGGCCACCGGCAACAAGGCCAAGGCCGACGAGGTCGTCGCCGGCATGAGGACGGCCATGGACAAGCTGGCCGCCGAGGCCCCGAAGGACAAGAAGCTCACCTACTACCACGAGCTCGACCAGACGCCGTACGCCGCCACGTCCCAGACGTTCATCGGCCAGGTGTACGCCCTGTTCGGCCTGACCAACATCGCCGACAAGGCGCCCGAAGCGGCGGGCGGCTACCCCAAGCTGTCGGCCGAGTTCGTCGCCCAGGCCGACCCCGACCTGATCTTCCTGGCCGACGTCAAGTGCTGCAAGCAGAGCAAGGAGACGCTGGCCGAGCGGCCCGGGTGGGCCAAGCTGTCGGCGATCGCCGATGACCGGGTGGTCGAGCTCGACGACGACCTCGCCTCCCGCTGGGGGCCGCGCATCGTGCAGCTCGCCGAGACCGTCGGCGCCGCCGTGGCCAAGGCCGGCGCGAGCTGACCGTGACGAGACAGGCCGGCCCGTCGCGGGCCAGACCCCTGTGGGTGGCGGGCGCCCTCGGCGTGCTGGCCCTGTCCATGATCGCGGGGCTGCTCGGCGGGGCCGCCGACATGTCGCCCTGGCAGGTGGTGCTCCAGGCCGCCGACTGGCTGCCGTTCGTGCACGCCGACTCGGGGCTCACGCCGGTCGAGCAGGGCCTGCTGTACGAGCTGCGGCTGCCCCGCGTGCTGGTCGCCGCCGTGGTGGGCGGGCTGCTCGCCATGGCCGGGGCCGGGTACCAGGGCGTGTTCCGCAACCCGCTCGCCGACCCGTACCTGCTGGGCGCGGCGGCGGGGGCGGGCCTCGCGGCCACGTTCGCGATCGTCGCGCTGCCGGCGACGGCGGCGAGCATCCCGGTCGCGGCGTTCGCCGGGGCCGTGGGCGGGGTGCTGCTGGCGTACACGCTCGGCAACACCGCCGGGCGCTCCGGCGGCACCGCCACGCTGGTGCTGGCCGGGGTGGCGGTGACGTCGTTCCTGACCGCGATCCAGACGTTCGTGCAGCAGTTCAAGGTCGAGGAGCTGCAGCGCATCTACTCGTGGATCCTCGGCGACGTCGGCGGGGGCTGGGACCAGTTCTTCCTGGTGCTGCCGTACGCCGTGGCCGCCGCCGGGCTGCTCCTGCTGCACGGGCGCATGCTCGACGTGCTGTCGGTCGGCGACGAGGAGGCCGTCAGCCTCGGCGTGCCCGCCGCCCGGGTGCGGCTGGTCGTGCTGCTGGCGGCGTCGCTGGCCACGGCGGCGGCGGTGGCGGTGAGCGGGCTCATCGGGTTCGTCGGGATCGTGGTGCCGCACGTGGTGCGGCGGCTGGCGGGCGGCTCGTACCGGATCGTGCTGCCGCTGTCGATGATCGGCGGCGCGGCCTTCCTCGTGCTCGCCGACCTGGTCGCGCGCACCGTGCTCGCGCCCGCCGAGCTGCCGATCGGCGTGGTGACGATGTTCGTCGGCGCGCCCTTCTTCGTGGGGGTGCTGCGGATGACGCGGCGGACGGGCACGTGATCGAGACGCGGGGGCTGAGCGTGCGGCTCGGCGAGCGCGACGTGGTCCGCGACGTCGGGCTGCGGGTGCGGCAGGGCGAGTGGCTGGCCGTCATCGGGCCGAACGGGGCCGGCAAGTCCACCCTGCTCAAGGCCGTCATGGGGCTGGTCGCGCATCGGGGGGAGGTCGTCCTGGACGGGCGGCCAGCGGACGGGCTCAAAGCGCGGGCGCGGGCCCGGCTGGTCGCGTACGCGCCGCAGACGCCCGCGCTGCCGCCCGACATGTCGGTCTTCGACTACGCGTTGCTGGGCCGCACCCCCTACATCCCGTACCTGGGACGCGAGAGCGCCCACGACCGCGAGGTCACCGGGTCCGTGCTGACCCGGCTCGACCTCGCCGACCTGGCCGCCCGGCGCGTCGGGGAGCTGTCCGGCGGCGAGCGGCAGCGGGCGGTGCTCGCCCGCGCGCTCGCCCAGCAGGCCCCCGTGCTGCTGCTCGACGAGCCGACCACCGCGCTCGACCTCGGCCACCAGCAGCAGGTGCTGGAGCTGGTGGACCGGCTGCGGCGGGCCGACGGGCTCACCGTCGTCACCACGCTGCACGACCTGACCGTGGCCGGCCTGTACGCCGACACGCTGCTCCTGCTGGCCGGCGGCCGGGCCGCCGCGACCGGCAAGCCCGCCCAGGTGCTCACCGAGGAACTCGTGGGACGGCACTTCGACGCCCATGTCAAGATCGAGCCGGGGCCGGACGGGCGTCCGGTCGTGCACCTGGTGAGAGGTGGCTCATGAAGCTGACGTACCGGACCGAGGAAGGCGCGCGGCTCGGCGCGCTGCTGTGGGAGTTCGGGCCGGGCTGGCGGATGATCTCCTCCGCCATGCTCGGCGGGGGCCTCGGCGAGCGCGAATGGGTGCTGAACGCCCAGGTCGTGGCCGGGTACGCGCGCATGGACCCGGTCGAGCACCTGGTCTCGCTCGGGCCCGGCGGGAACGGCGTCGGCATGATGACCGCCGCCTCCGTGGACCGCTGCGTCCAGGCGTCCGACGGCGGCGTGGACGCCTGGGCCACCGTGGGCCTGCGCGTCCCCACCTGGGCCGCCGCCCCCGACGGCGCGCCGGACCCCGAGCTGGCCCCGATCCGGGTCGGCACGGTCAACATCGTGGCCGCGCTGCCGGTCGCCATGACCGACGCCGCCCTGGTCAACCTGGTCATGACCGTCACCGAGGCGAAGACCCAGGCCCTCGTCGAGACCGGCTACGCGGGCACCGGCACCGCCTCGGACGCGGTGTGCGTCGCGGTGCGGGCGGACGGGCCGCCGGAGCTGTTCGGCGGGCCGCGCTCGGAGTGGGGGGCGCGGACGGCCCGCGCCGTCCACACCGCCGTCCGCCGCGGCGCCGAGGCGTGGCGGCCTCATCACTTAAAGTAAGGCGATCGTGGGAAGTAGCATGTGGACGAGGGCGAGGCTCGCGATACTGAGTGGGTGACCGCGATGGCGACGATCGAACCGACCAGCACGAGGCGCACGGTTCTCCCGGGTGCGCCACCCTTCACGGTCGACGACCTGCTCAAGTTCCCCGACGACGGGAACCGTTATGAGCTCTTCAACGGGAGCCTAGTAGTGAGCCCTGCCCCCACCCCCCTGCACCAGGACGTGATCTTCATCCTGCAGACGATCCTGCATCAGGCTGCGCCGTCGCATTTCAAGGTGCTGTCGACGGTCAATGTGCGCGCCTCCGACAAGGATCTCTACATCCCCGACATCGTGGTCGTGCCCAAGGCCAGAGCCAGAGCGGTGCGGCTCATGTTCGACCCGGCTGACGTGCTCCTGGCCGTGGAAGTGGTCAGCCCCAGCACCAAGGTGCACGACAGAGGCACCAAGGCCACGGCGTACGCCGCCGCCGGCATTCCCGCCTACTGGCGGGTCGAACCCCTCGAAGGTCCGACGCTCTACGTCAGCGAGCTCGACGGCGACGTCTACCGCGGCCCGTCGGCGCACAAGCCCGGCACCACCGTCACTCTGGCGGCGCCCTACCCCGTCACTCTCGATCCCGCGGATCTGGTCGACGACGACTGATCGAAGCCGTAGTCGCGGGCCGCGCCCTCTGGGGTGACGCGGCCGGTGGCGAGGTCGGCGCGGACGGGCCGCCGGAGCTGTTCGGCGGGCCGCGCTCGGAGTGGGGGGCGCGGACGGCCCGCGCCGTCCACACCGCCGTCCGCCGCGGCGCCGAGGCGTGGCGGCCTCATCACTTAAAGTAAGGCGATCGTGGGAAGTAGCATGTGGACGAGGGCGAGGCTCGCGATACTGAGTGGGTGACCGCGATGGCGACGATCGAACCGACCAGCACGAGGCGCACGGTTCTCCCGGGTGCGCCACCCTTCACGGTCGACGACCTGCTCAAGTTCCCCGACGACGGGAACCGTTATGAGCTCTTCAACGGGAGCCTAGTAGTGAGCCCTGCCCCCAAGCCACGGCACCAGCGTGTGATCAGCCGGCTTGTCGTCATCCTCGAAACCGCGGCACCGGCCGGGATCGAGTGCCTGACGACCGTCAATGTCAGCCCGAGCGTGGAGGACCTTTACATTCCCGATCTGGTGGTCGTGCCCGAGCAGGTGTCGGAGGCGGTGGATCTCGTGTACGCGCCACGCGACCTGCTGCTGGCGGTCGAAGTGGTGAGCCCGAGCAGCAAGGCGCAGGACAGATCCACCAAGATGACGGCCTACGCCGAGGCAGGCATCCCTCGCTACTGGCGCATCGAGCCCGATGAGGGGCCGTCGCTCTACGTCTACGAGCTCGACGGACGTTCCTACGAGGGCCCGACTGTCCACAAGGCGGGAGCCGCGGTCACCTTGTCAGCGCCATTTCCCGTGAGTTTCGATCCCGCCGACCTGATGCGGTTGCGCGGTTAGAAGCCCGTAGTCGCGGGCCGCGCCCTCCGGGGTGACGCGGCCGGTGGCGAGGTCGGCGCGGACGGCGGCCGGGTCCCGTCCGGACGGGGGGCCGAGGCCGCCGCCGCCCGTGGTGGCGACGACGAACGCCTCGCCGGCCGCGAACCGCACGTTGTTGACCTTGGACGCCAGCCGTTCCAGCCGCCCGTCCAGATGCCGCTTGTAGAAGCCGCCGGTGCGGCCGGGCAGGCCGCCGTCGCGGCCCGGCGGAGGCAGGCGCAGGCGGTCGCCCCGGGTGGTGACGTGGCAGTCGGCGAGGAAGCGGTACACCGTCCGCGAGCCGAGCCCGCCCCGCCAGCGGCCGGGGCCGCCCGAGTCCGGGATCGTGGCGATCGACTCGACCACGATCGGGCAGCGGCTCTCCACCGGCTCGGCCTGCGGCACCGAGTTGCGGCCCACGCCGAAGTGCACGCCGGTCGCGTCCGGGCCGTCCAGCCCGCGTCGCGCCCCCACGCCGCCGAAGTCGTAGGACAGGTGGATCCAGTACGGCGCCCCCACGGCCGCGATCGAGAACGGCTGCAGGATGCCGCTGGCCGCGATCGCCCGCTCCGGCACCGCGTCCGACATCGCCTGGAAGACCGCCTCCATGGCGGCGTAGATCGGCACGTACCGGCCGCCGCACGGGTACGGCGAGCGCGCGTTCAGCAGCGACCCCTCCGGCAGGCGGACGTCGATCGCGCGCAGGCAGCCGTCGTTCATGGGGATCGTGGGGTCCAGGAAGCAGCGGATCGCGAAGACGGCGGCGGCCAGCGACTGCGAGGCCGAGGCGTTGATCGCGGCCGGCACCTGGGGGCCGGTGCCGGCGAAGTCCAGCACCGCGCCGCCGGGCCCGAGGGTGACGGCGACGCGGACCTCGTGCGCGCGCCCGGCGTCGATCCCGTCGTCGTCGATCGGGTACGCCGCCGCGAACCGCCCCTCGGGCAGCCCGGCCAGTGAGGCGCGGGTGCGGGCCTCGGTGTGGTCGAGGTAGTCCTCGACGCCGGCCGCCAGCCCCTCCTCGCCGTACTCGGCCAGGACGGCCTCCAGGCGGGCGGCGGCCACCGCGGTCCCGGCGACGAGCGCGCGGACGTCGCCCATGACCTTGTCCGGGGTGCGGCTGTTGGCCCGCAGCACGGCCTCCATCGCCGGGTCGAGACCGTTGGCCGTGGCCAGCCGGACCGGCGGGAGCTGCAGGCCCTCCAGGAAGATGTCCGTGGCCAGCGGGGCCATGCCGCCCGCCGACAGCCCGCCGAGGTCGGAGACGTGGATCATGGTGGCGGCGAAGTACGCGGGCCCGCCCCCGGCGAAGACCGGCCGGTAGACCAGCAGGTCGTTGGTGTGCACGCCGCCCCGGTAGGCGTCGTTGAGCGCGTACACCTCGCCGGGCCGCATCGTGCCCGGCGAGTGGTCGGCGAGCAGCTCGGGCAGGGCGGTGCGGAGGGCCATGCTGTTCATGAGCGTGGTGGCCATGGACTGGGCGATGAGCCGGCCGCGGGCGTCCAGGAGGGCGGCCGAGGCGTCGGAGCCCTCCACGATGAACGTCGACCAGGCCGAGCGCACCACGACGATGCTGGCCTCCTCCGCGGCCACGACCAGCGCGTTGCGCAGCACCTCGGCGGTCAGGGCGTCCTTCATGCCGGGCCGCCCGCGGTCAGGTGCACGGCTCCGGAGCGGCGGACCAGCGCGGCGGTCCAGGAGGGCGGGACGACGATCGTGGACTCGGCGTCCTCGATGATCGCCGGGCCGGGCAGCAGGTCCGGCATGGTGGCGCGGGTGTGCACCGGCACCTCGACGTAGCCGCCGCGCTCGGCGAAGTAGGCGGCCCGGCGGCCACCCGCCCCCGCCGGTGGAGGCACGGGGGAGCGCGGGCCGGGGGTGGCGGGCCCCTCCGCCGCCGTGGAGCGCGGGGCGGGGGCGGTGGTGCCGTTCGTGACGGTGACGCGGACGCGGTAGCCGACCGGCTCGATCTCGCCGCGCTGCGCGATGCCGTACACCTGCCGGTACCGCTCGGCGAACCGGTCGGCCAGCACCTCGCGCGACGGCGACCAGGCGACGGTCAGGTCGTGCGACTGCCCGCGGAAGCGCACGTCCACCGACCGCTCCACGCGCACCGCCGGGTCGCCGGGCGAGACCCCCAGGTCGGCGGCGGCCTCCGCCGTCAGCTCGGCGAAGACCGGCTCCGGGTCGCCCGCCTCCAGCCGGGACCTGACCCGGTCCGTGGACAGCTCGCCGGCCAGCAGCCCCGCCGCCGAGGCCACCCCGCAGTGCGCGGGCACCACCACCGTCGCGATCCCGAACCGCCCGGCCACCCGAGCCGCGTGCATCGGGCCCGCCCCGCCGAAGGCGACCAGGGCGAACCCGCGCGGGTCGATGCCGCGCTGCACGGTGACGACGTGCACCGCGGACGCCATGGCGGCGCTGACGATCTCGTGGACGGCGTACGCCGCCGCCTCCCGCGACACGCCGAGCGGCCCGGCCAGCCGGTCCAGCGCCTCGGCCGCCGGCCCGGGCCGCAGCGGGATCGAGGCGGAGGAGAGGTAGCCGAGCACCAGGTTGGCGTCCGTGACCGTGGGCTCGGCCCCGCCCAGCCCGTAGCAGGCGGGGCCGGGGGAGGAGCCGGCCGAGCGCGGCCCGACGCGCAGCGCGCCGGCGGCGTCCAGCCAGGCCACGCTGCCGCCGCCCGCGCCCACCTCGGCCAGGTCGATGGCCGGGGTCTTGATCGGCACGCCGGTGCCCGCCCGCCGCCCGCCGAAGCTGCCCTTGCCGCCGACGTGGAACTCGTGGGTGATCTCCGGCCGCCCGCCGCGCACCACGCACGCCTTGGCGGTCGTCCCGCCCATGTCGAACGAGATCGCCTCCGCGAACCCGGCCCCGGCGGCCGCCAGCACGCCCGCCGCCGGCCCCGACTCGATGGTGGCGACCGCCCGCCGCGCGGCCAGCTCGGCGGAGATCACGCCGCCGCCGGACTCCATGACGTGCACGGGGGCGCGGACGCCGAGCGCCGCCAGCCGCTCCCGCAGCTGGGACAGGTAGGAAGCCATCAGCGGGCCGATGTAGGCGGACATGATGGTGGTGGTGGCGCGCTCGTACTCGCGGATCTCGGGCCACACCTCCGAGGAGGTCACCACCGCCGGGACCGACGCGCGCAGGATCTCCGCGACCCGGCGCTCGTGCGCGGGGTTGGCGTAGGAGTGGAGCAGGCACACCGCGGCCGAGCCGATGCCGCGCCGGGCGATCTCGGCGGCCACCCGCCGCACGGAGCCGTCGTCGAGCGGGGTCAGCACCTCGCCGCGGGCCGAGACGCGCTCGGTGACCTCGAAGCAGTCCTCGGGCGCGACCGGGGGAGGGGGCGGGGTGAAGCGGAGGTCGTAGCGGTCCTCCTCGACGCGGGCATAGCGGCCGAGCGGCACGACGTCACGGAAGCCCTCGGTGGTGACGTAGGCGACGCGGGCCCCGGTGCGCTCCAGCACCGCGTTGGTGGCCAGCGTGGTGGCGTGCACGACCCGGGTGACCTGCGCGGGGTCGCGCCCCGCGAGCACCCGCGTAACGCCCGTGACGATTCCCGCGATGGGGTCGTAGTGGGTACTCAAGCACTTTGCCACGGAAACCGCGCCGCACGAATCCCGGAGGACCACATCGGTGAAGGTGCCGCCGACATCGACGCCGATCGCGAAGGCCACCCGGGTACGTTACGCCCCCTAGCAAGCGCTTGTCTACGAAGTGGTCTATTGACTTACGACAGGTGATTGGGACCCTGGTCCTATTCCTTGTGTTGGGAGCGGACAGATGGCGCGCCTCACAGCTCTTCTCGGTGCCATCGCGGCGGCACTGTTCCTGACCGCGACGCCGGTCGCGGCCCACGACCACCCCAGCGGCATCACCGACCTGGTCACCCCGGCCGTGGTGCGCCTGGAGTCGGTGTCGCACGTGGACATCACCCTGCTCGACCACATCGGCGAGCTGAAACACGTGGAGCGGTCCTACGACATCCCCTTCGCCATGGGCACCGGCACGGTCGTCAACCCCGACGGCACCGTCGTCGGCCTGCGCCGCCTCGCGGTGAACCCGAACGACGTGGCGATCTACGCCGCCAACAAGATCTTCGCCGACTACCACAAGGTCAAGATCCCGGCCGACTACGAGCGGCACAAGCTCTCCGACGACCAGCTCAACCACCACCTGCAGGAGTGCTACCCGCCCAAGACCGACACCGCCACCTGCATCGTCGCCATCACCACCGAGATCACCGCCTACCCCAACGTCTCCCCGGCCAGCACCACCGGCTACAAGGTCAAGTGCATCAAGGCCGGCCCCAACCCCGACGACCCCGCCGTGCTGGTGCCGCTGACCCCCGCGACCGGTGTCGGCGTGCCGACCGCGCCGCTCGCCGACAAGGTGCCCGACCAGGTCGGCTCGCCCACCAACGTCGCCGGCTTCCTCGGCCGTCCCGGCCCGGACGTGCACCACACCGTCGCCATCGCCCACCTCGGCCAGGGCGGCGGCCAGGGCCAGACGGGCCGGCCGTTCGCCGACCCGGAGAAGAAGGTGGACGAGCCGGTCGAGCTCGGCGGCATGGCCGACAAGGGCATGGTCGGCGCCCCCGTCATCGGAGACAAGGACGGGCACGTCATCGGCCTGCTCATCGGCGGCGGCAAGGAAGGCAAGATGCTCGGGATCAGGGAGGTCCTGAACGTCCTGACCGCGGCCAAGGTGACGCCGCGCCGCGGGGCCATCGACACCGCGTTCGAGGCGGCGCTGACGCGGTACCACACCAAGTACTACACCGAGGCCGCGCCCGGCTTCCAGCGGGTGCTGGAGCTCTACCCCGGCAACGTCGTGGCGGCGGGCCTGCTCAAGACCACGCTGGCCAAGCGCGGCGGCCCGGAGGACCAGGGCACCAAGCAGCTCGCCGCGACCTCGCCCACCTCCTCGCGGCCGCTGTGGCCGTTCCTCGCGGCGGCGGTGGTGCTGTTCCTCGCGGCGGGCGGCGGGGCGTATCTGCTGTGGCGCCGGCGCTCTCCTGACAAGGTGACCGAACCGCCGCAGCCGCTTGCGGCCGGGCCGCCGTACGACGAGGGCGCGAACCAGACCGTGGTCGTGCGGAGGTCCCAGCCGTTCCAAGTGGTCCCGCAGCAGCAGCAGGTGATGACCGCGCAGGAGGCCCCGATGAAGTACTGCACGTCGTGCGGCATGAGGCTGGGGCACGCGCACCGCTTCTGCGGCTACTGTGGTCACCCCATCGAGACGTGATGCAATTGAACGAGAGATCGCTCATCGGCCAGGAGGTGGCCGGGTACTACATCGAGGACATCGTGGGCAAGGGCGGCATGGCCGTCGTCTACCTGGCGCTCGACCCGCGGCTGAGCCGCCGGGTGGCGCTGAAGATCCTCAACCCGGTGCTCAGCGTCGACGACCGGTTCAGGCAGCGGTTCATCCTGGAGTCCAGGACGGTCGCCAGCATCGAGCACCCCAACATCATCCCGATCTACGAGGCCAACGCCGACGCCGACGGCGTGCTCTACATCGCCATGCGCTACGTCGACGGCCTCGACCTGCGCCGGCTCATCCACGACCGGGGGCCGCTGCCGCTCGGCCCGGCCAACCGCATCTTCGCCCAGGTCGCCGCCGCGCTCGACGCCGCGCACGCGCACGACCTCATCCACCGCGACGTCAAGCCGGCCAACATCCTGCTGGCCGGCGACCACGTCTACCTCACCGACTTCGGCATCACCAAGCACCGCTCGTCCATCTCCGGGCTGACGCAGACCGACCAGTTCATCGGCACGCCCCGGTACATGTCGCCCGAGCAGATCAACAAGGAGCACATCGACGGGCGCTGCGACCAGTACGCGCTGGGCTGCGTGGTCTACGAGGCGCTGTCGGCGCGGCTGCCGTTCCAGCGGGAGAACGACATCGCGCTGCTGTGGGCGCACCTGGCCGAGCAGCCGGTGCCGCTGTCGCACATCAGGCCCGAGCTGCCGCCGCAGGTGGACGCGGTGATGGCGCGGGCGCTGGCCAAGTCGCCCGAGCAGCGCTACGCCACCTGCACCGAGTTCGTCACGGCGCTGCGGGACGCCATCAGCGGCCCCCAGGCCGACCAGGACGACCTGCTGGGCAGGGGCGGGCTGGTGCCGCGGCCCGGCACGAGCCCGCACTCGGGCCCGTACCCGGTGCCGGGCCCGCCCTCCGGGCCCGGCTCGTCGGGGCCGCACTCGGTGCCCGGCTCGTCGGGGCCGCACTCGGTGCCCGGTTCGTCCGGGCCGCACTCGGTGCCAGGGTTGTCGGGGCCGCACTCCGTGCCTGGTTCGTCCGGGCCGCACTCCTACCCGTTCGGCGCGCCGCCGTCGGGGGCACAGGGCGGGTCACAGGCCGGGCCGCGGGCGAGCTCCGCGCACACCGGCCCCCTGCCGCCCGGGGCGCCGACCCGGGAGGGCACGCGTGGCAAGCGTCCCGGCCGGGTGCCGATCGTGGCCGTCACGCTGGTCGCCGCCGTCGCCGCGCTCGCGCTGGTGGCGTTCATCGTCTTCAGCCACCGCGGCGACACCTGGGCGCGCTACCAGCCCAGCCCGGCCGCGCCGCTCGCCTTCGACTACCCGGGCGACTGGACCGCCCGCACCCATCGCGACCTGTTCGCCGTGGCCTCGCCGCACGCCGCGGAGTTCGAGTCGTTGTTCGTCTCAGGCCCGGGGGCCGACTGGGCGGCGGTCTCGCAGATCGTCGCCGACGACCCCGACAGCGCCTCCGGCGTGTACGTCCAGACCTCCGACACCGTCGACCCGGCCGGCGACGCCGACCAGATGAAGGCCAAGATGGAGGCCCTGCTGCCCGGCACGGTCGACCTCGACAAGCCGGTGCAGGACCAGGCGGGCAACAAGCCGGCCACCCGCTTCGACGGCTCGCTGATCGACCAGTCGACCGGCACCCGGCTGGGCTTCGTCAGCTACGTGATCGGCCGGCAGCCCAAGAACATGCTGGTGATGTACTTCTGCGCCAAGGCGAACTGCGACGACGCGACCCAGGCCCGCTTCCGGCAGAGCATCCACGTCTCGTGACCGGCGGGCGCACTTGGAACTGACTTGTGTCCGGCTTGGCCTGGGTGTTCAAGGCACGGGCGCGGAGTCTACCCTCCGTGCGTGGGCATTCGCATAGTCATCGCCGACGACCAGGCGATGGTGAGGGCCGGGTTGCGCATGGTCGTCGATAGCGACCCCGGCATGGAAGTCGTCGGCGAGGCCGCCGACGGGCGGGAGGCGATCGCCGTGGCGCGGCGGACGCGCCCGGACATCGTCCTCATGGACATCTCGATGCCCAGGCTCGACGGGCTGTCGGCGGCGAAGGAGCTGCTGGACACGCCTTCGCCGCCGAAGGTCATCACGCTGACCACGTTCGACACCGACGAGAACCTGTACGCGGCGCTGCGCGCCGGCACCAGCGGGTTCCTGCTGAAGGTCTCGCCGCCGGAGCAGCTCCTCGACGCGATCCGGGTGGTGCACGCGGGCGACGCGCTGCTCGACCCGGCGGTGACCAGCCGGGTGATCGCCACGTTCGCCGGGCGGGCCGAGCCGACGCCCTCGCCGGCGCTGGCCGAGCTGACGCCGCGCGAGCTGGAGGTGCTGCGGCTGCTGGCGCGCGGCCTGACCAACGCGGAGATCGCCGGCGAGCTGTACGTGGGGGAGGCGACGGTCAAGACGCACGTGGCGCGGGTGCTGATGAAGCTGTCCCTGCGGGACCGGGCGCAGGCGGTGGTGTTCGCGTACGAGACCGGCGTGGTCCGGCCGGGGGCCGCCTGACGGTTTGCTCAGGTCACCCGCCTTGTGTGTATATTTTCCGGCATAAGGCGGTTGATACAGGAGATTTTATGCGAGCGTTCCCCCGGGTGCTCTTCGACGAGGCCCACAGCGAGTCGTGGACCGTGCGGCGCGAGGTGGCCGAGGCCATCAACCCCGCCCACCCCGACGACAACAGCTACGCGCGGGCCGCGGCCCTGCTGCGCCATCTCGGGCACACGGTGACCGCCCGCACCTCGGGAACGCTCCAGCCGGACGTGCTGGCCGGGCACGACGTCCTGGTGATCGCGCACCCGTCGGGCGAGCGCTGGGAGCGCACCACCGGCCAGGGCAGCCCGGTCCTGTCCGCCGCCGAGCTGGACGCGATCGAGGCGTACGTGGCCGGCGGCGGCGGGCTCGTGGTGCTGGCCGAGGAGGAGCAGGACAAGTACGGCAACAACCTGCGCGACCTGCTGGCCCGGTTCGGCCTCGGCATCGGCCACACGACCGTCCGCGACCCCGGGCACGCCCACCGCGGCGTCGCCACCTGGGTGCGGGCCGCCCGCGCCACCGGCGACGGCCTGCTCGCCGGCGTCAGGGACGCCTGCTTCTACCGCAGCGGCGTCCTCACCGTGGCGCCGGGCACCGCGGCGACCGTGCTGTTCACCACCTCCGGCACGGCCGACCCGGCGGGCGCGCCGCTCGCCGTCGCCGTGCGGCACGGGCGCGGCCGGGTCGTCGCCTTCGCCGACTCCGACCTGTTCGGCGACGACTCGATCGACGACTACGACCACCGCAGGCTCTGGGGCAACGCCGTCACCTGGGCCGCCCGCCTGCCCGAGGACGGCGCCCCCTCGGACGGCACCGCGCACATCGCCGCGGTCGGCAGCGGGGCGGCCAAGGCCGGGCTGTTCGCGGCGCTCAAGGCCGCCGTCGAGGAGCTGCGCCCGCTGCAGGTCAAGGACGGCTCGGTGCCTGAGGAGGGCAAGGAGCGCGCCGCGGCGCTGGTGGAGCGGATCTCCGCGCGCGTCGGCGAGCTCGCGCCGCACTTCCCGCACGACGCGGCGTACCTGGAGGCCGTGCGCCGCGACCTCGCCGCGTGGGCGGCCGGCGGGCTCGGCGTGCCCGACTTCCTCGACTCTCTCGACCTGTTCCACCCCGACACCCAGCGTGTGGACGGCCTGGAGCACCTGGTCGTGTTCCCCATGTACACCCAGAACGGCAACCCGGACCGCAACCTGGAGGCCGTCTGGATCCGCACGATCTGGCCGGACTGGCTGGCCCGCCTGGAGGCCGGCGGCTACGACAACCCGATGTTCGTGCCGATCGGCTTCATCGACTTCACCTCCGGCTACGACACCCACTCGGCCGTGCTGTTCCCCGAGACCGTGGCCGTGCGGCAGGCGCCCGCCCGCTTCACCTGGGGCGGCATCTTCGCCGACCGCGAGGCCGCCAGGTTCCGCCGGGTGTCGGCGGCCGCGGCCGAGACCCTCAAGCTCGACCTGCCGCCGGACGCCGCCCGGCTGCTGGCCTCCCAGCAGCTCGCCGAGGACACCTTCGTGCTCTGGGACCTGGTCCACGACCGCACGCACAGCCACGGCGACCTGCCGTTCGACCCGTTCATGATCAAGCAGCGGATGCCGTACTGGCTGTACTCGCTGGAGGAGCTGCGCTGCGACCTGACCGCGTTCGGCGAGGCGGTCGAGCTGGAGCGGCAGGGCGTGCCGCACGCCCGGTACGTGCAGCACGCCATCCTGTTCGACCGGCTGTTCCGCTTCCCGATCAGCGGCGCGCGGGTGCGCAACTACGACGGGCTCGGCGGCCAGCTCCTGTTCGCCTACCTGCACCGCAACGACATCGTCCGGTGGACCGACAACCGGCTCTCGATCGACTGGGACCGGGTCGCGGACGGCGTCGCCGACCTGCGCGGCGAGGTGGAGAAGCTCTACCGCGACAGCATCGACCGCTCCAAGCTGGCGCACTGGCTGGCGGCCTACGAGCTGGTGACCGCGTACGTGGCCCCGCACCCGGCCTCCGTCTGGGCCAAGGGCGTCGCGGCGCTGCCGGAGGAGCAGAAGGCCAAGGTGGACGCGGTGCTGCCGGACGAGTTCCCCCTGAGCATGTTCTACGAGGCACTGCGCCGTAAGCTGACGGACGTGGTCGAATCGACTGAGGGAATCCGCGCATGATCATTCTGGTGACCGGCTCGGCCGGGCCCGCCGGCCAGGCCGTGACCGCATATTTCCGTAAGAACGGCGACACCGTCATCGGCGTCGACAAGGACGACGTGGACCTCCTCGACCGCGCCGCCGTCCAGCGGCTGGCCGAGCGGGTCGAGCGCGAGCACGGCCGCGTGGACGGCGTCGTGCACCTCGTGGGCGGCTGGCGCGGGTCATCCTCCTTCGCCGAGACCTCGCTCGACGACTGGGACCTCCTGCACGACCTGCTCATCCGCACCCTCCAGCACGTCTCGCTGGCCTTCGAGCCGCTGCTGCGCCACAGCGCCGACGGCCGCTTCGTGATCGTCTCGGCCAAGGCCGCCGAGCGGCCCTCCGCCGGCGGCGCCGTCTACGGCGCGGCCAAGGCGGCGGCGGAGGCGTGGACCCTCGCCCTGGCCGACGCGCTGTCCGGCACCTCCTCCGCGGCCGTCGTCCTCGTCGTCAAGGCCCTGGTCAACGAGGCCATGCGGGCCGAGAAGCCGCAGGCCCGATTCCCCGGCTTCACCGACGTCAACGACCTCGCGGCGGCGATCGGCGGCCTCTGGGACCGCCCCGCCGCCGAGCTCAACGGCACCCGATTGGACCTCACCTCTTGATCCCCCGGCACGACCCCCAGCTCAAGGCGTTCGCCAGCGACAACTACGCCGGCGTCCACCCCGAGATCCTCCAGGCCATCGCCGCCGCCAACGGCGGCCACCAGATCTCCTACGGCGACGACGTCTACACCGAGGCGCTCCAGGACGTCTTCCGCCGCCACTTCGGCGAGCGGGCGCGGGCCTGGCCCGTCTTCAACGGCACCGCCGCGAACGTCGTCTCCCTGCGCGCCATGCTCCGCCCCTGGGAGGCGGTCATCTGCGCGGAGAGCGCCCACATCAACACCGACGAGGGCGGCGCCCCCGAGGTCGCGGGCGGGATCAAGCTCCTCACCGTGCCCACCCCCGACGGCAAGCTCACGCCCGAGCTGATCGACCGGCAGGCGTGGGGCTTCGGCGACGTGCACCGGGCCCAGCCGCGGGTGGTGTCCATCTCCAACACCACCGAGCTGGGCACGCTCTACACGCCCGCCGAGATCGCCGCGATCTGCGCGCACGCCCACGAGCGGGGCCTGCTGGTGCACCTCGACGGCTCCCGGCTCACCAACGCCGCCGCCGCGCTCGACGTGCCCATGCGGGCCCTCACCACCGACGCCGGGGTGGACGTGCTGTCCTTCGGCGGCACCAAGATCGGGCTGCTGTACGGGGAGGCGGTCGTCGTCCTCGACCCCGAGGCGGCGAGCGGGATCGACTACATCCGCAAGACGTACATGCAGCTGTCGTCGAAGATGCGCTTCGTCTCCGCGCAGTTCGAGGCGCTGCTGTCGGGCGACCTGTGGCTGCGCAACGCCCGCCAGGCCAACGCGATGGGGCGGCGGCTGGCCGAGGCCGTCGGCCGCGTCCCCGGCGTCGTCCTGCCCCGGCCGGTCGAGGCCAACGCCGTCTTCGCCGTCCTGCCGAAGGACGTGACGGAGCGGCTGCAGAAGCGCTTCCGCTTCTACACCTGGAACGAGGCGACCGGCGAGGTGCGCTGGATGTGCGCCTTCGACACCACCGAGGCCGACGTGGACGCCTTCGCCGCGGCCGTCGCCGAGGAGATGGCGGCGTCCTAGCGCGCCGGCCGGCGCAGCGCGAGCCGGGCGGCCTGCCAGCCGCCCATGCCGTGCGTCCCGGCCCCCGGCGGCGTGGCCGCCGAGCACAGGAACACCCCCGGCAGCGGGGTGCGCCACGGCGCCGGGGACCACACCGGGCGGCGCAGGAACTGCGCCAGGCTGGACAGCCCGCCCGAGATGTCGCCGCCCACCAGGTTGGCGTCGTACGCCTCCAGCTCGGCCGGCCCCATCGCGTGGCGGGCCAGCACCCGGTCGCGGAAGCCGGGCGCGTACCGTTCGAGCTGGGCCTCGACGGCGTCCGTCAGGTCGGCCCGGGAGCCGTGCGGCACATGGCAGTAGGCCCACAGCGTGTGCCCGCCGCGCGTCGGGTCGGCCGCGTACGGCTGCACCACCAGCACGTACGGCCGCGGCGAGACCCGGCCCGCGGCCGTCTCCGCCTCGCTGAGCGCGATCTCCTCCAGCGTGCCGCCGAGGTGCACGGTGCCCGCCCCCGCCACGGCCGGGTCGCGCCACGGCACCGGCCCGTCCAGCGCCCAGTCGAGCTTGAACACGCCGGGCCCGTACCGGTAGCGCTCCAGCCGCGCCCGGTAGCGCGGCGGCAGGTCGGCCAGGGCGAGGAACTGCCGGGGCGTCACGTCGAGCACCACCACCGGCGCCCGCACCTCCGACAGCCGCCGCACCCGGTGCCCGGCGACCGCCTCGCCGCCCAGCGACCGCAGCTCGGCCACCAGCGCGTCGGCCAGCACCTGCGACCCGCCCCGCACCAGCGGCCAGCCCACCGAGTGGGCCAGGGCCGCCAGCAGCAGCCCGTAGCCGGCGCTGACGGGGGAGCGCAGGTCGAGGACGGAGTGCGCGGCCATGCCGGCGAGCAGCGCCCGCGCCTCCGGCGTGCGGAAGGCGAGCCGCGCGAACGTCGTGGCCGGCAGCGCCGCCGCCGCCCCGAAGGGGACCGCCCGCGCGAACGCCGTCAGCGGCACGCCCCGCCACGGCCCGAGCGGCTTCAGCAGCAGCTCCACCAGCGGCAGGCCGGCCCGCGCGGCGGCGCCGGCGGTGGCCAGCCAGGCCGGCCCGTCGCGGCCGAGCCCGGCGGCGGTGCGGACCGGGTCGCGGTGCACGAGCACCGCCGGCCGGCCGTCCAGCGGATGGGCGGCCGGAACGGGCGGGTGGACGAACTCGACGCCCTTCAGCTCGTGCCGCGCGCGCAGCTCGCGGAAGGCGGGGGAGGCGAGGGCCAGCGCCATGACCGTCGCGCCGAAGTCGTGCACCCGGCCGGGCAGCGTCAGCTCTCCCGAGCGGAGCCCGCCGCCGAACCGGTCGGCCGCCTCCAGCAGCACCACCCGGCGGCCGGCGCGGGCCAGCGTGACGGCGGCGACGAGCCCGTTGGGCCCGGAGCCGACCACCACCGCGTCGGCGTCCATCCGCCTACTGCGACTTCAGGATCGACGGGTAGGGCTGCGCGCCGCGCCGGTGCAACAGCTCGGTCATCAGCTTGATCTCGCTGCTCTGCCCCTGGACGATCTTCTGCGCCATGCTCACCACCTCGGGCCGGGTGGACTGGTCGAGCAGGCCCTCGGCCATCTGCACCCCGCCCTCATGGTGCCGGATCATCAGCTGCAGGAACAGCACCTCGGCCTGCGTGCCGGTCGCCGCCTTGAGCTCGGCCAGCTCGGCGGGCGAGGCCATGCCGGGCATCTGCCCGGGGCTCGCGACGGGGGCGGCGGAGCCGCCGCCGTGCCCGTGGCCGCTCATCCAGGCCATCGGCTTCTGGTCGGTCGCCTGGCCGAGCCCCCACTGCTGCAGCCAGCCCAGGAACATGCCGCGCTGGTTGGCCTGGGTGTTGATGATGTCGAAGGCCAGGTTGGAGACCTCCTTGGCGGGCTGCTTGTCGCGGATGACGAACGCCATCTCGACGGCCTGCGCGTGGTGCGCGGCCATGTCGCGGGCGAACCCGGCCTCGGGCGAGGAGTCGCCCGGCGTGCCCGCGCGTGCGAACAGCAGGTAGGCCGCCGCGGCGAGCACCAGCACGCCGCAGACGATGAGCAGGGGTTTCCTGAGCGGCTTTTCCATGGCCCGTCCAGCGTACCCACTCGCCGCCCACCCCGCCGCCCCGTCCTGGGCAAGCCGCCGGGCCGCGCTTACTTCCGCCTTATTCTCCGCATACGTCCGGAGGGCATAGGGTGACCCGTGTTGGTACGCCGATGGAGGAACGATGACGAAGGAGAAGGCGCAGGCGCGGCGCGAGCATCTGCAGAAGATGCGGGCCGACCAGAAGCGCAAACAACGCCGCGCCGCGCTGCTCATGTGGGGCACGGGCGGGCTGATCATCGTGGTGCTCGTCGGCGTGGTCGGCTTCTACCTCGTCAAACAGGCTCGTGAGACCTCGCTCGACGCCGTGACCAGCGTCAAGTACGCGGCGGGCGAGCACGTCTGGAACGCGGTCACCTACAAGGAGACCCCGCCCGTCGGCGGCCAGCACAACAACTACTGGCAGCAGTGCGCCATCTACGACAAGCCGATCCACTCCGAGCACGCGGTCCACTCGATGGAGCACGGCGCCGTCTGGATCACCTACCGGCCCGACCTGCCCAAGGCGCAGCTCGACAAGCTGAAGCAGGTGGCCACGACCACGGGCCAGCAGGACTACATGCTGATGAGCCCGTTCCCCGGCCTGCCCTCGCCGGTCGTCGTGTCCTCCTGGGGCCACCAGCTCAAGCTGAGCGACCCGGCCGACCCGAAGCTGCCCGCCTTCATCAAGCGGTACCAGAACGGCGCCGACACCCCCGAGCCGGGCGCCACCTGCGGCGGCTCCGACGCCATCACCACCACCGCGGACCAGGCCCCGCTGCCGCCCGAGCCCACGGGCCAGGCCAACGCGCCGATGGAGACGCTCAAGCCGTCGGCCAGCCCCTCCCAGCAGTAGCCCGCGACAGGAGCGGGAGGCCGCGCCCGCCGGCGGACGGCTCAGCCGAGCACGTCCTCCGGCGGCGTCCACTCCAGCCCGTGCGCCTCGGCCACCGGGCCGCTGGTCAGCCGGCCCTCGTGCGTGCTCAGGCCGCGGGCCAGCGCCGGGTCCTCGCGCATGGCCCGCCGCCACCCCAGGTCCGCGATCGCCAGCGCGTACGGCAGCGTCACGTTGGTCAGCGCGAACGTGGACGTGTGCGGCACCGCGCCCGGCATGTTGGCCACGCAGTAGAACAGCGACCGGTGCACCCGGTACGTCGGCTCCTCGTGCGTCGTCGGCCGGGAGTCCTCGAAGCAGCCGCCCTGGTCGATCGAGATGTCCACCAGCACCGAGCCCGGCTTCATCCGGCTGACCAGCTCGTTGCTCACCAGCTTGGGCGCCTTCGCGCCGGGCACCAGCACCGCGCCGATCACCAGGTCGGCCTCCAGCACCGCCCGCTCCACCTCCAGCAGGTTGGAGGCGACCGTCTGGCAGTGGCCCTGGTAGATGAGGTCGGCCTGGCGCAGCTTGTCGATGTTCCTGTCCAGCAGCAGCACCTCGGCCTGCATGCCGAGGGCGATGGCGGCGGCGTTCATCCCGGACACGCCCGCCCCGATGACCACGACGTGCGCCGCGCGCACCCCGGACACGCCGCCCATCAGCACGCCCCTGCCGCCCGCCGAGCGCATCAGGTGGTACGCCCCCACCTGCGGCGCGAGCCGGCCCGCGACCTCCGACATGGGGGCCAGCAGCGGCAGCGCCCCGGCGTCGGTCTGCACGGTCTCGTACGCGACCGCCGTGCACCCCGAGTCGAGCAGCGCCTGCGTGCAGGGCCGGGAGGCGGCCAGGTGGAGGTAGGTGAACAGCACCTGCCCCTTGCGCAGCCGGTGGTACTCCTCGGCCACCGGCTCCTTCACCTTCAGCACCAGGTCGGCCGCGCCCCACACCTCGTCGGCCGCGGGCACGATCGTCGCGCCCGCCGCGGCGAAGTCGGCGTCGGGGATCGCCGACCCCTCGCCGGCCCCTCGTTCGACGTGGACCTGGTGGCCGTGCCGGGTGAACTCGTGCACGCCTGCCGGGGTCAGCGCCACCCGGTACTCGCTGTTCTTGACCTCTGCGGGAACACCGATCCTCATCGATCGCCCCTCGTTCGCGTGGAATCCGCGGACCGTCCGCGATCCCGCCTTCTTGATTACCTTGCCCCGGCTGGTCCTCGATAGGCTCACCGCAGCCCGAACGTCAGGATGGGAACGTCATCGATGGACAAGCCGGAAGCGCCGCCCCCCGCGGACCCGGGGGAGCCGCAGGCCAGCAGACTCACCACCATCGTGCTGATCGTCTCGCTCGTCCTCGTCGTGCTCGTCGCCGGCGTGCTCGGCACGGTCGCGGTCCTCATGACGAGGAACCCCGACCAGCCGCTGCTCGGCGGCGCGCCGCCGGTGCGGCTGGCGGTGCCGCTGCACTTCGCCCCGGTACGCAGCACGCAGGCGGCGCCCTGCCCGGCCGGCGAGCAGGCCGTGCCCGACGAGGAGCAGCGCACCTGCTACCTGCTGGAGGACGGCGTCACGGTCCTGTCGGTGCAGCGCATCGAGCCCATCAGGGAGAAGGACGGCCAGTACTCCGTGCGCATCGCGGTGGCCGCCGGGTTCAAGAGCCGGATGATGGAGCTGGTCGACGAGATGGCGGCCGATCAGCGGCAGCTCGCGGTCGTGCTCGCGCCCGAGCAGCCCGACGAGCCCAAGACCGTGGTGGCCGCGCCCATCGTGACCGAGCAGATGACCGGTGACAGCGTCCGGATCGCCGGGTTCACCAAGGAGCAGGCCGACTCGCTGACCTCGCGGCTGCTCGGCCCGTCCGGCGCCGCCACCCCCACCACCCAGCCCACCACCCAGCCCACCACCCAGCCGACCGCGCAGCCGACCACGGGCACCCAGCCGACCGGAGGCACCCAACCCACAGGAGGCACCCAGCCCGGCGCCACCGGCCCCGCCTCCGGCACCGGCCGCACCGGCACCGACCCGCGCTACTCCTCCTGCAAGGAGGTCGTCGCCAACGGCTACGGCCCCTACTCGCGCGGCATCCACCAGGAGTACTCCTGGTACCCCGACGTCGACAGGAACGGCGTGGCCTGCAACAGCGGCGACATGTAGCCGGTCAGCCGAACAGCCGCTCCAGCCAGTCGATCGCGAAGTACGCCAGGAACACCAGCGACACCGCCCACAGCAGCCACGGGATCTCGGCGACCTTGCCCCGGGCCGCCTTGATCAGCGTGTAGACGATGACGCCCGCGCCCACGCCGTTGGTGATCGAGTACGTGAACGGCATCAGCGCGATCGTCAGGAACGCCGGGATCGCCAGCTCCACGTCGTCCCAGGGCACGTTCTTGCTCTGCATCATCATCAGCGCCCCGACCAGCACCAGCGCGGGCGCGGCCGCGGCGGCGGGCACCACGGCGGCGAGCGGCGTGAACAGCAGCGTGAGCCCCAGCAGCGCCCCGGTCACCACGCTCGCCAGACCGGTGCGCGCGCCCTCGCCGACGCCCGCCGCCGACTCCACGAAGACGGTGTTCGCCGAGGCGCTGACCGAGCCGCCCACCATGCCGGCCACGCCGTCCACGGTCAGGATGCGGCCGAGCCGCGGCACCCCGCCCTCCCGGTCCACGAGCCCGGCCTCGTCGCTGACGCCGATGATGGTGCCCATCGCGTCGAAGAACCCCGACAGCACCAGCGTGAACAGCACCACGGTCGCCGTCAGCGCCCCCGCCCGGGCGAACCCGCCGAACAGGTCGAACTGCCCGACCAGCCCGAAGTCGGGCGCGGCGACCAGCGACTCGGGCACCCGCGGCGCCACCACGCCCCACGACCGCGGGTCCACCGCGGCCACCGAGTTCACCAGCACCGACAGGGCCGCGGTCACGGCGATGCCGATGAGGATGGCGGCCGGGGTGCGGCGCGCGTACAGCAGGATCATCAGCAGCAGGCCGAAGCAGAACATCACGACCGGCCAGCCGACCAGGTGGCCGGTCGCGCCGAGCTGCACAGGCGTGCCCGCGCCCGCCGCGACGAAACCGGCGTCGACCAGGCCGATGAGCGCGATGAACAGCCCGATGCCGACGCTGATGGCGTGTTTCAGCGCCAGCGGGATGGCGTTCATGATCAGGGTGCGCAGGCCGGTCACGGCCAGCAGGACGATGACCAGCCCTTCGAGCACCACCAGACCCATGGCCTGCGGCCACGTCATGTGCGGGGCGGCCTGGTAGGCGACCACGGCGTTGAGCCCGAGCCCGGCGGCCAGGCCGAAGGGCGCGTTGCCGACGAACGCCATGAGCAGCGTCGAGATCGCCGCCGCCAGCGCGGTCGAGGTGGTGAGCTGCGCGATGGACAGGCGCGCCCCGGTGACGTCCTTCGCCCCGGCCAGGATGATCGGGTTGAGCAGGATGATGTAGGCCATGGCCACGAAGGTGGTGAGCCCGCCACGCACCTCCCGGCCGGCGGTGGTCCCGCGCCGGGTCAGCTCGAAGAGCCGGTCGAGCACGTCATCCCCCCTTCGTGATCAGGGGGAGTGCCGGGTGCCCTACCCGGCGTGGGACAAGATCACGCCTTCTCGTGCCGCCCGTGGCCGACCAGCCCGACGAACTCCTCCAGCCCGATCCTGCCGTCGCCGTCGCGGTCGGCGGACCGGATGAACGCCTCGATCTCGCTCTCCGACGCGCCCTGCCCGCCCAGCGCCTCGTTGGCCTGGCGGATCTCCTCGGCGGTCAGCAGCCCGTCGCCGTCGGTGTCGAAGCGGCGGAACTCCGCCTCGGCCGCCTCACGTCCGCTGCTCATGCGGTACCTCCCCGTCTGTCCGGCCCGTGTGGTCGGACAGGGCGATATCTTCCGGCCTGATCGGAACGCGAGTCAACTTGAGCCCGGTCGCCGCCCGCACCGCCGCCGCGACGGCCGGGGTCGAGGACAGCGTCGGCGGCTCGCCCGCGCCGCGCAGCCCGTACGGCGCCGCCGGGTCCGGGTTCTCCAGCACCTTCAGCCGCATCGGCGGCATGTCGAGGATCGTCGGGATCAGGTAGTCGGTGAACGACGGGTTGACCACCTCGCCGTCGCGCACCTGGATCTCCTCCATCAGCGCGAGGCCGAGCCCCTGCGCCGTGCCGCCGTGGATCTGGCCCTCCAGCGCCTGCGGGTTGAGCACCCGGCCGACGTCCTGCACCGCCGCCAGCTCCACCACCTTGACCAGGCCCAGCTCCACGTCCACGTCCACGACGGCCCGGTGGACGCACAGGGCGAGCTGGGTGTGCGAGTCGCCCTGCCCGGTCACCGGGTCCATCGGGTACGTCGGCCGGTGCCGGTACTCCCGCGTCTCCTCGATCGGCCCGTACCGCTCCAGCGCCTCGCGCGCCGGCAGCCCGCGGAACCGCTCGCGCACCGCCTCGCAGGCCGTCTTCACCGCGCCGCCCGTCACGTACGACTGCCGCGACGCCGACGACGACCCCGCCGAGCCCACCGAGGTGTCCGCCGTCGCCACCGTCACCCCGTCGATGCCGAGCTCGGTGCGGGCGATCTGGGCCTGGACCGTCACCAGCCCCTGCCCCACCTCGGCGGCGGCGGTGTGCACGGTGACGTGCGGCTCGCCGTTCACCAGCTCGGCCCGGACGCGGGCGGTCGAGTAGTCGTCGAAGCCCTCGGAGAAGCAGATGTTCTTGATGCCGACGCCGTACCCGACGCCGCGCCGCACCGACTCGCCGTGCGTGGTCTGCGACACCCCGCCGGGCAGCGCCCGCAGGTCGCCGCCGGAGGTGGCGGCGGGCAGCGGCATGGCGGCCAGCTCGCGCAGCATGTCCGCCAGCGGGGCGGGGGAGTCGATGAGCTGGCCGGTGATGAGCCGCGAGCCCTGCGCGACCGCGTTGCGCACCCGGACCTCCACCGGCGACAGCCCGCACGCCTCGGCCAGCCGGTCCATCTGCGACTCGTAGGCGTAGCACGCCTGCACCGCGCCGAAGCCGCGCATCGCGCCGCACGGCGGGTTGTTGGTGTACACGCCGGTCGCGACCACGTCCACGTTCGGCACCTCGTACGGGCCCACCCCCAGCGAGGCCGCGTTGCCCACGACGGCGGGGGAGGAGGAGCAGTACGCGCCGCCGTCGAGCAGGATGTCGGCCTTGACGTAGACGAGCCGGCCGTCGCGGGTCGCGCCGTGCTCGTAGCGCATCCGGGCCGGATGCCGGTGGACGTGGCCGTAGAACGACTCCTCGCGGCCGTAGCTCATCTTCACCGGACGGCCGAGGCGCAGCGCCAGCATGCACGCGTGCACCTGCATGGACAGGTCCTCGCGGGCGCCGAACGCGCCGCCGACGCCCGCCAGCGTCAGCCGCACCTTCTCCGGCGGCAGGCCCAGGCAGGGGGCGAGCTGGTCGCGGTCCACGTGCAGCCACTGCGTGGCGACGAACAGGTCCACGCCGCCGTCCTCGGCCGGGACCGCGAGGCCCGCCTCGGGGCCGAGGAACGCCTGGTCCTGCATGCCGACCACGTACTCGCCGGTGACCACGACCTCGGCCTCGAACGTGTCGCCGTAGCGCACCGGCTGGCGGCGGACGATCTCGCGCGCCCGGCGCGGGTCGGTCACCGGCTCGCGCGCCTCGTAGCCGACCACGATCGCGGCGGCCGCCCGGCGGGCCGTCTCCGGGTGGTCGGCCGCCACCACCGCCACCGGCTCGCCCTGGTAGCGCACCTGGTCGACGGCGAGCACCGGCTGGTCCTTGTGGTCGAGGCCGTAGAACTTCTCGCCGGGGACGTCCTCGTGGGTCAGCGCGGCGTACACGCCCGGGATCCGCAGCGCGGGCCCGACGTCGATCGAGCGGATCCACGCCGACGGGTGCGGGCTGCGCAGCGTCGCGCCCCACGCCATGCCGTCCATCCACAGGTCGGAGGCGTAGGCGAACTCGCCCGTCACCTTCAGCGCGGCGTCCGGCCGCCTGACGCTGTCGCCCACACCGTTCCGGGTCGTGTACGCCGTCTCCGTCATCCTCCGAGTAGAGCACCGTGTCCCGGGCCGGTCCTATGCACACCGGTGAAATCCGGGTCAAAGCCTGTAACACGCGGCTTGTATATTCCTCCAAGTGCGTATCCGTGACCTGCTGGCCGTCGCCGAGCTGCGGCTGAGGCTGCTGACCGGCGACCCCGACCGCGAGTTCGGCACGGTCCACATCACCGACCTGCCCGAGCCGGGACGCTACCTGTCGGGCGGCGAGCTGGTGCTGACCGGGCTCATGTGGCGGCACGGCCCGGACGACTCCGCCCGCTTCGCCGCGGCCCTCGCCGAGGCCGGCGTGGCCGCCGTCGGCGCGGGCGCGGCCCTGCTCGGGCACGTGCCCGCCGACCTCGTGGCCGCCTGCGAGGCCGCCGGGCTGCCGCTGCTGGAGGTGCCGACCGAGGTCTCCTTCCGCACGCTCACCGAGCTGGCCGCGCCCCGGCTGTCCGGCGACGTGCGCGACGCGCTCGACCGGCACCGCAGGCTCGTCGCGGCCGTCGCCGAGGGCGCCGGCCTGCCCGAGCTGTTCGCGCTGACCGCCGCCGAGCTGGGTGTCACCGGGGGCGTGCTGACCGCGTCCGGGCAGGTCGTCGCGGGCACGGTGGCCGAGCCTGAACGGCTGGCGCGGGCGTACCTGGGCGCGTCCCGGCTGCCCGTCGTGGCCGGCGGCAGCACGATCTTCGCCGTGGGCCGCGGGCACCGCGCCGCCGGCTGGGCCCTGGCCCTCGACGGCGACCTGCTCGGCCGCGCCGACCTCGGCTACGAGCTGGCCGCCTGCGTCGGCCTGGAACGCCTGCGCAGGGAGGAGGGCCGCCGGGTCGAGCGGCGGCTGGCCGAGCAGCTCGTCGTGGCCGCGCTGGCCGAGGCCGGCGCCGCCGAGCTCGACGCCCGGCTGCGCACCTGCGGCCTCGACGCGGCCGAGCCGTACGCCGTCGTCAGCGCCACCGCGCCCCGCCCCGGCGCCACCCGCGGCCCCGACCCGGCGACGCTCGGCGGCCAGGTCGTGGAGGAGCTGCTCGGCGGTCGAGGTCGCCGCGGCGGCCGGGGCCGACGGCGTCGGTCGCCGTGGTGCCGCTGCGCGGGCGCCCCGACGAGCTGGCCGCGCGGCTGCGGGCCGGGGCCGGCGTGCTGTCCGCGCTGCCCGGCACCCGCGTCTGCGCCGGGCTGAGCGGTGCCCTGTCGGGAGCGGGCGCGCTCAAGGGCGGCGTGGAGGAGGCCGGGCACGCCCGCCGGCTGGCCGAGGCCCGCGGCGGCGGCGTGGTCACCAGCGACGAGATCTACACCCACGCGCTGCTGCTGGCCACCGTCCCCGGCGACGTGCGCCGCTCCTTCGCGGGCCGGCTGCTGTCGCCGCTGCTCGACTACGACCGCCGCCACCAGTCCGAGCTGGTGCGCACGCTCGGCGTCTTCCTCGACTGCGCCGGCTCGTGGAACTCCTGCGCCGAGCAGCTGCACGTGCACGTCAACACCGTCCGCTACCGGGTGCGGAGGATCGAGGAGCTGACCGGCAGGAACCTGTCCACGATGGCCGACCGGGTGGACTTCTTCCTGGCCCTGCGCGACACCGGGACGCCCCGGTAGGCGTTTCAGACCTGCTGCGGGGTCGCCCGGTCCGCCCGCGCCACCGCCTCCGTCACCGCCGCCCGCTCGTCCGCCAGCCGCCTCTCCCACCGGGAGTTGCGCAGCCCGCCCGCCGTCTCCTCGGCCCTGGTCACGCACTCCAGCGCCCGCCGCGGCCGGCCCAGCAGCCGGTACGTGTGCGACAAATCGATGAGCGCGCGCAGCAGCCCGACCCGGTAACCGGTCTCCGCGCACAGCTCGACCGAGCGCACCAGCTCCCGCTCGGCCCCGCGCGGGTCGTTCAGCGTCAGCAGCAGCTCGCCGAGGCTGAAGCGCATCTGGCCCTCGTGCAACACGTCCCCCACCGCCACGGCGTCGGCGACCGCCCTGCTCAGCGGCTCGCGCGCCAGCTCGGGACGGCCCGCGCCCAGGTGTGCCTTGCCGATCATGGACAGGGCGTAGCGCACGCCCACCCGCGAGCCGATCCGCGTCGCCACCTCGAGCTGGCGGCGGGCCCAGGGCAGTGCCTCCTCGAACCGCTCGCCGATGATGAGGGCGTTGGCGATGTTGCCCGACGAGCTCATCTCCGTGAACGCGGCCCCCAGCCGGCGGGCGAGCGCCTGCTGGGCCTGGAAGTGCGCGACGGCCTCGTCCGTGCGGGTGAGCGAGGACAGGGCGCTGGCCACGTGGCCGTGCGCCAGCATGGCGTTCGGCTCGTCGCCCAGCCGCTCGCAGACCTGGAGCGCCAGCGTGTTCAGCAGCCGCATCTCGGTGATGCCGTGCGTCCTCGACAGCGACCAGTGCAGGCCGAAGGTCAGGTTGACGCCCAGCCGGGCGAGCGCCGGGTCGGGCGAGGCGAGCGCCTGGCGCGCGGCGGCCAGCAGCACCGCCTCCTCCTCGTCCAGCCACGCCCTGGCCGCCGCCGCGCCGGCCAGCGGGTGCGGCTCGGCGGCCACCGGCGCCGCGGGCTGGACGCGGTGCGGATCGACGATCTCGCTGGCGTGCCGGGTCGAGGCGGCGTAGTACGACAGCACCCGTACCAGGGCCTCGTCCACGCCCTCCGGCCGCAGCTCGGCCGCGAACAGCCGGACCAGGTCGTGCGGCTGGTACCGGCCGGAACCCGAGCCGTCGAGCAGGTGGGCGTCCACCAGCCGCTCCAGCGCCTGCTCCGCCTCCGCCACGGGCACGCCGAGCAGCGCCGCCGCCGCCGCGGCCGTCACGTCGGGCACGTGCAACGCGCCGAGCAGGGCGAGCGCCCGCGCGGCCAGCCGGTCCACCGGCCGGGTGCCGCGCGCCAGGGCCGCGTGCCCTGAGGCCAGGCTGGAGCGCACCGCCAGGTCACCGGCGGACAGCTCGTTCAGCCGCCGCCGCTCGTCGCTCAGCCGGTCCGCCAGCGCCGCCACGCTCCAGCCGGGACGGGCGGCCAGGCGCGCCCCGGCGATGCGCAGGGCCAGCGGCAGCCCGTCGCACAGGCGGACCAGCCGGCCGGTCTCCGCCACGTCGGCCGCGATCCTCGGCGCGCCGGCCAGCCCGGCCAGCATCGCCGCCGCCTCCTCCCCGGACAGGCGGCCGAGCTCCACCTGGAACGCGTCCTCACCCCACGCCATGCTCTCCCTGCTGGTCACCAGCAGCACGCTGCCGAACGGGACCCCGAGCAGCGGGCGGATCTGCGCCAGGTCGGCGGCGTCGTCCAGCACCGCCAGCACCGGCCGGCCGTGCAGCCGGCTGCGCCACGCGGCGGCGGCCTCGTCCAGGTCGGCCGGCACCGCCTCGGGCGGCACGCTCAGCCCGCGCAGGAAGCGGCCGAGCAGGTCGGACGCGGTCAGCGCGGGCAGGTCGGGGGTGGCGCCCCGGCAGTTCACGTAGAGCTGGCCGCCGGGGAAGCGGCGCGCCACCAGGTGGGCGACGTGCGCGGCCAGGGCGGACTTGCCGACGCCCGGCGGGCCGGTCACCACCACCAGGGGGCCCGGCGGGGAGCCGTCCGCCGGGGCCAGGCGCGCCCGGAGCCGGCCGACCTCCCGCCCCCGCCCGACGAACCCGGCGAGGGGCCGGGGCAGCTGACGCGGCCCCACCCCCACCCCCTCACCCCGCGCCACAGCCTGCGCCCGGCTCCCGGCCCCGGCTACCCCGACGCTCCCGGGCTCGGCTCCCGCCCTGCTCCCGCTCCCGGCCTCCGCACCGCCTCCCGCTGTGGAGACGCCGCCCGTCCGGGACGGTCCGTGGCCTGGGGGCAAGAGTGGTGGGGCGGGGTGGCCCGCCGCTGCGGCGTCGTCCCCCGCTGTGGGGGTGTCGCCGGTCCGGGACGGGCTGTGGGGTGGTGGGGCGGGGTGGCCCGCCGCTGCGGTGCCGTCTCTCGCTGTGGAGGTGCCGCCGGGTTCGGAGGGGGCGTCGGGGCCGTCCGCGGAGGCGCCGGTCGGGCGGGACGGGGCGTGGGGGGAGGGCCGGTGCGGGGAGGCGAGAGGGGCGGGGGCCGTCGGTGCGTCGTCGCCGGCCGCGAGGGCGTCGGCCCGCAGGATCATGGCCTGGCAGCGGCGCAGCCCCTCGCCGGGCGACAGCCCCAGGGCCTCGGCGAGCACGACCCGCCCCTCCTCGTAGACCTCCAGGGCCTCGGCGCGCCGCCCCGAACGGAACAGCGCCGTCATGAGCAGCTCCCGCGCCCGCTCCCGCAGCGGGTGCCGCCGGACGAGGTCGCGTAACTCGTCCGCGGCCTCGGCGTGCCGCCCCAGCTCCAGCAGGCTTTCCGCGCGCCGTTCCAGGGCCGCCAGCCGCAGGTCGGTCAGCCGGGCGCGCTCGGCCTCGGCGAACGGGCCGGGCAGGCCGCTCAGCGCCGTGCCGCGCCACCGCGCGAGCGCCAGGTCGAGCAGGCGCAGCGCGCGCGGGTGCGCTCCGTCCGCGGCGGCCTCGCGCGCCTCGGCGACCTGGCCGGCGAAGGCCAGCGCGTCGACCTGGGCGGGCGGCACGTCGAGGACGTAGCCCGCCGGGGTGCCGGCGAGGATCCGCGACGGCTCCCGCCTGCCGCGCCCCGGCTCGAACACGCGACGCAGCCCCGCGATGTAGGTGTAGACGCTCTGCTCGGCGGTACGCGGCGCGTCCAGGCCCCAGATGCCCGCGACGATGCGGTCCATGGGCACCGGCCGGGCGGCGGCGCAGGCGAGGACGGCAAGGGTGGCCCGCTGCCGGGCGGGCCCGAGGTCGAGCGGGGCGGCGTCGCCGGCGTCAGCGGTCACCGGCCCCAGTAAGTGGATGACGATGCCTTCACGCACGCCCGCCGCCCCTTCACACCGGCTCTTCCTGACAGTTGAGCAGCGTAGTGTCGCATGCTCCCCCGCGCGGAAGGGACGTGGTTGTAGATCGAATCTAGAGCGGGCGGGCTACGCTGGAGCCGTGCGGTGGGCAGGGCGCTCGGAGGGGGCGCTCGACGAGTGCGGTCGTCGTTGCCGGGTGGTCAGGCGCAGAGCCCCCTCGGAGGCCCGGCTCAACAGCAGGCGCTTTCCTCCATAGTCGAGTAGAGGGCAGACGTTTCGGCACTTGCGGCCGTAGCATTGGCTCCAATGGTCACCGCGGCTGCGACCGCGGCGACCAAGGCGGACAGGGCAATGCGCATACGCATGGGGTTCTCTCCCTATGTGGGTTGCTCGGACATTATTTCCCAGGGAGCGACGACTGTGACCACTACTGACCTGGTCGGACTCCGTATTAAGACGGTTCGGCGACAACGCGGCCTCTCGCAGGCACAGCTCGCGCACCCGGAGTTGTCGGACAGCTACGTCTCGTTGATCGAGAGTGGCAAGCGTACCCCGACCCCAGCGGTCTTGGAGCTACTGGCGCAGAAACTGGACTGCTCCCTTTCCTATCTCATCAACGGCGTCACCGCCGAGCAGATGGAGGACATCGAGCTGGCCCTCGGGTACGCCCGGCTGGCACTCGAGAACGGGGAGGTGCAGGAGGCCCGCACGCGCTTCGCCGAGCTCCTGGTGAACAACAACCTGACAGGGCTCACCACGCTCCGTCAAGACACCGAGTTCGGGCTCGCGCTGGCCAGCGAGGCGTGCGGCGACCTCGACGAGGCGATCCGCATCCTGCTCAAGCTGCGCGAGGAGGAGCTGCCGCCCGAGCGCGCGGTCGAGATCGCCATGGTGCTCTGCCGCGCCTACCGCGAGAGCGAGCGGATGAGCGAGGCCGTCCAGGTCGGCGAGCAGGTGCTCGCCTCGGCCGCGCGGCGGCCGTGGAACGACGCCCTGGTGGAGCTGGCCGCCACCCTGCTGTCGGTCTACTGGGAGCGCGGCGACCTGCTGCGGGCCCGCCAGTTCGCGGCGGAGCTGCTCAACGCGGCCGACGCGCTCGGCACGCCCCGCGCGATCGTGGCCGCCAACTGGAACGCCTCCATCGTCGCCTACATCACCGGGCACAGCGAGGAGGCGCTGTCCTTCGCCGAGCGGGCCCTCGCCGTCCAGCTCGAGCACGGCCAGCCGCGCAGCACCGCGCGGCTGCGGCTGTCGGTCCTGCGCCGCCGGCTCAAGGCCCGGCCGGCCGAGGCCGGGTCGGTGCGCGACGCGCTCCGCGACGCCGTCGGCGAGTTCGAGCAGACCTCGACCAGTACGATCGACCGCGCCCGCGTGCACGTCGAGCTGGCCACCGCCGAGTTCATGACCAGCGACTTCGACGAGGCCGCCAGGAACGCGACGATGGCCAGGAGCCTGGTCCCGCAGCAGGGCCACGCGCTCGGCGCCGAGGCCGACCTGCTGCTCAGCAAGATCTTCCACGCCGTCGGCCGCGGCGAGGAAGCGGCTGCGTACATGGCGTCCGTGCGCGACTACCTCGACCGGATGCCCGACGCCCGCCGCTCGGCCGCCAACTGGTACGGCGCCGCCGAGACCATGGAGGAGCTGGGCGACAGCGAGGGGGCCGTGACGGCCTACCGGCGGGCGCTGGCCTGCGTGGGGCTGTAGCGAGGTCCGGACCGGGCGATGGCGTCGGTAGCCTTGGGAATGCCATGAAGACATCCCCGTTCGCGGCCCTCACCGCGATACTCGCCGCCCTGCTCGCGTCCGGCCTGCTGCTGGTCGGCGGCGCCGGCCCCGCGCTGGCGCACGACTCGCTCAAGAGCAGCTCCCCCGCCAAGGGGGCCGAGGTCGAGTCCCTGGAGGAGGTCCGGCTGGAGTTCAGCGCCACGGTCCGCATGCCGTTCGTCGTCGTGCGGGGGCCGGACGGCGCCGAGTACCAGTCGGGCGAGCCCGTGTCGGACGGGCCCGTGGTCCGGCAGGCGGTCAAGGCGTCGCTGCCCGGCGGGAAGTACACCATCGCCTACCGGATCGTCTCCTCCGACGGGCATCCGGTCGAGGGCGAGATCCCGTTCACGCTGAAGGGCGGCCCGGCGGCCGCGGCGGCGGCGAGCCCGTCGCAGAGCTCCGCCCAGAGTCCCGCCCAGAGTGCGGCGCAGAGCCCGGCCCAGAGTGCGGCCCAGAGCCCGGCCGCCGCATCGGCGGCGGCGCAGGACGGCGGCACCGGCTTCCCCGTCTGGCTCGTCATCGTGATCGGCGCGCTCGTCGGCATCGGCATCGGCTTCCTGCTCAGCGCGCGGAAGAGCAAGCCGTGAGCCGGGCGGCGCGGCTCGCGCTCGCGGCCACGGCGGCCGCCGTCGCCGCCCTCGTTCTCGGCATGATCGCCGGCGGCACGGCCTTCCCGCGCATCATCCCCGGCCTGCCCGACTCCGGCGCGGTCGTACGGTGGGGGCTGCCGGTCGCCAAGCTGCTCATGGACGTCACCGGGCTGCTGACCGTCGGCCTGCTGCTCATGGCCACCGCGCTGCTGCCCAGCGACAAGGGCGTGCTGGGCTCCTCGGCCCTCCAGTACGTCAAGGCCGCCTCCTGGTCGGCGCTGGCCTGGGCCGGGGCGGCGTTCCTGTCGATCGTGCTGGGCGCCGCCGAGTCGATCGGCCGCACCCTGCCGCAGGTGTTCGACGGCCCCCTGCTCACCAGCTACGCCACCCAGACCACGCAGGGCGTCGCGCTCACCCTCGTCGTGTTGTTCGCGGTGGCCATCGCGCTGTTCTCGCGGGGCGCCATCACGGCCGGGGCCACGGCGGGGCTGCTGGTGTTCGCGCTGGTCACGATGTTGCCGCCGCCGCTCACCGGCCACACCTCCTCCTCGCCCAACCACGACCTCGCCACCTCCTCGGTCGCGCTGCACCTGCTGGCGCTCGCCCTGTGGGTGGGCGGCCTGGTGGTGCTGGCCGGCCACGCGGTGCGCCGCGCGCCGCAGCTCGACGTGGCCGCCGCCCGCTTCTCCCGGATGGCGTTCTGGTGCTACGCCGGGGTGGGGCTGTCCGGCGTGTTCGCGCTGGTCGCCCGGCTGGGCGCGGTGTCCGACCTGTGGACCGACGAGTACGGCCTGCTCGCCGTCGCCAAGATCGTCGCGTTCGTGCTGCTCGGCTACGTCGGCTACTGGCACCGGCAGCGCACCCTGGCCCGGCTGCGGGCCGGCGAGCGGGGGGCGTTCACCCGGCTGGCCGGCGGCGAGACGCTGCTCATGCTGGCCACCGTCGGCCTGGCGGTCGCGCTGTCGCGCACCCCGCCGCCGGAGTTCAGCGTCCCGGCCGACCGCGCGTACGAGCTGCTCGGCTTCCCGCTGCCGCCGCCGCTCACCCTCGGCAACGTGTTCGCCCTGTGGTGGCTCGACCTGTTCTTCGCGCTGGTCGCCGCCGTCCTCGCCGGGCTGTACGCGGCCGGCGTCGTCCGGCTGCGGCGGCGCGGCGACGCCTGGCCGTGGGGCCGCACCGCCTCGTGGTTCGCCGGGGTGGCGCTGCTGGTGTTCGCCACGCAGAGCGGGCTGGCCCGCTACGCCAAGGTCATGTTCGACATGCACATGATCGAGCACATGACCCTGGCCATGGTCGTGCCGATCTTCCTGGTCCTCGGCGGGCCCGTCACGCTCGCGCTGCGCGCGCTCAAGCCGGCCGCCAGGAAGGGCGACCGCGGTCCCCGCGAGTGGATCACCACGATCCTGCACAGCGGGTTCACCCGGGTCGTCACGCATCCCGTGGTGGCCACGGCCGTCTTCATCGCCTCGACGTACGCGCTGTACTTCACGCCGCTGTTCGAGTCGGCCATGACCGAGCACCTCGGCCACATCTGGATGACCCTGCACTTCCTCCTCAGCGGGTGCCTGTTCTTCTGGGTGATCGTCGGCGTCGACCCCGGCCCGAGCCGGCTCCCGTACGTCGGCCGGCTGCTCATGCTCTTCGTCACGATGCCGTTCCACGCCTTCTTCGGCATCGCGCTCATGATGACCGGCTCCGTCATCGCCTCCGGCTGGTACGAGCAGCTCGGCCGCACCTGGGGCGACACCCTGCTGCAGACCCAGCAGGACGGCGGCGCCATCGCCTGGGGCTTCGGCGAGATCCCCACGCTCATCGTGCTGCTGGCCATCGCCTTCCAGTGGTACCGCGACGACGACCGGCAGGCCCGCAGGGCCGACCGGCACGCCGCCCGCACCGGCGCCGGAGACCCGCAACTCGACTCCTACAACGCCTACCTCGCCCGTCTCAACAAGGCCGACCGGGGCGAGTAGCCGTTCGGTCACGCCCTCCTATCTTCCTTCCACGAGTTCCTGAACCGGCAGGTAGCCTTGCTTTGAGGGCAGAGGGGCATAACCTCATGAGCCGGGCGCGCAGCCTTGAGGGGGGATGCGCGCGGCCGAGCGGGACGCCGGAGTGGGGACCGGCGTGGGGTGCCGAGGAAGGCGAAAACCATTGGCGGAAGAGACGCGGATGCGCGGGGGGCAAAGCCTGGCCGAGGCCCTCGAGAGTTACCTGGCCGAATGGGCCGAGCGGTCGGGCATCGCCGTCGAGACGTGGGCGTTGCCGGCCACCGACGTGCCCGCCCGCGTGTCGGCCGGGGTCATGACGACGATGCGCGAGGCTCTGGACAACGTCGAACGGCACAGCGGCGCCCGCACGGTGTCCATCGCCGTGACGGCCGGGCGCGGCGGCCTGCGCCTGACGGTCAGCGACGACGGGCGGGGCTTCCCGCCGGGCGGGGCCGGGCGCGGCCTGGCCCGCATGCGGGCCGCGTTCGCCGAGCTGGGCGGCAGCCTGTCGGTCAACAGCGTGCCCGGCGAGGGCACCACGGTCAGCGGCGTGGTGCCCCGGCGCCCGTGACGCCCGCGCGGGCCGGGGTCAGGGGAGGGTCAGGATCTCGCTGCCGCTCTCGGTGACCACGATCGTGTGCTCGAACTGGGCGGTGCGCTTGCGGTCCTTGGTGACGGCGGTCCACTTGTCGGGCCAGATGTCGTACTCGATGGTGCCGAGCGTGAGCATCGGCTCGATCGTGAACGTCATGCCCGGCACCAGCTCCACCCGCAGCGACGGGTCGTCGTAGTGGGGCACCATGAGGCCGGAGTGGAAGCTCGTGCCGATGCCGTGGCCGGTGAAGTCGCGCACCACGCCGTAGCCGAAGCGCTTGGCGTAGGCCTCGATGACCCGGCCCACCACGTTGAGCTGGCGGCCGGGGGCGACGGCTCTGATGGCCCGCATCATCGCCTCGCGGGTGCGCTCGACCAGCAGCCGCGACTCCTCGTCGACCTCGCCGACCAGGAACGTCGCGTCGGTGTCGCCGTGCACGCCGCCGATGTAGGCGGTGATGTCGACGTTGACGATGTCGCCGTCGCGCAGCACGGTGTCGTCGGGGATGCCGTGGCAGATCACCTCGTTGATCGAGGTGCACAGCGACTTGGGGTAGCCCTTGTAGCCCAGCGTGCTGGGGTAGGCGCCGTGGTCGAGCAGGAACTCGTGGCCGATGATGTCGAGCTCGTCGGTGGTGACGCCCGGCCGGACGTTGCGGCCCACCTCTTCGAGCGCCTGGGCGGCGATCCGGCCGGCCACCCGCATGCGCTCGATCATCTCCGGGGTCTTCACGTCGGACTCGCCGGTCTTGGGGCGCTTCTTGCCGACGTACTCCGGCCGCTCGATGTGGGCGGGAACCTTTCGCATGGGCGAGACTCGCCCGGGCTGGAGCAGTGTCGTCATGAACTATGAGTCTACGGGGCAGAATTGACCCCGTGAGCGAAGGCCAGTGGTGGTTCTGTCTGAAGCACATGCGCGTCGAGCCCGATCAGGGCTGCCCCAACAAGGACCGGATGGGTCCCTACGCCTCCGAGGAGGAGGCGGCCGGGGCGCTGCAACGCGCCGCCGACCGCAACAAGGCGTGGGACGAGGCCGACCAGGACGACGACTGAGCGCCCCCTCGCTCAGCCGTCGAGCACCGCGTAGGCGCGCACGGGGAAGGTCCCCATGCCGGCGATCATCGGTGGCGCGGCGTGCAGGCGGAAGCCCTCCTCGGGCAGGGCCGCCAGGTTCGTCAGGTGCTCCACCAGCGGGATCCCCGCCCCCAGCAGGATCGTGTGGGCGGGGCGTTCGCCGTGCGGCGGGGTGTCGTCGATGTTGAGCGAGTCGATCCCGACCAGCGCCGCGCCCTGCTCGGCGAGCCAGGCGGCCGACTCCGGCGCCAGATAGGGGTGGCCGTCGAAGTAGGCGTCGGTGCCGAAGTGCCGGTCCCAGCCGGTGTGGATCAGCACGGCCCGGCCGCGCACGTCCAGCGAGGTGTCGAGCCGCATCGCCCGGCCGGGCCCGTCCGCCCGTACGACCAGGCCGGGCAGGTCGGCGAGCCGGTCCACCGGCACCCCGGCCAGGTCGGGTCCTTCGGGGTAGCGGTGGTGCGGGGTGTCCAGGTAGGTGCCGGTGTTGGCGGCCAGGGTGAGGGTGGCGATCTCGAACTCGGTGCCCGGGGCGTACACCTTGCGTGAGTCCTCCCTGCTCAGGTGCAGGCCCAGGCGCGGGGCCGGGACGCCGGGGTAGGTCACCAGGCCCTCGTGGATGCGGTGGCTCAGCTCGACGATCATCGCGCGGTCCTCACTCTGGTGAGCTTGACGAGGGCGGTCACGCCGATGGCGGCCCAGACGAGGTTGAGGCCGGCCGACGGCCAGGCGGCGCTCCAGGCGCTGTTGACCATGAGCCCGACCGCGCCGAAGAGGTTCATGAGCTGGTAGGTCAGCCCGTCGCCTGTTATGCGCCCGGAGGAGACGAGGGCGTAGGCCGCCAGCAGGACGGCGGCGCCCGCCCAGCCGATGGCCGCGAGGAGGAAGTCCATGGGACGATTGTCGGGATCAATGGTGCTGAAGCACAAATAAAGAAACCTAAAGTTCCCCGTAAGCTGAGCTGTATGGACATCGACCCCCGGCGGCTGCGCGTCCTGCACGAGGTCGCCCGGCGCGGCGGCGTCATGCGCGCGGCCGAGGCGCTGCACCTCACCCCCTCCGCCGTCTCCCAGCAGCTCGCCCAGCTCGAACGCGAGGTCGGGCTGGCCCTCATCGACCGCTCGCAGCGCAGCGTGTCCCTCACGCCCGCCGGCCGGGTGCTGGCCGGCTACGCCGAACGCGTGGAGGAGGAGCTGCTGGAGGCCCGGCGCGAGCTGACCCGGTTCACCGAGCGGCTGGCCGGGCCGGTGCGCATCGCCGCGTTCCCCACCGTGATCAAGCACATGCTGGTGCCCGCGCTGCGGGCGCTCGCCGCTCGTCATCCGCGCATCGTCCCCACCATCCACGAGATCTACGGCCAGCCCGCCCTCCAGGAGCTGCGGCACGGCGCCGTGGACGTGCTCATCACCGAGCAGGACATGGGGCTGCCCGCGCTGACCCAGCCCTCGCTCAGCACCCGCCTGCTCTACGTGGACGAGTACCGCATCGTGCTGCCGCCCGGCCTGCCCGACCCGCCGCGCACGGTCGCCGACCTGGCCCGGCTGCCGTGGGTGGCCGGCGAGCCCGACCAGGCGTGCGGGCAGGCGCTGGAGCGGCTGGCCGGGCTGCACGGGTTCGAGCCGCGCAAGGTGCACGTCATCACCGAGTTCGGGCCGACGCTGGCGCTGGTCGCGGCCGGGCACGGGGTGGCGATCGTGCCCGCGCTGGCGCTGCTGGACGTCCCCGAGGGCGAGGTGCGGGTGAGCGAGCTGCGGGACGTGGGGGCGCGCCGGCTCGACGCGGTCACCCGGGTCAGCAGGACCAGGTCCGGCGAGCCGGACCCGGTGCAGGCGGTGGTGATCGCCGCGATCGAGGAGGCCACCGCCGCCCTCCAGGCGCCGCTGAGCGGACGCCTGCGGGCCACCACCGAGCCGGTGTGACGGCCGCCCCGGCCGCGCGGCCGTCAGTCGGAGAGCTGGGGGCCGCTGACCTTCTCCAGCAGCCGGGCCAGCCGGCCGCGCAGCCCGAGGCGCTGCTCCACCTCCCCGGCCGCCGCGCTGACCAGGTGCTGGACGCCGTCGAAGGTGACGACGCCGTCGCGCGGCACCTCCAGCGCGTCGTGCGCGAGCCCGGCCAGCTCCCGGTCGCCGCCCTCGAGGGCGAGGATCGTCGCGCCGGTGCGGCGGGCGTCGTCGACCCGTTCCAGCAGCGGCACCGGCGCCCGCTGCTCGGCCAGCACGAACAACGTCTCCCCGCGCGCCGCCCGCTCCAGCCGGTCGAGGCCGACGCGCAGATGGGCGGGCGCGCCCGGGGGCGGCGCCCAGCGCACCAGCGTGGGCGTGAGCTGCGGCAGGCCGGAGAAGCGGGCCTCGTCGGCGAGGTGCGCCGTGAGGTGCCAGGGCTCGTCGTCGGGGGTGCCGATGAGCAGCAGGCCGCCGGGGGAGCGGGTGGCGCGCAGGGCGTGGCCGAGGTCGCGCGCGCGGTCGAGCCAGCTCGTCCTGGCCAGGAGTTCGCGCAGCAGCGCCACCGATCCCGAGTCCATGCGTCCATGGTGCCGGACGGGTCCGCGCGGGGGAGCTGTTTCGGAAGTGATGGTTTGCCACCTCATGGGACAGGACGCCGCCGCGCGCCCCCGCGCCGCACCGCCCCGGGGACGGGCTGGCATGATCGGAGCATGACTGACGTAGACGTGAGCGGGCTCTCCATCGGCATCCTCGGCGGCACCGGCGACCAGGGCAAGGGGCTGGCGCGGCGGTTCGCGCTGGCCGGGCACCCGGTGCTCATCGGGTCGCGGAGCGCCGGGCGCGCCCAGGAGGCGGCCGGGTCCATCGGGGCGGGCGCGCGGGGCGAGGAGAACGCCGTCGTCGCCGCCGAGGCCGACGTGGTGATCGTGGCGGTGCCGTACGAGGGGCACAAGGCGCTGCTGGAGTCGCTGCGCGCCGAGCTGGCCGGCAAGATCGTGGTGGACTGCGTGAACCCGCTCGGCTTCGACAAGCGCGGCGCCTACGCGCTGCCCGTCGAGGAGGGCAGCGCCGCCGAGCAGGCCGCGTCCGTGCTGCCGGACAGCCGGGTGGTGGCGGCCTTCCACCACGTCTCCGCCGTCGTCCTCATGGACCCGGCCGTCGACAAGGTGGACCTCGACGTGCTGGTGCTCGGCGACGACCGCGAGGCGACCGACACCGTGCAGGCGCTGGCCGCGGTGATCCCCGGCGTGCGCGGCGTGTACGGCGGGCGGCTGCGCAACGCCCACCAGGTGGAGGCGTTCACCGCCAACCTCATCTCGGTCAACCGCCGCTACAAGGCGCACGCCGGGCTGCGGATCACCGACATCTGACGAGGCGGGGGGTCACAACCAGCCGGCGTCCTCGGCGACCCGGATGGCGTCGATCTTGTTGCGGGCGCCGGTCTTGGTGATCGCACCCGTGAGGTAGTTGCGCACGGTGCCGGCCGACAGGTGCAGGCGGGCGGCGATCTCCTCGGCCGAGGCGCCGCCGGCGGCCGCCCTGAGCACGGTGGCCTCGCGGGGGGTGAGCGGGCTCTCGCCGTACTCCATGGCCGCCGACACCAGCTCGGCGTCCAGCACCCGCAGCCCCGCCGCGGTGCGGCGGACGGCGTCGGCCAGCCGGTCGCCGGGCGCGTCCTTGACGAGGAACGCCTCGATCCCGGCGGCCAGCGCGCGCCGCACCTGGCCGGGCCGGCCGAGCGCGGTGAGCACGAGGATCCGGCAGGACGGCAGGCGCTCGCGCAGCTCGGCCGCGGCGGTGATGCCGTCGACGACGGGCAGGTCGATGTCCACGATCGCGACGTCGGGGCGGACCCGCAGGGCGGCCGGGACGATCTCGTCGCCGCGGGTCACCTCCGCCGCGACCTCGAGGTCCGGCTCCAGCCGGAGCAGGGCGGTGAGCGCGGCCCGGATCATGTGCATGTCCTCGGCCAGCAGGATCCTGATCACGCCGGCACCTCCATCGCCAGCAGGAAGCCGCCGCCGGGGGTGGGGGCGGCGGTGCAGGAGCCTCCCGCCTGCGCGGCCCGCTCGGCCAGCCCGGCCAGCCCGCCGCCGTCCCCGGCGGGGGTGCCGGGGGCGCCGTCGTTGGCGATCTCCAGCCGCACCGTCCCGGCGCTCAGCGAGGTGGTGATCGTGCAGACCGTGGCCCGGCTGTGGCGCAGCACGTTGGTGACGGCCTCGCGCACCGCCCAGGCCAGCGCCTCCTCCTGGCGGCGCGGCAGCGGCCCGCCGGCCAGGTGCGCCTGGCAGCTCACGCCCGCCGACTCCAGCAGCGCCGCCGCCCGGTCCACCTCGCCCGCCAACGACATGGCCCGGTAGCCGCGGGCGACCTGGCGCACGTCCTGGGCCGCCTCCCTGGCCACCCGGACCAGCTCGCCGACCTCGCCGCGGGCGGCGGCCGGGTCGCGGTCCATGAGACGGGCGGCCAGGTCGCCCTTGAGCGCGATCGCGGTGAGGCTGCGCCCGAGGCCGTCGTGCAGGTCGCGGGAGATGCGCAGCCGCTCCTTGAGCACGGCGGCGTCGGCCAGCTCCGCCCTGGCCTGCTCCAGCTCCGCCGCGACCCGGACGAAGCGGACCAGCGCGTACGTCATCGCGCCCGTCGTCGGCACGGTGACCACGTAGAACGCGGTGACCACGGCCCCCTCGACGCCGCCCCACAGCATCAGCCCCTCGTACGCCATCGCGAGCCCCACCAGCGCGCACCCCCACCCCAGGGGTGCGGACACGAGGAGCGCGCCGGCCAGCATCGGCGCGGCCACCGCCGAGAACCCGCCGGGCAGCAGCAGGTCGGGCAGGTACGTCGCCACCACCTGCAGCACGAGCGTGAGCGGGAAACGCGGCGGGCGCCGGCCGCGCAGCGCCGCCCGCAGGTTGAGGTGGTGGGTGGCGACGACGGCGAGCATGGCGAGGGCGGCGAGCGCGCCCCAGCCCGCGCCGTGCCGGAAGTACAGCAGCGCGATCACGGTGTAGGCGACGGACACGGCCGTGAGCAGGCCGATCGCGAGCCGGCGGGCCGTGGCCGAGGTGGAGAGCACAGTCGATTATGTCCTTCGCGCGGATGTCCTTTTCGCCCGGTTCACGAGCGGCGTGGCTCCCAGCGGAACCACAGCCGCAGCGCCACCAGCCCGGCCACCGCCCAGCCCGCCAGCACCAGCAGCGCCCGGACGGCGTCGCCGGTCCTGACCGCGTCCACGACGACCGAGGTCGGCAGCAGGTCCAGCGCGGGCCGCAGCCACCCGGGCAGCGGGATCGGCCCCATCGCGCCCGCCGCCACCGAGCAGATGAGGAAGACCGGCATCGCGTACGCCGCCGCCAGCTCCGCCCGCGGGATCACCGCCGTCCAGGCCGCCCCGAGCAGCGTCATCACGGCCGAGCCCGCCGCCGAGACCAGCGCGAACACCAGGACGCCGGCCGGCGGCGAGACGTCCGCCGTCAGCCGGGCCACCGCCGCGCACACCGCGGTCACGGCGAGGGTCTGGGTGGCGGTGGAGGCGATCTGGCCCGCCAGGATCTGCCCGTCGGTCAGCGCGGTGGCCCGCAGCCGCTTCAGCACGAGCTGGTCGCGGCGGTTGACCAGGGCGACCGCGATGTTCATGAACGCGGTGACCGACAGCAGGATGGCGAGCGAGGCGGTGAACATCTCGGCCGCGGCGGCCGCGTCGCCGGCCCGTACGCGCCGCATGAGCAGCGGCATCCCGACCGACAGCGCCACGGGCGTGACCACCGAGGCGAACAACATGGCCCGGTCGCGCCAGAACAGGCGGGTGCCGAGACGGTAGGTGGCGGCGAGGCTCATCACGGCGAGGCTCATCACAAGGTCCTTCCCGCGTCGCCGGCGAGGGCGTGCTCGCCGTGCCTGAGGTCGAGGTAGAGGTCCTCCAGCGTGGCGGGGCGGACCTCCAGACCGGCCAGCCGCAGCCCGCGCCCCGCGGCCCAGGTCAGCAGCGTCTGCGCGGCGAGGCCGGGGTCCTCGGCGCGGCACACCGCGCGGCCGTCCTCGACCGTGGCCGGCAGCGGCAGCTCGGCGGGGCGCACGTGCGCGGGCAGGACGAACGCCACCCGCCCGGCGCGGGCGGCCAGCGTCTCGGCCATGCCGCCGGAGGCCACGAGCACGCCCTCGTCCATGATCGCCATGCTGCCGGCGAGGCGCTGGGCCTCCTCCAGGTAGTGGGTGGTCAGCAGGATCGCGGTGCCCTGCCCGGCCAGGCCGCGGACGACGTCCCAGGTGGCGGCGCGGGCCTCGGGGTCGAGGCCGGTGGTCGGCTCGTCGAGGAACAGCACGTCGGGGCGGCCCAGCAGGGCCAGCGCCAGGTCGAGGCGCCGCTTCTCGCCGCCGGAGAGCTGCCGCACCCGCACGCCCGCGCGGCCGGACAGCCCGGCCAGCTCCAGGGCCTCCGCGCGCGGGCGGGGCGCGAAGGTGAAGCCGCGCCAGGCGTCGACGGTCGCGGCGACCGTCAGGTCGGGGAAGAACCCGGCCTCCTGGAACATGATCCCGGTGCGCCGGCGCAGGGCGGCGCGGTCGGCCCGCGGGTCGAGGCCGAGCACCCGCACCTCGCCCCCGTCGGGCCGCTGGAGGCCGGCCAGCACCTCGACCGTCGTCGTCTTGCCCGCGCCGTTGCCGCCGAGCAGCGCGAAGACCTCCCCCTCCGCCACCTCGAACGAGATGCCGCGCACCGCCTGAAACCCCTGATGGCTCTTGGTGAGCCCGTCGACCCGGATCGCTGTCATGCCTCCACTGTCACCGGGCGGGGGGCCCGCCCGGCAGTGAGGAATTCACGAGATGCGCGACGACTTCAGCAGCGCGCCGGCGACGCCCTCCGGATCGACGAGCTGGTGCAGGTGCAGGCCGGGCAGCCGGGTCACCGGCCAGCCGCGCCGCTTCGCCTCCTCGGCGACCTCGTCGTACGGCGGCCCGAACCACAGGCACGAGCACCTGACCTCGTCCCACCCGGCGGGCACCGGCACGGCCTGCGTGTAGTAGTCGAGCGGCAGCCGCGGCTGCTCGGCCGCCACCCGCACCCGCACGGCCGGGTCGGGCAGCATGGCCACGACGTCCTCCTCGTCCCACCAGTCGGTCCAGCGCGGCAGGACGCCGTCGGGGCCGGCCAGGCCGCGCAGGAACGGCAGGAACGCCTCCTCGGCGACCCGGACCAGGCCGTCGCGGGGCGGGACGTGGGCGTCGGCGAACACGCAGGCCACCACGCGCTCGCCCAGCCCCTCCTTGACCAGCGGCAGGAAGAACCCGGCGTTGCTGTGCGCCACCAGCACCAGGGGCGTCTCGGGCGCGGCGTCGCGGACCGCCGCCACGACGCGCGGCCAGTAGGGCGGCCCGCCCGCCGCGACGCCGGTGAGGTCGGGCACCACGGCGGCGTGCCCCCGGCGCCGCAGCGACTCGGCCACCGGTGCCCATGTCGAGGGGCCGACGGAGGGGCTGTGCACGAGTACGAAGGTCGTCTCCACGCCCTCCAGGCTCTCAGACGATCAGGGTGTGCCGGGCCGCCGTCCGGCCCGTGCCGTCGAAGGCCGCCCAGGCCAGGGCCAGGTTGTTCACCGCTCGCGAAAGCTCGTCGGCGGGCAGCAGGAAGTGCAGCCGCATGCGGTCGGCGTGCCCGCCGAGCGGGTCGAACGAGCGGCCGGGCGGCACCGCCACGCCGTGCCGGAGCGCCACCTGGGCGAAGGCGTCCACGTCGCCGCGGGGGATCCGCACCCAGATCGTCTGGCCGCCCCCGGCGGGCTCGAACGTCCAGGACGGCAGCCGGGCGCGCAGCTCGGCGCACAGGTGCTCGTGCCGGGCGGCCAGCAGCCGCACCCGCGCGGCGCGCACCTCCTCCAGGCGGCGCAGCAGCGCGGCGGCGGCGACCTGGCTGACCACCTCGCCCCCCAGGTCGTGCACCGCCCGCAGCCGCGCCAGCCGCGACACCAGCGGCGCCGCGGCCCGGACCCAGCCGACGCGCAGCCCGCCCCACACCAGCTTGCTCAGCGAGCCGACGGTGATCACCTGCTCGCCCCGGCCGAACGCGGCCAGCGGCGGCGGCGTCCCGCCGGAGAAGCACAGCTCGGCGCAGACCTCGTCGTCCACGAGCGGCACGTCGTGCTCGGCGGCGAGCGCGGCCAGCCGCCGCCGCACGGGGTCCGGCATGATCGCGCCGTCGGGATTGCGGGCCGTGGGGACGAAGTATGCCAGCGCGGGACGTTCCCGCAGCGCCGCGGCCAGCCCCTCCGGCGTCACCGGCCGGACCACGGCCGCGGCGTGCCGGAACACCTCCAGCGCCCCCGGGTAGGTCGGCGACTCGGTCAGCACGGTGTCGCCGGGCGCCACCAGCAGCCCGGCGAGCAGCGTGAGCGCGTGCTGGGCGCCCGTCGTCACCAGGATCTCGGCGGGCTCGGTGGGCAGGCCGCGGCCGGTGTAGTACGCGGCCAGCGCGGCGCGCAGGGCGGGGTGGCCGGCCGGCTGGTAGCCGATGTCCCGCAGGCCGGACAGGCCGCGCGCGGCCTCCGCGTACGCCTCCGTCAGCGCCTCGGGCGGGTCGTCGGGCGCGGCGCAGGTCAGCAGGGCGACCCCGTCCGGCGGGTGCAGGATGTGCAGCAGCAGCGGGTTGGCCGGCACGCCGTCGGCGGTCCTGGCGGCCGGGAGGTCGAGCGCGGCCACCCGGGTGCCGCTGCCCTGGCGGCGCACCACCCGGCCCTCCTGCTGGAGCAGGTCGTAAGCGGCCACGACCGTGCCGCGGCCGACCGCGAGGCGCCGGGCCAGCACCCGGTCCGGCGGCAGCGGCTGGCCGGGCGGCAGCACGCCGTCGTCGATCAGCGCCCGCAGCCGGGCGGCCAGCAGCAGGTAGAGCGGGCCGCGTCCGGACGCCCAGCGGCCGAGCAGGTCGATGAGATCGTCGAGATTGGCCCCATTCATGGACCAATTCTGCCTGATTGGCTCTCACGCCGGGCAGGCCGCCGGGCGATCCTGGGTGTCATGACCGAATACCGTCCTGAGACGCGTACCGTGCACATCCCGCAGGCGCCCGTCGAGGGCAGCCGCCCGATCACCGTGCCGATCTACCAGACCTCCGGGTTCACCTTCGACGACCCGGCCGTCATGGCCGACGCCATGGAGAGCCCGTCCGGGCCGTTCGTCTACGCGCGCTACACCAACCCGACCGTGCGCTCGCTGGAGCTGGCCGTCGCCGGGCTGGAGGGCGGCGCGGCCGCGATCGCGACCGGGTCCGGCATGGGCGCGATCAACACCGTCCTGCTCGGCCTGCTCAAGCCGGGCGACCACCTCATCGCGCAGCGCTCGCTCTACGGCGGCACGGCCGCGATGCTCGCCGACCTGGCGGCCAGGTTCGGGATCGCGGTCACCCACGTGCCCGAGAACGACCCCGCCGCGCTGCGCGCCGCCGCGCGGCCCGAGACCAAGCTCGTCTACCTGGAGACGATCAGCAACCCGATGGCGCTCGTCGCCGACCTGCCCGCGATGTGCCAGGCGGCCCGCGAGCTGGGCATCCTGTCCGTGGTCGACAACACCTTCGCCACGCCGCTGCTCTGCCGGCCCATCGAGCACGGCGCCGACGTCGTGCTGCACTCCACCACCAAGTACCTGTCCGGGCACACCGACGTCGTCGGCGGCCTGGCCGTCTTCGCCGACGCCGGGCTGCACGAGCGGATCTGGCACTTCGCGATCGAGCTGGGGGCCGCGGCCGACCCGTTCGCGGCGTGGCTGGTGACGCGCGGGCTGCAGACCCTCGCCCTGCGCATGGAGCGGCACTGCGCCAACGCCGCGTACCTGGCCGCGCGGCTCGCCGAGCACCCGGCCGTGGCGGCCGTGCACTGGCCGGGGCTGCCGTCGCACCCGTCGTACGAGCTGGGCCGCAAGCTGCTGCCCGGGTTCGGCGGGGTGTTCTCCTTCGACCTGGCGGGCGGGCGCGCGGCGGGGGAGCGGTTCATGAAGGCGGTGCGCCTGGCGCTGCTGGCCCCCTCGCTCGGCGGGGTCGAGACGCTCGTCATGCACCCGGCGACCACCTCGCACCGCTCGCTCACGGCCGAGGAGCTGGCGGCGAACGGCATCGGCGAGGGCACCGTGCGGATCGCGGTCGGCATCGAGCACCCCGAGGACCTCTGGGCCGACGTCTCCCAGGCGCTCGCGTAGCCTTCGGACGTACACGTAACGCCTTCTCAGGGGAGAACCATGACCGCCGCCGTGACCCGCGAGGACGTCGTCGCCGCCGCCCGGCGGATCTCCGGCCGGGTGCTGCGCACGCCCGTGCTGGAGATCTCGCCGGGGCTGTACCTGAAGCTGGAGCTGCTGCAGCACTCCGGGTCGTTCAAGGTGCGGGGGGCGTTCAACCGCGTCCTGTCGGCGGGGCCGCTGCCGGACAGCGGCGTCATCGCGGCCAGCGGCGGCAACCACGGGCTGGCCGTGGCGTACGTGGCCAGGGCGCTCGGCGTGCGGGCCGAGATCTTCGTGCCCGAGGTGACCAGCCCCGTCAAGGTCGCGGGGCTGGCCGCGCTGGGGGCGCACATCACCCAGACCGGGGCCGTCTACGCGGAGGCGGCGGAGGCGGCGGCCAAGCGCGCCGCCGAGACGGGCGCGCTCCCCGTCCACGCCTACGACCAGCCCGAGGTGATCGCCGGGCAGGGCACCACCGGGCTGGAGATCATGGAGCAGACCGGCGGCGTGGACACCGTCCTGGTGGCCGTCGGCGGCGGCGGGCTGGCCGCCGGCGTCACGCTCGGCACCTCCGCCCCCGACGGCGGCGGGCCCCGCGTCGTGGCCGTCGAGCCCGAGCTGATCCCCACGCTGCACGCGGCGCTGCGGGCCGGCGGGCCGGTGCCGGTCGAGGTGAGCGGCGTCGGCGCCGACGCCCTGGGCGCCAGCCGGCTCGGCGGCCTCGCCTACGACCTGCTGTCGGGGCCCCGGGTGCGCAGCGTGCTGGTGCCGGACGAGGCCATCGTCGCGGCGCGCCGGGCGCTGTGGGAGCGGCACCGGCTGGTGGCCGAGCACGCGGGGGCGGCGGCGTACGCGGCGCTGCTCGCCGGGGCGTACGAGCGGGAGGAGGGCGAGCGGGTGGCGGTGGTGGTCTGCGGCTCCAACACCGACCCCGCCACCCTGTGACCCCGGCCCTCCGGCGTCAGCTGTAGGAGTGCTCCGCGCCGGGGAAGGAGCCGGAGACGACGTCGGCGGCGAAGTCGCGGACCGCCCGGTCCAGGTCGCCGGCGAGGTCGGCGTAGCGCTTGACGAACTTGGCCGGGTGCGGCGTCAGCCCCATCAGGTCCTGCCACACCAGCACCTGCGCGTCCGTGGCCGCGCCCGCCCCGATGCCGATCGTCGGGATCGCCAGGGACGTCGTCACCCGCTGCGCCAGCTCGGCCGGCACGCACTCCAGCACCACCGAGAACGCCCCGGCCCGCTCCAGGTCCTTGGCGTCGGCCATCAGCTCGTCGCCCGCCTGCCCGCGCCCCTGCACCCGGTAGCCGCCGAGCGCGTTGACCGACTGCGGCGTCAGCCCGAGGTGCGCCATCACCGGCACCCCCGCCGACACCAGCGCCTCGACCTGCGGCAGGACGCGCCGGCCGCCCTCCAGCTTGACCGCGTGCGCGCCCGCCTCCTTCATGAAGCGGGCGGCCGACTCCAGCGCCTGCTGGGGCGAGCCCTGGTACGAGCCGAACGGCAGGTCGGCGACCACCAGGGCGCGTGAGGACCCGCGCACCACGGCCGCGGTGAGCGGCAGCAGGTCGTCGACCGTGACCGGCAGCGTGGAGTCGTAGCCGTAGACCACCATGGCGGCGGAGTCGCCCACCAGCAGCACCGGGATGCCGGCCGCGTCGAACACCCGCGCCGTCATGGCGTCGTAGGCGGTGACCATGGGCCACCGCTCCCCGCGCTCTTTGGCGGCGGCGAGGTCGCGGACGGTGACGCGCCGCCCGCCGGCGCCGCCGTACAGGGTGCCCCGGGCAGGGGCCGAGGAAGAGGACATGAGATAACCCTCCAGGAATGTCTCGAGGCGCCCCAGTGGCGTCCCCGGACCTCTTCCGATGATGGCACGCGCGCGGCCGGGCCCCGAAAACCGGTGGCGGAACTGTCGGTGCCGCTTGCCAGAATCAATGACGGAGGTAACGAACACCATGGCTCTCGACCCTTACCGGCGCCTGCTCACGATCCCCGGCGTCCCCACCCTGCTGCTGGTGGGGCTGCTGGCCCGGGTGCCGGCCACGGCCACCGGCATGGCGCTGACCCTGCACGTGGCCGAGGTGCTGCACCTCGGCTGGGCCAAGGCCGGGCTGGTCACCATGGCCAGCACGATCGGCATGGCCGTCGGCTCGCCGCTGTCGGGCCGGCTCGTCGACCGGCACGGGCTGCGTCCCGTGCTCGTCGTCACCACCGCGGCGCAGGCGGCGTTCTGGGCGAGCGCGTGGGCGCTGCCGTTCCCGGCGCTCGTGGGGGCGGCCGCGCTGGCCGGGCTGCTGGGGCTGCCGGTGTTCAGCGTGACCCGGCAGTGCCTGGCCGCCATGGTGCCCGCGCCGCAGCGGCGCACCGCGTTCACGCTCGACTCCATGCTGGTCGAGCTGTCCTACATGACCGGGCCGGCGCTGGCCGTGGCCGGGCTCACGGCGCTGGGCAGCGGCGTGACGATGACCGTCATCGGGGCCGGCATGACGCTCGCCGGGGTCGGCCTGATCGTGCTCGACCCGCCCACCCGCTCGGCGGCCGAGCTGGAGGAGCAGGCGGAGCGCGGCGGGCGGGTGCCGCGGCGGGCCTGGTTCACGCCGTCGTTCGTGGCGCTGCTGGGCACGGTGGCGGCGGCCACGTTCGTGCTCACCGCCACCGAGCTGTCGCTGACCGCCACCATGACTGAGGCGGGGCAGACCGCGTGGGTGGGCCTCGCGGTCGGCATCTGGTGCGTCTACTCGCTGGTCGGGGGCTTCGTGTACGGCGGGCTGTCGCGCGGCTTCTCGCCTCTGGCGCTGATCGCGGGCATGGGCCTGCTCACCGTGCCCGTGGGGCTGGCGGGCGGCGACTGGCGCTGGCTCATCCTGGCCCTGCTGCCGGCCGGGCTGCTGTGCGCGCCGTCCCTGTCGGCCACGGTCGACGTCGTGAGCGGCTGGGTGCCGGCCGGGGCGCGCGGCGAGGCCATGGGCTTCCACGGCACGGCGCTGCTGATCGGCGGCGCGGCCTCCGCGCCGATCGCCGGGGCCGTCATCGACGGGGTGGGCCCGTCGTGGGCGTTCGCGGTGGCGGGGCTGGCGGGGGCCGGCATCGTGCTGGTCGCGCTGCCGCTGTGGCGCCGCCGTCCCGCTCCGGCCGCCACGCCGCCGGAGCGGGCGGACCAGCCGGAGCAGGCGGGCCAGGCGGGGCAGGCGGGCGAGGAGGCCGCGGCCCCGGCCGCCGCGGGCTGAGCTGAGGGGCACGCGCATCGCCGGGTGACGGGCGGATGACGTGACCCGGCCGTCCGTTCACGTGGAATTTACGAAACGGGACCGTTGCGTATCGGAATGGCTTGCGATACGGTGTCGTTGCGAAACTTAGTCGTATCGAAATTAAGGACGCTTCATGGACCCGAACACAGGACACCCACGGCGCTGGGGCATCCTCGGCGTGCTGGTGTTCAGCCTCCTGGCGGTCGTGCTGGACAACACGATCCTCAACGTGGCGATGAAGACCATCTCCGACCCCGTGGCAGGCTTGGGCGCGACGCAGAGCGAGCTGGAATGGGCGATCAACTCCTACACGCTGGTGTTCGCCGGATTGTTGTTCACCTTCGGCGTGATCGGTGACCGCACGGGGCGCAAGCGCATGCTGATCATCGGCATGGCGCTGTTCGGCCTGGCCTCGCTCGCCAGCGCCTACGCCCAGGACCCGATGCAGCTGATCCTGGCCAGGGCGGCGATGGGCATCGGCGGCGCGGCCATCATGCCGGCCACCCTGGCGATCATCAGCAACGTCTTCCCGCCCGCCGAGCGCGGCCGGGCGATCGGCGTGTGGGCCGGCGGCGTCGGCCTCGCGGTCGCGATCGGCCCCATCACCGGCGGCCTGCTGATCGAGCACTTCTGGTGGGGCTCGGTCTTCCTGATCAACGTGCCGATCGTGATCATCGGCGTGATCCTCATCACGGCCGTCGTCCCCGAGTCGCGCGACCCCAAGCCGTCCCGGCTCGACCCGGTCGGCGTGCTGCTGTCGATCATCGGCCTGGTGGCCCTCGTGTACGGCATCATCCGCGGCGGCTACCTCGGCACCGTGGCCAGCGCCGAGGTGCTGGTGCCCACCCTCGTCGGCGTGGCGGTGCTGGGCGCGTTCGTCTGGTGGGAGCGCCGCATCGACCACCCCGTCTTCGACGTGCGCAGCTTCACCAACATCCGGTTCAGCTCGGCCATCGGCATGATGGGCATCGTGTTCTTCGCGATGATGGGCGGGATGTTCTTCCTGACCTTCTACCTGCAGGTCGTGCTGGGTTACACGGCGCTGCAGGCGGGGGCGCTGATGATCCCGTTCGCCGCCGCGCAGCTCATCTTCGCGCCGCTCAGCCAGCGGGTCAACGAGCGCTTCGGCGCCAAGCTGGCCGCCACCGTCAGCATGATCGTGGTGACCCTGGCGCTGGCCAGCTACTCGCTGATGACCGCCGACACGCCGATCCTGCTCATCGAGATCGTCTTCTTCGTCCAGGGTGCCGCGATGGCCAACATCATGCCGCCCGCCACGACCGCGATCATGGAGGCGCTGCCCAGGGAGAAGGCCGGCGTCGGCTCGGCCATGAGCAACACCGTCCGCCAGGTCGCCGGCGCGCTCGGCGTGGCCGTGCTCGGCTCGGTGCTGTCCTCCAGCTACCGGGGGCAGATGGAGCCCGTCCTGGCCGGCCTGCCGGCCGACGTCCGGCACACCGCGGGAGAGTCCATCATGGCCACCATGGGCGTCGTCCAGGCGCTCGGCGAGCGCGGCCAGGCCCTGGTCAAGCCCGCGTTCGCGGCGTTCATCGACGGCATGCACGTCACCGCCCTGGTCTCGGCCGTGATCACGCTGCTCGGCGTCGTCGTGGTGGCCCGCTGGATGCCGGGCAAGCCCAAGCCGGTCCAGCAGGCGGAACAGAAGGAACCAGCGGTAGTGTGAGGCCGCGATGACGATCCAGGAATCAGGCGCCGCCCGGCCCGCCGGGCGGCCGCGCAGCGAGAAGGCCGAGAAGGCGATCATCGAGGCGACCCTCGACCTGATCGCCGAGGGCATGGGCGTGTCCGAGCTGTCCATCGAGGCGATCGCGTCGCGGGCGGGCGTCGGGAAGACCACCATCTACCGGCGCTGGTCCAACAAGGAGGACCTGGTCGTCGACGCCCTGTCCACGCTCAAGGCCCCGTTGCCGCCGCTGTCCGGCACCTCCGTGCGCGACGACCTCATCACCCTGCTGGAGGCCATGCGCACCGAGTCCGGGCACCAGCGCGGCCGATGCGTGATGAACATCGCGATGAGCGAGGCCGACCGGCACCCGCGGCTGATGGAGCGCTTCGTCAAGCGCGCCATCGAGCCGCGGCGCCTCGCGCTGCGCGAGGTCATCGAACGCGGCGTCGCCACCGGCGAGCTGCGGCCCGACCTGGACGTCGCCATGGGCATGGCCATCCTGTCGGGCACGATGATGTGGCACACCAAGTGGGGCCCGGCCGGCGACCTCCCGGCGGACCTGCCCGAACGGATCGTGGACGCGGCCCTCGCCGGCATGGCCCCCTGACGCGCCCCTCGGGCCCTGCGGGGCCCGCGGCGGCGTCACACCGCCTTCACCCGAGGTCGGCGGGGAGCGACCGCTCGGTGAGGAGCCGGCGGACCCGGTCCGCCCGCCCGCTCACCCAGGGCCGCAGCAACTCCCACCCTGGAAGTACCCGAACCCGTACGGGCTCGACGGCGACGGCCTGAGCAGCGGCAACGCCATCGCCACCGCCTCCTCCGAGTAGAGCGCCCACCGCGCCAGGCACGCCCCCAGCTCGCCCTCCCGCCGCCCCTCGTCGGCCAGGAGGGCCACGTCCCCCCAGACCCCCCACAACACGTTCACGAACGACGGCGACACCATGAACCGCACCCGCTGATCCTCCCGCCCCGCCGGCCCGAGCTCCTTGAGCACCGACTCCGCGATGTGCCCCGGATGGCCCTCGTACGCCCCGGCCGCGTGGCACGGCACCCCCTCCACCAGCCGGCAGGCCACGACCTCGCCCTCGGGCAGCGGGACGACGGCGGCCGTCGTCCGCGCCCGCGCCTCGGCCACCGCCAGGGACACCAGCTCCGGCAGCCGCTCGATCGGCTCCAGCGTGTGCGCCGCCTGCCAGGCGCGCAGCCGCCCGCCCAGCGACCCGGGCCCCTTCGGCGGGGCGGCGTCCAGCTCCGCGTGCGCCTGCTCGAACACCTGCTCCGGCAGCCACCGCGGCTCCAGCCCCAGGCACTCGCGCGCGTACTCGGCGAGCGGCGACCGGTCCCCGCCGAGCCGCCGCGCCACCGCCCGCATCGCCCGTACGTGCGCCGCCTGGTAGGGCCCCGGCGCGCTGTCCAGCAGCCGTCCGGCCTCGTCGGAGTCCCTGAGCCCACCGGAGCCCCTGAGTTCGCCTGAACCCGCGAGGCCGCCGGAGCCCGCGAGGCCGTCAGGGGCGCCGGCCGAGCGCCGCGCTGAGGATGCCGTCCAGCTCGCGCTGGGACGCCTGCAGCCGCTCGATGGTCCCGGCGATGCGCCGCCGCTCCGACCGCAGGTGACTGATCATGCCGGGGCAGGCGGCGGGCACCATCCGGCCGCCCTCGTCGTCGTGGACGCAGGCCAGCAGCCGGGCGATGACCGTCGTGGGCAGCCCGGCGGCGAGCAGGGCCCGGATGTGGCGGACGGCCGCCACGTCCGCGTCCGCGTACTCGCGGTAGCCGTTGGGCAGCCGCACCGGCCGCAGCAGCCCCTGCTCCTCGTAGTAACGCAGCAGCCGCCTGCTCACGCCGGTCGCGCGGGCCAGGTCGCCGATCCTCATGGGTCTCCTTGACCTTCACATCGGTGTGACGCCTTACCGTCGTCCCGTCCGACAGCTCGTAACGCACAGGAAGGAGCGGATGATGCCGGGAGCGGTGATCATCGGGGCGGGGCCGGGGATCGGCCGGTCGGTGGCGTGGCGGTTCGCGCGGGAGGGCATGCCCGTGGCGCTCCTCTCGCGCACCGGCCGGACCCTGGACGTGGCGGGGGCGCGCGGCTACCGGGCCGACTGCGCCGACGAGGAGTCGCTGCGCGGCGCGCTCGACGCGGCCCGCGCCGAGCTCGGCGTCCCGGACGTCGTGGTCTACAACGCCGCGATCGTCCGCCCGGACACGGCCGCCGACGCCGGGCTGCGGGCGCACCTGGAGGCGTGGGCGGTCAACGTCGTCGGCGCGCTCGTGGCGGCCGCGCACCTCGCGCCCGCGATGGCCGGGACCGGCGGCGGGACGTTCCTCGTCACCGGCGGCATGCCGGAGCCCAGGCGCGAGTACGTCAGCCTGTCGCTCGGCAAGAGCGGCGTGCGGACGCTGGTGGCGCTGCTCGACCAGGAGTACGGGCCGGCCGGCGTGCACGTGGCCTCCGTCACGGTGGCGGGACCGGTCGCCCCGGGCACCCCCTTCGACCCGGACGACATCGCCGAGCACTACTGGCGCCTCCATGCCCAGCCGCGCGGCGCGTGGCAGCACGAAGCCGTCCACACCGGCTGACCGCGCGGCTGTACGACGTCGCCCGTCCGTCTGGAGCTGTCCGCCGCCTACGGCCCGGCCTCCACGGCGGGCGTGGAGCGGGGCCCGTCGCCACCTGTCCGCCCAGCGCCCGCACCTGCCGCGTGCCGGCCGGTCAGGGGCGGGGCGGCGCGCCGACCGGCTCCGACAGGGCGGCCTTGACGGCGCGGCTCTGCTCGTCGGCCAGGACCTCGGGCCGGCCGTGGGCCAGGGCGTCCACGGTCAGCTCGGCCACCGTGGCGGCGCTGATCTTCGGCGCGTCCGTCCAGGCGCTGAGGTCGGTGTCCACGAACCCGGCGTGCACCCCCACCACCAGGGTGCCCTGCTGCCGCAGCGCCTTGCGCAGGGCGTCGGTCAGCGACCTGCTAGGAGAGCGCGGGCCCGCCCGTCTGTCCTTACCTCGTCCGCCCGCACCTCGATCGGGACAGGAGAATGCACAGAGAGTCGCCAACCTGTTGCAGATCGTCCGGGCAGCCGTTTTGATGGGAATGGGGCTGCATCGGCACGGGGAGGGCTTGTGAAGGATGTGCTGCTGCTCGTCGCCGGTGCTCTCGTCGGAGGATTCGTCGGGCTGCTGCTCAACGTATGGTTCGAGGCGAAGTGGATCGCCTGGTCGCAACGTCGTCGGAGGCTGCGCTTCTCCCGGCACATTCGACGGACGGTGCCTGAGGATTACGGGCCCGTGTCGGTCGGCGGCGTGGTCACCCGGGTGCATATCGTCGAAGGGGACGGGCAGGCGGTCATCGAGCCGGACAACGTCATCATCAAGCTGGAGAACGGGAAAGATCCCTTGCCTCTCCCCGTGGAGCTACGACGGGAACGGATCGCCCGGCAGTTACGGTCTTCGTCGCCGTCGCCCACCAACGTACGTGCCTGGAACAGCGCCACGCTCGTGGCGTTGCAGCATTATCAGGTGTCACGGACGCCGAAGGGGGAACACCTTTCCCTCCGCCTGCATGTGACGCCCGTGGATTACGCGACCTTCGCCGCTACCGTGCTCAGCTTGGACGCCCCCGCTGAGACCGCCGACCCCTACGGTGCCGAGGCCACGCTGCGGCAGCTCTATTTCCCGAATCCCGCCCGGGAGGCGAGCGCCATCCGGACGCCCATACCGTTCCTGGCGAACGGCGTCGGGGTCCTTCTCCTGGCCTTCACCGATGACGATCATGTCATTCTCAGCAAGCGGAACGTCCATTCGCGGGCTCGGCCCGGAGAGCGGGACGTCACCGTGGTGGAAGGGCTTAACAGCGAACTGGACACCTACCGGGGTAACCATCTCAGCCTCTACGCGGCGGCGGTCCGGGGCTGTCAGGAAGAACTGGGCGTGGAGGTGCACACCCATGACATCAAGATTCTCGCCTTCGGTGTGGACATGGACTACTACCAGTGGAGTCTGCTGGGACTGGTCGACCTGCGCTGTAGCGTGCCCGAGGTCATCGCCGCGCATTCCCTTCATGCCAAGGACCGGTGGGAGGGCAAGCTTGACCCTCTGGCATGCGACCCCGTCCGCGTGTTTGAGAGGGTGAAGCAGGACAAGATCTGGGATCTGGGCCTGGTCACCATCTACCTAGCCCTGTGCTACAAGCTCGGGAACAAGACGGTCGAGCGTGCCGCCGATAGGGTTTTCGGCGTACGCCGACCGGTCGGTCGGCCATGGCGACACTAACACGCGGAAACGTGGCACTACCGCGACCCAGGACGACGTCGAAAGACGTACCGCAAGTGGCCCGCCGACTCCACTCCGACCCTAACCCTGGCCACGAGGTGGCCAGGCGGTTCTGGAAGATCGGAGAGGCGTACCCTATTCCCTCGGTGGCTCCCTCGGAAAACCAGCACGTAAGGGGCCTGATGGGTTACAAATTGGCCGACGAGGTGGCTATCAACGCGCCGACGCGGCGTACCCGGGGAACTCCGGCTGCCCCACCCAGGACGCCACCGACAGCATGTTGACCAGGGCCCCGCCGCCGTTGCGGGCCAGGACGGGGGCGAAGGCCCGCGACACCGCCCAGGTGCCGAAGTAGTTGACCTCCATGGCCTGGCGGGCGCCGTCGAAGGAGCCCTCCAGCAGCTTGGTGCTCGCGCCGCCCACCCCCGCGTTGTTGATCACGATGGTGACGTCGCCCGCGACGGCCGCGGCCGCCGCGACGCTCTCCTCGTCCGTGACGTCCAGGCGCACGGGGACGACGTCGGCGTCCGGCACGCTCGCCGGGTCCCGGACGCCGGCGTAGACCTTCGCCGCGCCGTGGCCGAGGAGCGCGCGGGCGAACGCGCGGCCGATCCCGCGGTTCCCGCCCGTCGCCAGCGCGACGGCTCCCTTGATCTCCATGGTTCCTCCTCGTCGAGGTGGTGTCCGCACATTTGAGTTCATTTCTTAGACTCAGCCTCGGGGTGCAACGCTCCGCCGTCCGGGGACCTTCCCCGCCGCGCGCGGAGCACCTCGCGCCCGCGCGCCGAGCCGGGGAAACGGGCGAGCACGGCACGCAGCTCGGCCGCGCCCACGTTCGCGCCGAACGCCTCCGCCCCCGGCTCCAGCCGGACGCCCTCGGCGAGCGGGCCGGCGACCACCGGGTCGAAGCCGAGCGCGTCCACGACCGAGGCGACGACCTCGACGTCGGCCGGATCGTCCCCGGCCACGGCGATCGCCGCGCGGCCGCCGGCGCCGGCCGGCCGGGCGCCCTCCTCGAGGTCGTGGTAACCCATGTGGTTGAAGGCCTTGACCACCCGGGCCCCGGACAAGAACGCCTGGACGGTCTCGCTGGAGGACGTGCGCGGGTCGGTGAGGTCGTCGCGCGTCCCGTCGACCTCCCGCCAGTGGTTCATCGCGTCGATCACCAGCTTGCCCCGCAGCTCCCCGGCGGGGACGTCGCGGTACCTGCCCAGCGGCAGGGCGAGCACCACGACGTCCGCCCCGGACGCGGCCCGCGCCGCGCTCACCGCCGTCGCGCCCGGCGTGACGACCTCGGCGATCAGCGAGATCCGGGCGGCGTCGCCGGAGCCCGCGATCAGGACGCGGTAGCCGGCCGCGAGCGCGAGACGGGCCAGGACGGTGCCGAGCTTGCCGGCCCCGAGGATGCCGAGGGTGCGGACGTCGCCGGGCCTCATGCCCGCTCCGCGTCGCGGGAGGCCAGCAGCTCCCGCACCCGCGGCGCGACCTCGCGGCCGAGCAGCTCGATGGTGCGGGCGCGGGCGTCGCGGGGGAGCCGCATGATGTCGTACTTGAGGTCGAAGCGGCTCAGGCGCAGCTCGCGGGCCACCCGGGCGATCTTGCGGGCCACCGTCTCCGGCGACCCGACGAACAGCGCGCCGTGCTCCAGCTCGGCCTCGTAGCGCCGCCGGTCCGGCGCGTGGAAGCCGCGCTCGGCCGCGAGCGCCGCCACCACCGGCTGCCAGTACGACCACCAGGTCTCGACGGCCTCCTCGTCGGTGTCGGCGACCAGGCCGAGCGAGTGCTGGCCGATCGGCAGCTCGGCGTGGCCGAAGCGGCCGAGCGCCGTGAGGTACAGCGCGACATGGTGCGCGAAGCGCCGCGGCTGCCCGCCGATGACGGCCATCATGAGGGGCAGGCCGTGCCGGGCGGCCCGCACCACGGAGTCCGGGCTGCCGCCCACCCCGATCCAGGTCGGGATGCCGCCCGGCCGCATGCGGGGACGCAGCCGCTGCCCGGTGAGCGGCGACCGCACCGTGCCCGACCAGGTCACCCGCTCCTCGCGTTCGAGCCGCAGGAACAGCTCCAGCTTCTCCTCGAACAGCCGCTCGTAGTCGGCCAGGTCGTAGCCGAACAGCGAGAAGGACTCCGTCGCCGAGGCCCGCCCGAGCACGATCTGGGCGCGGCCCCCGGACACCGCGTCGAGGGTGGAGAACTCGTGGTAGAGCCGGACCGGGTCGTTGGTGCTCAGCACGGTCACCGACGTGCCGAGCCTGATGCGCCGCGTGGCGGTGGCGATCGCGGCCAGCAGCACCGGCGCGGCTGAGTCGGTGTGGCCCTCCCGGTAGTGCTCGCCCACGCTGAAGACGTCCAGGCCCGCCTCGTCGGCGAGCCGGGCCTCCTCCACGAGCAGGCGCACGGTCTCGGCGTCGCCGAGCAGGCGGCCGCCGTCCGTCGCGACCTCGCCGAACGAGTTGAGCCCCAGCTCGAACGGCGGCCTGCCGAGGTCCACGGTTCCTCCCGCTCCGTCCTGGTCCTGGCCGGCGGTGTTCGGCGTCGTCACGCGGTCAGGCGGCACGGCGAAGCGGGGCCAGGGCGCGGCTCCAGGCCACGACCTCGTCGAGCATGGTCGTGAGCGCCGCCACCTGGTGGTCGCCGGCGGCGAGCCTGCTGAAGTCGCGGAAGTCGGTGAACAGCGACAGGGCCACGTTGGTGCGCACGTCGGCCAGCTTGAGCTCGCCGGCGATCAGCCGCAGGTGCTCGGCCGCCCGCGCGCCGCCGACGCTGCCGTAGGACACGATCCCGAACGCCTTGTGGTTCCACTCGGCGAACAGGTAGTCGATGGCGTTCTTCAGCACGCCCGAGGTGGAGTGGTTGTACTCGGGCGTCACCATGACGAAGCCGTCGTAGGAGGCGATCCTGGCCGCCCACGCCTTGGTGTGCTCGTTCCGGTACTGGCCGTAGGCCGGCGGCATGGGCTCGTCCAGGTGCGGGAGCGGGTGGTCCAGCAGATCCACCAGCTCGAAGACGGCGTCCGTGCGGCGGGAGGCGTGCTCCAGCACCCAGCGCGCCACCTGCTCGCCGACGCGGCCGGGCCGGGTGCTGCCGAGGATGATGCCGATGCGGATCATGACGGGGGTCCTTTCGGTGAATGCGGGCATGCCGGATGGACATGCCAGGGACGGCGTCGTCCCGTGCTGCGGGGACGCCGAAGAAGCCCGAGGGCGGGCGTGGGGTGGGAAGGGGTGAGGAAGGCGCGGCGCCACGGGGGGCGCGGCAGTTCCTCAGTCGTGCGTGCGGGCCTGGGTCCCGGCCATGCTGATCATCTCCTGTACGTGCGCCGGCGGGCCGGGGCGAGGCTCGCCGCCGGGCTCAGTGCCGTGCCACTACTGAGTACACGCCGATGATCGGTCACTTCAACTGAACCGAGGTCACATCAGGTGAACCGGCCGCGGCTCAGCCGAGATCGCCGTCGTCGTGGCCGGCCGCCTGGTCGAAGGCGTGGCGGTTGGCGCGGAGGGTGTCCTGGTTGTCGGCGGCCCAGCGGGCGAGCGCCAGGACGGGCCCGGACAGCGTGCGCCCGAACGGGGTGACCTCGTACTCGACCCGGGGCGGGATCTCCGCGTGAACCACCCGCTTGACCAGCCCGTCGCGCTCCAGGCTGCGCAACGTCAGCGTCAGCATGCGGCGGGAGATGCCGGGCGCCGTGCGCAGCAGCTCGGTGAAGCGCATCGGCCGCTCCTCCAGCAGGCCGATGAGGATCAGGCTCCACCTGTCACCGACCCGGTCCAGCACGGACCGGAGGATGTCGGGGTCGTGCTCCAGGCACGTCCTGTCCAGCGAACGCAGCACCCTGTCCGCCTCGGTCTGGTGCGACACGGCCCTCGCCTCCTCCGTCCGGTCACCGAAGAGTACATCAGTGACCAAAAGTAACCCCTGGAGGAGCCCGGCCGCGCTCGTCAGCGCGGTGACGAGACCGCCTGCGTCAGCTCGGCGAGGTCCTCGCTCGACAGCTGGAGACCGGCCGCGGCCACGTTCTGCTCAAGGTGCTCCACCGACGAGGTGCCAGGAATGGGCAGCATGACCGGCGAGCGGTGCAGCAGCCACGCGATCGCGAGCTGGGACGGCGTGGCCGACAGCCGGGAGGCGATGGCCTCGATCGGCCCGCCCGGCTTCGCCAGGCCGCCGGTCGCCAGCGGGAACCACGGGATGAACGCGATGCCGTGGGCCTCGCAGTGGTCGAGCACCTGCTCGGCCGAGCGGTTGGCCAGGTTGTACAGGTTCTGCACGGAAGCGATCGGCGCGACGGCGCGGGCCTGCTCGATCTGCTCGACGCTCACCTCCGACAGGCCGATGTGCGCGATCTTGCCCTCGTCCCGCAGCGCCTTCAGCTCGCCGACCTGGTCCTCGATCGGCACGTCCGGGTCGACGCGGTGCAGCTGGAACAGCGCGATCCGCTCCACCCCGAGGATGCGGAGGCTCATCTCGCACTGCTGGCGCAGGTAGGCGGGCCTGCCGACGGGCGTCCACTGGTCGGGGCCCTGCCGGGTGAGCCCCGCCTTGGTCGCGATGACGAGGTCGTCGGCGTACGGGGCGAGCGCGCGCTTCAGCAGCGGCTCGGCGACCAGCGGGCCGTAGGAGTCGGCGGTGTCGAAGAGCGTCACGCCGAGCTCCGCCGCCCGGCGCAGCACTCGCACGGCCCCGTCCGGGTCGGCGGGCGGCCCCCACACGCCGGGGCCGGTGAGCTGCATGGTGCCGTAGCCGAGGCGGTTGACGGGGAGAGCGTCGCCGATCATGAAGCGGCCGGACGCGTCGGCCCTCACAGCAGTCATCGCGGCTTCCCTTCTCTGCTTGCCTGCTGGACGTGCTGGATGCCGGGCGGACCGGAGGCGACCGGTGGCGGCCGGCGGGAACCCGATGCGAGGCGCGGGCTCCGTGCGCCAACCCCAGCCTGCCCAGCGCCCCCGGGCCCTACCTCACGCGGCGGCAAAGCCCCGGCCCGGAGAGGACAAGGGAGGCGTGGCGCGCTTCAAGGGGTGGCGCTGCCCGGGCCGGTCAGGGTGAAGGCGGTGGTCGCGGCGACGCGGCCGTTGAGGATGATGTCGAGCTCGCGCGGGCCCGGCGGCTCGTCCCGGGTGGTCACCGGGCGGAAGGAGTGGGTCTTGCGTACGGTGAAGGTCGCCCCCGGCGCGCCGGCCTGGCGCTGAGTCAGGTGGAACACGCGCCGCGAGCCGGGGCGGCGCACGGCGTACTTCAGGAGCAGCGGGCCGGCGGCGCCGGAGGTGACCGTGACGGTGAAGGCCAGCCTGCCGCCGACGGCCACCGTGCCCGCCTCCAGCGACAGCGCGTCGACCTCGCCGCTGCCCGGCACGGCCCCGACCAGGGCGAGCGCCTCGGGATGACCGGCGCGCAGCAGGCCGCGCACCGCGTGCCTGAGCACCTGCTCCACGTGCGAGCCGCCGTCGGAGCGCCAGCGCGCCAGCAGGCCGAGCGCCACCTCCGGATGGTCCTTGGCCAGGTCGTTGACGTGGTTGGCGACCGAGCGGCGGACGTACTCGCTGGGGTCGTCGCGCAGCCGGTCGAGCACGGGAAGCGTGGGGCCCGGGGTCATCAGCCAGGGCACGCGGGCGGCCCAGGGCAGGCGCGGGCGGCTGCCCTCGGACGCCAGCCGCCGCAGGTGCTCGTCGGGGGACTCCGCCCACCCGAGCATGATCTTCAGGGCGTCGTCGCGGTGACGTTCGAGGAAGGGACGGACGGCGAACTCGCCCGTCGCGTACGGCGTGAGCGCGGCCAGCGTCGCCATCGCCTCCTCCAGGTGACCGAGCCCGTGCGCCGCCGTGTGGTCGGTGGCGGGCCAGCCGCTCCACAGGTCGAGCGCCCCCTGAGAGGCGCACGCCCGCACGACGGCGGCGGCCTCCGGGTACGGCAGCGGCAGCGCCTCGTGCAGCGCGCCGGCCACGTGCCTGACCCGGTCTTTCAGCTCCAGCCCGCCGAGCCCGTCGAGGGCGCGGGCGACGAACCGGCCGCGAGGGAAGGGCGGCCACGCGGCGGCCAGCCCGTCGGCCAGCGCGGACACGGACTGGAGGTTGATGCGGTCCTTCAGAGGTTGCGCCACGCGGACACCCTGCCAGACGGCACCGACAGATCCGGGACGCGGCGGGGGACGGGGCGAGGGGGTCAGGCGATGGTGATGAGGCGGATGAGGTCTTCGCGGAAGCGGTCGTAGTCCTCGACGGCGCCGAGGAGGTCGCCGGAGTCGCGTTCCTTCTCGCGGGCCAGGGCCAGGACGGCGGTGCCCGCGTCGGTGAGCTCGACCAGCATGCGGCGGCGGTCGCGGGCGTCGGAGCGCTTGGCGATGTAGCCGGTGCGGCGCAGGTGCTCGATGGTGCGGCTCATCGTCTGGTCGGTGACCCGGCAGGCGGTCGCCAGCTCCCGCTGCGGCAGCGGGCCCGAGGTGAGGTGGTGCAGGGCGATCAGCCCGGCGTGGCTGAGGTGGTGGGCGGCGAGGAAGTCGTGGAAGCGCCGCTCGACCAGGCGGGCGGCCACCGACAGCAGGCGGCCCACGGGCCAGGAGCCGATGTCGGCGCGCACGTCGTCGGCGGCGTCGGCGACGTACCGCGCGTCGTCGGCCGCGTAGGAGGCGGCGTCGTCGGCCGTGCGGGAGGCGGCGGCGTCGGCCTCGTGGGAAGCGGCGTCGTCGGCCGTGCGGGAGGCGGCGGCGTCGGCCTCGTGAGGTGTGGTGCCGGGCCGCCGGGAGGGGGTGGTCGCCTGTCGTTCCTCCGCCACCCGCTCATTCTTCCAGACGCGCGGGCTCCCGCGGTCGCGCGAGGCGGGCGGCCCGCAGGCCGAGCCACAGCAGCAGGGCCAGCACCCCGACCAGGGCGTACTCGATGGCCGGGATGCGCACCACGGCCGACACGCCGGCGAGGTCGCCGCGCAGGCCGTACACGGCGAGGGCGCCGGCCGCGTACGCCAGCCCGAGCGCCCACCGCACCCCCCGTCCGAGCCCGAGCCCGTGCATCTGGGTGACGACGAACACCCCGAGGAAGCCGAACAGGAACATCGGCCACATCCCGTCGGGGCCGCTGTTCATGACGGCCACGAGCGTGCCGTGCGCCGCCACGGCCAGCTCCAGCGTGACGGTCCACCAGCGGTTGGTGTGGGCCCTGGTCAGGAAGAGGCTGCCCTGGAGGAGCAGCAGGAACATGTACAGGAACCCGATCAGGTGGCCGCTGGTGTTCTCCATCGGGTGGTACCAGAACGTGTAGACCGCCGCCCACGAGAAGAGGTAGCCGTGGTAGCGGCGGGCGAAGGCGACGAGCTCCTGCCGGATCGGCGCGGGCCGGCCGAGGAACAGGCCGCGCCGCCGGTTCTCCATGAGCAGCACGGCCACCAGCAGCAGGATCACCGAGCCCTGGGAGCTGAAGATGGACACGTCCTGCGCGAGGCCGTCGTAGAAGAGCTGGGTCTGCACCTCGTGCAGGGCGATGAAGCCGGTGTTGACGGCGAGCGCGGCCACGTTGAGCCGGTGCAGGCCGGAGGTGTAGCGGCGGACGCGGGTCCGGGCGCGGTGGATGAGCCACCAGAAGATCACCTGGTGGGCGGCGTAGCAGGCCCAGGCCGAGGCCCGGGTCCAGAAGGTCGGCTCGGGCAGCTTCCAGTAGTACCAGGACGCGCCCTGGTCGGGCAGCAGCTCGATGCCGCTCAGCCGCCGGCCGAGCAGCCAGACCAGGCCGGTGAGCACGACGCTCGCGGCCACGCCGGCGGCCAGCACGCGACCGGCCCGCACATCCTTCAGCATGCTGAACATTATGCGAAGTGTTCAGCGTGCTGAACAACCTCAGGAGGTGGACTCCCGCCACCGGTTCGTGATCGGCAGGCGGCGGTCCCTGCCGAAGTTCTTCGGCGTGATCTTCGGCCCCGGCGGGTACTGCCGCCGCTTGTACTCGGCCAGGTCCACCAGCCGGATCACCCGCGTCACCAGCTCGGGGTCGTGCCCGGCGGCGATGAGCTCCTGCGAGCCCATGTCCTTCTCCACGTAGTCGTCCAGCAGCCGGTCCAGCACCTCGTACGGCGGCAGCGAGTCGGTGTCGCGCTGGTCCGGCCGCAGCTCGGCGCTCGGCTCCTTGGAGATCGAGTTCTCCGGGATCGGCCGCTCGGCCTCCAGCAGGAACCCGGCGCAGGTGTGGGCGTTGCGCCAGCGGGCCAGCTCCCACACCATCGTCTTCGGCACGTCCTTGATCGGGGCGAAGCCGCCCGCCGAGTCGCCGTAGAGCGTGGAGTAGCCGGTCGCCAGCTCGCTCTTGTTGCCGGTGGTGAGCACCAGGTGGCCGTTCTGGTTGGACAGCCCCATGAGGATCGTGCCGCGCACCCGGGCCTGGAGGTTCTCGGCGGCCAGGCCCGACAGCTCGATCTCCTTCTCGAACGCGGTGACGATGTCGGCGATCGGCGCGACCTGCGAGCGCACGCCCTGCCGCCGCACCAGCTCCTCGGCGTCGGTCAGCGAGTGCTCGGAGGAGTAGCGCGAGGGCATGAGCACCACGTTGACCCGGTCGGGACCGACCGCGTCGGCGGCGATCGTCGCGGTCAGCGCCGAGTCGATGCCGCCGGACAGGCCCAGGATGACCGAGCGGAAGCCGTTCTTGGCGACGTAGTCGCGCACCGCGAGCACCAGCGCCGAGTAGACCTCGGCGTGCAGGTCGAGCCGCTCGGCGACGGGCGCGGGCTCGGCGGGGTAGGGCGCGACGGGCTCGCCGGACAGCACCAGGCGGTCGACGGTGATCGTCGTGCCGTCGCCCGCGTCGTACGGGAACGCGCCCGGCGCCGCCTCGGAGACCGGCAGGCCGGTCAGGTCCACCACCAGCAGCTCCTCGCGGAACTGCCCGGCCCGCGCGACCAGCTCTCCGGCGCCGTCCACCACGATCGAGTCGCCGTCGAAGACCAGCTCGTCCTGCCCGCCGACCTGGTTCACGTAGACCAGCGCGCAGCCGGCCTCGCGGGCCCGCCGGGCGCACAGCTCCAGGCGGACGTCGTCCTTCTCCTTCTCGTACGGCGAGGCGTTCGGCACCACCAGCAGCCCGGCCCCCGCCTGCCCGACGACGGACACCGGCCCGCCCTCCTGCCAGAGGTCCTCGCAGACGGCGACGGCCACGTCCACGCCGTGCAGCCGGAAGATCGGCAGCCGGTCGCCGCGCACGAAGTAGCGGTACTCGTCGAACACGCCGTAGTTCGGCAGGTGGTGCTTGGCCGTCCTGGCCACCACCTCGCCCTGGTACAGGAGCGCGGCGGCGTCCAGCGGGGCGCCCTTCGGCTGGCCCACGCGCGGCGCGAGGCCCGCGCGGTCCACGTAGCCGGCCACCACGGGCAGCTCGCCGAGGCCCTCCTCCGCCAGCCTGCGCGCCACCTGCTCCAGGGTCCTGATGCCGGCGTCCACGAAGGACGTGCGCAGCACGAGGTCCTCCACCGGGTAGCCGGTGAGGAACATCTCGGTGAAGACGACGAGGTGAGCGCCGCGTTCGGCGGCGTCGCGGGTCCACGCGACCAGCCGGTCCGCGTTGGCGCTCAGGTCGCCTACGGTCGGGTTCGTCTGTGCCAGGGCGATGCGCAGTTGTGCCACGCGACCAGCCTAGTACGCCCCGATTTTTATCGTCAAAGCGACGAAAAGTGCGCTTTCTCGCCAGGTGTCACCAAACCGGACTCGTACGCCGCCATCACGAGCTGCGCCCGGTCGAACAGCCCCAGGTGCTCCAGCAGCGCCTTCACCAGCAACCCCACTTCCTCCTCCGGCAACGACAACGTCTGGCCGATCTGCCGGTTCGTCAGCCCGCGCGCGACGAGCTTCAGCACGTCCAGCAGGGCGTCGGAGAGCCCGGCCAGCGCCGGGGGAGAGGCCGGGTCGGTGCGCCCGGCGAACGCCGAGATCAGCCGGGTCGTCATCGCCGGGTCGATGAGCGCGTCCCCGGCAGCCGCCGCCCTGATCGCCGCCAGGAACTGCTCGGGGGCCGCCGTCTTCAGCAGGAAGCCGCTCACCCCGGCGCGGAGCGCCGCGTACAGGTTCTCGTCGCTGCCGAACGTGGTCATCATCACCACGCGCGGCGGGCGCTCCTCGGCCAGGATCCGGCGGGCGGCGGCCAGGCCGTCCAGGCGCGGCATCTGGATGTCGAGCAGCACCACGTCGGGGCGGACGGCGGGGACGGCCGCGATGGCCTCCTCGCCGTTGGTCGCCTCGCCGGCCCAGGTCACGCCGGGGTCGCTGTCCAGCATGGCCTTCACCCCGGCCCGCACCAGCGCCTGGTCGTCGGCGACGAGCACGCGCAGCACGCCGCCGGGCGAAGCGGGCGCGGACGGGGCGGCGGGCTGGGCGGCGGATTGGGCGGCGGGGACGACGGCGGGGACGACGGCGGGGGCCTCGGGGGCGGGCGGCTCCTCCAGCCGCTGCGCCAGCATGTCGGCCTCCAGCCGCTTCAGCCCGGCCGTCAGGTCCAGCCCCAGCTCGTCCCGCCACACCGCGCGGGCCCGGCGCAGCGCGGCGAGCGCGTCGCCCTGGCGGCCCATCCGGTACAGGGCCACGGCCAGCAGCCGCCACGCCTCCTCGCGCAGCGGGTGCTCGGCGGCGTGCGCCTCCAGGTCGGCCACCAGGGACGTGGCCCGCCCCAGCGTCAGCCCGGCGTCCGCGCGCCGCTCGACCGCGATCAGGCGCAGCTCCTCCAGCCGGCCCGCCTCGGTGACCGCCCAGCTCAGGTCGGCGAACTCGGCCAGCGCCGGCCCGCGCCACAGCCCGAGCGCGGCCTCCATGTCGGCCCACACCTGCCCGGGCGGGCCGTCGGACTTGACCAGGCCCTCGAACCGCCAGGCGTCCACCTGCCCGGTCTCGGCCCGCAGCGCGTAGCCGGGCGGCGCGGTGACCAGCACCTCCGCCTCCTCGCGCGGGGCGCGGCCGGGCTCCAGGGCGCGCCGCAGGCGGGAGACGTAGCCCTGGATGGTGGACAGGGCCTGCGCGGGCGGGTCGCCCGGCCACAACTCGTCGATGAGGGTGTTCACGGGCACGGCGCGGCCGCCGGCCACGAGCAGGCGCGCGAGCACCGCCCGCTGCCGCTGGCCGCCGAGGTCGAGAGGGGCACCGTCCGCCCAGGCTTGGAACGGTCCCAGCGCGGTGAAAGTCAGCATGTCAGGCGTAACTGTAGAGCGAGAACGTGTTCTGGCATATGGCGAATTGTCACAGTGGGAGCTCGGCCTGGACAACGGTGCCTCCTCCTTCGGCGTCCCGGACGGCGCAGGTGCCGCCCAGCTCGGCGGTCCGCTCGCGCATCGAGTGCAGCCCCACGCCGGGGCGCGCGTCCGGCGACAGCCCCACCCCGTCGTCGGTCACGGTCACCCGCAGCAGCGCGCCCTCCCGGCGCAGCGCCACGGCCACGCGGGTGGCCCGCGCGTGCTTGCGCGCGTTGGTCAGGGCCTCCTGGACGATCCGGTACGCGGCCACCTCGGCGGCAGCCGGCAGCCCGGCCAGCTCTCCCGACACCTCGACCGGCGTCCCCGCCAGCTCCTCGACCGCCCCGGCCAGGCCCAGCTCGTCCAGGGCGGGCGGGCGCAGCCCGTAGACGAGCTCCCTGATGTCGGCGCGCACCGCCTCCATGCCGGCGTTCAGCCCGGCGAGCAGGCGCTCGGCGTCGCCGGGCGAGGTGCGGGCGGTGCGGCGGGCGGCGTTGATCGACATGGCCATGCCGGTCAGCGACTGGCCGAGCCCGTCGTGCAGGTCGCGGCGCAGCCGGCGGCGCTCCTCCTCGCGGGCGGTCAGGATGCGCTCGCGCGAGCGCCGCAGCGCGGCCGTCATCCGCACCGCGTGCGCGGCGTCGGCCACGTACGGGACCAGCGTCGCGACCACCCGCTCGTCGTGCGCGGCCGGGAACCTGCGGCGGCCAGGCGGCCCGATCAGCAGCCGCCCGACCGGCTCGCCGTGCCACACCAGCGGCACCGTCCGCGCGGGCGCGGCCCCCATCGTGCCCGAGGCGGTGACGTCGCCGTCCACCTCGACGGCCGCGCCGGTGGCCGACAGGCCCTCGCGCAGCACGTCCAGGGTGGCCAGCAGGCCGTGCAGGGGGTCGGCGTGCTGGAGCCGGTGCCGCAGCCGGGCGGCCAGCGCCTCGGGGACGCCGGTGCTGCCGTACAGGAGCCGGTCCACGCCGCGTTGCAGGCCGCGCCGCATGGGGTGGAAGAACGCGCCCGCGAAGATCGCTGCGGCGATGCCGGCGACCGGGTCCACCTCCGACAGGAACAGCCCGGCCGCGGCGCCGGCGGCCACGTACACGCCGGTGATCACGATCGCCAGCCCGGTGCCCACCAGCGCCCGGCTGATCAGCGTGTCGATGCCGAACAGCCGGTAGCGCAGCACCGCCACCGCGATCGCCGCCGGGATCAGCGGGATCGCCAGGGACGCCGTCCACGCCGCCGCGCCGCCCGCGATCCACGGCACCAGCAGGCCGGGCAGCGCGACCAGCAGCCACAGGAGCTGGCGCCGCTCGACCGCGCCGCCCCGGGCGAAGCGCACCACCAGCGAGGCGAACGCCAGCGCCATCGCGGCCCCGGCCGTCCAGCGCGCGGCCGGGGCGAGGCCGGCCCACTCCAGGGCCGCCCCGGCGAGGGCCAGCCACACCACCGGACGCCAGCGCCGCGACGGCAGCGCGCCGGCCGGGTAGAGCAGCGGCAGCAGCACGCCGAGGGTCAGCTCCAGCACCTGGCGGGACAGCGTGACCAGCCAGGGGAGGCCGGCGCCCGACAGCTCGCCGAGGTTGGCGGCCAGGACGCCGATCGCGGCGCTCAGCCCGCCGGCGCACAGCAGCCACCCGATGACCAGGCGCGGCCTGCTGTGGACGAGGATCGCGCCGAAGACCGGGAAGGCGGTGCCGGCCACGTCCTCGGGAGCGAACGGCAGCGGGGTGAGCGGCGACGGCGGGAGCTGCGCGGTGACCCAGATGTCGGCCAGCTCCAGGGTGACGGCGAGCGTGGCGATCGCGATCGCCGTCCCTCGCGCGAGACTCGCGCGGCGCATCTCACCGCCCTTTCCACCCTTTCGTCGTGTGGTGGAAATTATCGGCGGCCTGCCAACAACCGATCAAAATTTTCTCAACGAGGGCTCGCGGCCCTCAGGCGCGCCGCCGGATCGCCGGGCCGAGGGCCACCATGCCGGCCGCCGACACCACCCCGATAGCGCCGATCGTCCACCACAGCACCCGCGGCCCCAGCTCCAGCAGCGGCCCGCCGAGCAGCGGCGCCAGCGCGGCCGCCGCCGACCAGGCCAGCCCGAACAGGCCCGCGTACCGCCCCCGCAGGTGCGCGGGCGCGAGCGCGGCCACGATGCCGCCCGCGATGCCGGCCGTGACGATCTCGCCCGCCGTCCACACCGCGACCGTGACGGCCAGGCCGAGCGTGCTGGTGACGTACCCGGTCAGCGCGAACCCCGCCCCCATCACCGCGAGGCCCAGCGCGAACGTGCGGGACGGGTCCCGCCGCCCGAGCCAGCCCGACACCAGCGGCTGCACGACCACGATCAGCACCCCGTTCAGCGCCATGGCCAGTCCGTACTGGGCGGCGCTGAGCCCCGCCACCTTGGTCATGGCCACCGGCAGCATGGTCATCGTCTGCGCGTACACCAGCGCGTTGCCCAGCACGACCAGCGTGAACGCCACCATCACCCGGTCTCGCAGCACCGCGCCGAACCCGCCCGCGGACTCCCGCGCCCCCTCGGGCCGCGTCTCGGGGACCGCCCGCCACACCAGCACCGCGAAGACCACGCTGGAGACCGCGTCGATCCAGAACAGCCAGAGGAACCCCATCCCCGCCAGCCAGCCGCCCGCCGTCATGCCGACCGAGTAGCCGAGGTTGATCCCCCAGAACAGCAGCCCGTACGCGCGCGGCCGCTCCCCGGGTGGCACCAGGTCGGCCACCATCGCGCTGGAGGCCGGCCGGTAGAGGTCCATCACCACGCCGAGCACCAGCATGGAGGCGAGGATGGCCGGCAGCGTGGCGCTGTAGCCGAGCGCGAGCAGCGCGGCGGCCGTGGCCAGCATGCCGCCCGACAGCGTGGCCCGCCGTCCGATGCGGTCGGCCAGCGTGCCGGCGAGCGGCTGCGACAGCAGCGACCCCGCGCCGAAGACGCCCATCACCAGGCCCGCCGCGGCCACCGACAGGCCGCGGCTCTGGGTGAGGTAGACGCCGGTGAAGGGCATCACCATGGTGCCCAGGCGGTTGACCACGGTGCCGCCCCACAGGGCCCAGAAGGGGCGGGGCAGCCCGGCGACCTGCGCCCGCAGGAACGACGGCGGCTTCTCGACAGTAGGGCTCGACACGTCTCGAAGAGTGCTCCCGCCGGCTTGGCCGGGCGAACGATTTAGCCCACACTAAAAGGATGTCCATCACCTGGGTGCTGCGGCCGGACGACGTGGCCCGCATCCGCTTCGCCTTCTCCCCGATGTGGGAGCTCGTGGCCAGCCTCCGCACCCTGCGCCGGCCCGCCCGCCAGTCGCTGCACCTGCCCTGGATCAAGGCCGTGCGCCCCCGGCTCGCCGGGCTCGACCTGGCCGAGCTGATGGCGCTCGTGCCCGCCATCGGCTACCTGGCCGACTTCCTCACCCCGCCGCCCGACACGCCGCTGCCCGACTTCGCCGCCGAGCTGGAGCGGGTCAGGCGCACCCCGCCGGAACGGGCCCGCGAGGAGGCCCTGCGGGTCACCGGCACCGACCCGGCCCTGCTCCGGCGCTTCGCCGCCGACCCGGCCGCGGGCGTGACCAGGGTCGCCGACGCGCTGGAGGCGTACTGGGACAGGTGCTTCGCCGAGTTCTGGCCACGCGTGTACGCGCTGCTGGAGCGCGACGTGCTGCGCCGCTCCCGGCAGCTCGCCCAGGGCGGCGCGAGCGAGCTGTTCGCCGCGCTCGACCCGGCCGTGACCTGGACGGGGGAGCGGCTGGTCGTCGACCGGCCCTGGTGCGCGCAGGAAGGGCTGCACGGCGACGGGCTGGTGCTGGTGCCCACCGCGTTCCACTGGCCGTCGGTGGCCGTGATGAGCGCGCCGTACCAGTCGATGCTGGTCTATCCCGTGCTGGGCGTCGGCACCCTGTGGGAGGAGGGCCCGCCGCCCGCGCCCGGCGCCCTCGCCGCGCTCCTCGGCCGCAGCCGGGCGCGGATCCTGCTCGCGCTGGCCGAGCCCGTCACCACCTCGGCGCTGGCCGCCCGCATGTCGCTGACGCCTGGCGCGGTCAGCCAGCACCTCGGCGTGCTCAGCGACGGCGGGCTCGCGGTGGGCATGCGGGTCGGCAAGCAGGTCCTCTACCGGCGCACCCTGGCCGGCGACATGCTCGCCGGCCAGGGGTGACCGCACCCGGGCGCGCGGCCCCCCCACCGGGCTCAGGCGTAGCGCGCCGACTCCAGCAGCCAGTCGAGGTGGGCGCGCGGCGCCGCCAGGTAGGCGCAGGCCACCTTGCTGACGTCGCGCGCCGCCTTGGGCGCGAGGTCGTGCAGCGGCAGCCGCCGGGCCGCCTTGTGCATGTCCTCGCAGCGGCGCGCGATCCGGTCCAGCACCCAGGCCGTCGCCTCCCGCTCGCCGAGCCCGAGCTGGCGCATCGCCAGCACCACGAAGTTGTGCACGTCGCCGCGCTCCTTGGGCCGCGAGGCGACGTCGTTGCACCAGGCGGTGACGTCGCTGCAGGCGTCCACGAGCTGCTGCCACGGCTCCGAGGCGTGCATCCAGGCCGGCACCTCCACCCGCAGGCACGGCTCCACCAGGTCGTACAGGTACGGCCCGACCGTGCCCCTGCGCAGCGCCGGGTACTCCTCCAGCGTCGGCATCCGGCCCGCCGCCCGGTTGTCGGCCTCGGTGCGGCAGGCGTCGTGCTGGCGTTGCAGCCCCACCGCGAACCTGGCCCGCCACCGGTCGCTCATCCGCGCGCTCGTCACCCGCCACAGGTCGGCGAAGGCCGCCTCCAGCGGGTGCCGCGCCCCGCCCTGGAGCAGGCCCTGGAAGACCTCCAGGCGGCACTCGCCCTCGTCCAGCTCGTCGTCCAGGTGGAACAGCCAGGTCAGCCACTGCGCGAACAGCGCCGCCGCGGCCGCGTCGAACTCGGCGAAGGCCCGGCCGGCCATCCGGTGGAAGCCGACGCCGGGGTCGGCCCGCAGGCCGGTGCGCCTGGCCCAGTCGATGACGGCGGCCTCGATGGCGTACACGGCCGGGTGCATGCGGCACGGCTCGGCCATGGCCGGCACCCGCTCGGTCAGCGGCATGAGCGCCAGCGCCGCCGAGCCGCCGCGCCGCGGCAGCGGCATCATCGACGACAGGACCGAACGCAGCGCGGTGCGCACCGTGGCGAACATCGTCGCGGTCACGGTGGAGTGCCCGTCGGCGGCGCCGCCGGGCTCGTCAGTGGTGTTCACGGTCGTGTCCACAGCGGCGCTCACAGCGGGCCGAACAGCCAGTTGCCCGGGGCGTTCGGGTCGGCGCTGCGGTAGAAGTCGGCGGCGGCGGCGACCAGGCCGGCCACGGTCAGCCTGCCCCGTCCCGCCCGGTCCAGCCGGTCGAAGGCCTCGTCCACGTCGTCGTAGGCGACGCCGAACGCGCTCAGCATGGTGCGGAACTCGCCCGGGGAGATCTCGCCGTCCCGGTCGCCGTCGCACAGCTCCGCCACCGCGACCGTCGCCGGGCGGAAGACCGGGTCGTAGTGACCGCCCGTGACGAACGCCGCCGTCATGGCGGTGCGGAAGTCCGGGCGGGCGATGCCGGAGTCGCCGTCGCGTTCCAGCGTCCGCGCCAGCGTGGCCCAGATGCCGTCGAAGCTCTCGACGAGGCTCGCCCCGGTGACCGAGGTGGGGGACTCCCCGAAGCCCACCAGGATGCGCGCCCCCAGGCCGAGCAGGTCCGCACGCTCGACGACCCCGTTGCCGTTGGCGTCGATGTGGTCGAAGGCCCGATCGAGCTTGTGATTGAGCAGGTCGATAGCCACCTTGCCTCCCCCGAGACTGACTGCGTTGATCACAGTAAGACGGGGCGGGGGCTTTGTCAGCGAGGCTCGCACCGGCTAGTTCGCCCGCCCTCGCGCGGCGTCCTCACCGACACCCCCCGTAACCTGTGCGAAACACGGACACGGCATGCTGGTAAGAGACCTGTTCTGTCATCAAGAGGGGATGCCTTGGACCGCCAGCAGGAGTTCGTGCTCCGCACGCTCGAGGAACGCGACATCCGGTTCATCCGGCTCTGGTTCACCGACGTTCTCGGCTTCCTCAAGTCCGTCGCCATCGCCCCGGCCGAGCTGGAGGGCGCCTTCGCCGAGGGCATCGGGTTCGACGGCTCGGCCATCGAGGGCTTCGCCCGCGTCTACGAGTCCGACATGCTCGCCAAGCCCGACCCGGCGACGTTCCAGATCCTGCCGTGGCGCAGCGAGACGCCGGGCGCCGGCCGCATCTTCTGCGACATCCTGATGCCCGACGGCTCGCCGTCGCACGCCGACCCGCGCTGGGTGCTCAAGCGCACGCTCGCCAAGTGCGCCGACATGGGCTTCACCTTCTACACCCACCCGGAGATCGAGTTCTTCCTGCTGAAGAACCGGCCCGAGCCCGGCCAGCGGCCCGAGCCGATCGACTCCGGCGGCTACTTCGACCACACGCCGCACAGCTCCGGCCACGACTTCCGGCGCCAGGCGATCATGATGCTGGAGTCGATGGGCATCTCGGTGGAGTTCAGCCACCACGAGGGCGCGCCCGGCCAGCAGGAGATCGACCTGCGCTACGCCGACGCGCTCACCACCGCCGACAACATCATGACCTTCCGCCTGGTCATGAAGGAGGTCGCGCTGGAGCAGGGCATCTGGGCCTCGTTCATGCCCAAGCCGTTCACCGAGCACCCGGGCTCCGGCATGCACACCCACATGTCGCTGTTCGAGGGCGACCGCAACGCCTTCTACGAGGCCGGCTCCGACTACCGCCTGTCCAAGGTCGGCCGGTCGTTCATCGCCGGGCTGCTGCGGCACGCCGCCGAGATCACCGCCATCACCAACCAGTGGGTCAACTCCTACAAGCGGCTGTGGGGCGGCGCCGAGGCCATCGCGGGCCAGGGCGGCGAGGCCCCCTCGTACGTGTGCTGGGGCCACAACAACCGCTCGGCCCTGGTCCGGGTGCCGATGTACAAGCCGCACAAGGGCGGCTCGACCCGCATCGAGTTCCGCTCGCTCGACTCCGCCTGCAACCCCTACCTGGCCTTCGCGCTCATCCTGGCGGCCGGGCTCAAGGGCATCGAGGAGGGCTACGAGCTGCCGCCGGCGGCCGAGGACAACGTCTGGACGCTCACCAGCGCCGAGCGCCGCGCCCTCGGCATCGAGCCGCTGCCGGGCTCGCTCAACGACGCCATCGAGGTGATGGAGCGCAGCGAGCTGGTCGCCGAGACGCTCGGCGAGCACGTCTTCGACTTCTTCCTGCGCAACAAGCGGTCGGAGTGGCGCGAGTACCGCCGCCACGTCACCGAGTTCGAGCTGGGCCGTTACCTGCCCATCCTCTGACGCCAGCATGCGGGAAGCCCGGCGCGGAGCGGTCCGCGCCGGGCTTTCTCACGTCTCGGGGCCTACTTGTTGACGTGCCGGTACAGGTACACCGCCGCCTTCTTCATGGCGGCGCCGCTCTTGCCCGCGCGGTGCCGCTCGGCGGCGGCCACGGAGGTCTTGAACGTGGTCGCGCCGTGCACCTTGGCCGAGGAGTTGTACACGCCGTGCGCGTAGTTCAGCCACGAGGCCAGCAGCTCGCGGTCGAGCAGCGCCTTGGCGGCCTTGCTCCGGGTGGCGAGCACCTTGTACGCCTTGGTCAGCGTGCCCGCGTCCGTCAGCTCGGGGAAGACCTTGCTGCCGTTCTGCGCCAGCGTGAGGTAGCAGCGCAGCGTGTCGTCGCTGAGCGAGCCCTTGCCGCGCAGCATCTCCCTGGCCCACGCTTTGGCGCTCAGCGGCTTGGTGCCCTTGCCGCGGGAGCAGGTGTCGGGGACGGGCTGCGGGTCGCCGTAGATGCCGGGGTCGACGTTCGTGCTGTGGTCGTCGGGGGAGGACGTCGGGGTCGGCGAGGGGCTGTGCGAGCCGGTCGGGCGCGGGGTGGCGGTCGTGGTCGGCGTCGCGGTGGGGGTCGCCGTCGGGGTGGCGGTCGGCGTGGGCGTCGGGGTGGCCTTGGGCGGCAGGGCCGCGGTCAGGTCGATCCGCTTGGTGGTGACGCCGCCGTAGGTGATGGCCTTGCCGGTGTCCTGCAGCTTGGCGACCCGGCCCGCGTCGCTGAGCTGCGGGTACGCCTGCCGGATCAGCGCCAGCGCGCCGGCCACGTGGGGGGCGGCCATCGAGGTGCCGTTGAGCACGCCGTAGCCGCCGCCGGGCACCGAGCTGTTGATCTGCACGCCCGGGGCGAACAGGTCGAGCAGCCGGCCGCGGTTGCTGAAGCTCGCCACGGCGTCGTTGTCGTCGGTGGCGCCCACCGTCACCGCGGCGGAGACGCAGGCCGGGCTGGAGACGCCGTCGGTGAAGCCGTTGTTGCCCGCGGCGACGACGACGCTCACGCCGAACTGCTTGAGCCAGACGATCTCCTCCTTGAGCGCGCCCGCCGACGGGTCGTCGTCGCAGGGCTGCGTCTGCTTGGGGCCGCCGCCGAGGCTCATGTTGGCGGCGATGACGTTCTGACCGGCGTGCACGCTGTCCACGTACTGCAGCGCGGCCTTCTGAGCGGAGACGAAGGTCGCGAAGCACGGCGCGGCCACCCCCAGCTCCTCCTGGCAGACGGCGCCGTTCAGCCGGGTGAACACCTGGATCGGCAGGATGCCGGCCTCCGGGGCCACGCCGTTGGACGGGGCGCCGGCCGCCTTCTTGCCGGCCGCGATGCCCGCGACGTGGGTGCCGTGGTAGCACTGGTTCTTGCCGTTCACGACGCACGCGGCGGTCTCGGCGTCGGCGGCGCCGGCGCCGACCTGCACCGACTGGCCGTTCGGGCACAGCGGCACGGCCCCGTAGTACGGGTCGGTCGAGGTGGCCGAGAAGCACGCCTCGGCGACGATGCGGCCGGCGAAGAACGGGTGGTCGCGGTCGATGCCGGTGTCGAGGACGGCGATGGTGGAGCCCTTGCCGGTCCAGCCCGCCTCGTTGGCCTTGTCCGAGCCGATCAGCTTGGTGCTGACGTCGAGGCTCGGGAGGCTCAGCCGGTCCTCGTAGACGGCCGCGACGCGGTCGTCGGTCCTGACCTCCTCCAGCGTCGCCTTGTCGAGGGTGGCGACGAGGAAGTCGTCGGAGAGCTTCTTGTCGACGACCTGGACGCCCTTGGAGGCGTCCTCGGTGTCCTTGGCCACGGCGCCGACGCTCTGGCCCTTCTTCAGCTCGATGATGGCGCGGACCTTGTGCCCGCTGCGCACCTCGGCCGTGACGCTCTTGGCGACCTCGGGGTCGCCGGCCGCGGCCTGGGCGGGCGCGGCGGCCGCGAGCGCGGCCGTGGTGGTGACGGCGAGCACGGACGCGCCCGCCAGCAGAGACCGTAGTCTCACTGGACCTCCGGGGGGTAGAGGGGGTCCACGCGCCGGTCGTGCGTGCGGGGGTGCGAGCAGCGCTCAGCGAACCCCGCGTCTCCCCGTGGCCGACGTTGGAACGTTTCCCCGTTGACGTATGAGGCGCAAGCGTACGGAGTGACAGGACAAAACGGTGGGAATGACGTTATTCCGTTATGGGGAAACCACCGCTTACCGGATCTTGGTCGGCCTCGAACAGGATGGCCTCCAGCAGGGCGGCCGTGCCGCGGTCCACCACCCGGGCGGCGGCGGCCGGCGCCGGGTCGCCGTTCCTGACCCGCGCCATCAGCTCCTCCCACCGCCGCCGGTGCCGGGCGAACGTGCGCGCCGCCACCACCCGGCCCCGCTCGCGCTGGCCCGCCAGCGCCGCCTCCGGCGTGGTGTCCAGCAGGAGCAGGTGCAGCCGCGCGCCGTGCCGGCGGGCCAGCCAGTCGAGGCCGCGCAGCACCGACGGCGCGCAGCCGCGGTTGTGCGCGACGACCGACCGGCCGTCCGCCAGCGCCCGGCTGATGCGGCTCAGGTGGGTGGCGAAGACCACCGCCCGCCGCACCGGGTGCGGGGCCCAGGCCAGCCGGCCCGCCCAGTGCCGCTTGGCCTGGTAGGTGTCGATCACCGTGACCGCCTCCCTGGCCACGGGGAGGCTCTCCGCGCCGTCCAGCGCGTACAGCCGGCGCAGCAGCGTCGTCTTGCCCGCCCCCGGCAGCCCGGTCAGGATGACCAGGGACCCGGGCGGGTAACGCACCGTGCCGGTCCGCGCGCCCTCGTCGAGCACGTCCAAGCGATCTTCCTCCCCCGTGTACGGCGACTGTCGGCCTCGCGCCCCTCCAGCCTCGCCGAGCGGGCCGCCCGGCGCGCGCCTCCTGTCCGGCGAATCCGAAGGTCGCTCGTATCAGCCGAATGGTGTGCGGGACGCCGGAAACCCCCGCTAAAGTACTGCCGGACGGCTTGATCGGCCTCACTCCGGGAGCGCTCCTGGAGTGAGGCCGATTTTCGTTGCTTCTGACCCCCGAGTCACTTCCGCGGCATGTGCGGTGCCTAGCGTGCTGACCGGGGGTGGGGAAGTTTCGGACCCCTTCGGGGCGTTACGTGGTGGTGCGGACCGGATGTTAGGACCCCCCGACCTCTGGGTAAAGCGGGTGTCCAGTAAAATCGGTCTGTTCTTTATGGTATTTCAGGACTTCGCGCCCCTTGTGGCGATATGGGAGGGTGTGGCATGACGACGGCTGCCCTGCAGACCGTGTTGACCGTTCCCCGGCGTTTCCGCGGGCCAGAGGGAGTCGCCAACGGCGGCTGGATCGCGGGCACCATGGCGGAGACGCTCAACGGGGGGCGATCAGCCGTCGAGGTCACGCTCCACGCCCCCACGCCGCTGGAGACCGAGCTGCGCCTTGAGCACATGGCCAACTCCGCGTCCCTCTCGCACGGCGACCGGCTGCTCGTCGAGGCCATCCCGGTCGCCGAGGACCTGGAGGGGCCCGGGTTCGTGCCGTTCAACGACGCCGCCCGCGCCGAGGCCGGGTTTGCCGGGCTGAAGGCGCACCCGTTCGCCGAGTGCTTCGCCTGCGGCCTGCGCGAGCCGGGCGACGGCCTGCGCATCTTCCCCGGCCCGGTGGCCGGCACCGACCTGGTGGCGGCCGGCTGGCGGGTGCCGTTCACGGTGGCCGGCGAGGACGGCGTGCCGGCCTCGATCATCGGCGCGGTGCTCGACTGCATCACCGGCTGGGCGCACTTCGGCCCCGGCGAGAGCGCGCTGCTCGGCCGCCTGGCCGTGCAGATCCACCGCGACGTGCACCCCGGCGGCCGCTACTCCGTGGTGGCCAGGCCGACCGGCCGCGACGGCCGCAAGATGTTCGGCCAGAGCGCCATCTACGAGGTGGACGGCACGCTGGTCGCCGCCGGCCGGGCCACCTGGATCGCTCCACGCTGACCCCGCACCGGGTCACCGAGCAGCCGCCCATCCCGCCACGAACGGGGTGGGCGGCGTCGTCTCAGGAGGTGAGCCGGTCCACCACGGTGGCCACCGGCCGCTCGCCGAACAGGATCGTGTAGTGGTTGCAGTCCGGCACGACCTCGTCGCGCAGGCCGGGCAGCCGGGCGGTCCACGGCGCCACCAGGTCGTCGGGGAGCATGCCGGTGTCCTGGTCCAGCAGCCCGCGCGGCGCCCGCAGCAGCCGCAGCGGCGACTTGACGGCCTCCAGCGCCGCCGCGGCCTCGGCCTGCGCGGTGTGCAGCCAGCGGCCGTCCTCCAGCACGGCCGCGGCCACCGCCCGCGAGCGCAGCGCGCCGTCCGGGCCGGTCAGGTCGTAGCGCACGTACCGCTCGACGTCGTCGCTCCAGCGGCCCCTGAAGGCCGGGTGGGCGCGGAAGAAGTCCACGTACGCCTCCGCCGACGGGTACGTCCGCCGCAGCCGGTCCAGCGCCGGGCCGAGGGCCGCGGCCAGCGCCTCGTCCGGGTCCACGCCCTCGGGCAGCGGCGGGAACGGGATGCCGCCGTCCACCAGCACCACGCGGGCGAAGTCGCGCCGGGCGGCGGCCAGGGCGGCCACGTACGCGCCCATGGAGTGGCCGGTCAGCACGGTGTCGCCGGTCGCGCCGACGTGCTCGGCCACGCGGAGGACGTCCTCGGCGTGGCGGGGCAGACCGTACGGGCCGGGCAGCCCGGCGCTGTGGCCCCGGCCGCGCAGGTCCATGGCGACCAGCGTCCAGCCGGCGGGCAGCCGGCGGGCCACCGCGCCCCAGGCCATGAGGGAGGCGGTGATGCCGTGGACGGCGATGATCAGACGGGGGCCGGTCCCGGCGCGGGCGACGCGCAGCCCGTTCACGTCCTCGAAGTGGAAGCTCATGACGGGATCCTAGGAACTCGCGCCCCGGCTGTCGCCGTCCCCACGCCCTCAAGTGATTTGCCCCGATAATTACCTGTATGCGGATCACTGTCATCGAGCACGAGGCCGAGGCCGGCCTCGGCTACCTCGCCGGCTGGCTCGGCCTCGCCTGCGACGTCGTGCGGCCGTACCTGGGGGAGGAGGTCCCGGCGCGGGCCGCGGACGCGCTCATCGTGCTCGGCGGCGCGGCGGCGGCCTGGGAGGACGAGCGCAGCCCGTGGCAGCCCGCCACCCGCGACCTGCTGCGGCGGGCCGTGGACGAGGCCACGCCCACGCTCGGCATCTGCCTGGGCGCGCAGCTGCTCACCCTGGCCTGCGGCGGCGTGGTCGAGCGCGGCGCGAACGGCCTGGAGATCGGCGCCCGCGCGGTGACCGCCCTGCCCGCCGCCCGCGAGGACCGGCTGCTGGCCGGCGTCGAGACGGCCGTGGCCGTGCAGTACCACCAGGACGCGATAACCGTCCTGCCGGACGGCGCGGTGCCGCTCATGACCGGCGGCCAGTACCCGAACCAGGCCTACCGGCTGGGAGAGGCGGCCTGGGCCGTGCAGTTCCATCCCGAGGCCACGCCGGAGATCTTCGCGTCCTGGACGCACGGCTCGGACCTGGACGCGGCCGAGGACCTGAACCGCGAGGTGAAGGCGGCCGAGCCGGCTCTCGTGGCGACCTGGCGCCCGGTCGCGCGCGCCTTCGCCGACGTCATCAGGACCGCCGCCCGCGGCTGACCGCCCGCCCGCCCTCGCGGGTCCGTCCCGCGCGGGACGCGGACGCGCGCCGGGTGAGGACGTGCGCCAGCCCGTGCACCGCGCCCAGGACCAGCGGCAGCGCCGCGAGCCCGGCCGCCGCCGACCGCCCGCCCCCGCCGGTCGGCACGCCGGCCGCCTTGAGCCGCCGCCACGCCCACACCGTGAACGGGATCACCACCACCGGCGAGGTGAGCGCCCCCGGCGTGTAGCCGCGCACCACCGCGGCCTGCGCCAGGTGCCCGGCGCCGTGCGCCCCGAACCCGGCCAGCACCGCCTGGAAGACCGGGCTCCGCCCGCCGGTGCGCGCCCCGAGCGCGGCCGCCCCCGCCATGACGCCGCCCATCAGCCCGATGGCCACGGTGACGTGCGCCTGCGACAGCTCCAGCCGCGCCCACGGCACCGCGGGGAAGCGCTGCTCCAGCCGCGGCCGGGCGGCCCGCAGCCACCGCGCCATCGTCACCAGCTCCTCGGCGTCGTGCACGGCCCACGCGCCGAGCAGCCCCCACGTCACGGCCGCGGGAACCGCGGCCGTCCGCTCCTTCTGAGCCATCTCCGCCTCCCTATCACAACGCAACGTTGCGTTGCATTCTACGACCGCCGGCCCCGGTCCTGTCAAGATGGAGGGGTGCCCAGGATCGAATCCACCGCCGCGCGCCTCGCCAAGCTCGGTTTCGCCGACGGAGCCCGGGCCGCCCAGCTCGTCCGCCAGGCGGGCCCCGGCCTCGACGACCTGCTGACGTCGCTGGTCGACGTCGCCGACCCCGACCTGGCCCTGGTCTCGCTCACCCGGCTGGCCGAGCGCGACCCGGCCGTCCTCGGCGCCCTGCGCGACGACGAGAGCCTGCGCGCGCGGCTGCTGGCCGTGCTCGGCGTCAGCGACGCCCTCGGCGAGCACCTGGTCCGCCACCCCGGCGACGTCGCCCGCCTGGCCCGGCCGCGCCAGGACGAGGCCAGGGCCGAGCTGCTGCGCGCCGTCGGGGCCGACCCGGCCGAGCCGGAGCCGGTGGCCACGGACGCGGGCGCCCTGGTGGCGCTGCGGGTGGCGTACCGGGGCAGGCTCGTGCACCTGGCCGCCCGTGACCTCACCGGCGAGGCCACCCTCCAGGAGGTCACGGCCGAGCTGTCCGAGCTCGCCGGCGCCGCGCTGGAGGCCGCGCTCGCCGTCGCCCGCGCCGAGGTGGACGCCGCCGGGGTGCGCCTCGCCGTCATCGGCATGGGCAAGTGCGGCGCGCGGGAGCTCAACTACATCAGCGACGTCGACGTCGTCTTCGTCGCCGAGCCGCGCGAGGGCGCCGACGAGACCAAGGCCCTGCGCACCGCCACCCGCCTGGCCCAGGCCATGATGCGGGCCTGCACCGCCACCACCCCCGAGGGCGCCCTGTGGGAGGTCGACGCGGGCCTGCGCCCCGAGGGCCGCTCCGGCCCGCTGGTGCGCACGCTCGCCAGTCACCTCGCCTACTACCGGCGCTGGGCCAAGACGTGGGAGTTCCAGGCGCTGCTCAAGGCCCGCCCGGTGGCGGGCGACCTGGAGCTGGGGGAGGCCTACGTCCAGGCCGTCAACGACCTGGTCTGGACGGCGGCCACCCGCGAGCACTTCGTCGAGGACGTGCAGGCCATGCGCCGCCGGGTCGAGGCGCACGTCCGCGCCGAGGGCGAGCGGCAGCTCAAGCTGGGCCCCGGCGGCCTGCGCGACATCGAGTTCGCCGTCCAGCTCCTGCAGCTCGTGCACGGGCGGCTCGACCCGCTGCTGCGCCGCCGCGCCACGCTGCCCGCGCTGGCCGCCCTGGCGCGCGGCGGCTACGTCGGCCGCGACGACTCCCGCGGCCTGGCCGAGGCGTACGCGTTCCTCCGCCAGGTCGAGCACCTGCTCCAGCTCCACCGGCTGCGCCGCACGCACATCGTCCCCACCGCCGAGGCCGACCTGCGCAGGCTGGGCCGCGCGCTCGGCATGCAGGCCGACCCGGTGGGCGAGTTCACCGCCCGGTGGCGGCGGCACGCCAGGGAGGCGCGGCGGCTGCACGAGAAGCTGTTCTACCGGCCGCTGCTCCAGGCCGTCTCGCGGCTGCAGGAGTCGGAGGCGCGGCTGTCCCCGGCCGCCGCGGCGGCCCGGCTGGAGGCGCTCGGCTACGTCGACCCGGCGGGCGCGCTGCGGCACATCGCCGCCCTCACCGCCGGCGTGTCGCGGCGGGCCGCGATCCAGCGCACGCTGCTGCCGGTCATGCTCGGCTGGTTCGCCGACACGCCCGACCCCGACGCCGCGCTGCTCGGCTTCCGGCAGGTCAGCGACAAGCTCGGCGCCACCCCCTGGTACCTGCGGCTGCTGCGCGACGAGACCGCCGTGGCCGCCCGGATGGCCCGCGTCCTCGGCACCAGCCGCTACGCCACCGGCCTGCTCATGCACGCGCCCGAGGCGGTCGCGCTGCTCGGCTCGGACGAGGAGCTGGCCCCGCGCACCCCCGAGTCGCTGGCCGGCGAGGCCGCCGCGGCCGTCGGCCGCTACGTCTCCGACGGCGACGGCGACCCCGCGACCGCCGTGGCCGCCGTCCGGGCGCTGCGGCGCAGGGAGCTGCTCCGCACCGCCGTGGCCGACGTCTCCGGCCTGGCCGACATCGAGACCGTGGGCTGCGCCCTGTCGGCGCTCAACGACGTCACCCTCCAGGCCGCCCTGGACGCCGCGCTCGCCAGGTCCGCCGGCCTCACCTCGTTCGCGATCATCGCCATGGGCCGGCTCGGCGGCATGGAGTGCTCCTACGCCAGCGACGCCGACGTCATGTTCGTGCACCGGCCGCGCCCGGGCGTGCCCGAGCGCGAGGCCACCGACGCCGCCTTCGCCGTCGCCAACGAGCTGCGCAGGCTGCTGTCGCTGCCCGCCCCCGACCCGCCCCTCCTCATCGACCCCGACCTGCGCCCCGAGGGCCGCCAGGGCCCGCTGGTGCGCACGCTGGCCTCCTACCGCGCCTACTACGCGCGCTGGTCGTCGCCGTGGGAGTCGCAGGCGCTGCTGCGGGCCAGGTTCTCGGCGGGCGACGCGGAGCTGGGGGCGGAGTTCACCGCCATGGTCGACGAGCTGCGCTACCCGCGCGACGGCCTGCCCGAGGACGCCGTCCGCGAGATCAGGCGGCTGAAGGCCCGCATGGAGGCCGAGCGGCTGCCGCGCGGCGCCGACCCGGCCCTGCACACCAAGCTCGGCCCCGGCGGGCTGTCCGACGTGGAGTGGGTGGCCCAGCTGCTCCAGCTCCGGCACGCCGGCGCGGTCGCGTCGCTGCGCACCACCCGCACGCTGGACGCGCTGCGCGCCGCCGTGGCCGAGGGCCTGCTCGACGCCGCCGACGAGGCCGTGCTGAGCGAGGCGTGGCGCTTCGCCTCCCGCATCCGCGACGCCGTCATGCTGGTCAAGGGCCGTCCCGGTGACAGCGTGCCGCGCGACGCGGTCGAGCGGCGGCGCATCGCCCAGGCCCTCGGCTACCCTCCCGACGGCTCCGAGGACTTCCTCGACGACTACCGCCGCGTCACCCGCCGCGCCCGGCAGGTGGTGGAACGCGTCTTCTACGGGGGTTGATCCGTCCGGCCGGGCGGGTGTATCAAGGCGCGGTGTTATCCGTCTACGTGGACCTCGCCCTCGGCCTGGCGGTCTCGTTCCTGCTGCTGTCGCTGCTGGTGAGCGGCCTCAACGAGGCGTTCGTGCGGTTGCTCGCCATCCGCAGCAAGTTCCTGTGGGCCTACCTCAGGGACACCATGGACGGCGCGGGCGCGGCCGGCTCCTGGCTGCCGGCCAGGATCCGCGACGTCTTCACCCGCCTGCCGTTCCTGCACGACCCCCGGCCCCGCTACAGCCAGCTGCCCTCGCCGGCGGAGGCGGGCGGCCTGCCCGAGCCCCGGGCCAAGACCGACGACGCGATGATCAACCTGCTGTACGAGCGGGTCCGCGAGATCGACCACGCCAAGCGCGGCCGCACCAGCATCGCGCACATCCCGCCCGGCCGCTTCGCGGTCGCGCTCATGGAGCTGGCGGCCGGCGAGGACGGCGACGTCGAGCGCTTCCTGGCCAAGCTCAAGGCCATGGACAGCCCCCTGTACGGCCACCTCAAGGGCATCTGGGAGAGCGCCCAGCGCGATCTCGACCGCTTCCGGCAGGGCGTCGAGACCTGGTTCGACGGCGAGATGCAGCGGCTGTCGATGCTCTACAAGCGCTACGTCAAGTGGGTGCTCGCCGTGCTCGGCCTGCTGGTGACGCTGGTGTTCACCATGGACGGCCTGGAGTACGCCAAGACGCTGCTGCGCGACAACGCCTTCCGCGCCTCGGTGACCGCCGTGTCCGAGTCCGGCCCGGACGCCTACGGCGAGCTGAAGGCCCGCTGCGCCGGCGCCGACCCCGTGCACTGCGTGACCGAGACGCTGAGCCAGCCCGCCCTGGTCAGGATGCTCGGCCAGGCCCTGGTCAGCGTGTCCATCCCGGAGCAGGGCGACCCGGGCGTGGAGTGGAACGGCGCCACCTGGTGGAACCGGCTCATCACGCCCAGCCACTGGCCGGGCTTCCTGCTGACGTACGTGGCGCTGCTGTTCGGCGCCCCGTTCTGGTGGGACGTGCTGCGCCGCCTCACGGGGATCAGGTCGCGGCGCTGAGCCGGTAGCGTGGGACGGATGGAGACCGAACGGTTGATCTTGCGCCGCTGGCGTGCGGAGGACCGCGAGCCCTTCGCCGCCATGAACGCCGACCCCGAGGTGATGGAGCACTTCCCCGCGCCGCTCACCCGCGAGGAGAGCGACCTGCTGGTGGACCGCATCGAGCAGCACTTCGACGAGCGCGGCTACAGCCTGTGGGCGCTGGAGGTGATCGGCACCGGCGAGTTCGTCGGCTTCACCGGGTTGAGCTACCAGACCTTCGACGCGCCCTTCCTGCCCGCCGTGGAGATCGGCTGGCGGCTGGCCCGGCCCGCCTGGGGCCACGGCTACGCCACCGAGGCCGCCCGGCGGGTGGTCGCGTTCGCCTTCGAGGAGGCGGGCCTGGACGACCTGATCTCGATGACCGCCGCCTCCAACCTGCGCTCGCAGGCCGTCATGCGCCGCCTCGGCATGACCCGCGACCCGGCCGAGGACTTCGACCACCCCAAGGTGCCCCCGGACAGCCCCGTCCTGCGCCACGTGCTCTACCGGCTCAAGGCCGGCAGCCCCTGAAGATGATCCCGAGGGTCCGCTCCCGCAGGTCAGGCGTCCAGCCGGCCTGCAGGGCCGCCTGCGACGCCGCCGCCAGCAGGGCCATCACCTCCTCCTGGCGCACGTCCGCGCGCACCGCGCCGGCCTGCTGAGCCCGCCGCAGCAGCGTGCCCACCGGCTCCGCGAGCCGCCGCAGCGCCCCTTCCACCGGCAGGCCCGCGCCGCCGGTCAGCAGGTCCGCCACCGTCCTGCGGGCCGCCGCCGCCTCCACCACGTGCGTGAAGAACGCGAACAGCGCGGTCTCCGGCTCGCCCCGCTCGGCCAGCCCGGCGGCCTCCTCCTCCAGCCGGGCGAGCAGCGCCTTGACGATGGCGGTGAGCAGGTCGTCCTTGGTGGGGAAGTGCCGGAAGACCGTCCCGATCGCCACCCCGGCCCGCGCCGCCACCTCCTCCGTGGACGCCGACGCGCCGCGCTCGGCGAAGACCTCCTCGGCGGCGGCGAGGATGCGCTCGCGGTTGCGCCGGGCGTCGGCGCGCAGCTGGGCCATCGGAACCCCTCCGTTGACAAGATGAGTGGCGACTCATTATTTTCCGTAACGTGAGTACTCACTCATCTTATCCCTCGGGGAGGAACGTCATGAGCGCACGGGACGTGTTCGAGCGGCTGCGCGGCTACCTGAGCGGCGTGGACGACGACGAGCTCTGGGCCGAGGACGTCGTCGTCGAGACGCCGTTCGCCGTCCCCGGCCGGGCCCGCCGGATCGAGGGCCGGGCCGCCTTCCTCGACCGGGCCCGCGCCGGCCGGGCGGCGCTGCCGTTCCGGCTGGAGATGAGCGACGTCGTCGTGCACGAGACCCGCGACCCCGACGTCGTCATCGTCGAGTACGAGCTGGGCGCCACCCTCCCCGGCACCGGCGAGCGCCGCTCGGCCCCCTTCATCGGCGTGCTGCGGGCGCGCGACGGGCAGGTCGTGCTCTGGCGGGAGTACCAGGACCCGCTGCGCGTCGCCGCCGCCACCGGCCACCTGCCCGAGGTGCTGGCCGCCGCGCGGCAGGCCATGGCGGACGTCCCGCCTGGCGGTCAGGACGCCATCGCGGGTCAGGACGCCATCGCGGGTCAGGACGCCATCGCGTAGAGCACGTCCCGCAGGGCGGGCTCCCGCCCGCGCTGCCAGACCAGCCGCAACGCCAGCGCGCCCGCGTCCTGCCCCCCGAGCGGGACCAGGGCGCCGGCCGCGAGGTCGCCGTCCACCGCGAAGTCCGGCAGCAGGGCGCTGCCGAGCCCCTGCCTGGCCCACTCGCGGGCGGTCGCGATGCTGGTCAGCTCCCTGCGCGGGGTGCGGGACAGGTCCGGCAGGCGCTCGGCGGCCAGCCGGATCGAGCAGCCGCGCGGGCTCACCAGCAGCGGCTCGGTGTCGCCGCCCGGCGCCGCGACCAGCGACAGCCGCACCTCGCCCACGTCCAGGAAGTCCAGCCCGGCGGGCGGGTCGAAGCCGAGGCCGCCCACCCGCGGCCCGGCGTCCAGCAGCAGCGCCGCGTCCAGCCGGCCGCCGGCCAGCTCCGCCAGCAGGTCCTGGCGGGTCAGCGCGCGCACGTCCACGTCCAGGTCGGGGCGGCGCCGCGACAGGCGGCGGATCACCGCGGGCAGCCGGGCCGCGGCCACCATCTCCAGCGCGCCGATCCGCACCCGGCGGCGCCCGCCCGTCACCGCCCGCCGTACCTCCTCGGCGTGGTCCAGCAGCCCCCGCGCCCGCTCCAGCAGCACCGCGCCCGGCTCGGTCAGCCGCATCCCGCGCGGCGTACGCTCGAACAGCGCCACGCCGAGGCTCTGCTCCAGCCGGCGCACCTGCTCCGACACCGACGCCGGGGCGAGGCCGAGCGCGTTGGCGGCCTCGGTGACCGTCCCGGCCCCGGCCACCGCCACGAACCCCCGCAACTGCCGCAAGTCCATGCCCGCCAGCATACGGTTCTCCCGAACGCTCCCTCAGGCTGCCCCTGTTGAGGGGAGATGCCGGGTTTCCGCAGGCTGGGCGGCATGCGAATGTTCGGCTTCTCCCTCGCCTACTTCCTGGTGATCCTGGACACCACCGTGCTCACGATCGCCCTGCCCGACCTGCGGGCCTCGCTCGGCGGCTCGCTGGCCGGCCAGCAGTGGGCCGTGAACGCGTACACGGTCGCCTTCGCCGCCGCGCTCCTCACCGGCGGCGCCGTGGCCGACCGCTACGGCGCGGCCCGCGTGTTCAAGCTGGGCGTGGCGGCCTTCGGCGCGGTCTCCCTGCTCTGCGCGGCCGCGCCCGCCCTCGGCCCGCTGATCGGGCTGCGGGCGCTGCTCGGCGTGGCGGCCGCGCTGTGCACCGGCGGCTCGCTCGGGCTGCTGGCCGAGCTGTTCCCCGAGCCCGCCGCCCGGGCCCGCGCCACCGGCCTGTGGGCCGCGATCACCGGCAGCGCCCTCGCGGCCGGGCCGCTGCTCGGCGGCCTGCTCGTGGACGTGTCCGGCTGGCGCGCCGTCTTCCTCCTCAACCCGCCGCTCGCCCTGGTCAGCCTGCTCGTCATGCGGCGGGTGCGCTCCCCGCGCGGCGTGCGCGGCATCGACTGGCAGGTGCAGGTGCTGGCCTGCGCGTTCCTCGGGCTGGTGGCCGAGGCGCTGATCGACGCCTCGGCGCTCGCCGGCGGGCTCGCGCTCGCGGCCCTGGCGGCGCTGGTGGCCGTCGAACGCCGCAGCCACGCCCCGGCCCTGCCCGGCGGCCTGCTCGCCGCCACCTGGCCCGAGCTGCTGGCCGGCGTGGTCGCCAACTTCGCCTTCTCCGGGGCGCTGTTCGTCCTGACCCTGCTGTTCCAGGACACCCGCCACCTCACGCCGACGGCCGCCGGGCTGGCGTTCCTGCCGCTCACGCTCCCGATGACGGTCAACCCGCTGCTCACCGGCCGCCTCGTCGCCCGCCACGGGCCGCGCCCGGCCATCCTCGGCGGCCTCGCCCTCATCGCCGCCGCGCTGACCGGGCTGGCCCTGACCGACCTGGTGGCGCCGTGGCTGCTCGTGATGGGGTTCGGGCTGTCGTTCGTGCTGCCCGCGCTCATGGCCGGCATGGTGAGCAGCGCCCCGGCCGGGACGGCGGGCACGGCGGGCGGCGTGCTCAACACCTTCCGCCAGGTCGGGGCCACGCTGGGCGTCGCCGTCATGGGCGTGCTCGGCCGCCCCCTGCTGGCGGCGGCCGTCCTGACCGCCCTCACCTGCGCCTGCTACGGCCTGGCGGCCGCCCGGGCCCGCCGGGTCCGGGTATCGTGACCGGAATGACGGCCTTCCAGCACTCCCCGGACCTCTGGCGCGACTTCCCCGAGCTGGTGCCCGGGGTCCTCACGGCACGCGGCGTCACCGCGGACGCGCCCGTGGCCGACCGGCTGCTCCCGTACACCGAGACCGCCGCCAAACGGCTGGCCACGGCGGGCACGGAGAGCGAGCTGCCGGAGATCCAGGCGTGGCGGCGGGCCTTCGCCCGCATGGGGCTCAAGCCCACGCAATACCGCTGCGCCTCGGAGTCGCTGCTGCGCCGCCTGCGCAAGGAGGGCGCGCTGCCGGGCCTGCACCCCCTGATCGACCTGTGCAACGCCGTCTCCGTCGGCTACGCGATCCCCGTCGCGGTGTTCGACCTCTCCCGGATCGCGGGCGACCTGGAGGTGCGCCGCGCGACGGGGGAGGAGACGTACCTGACCTTCGGCGGCGAGACCGAGCACCCGGCCCCGGGCGAGGTGATCTTCGCCGACGCCGAGGGGCGGGCGCACGCCCGCCGCTGGACCAACCGGCAGAGCGGCCTGTCCGCCGTCCGCCCCGGCACCACGGACGTCCTGATCGTCGCCGAAGCCCTCCACGACACGGCCCGCGCCGACATCGACGCCCTCCTGGCCGCCCTCACGGCCGACCTGGCCGCCCTCTGGCCCGGCGCGCCGAGCACCCCGTCCGTGCTCACCCCGTCCGCCCCCCGCTTCACCGTCACGGCCTGACCTCCGCCCACCCCGCCGGCCGTACGCTCGCAGCGAGGACGAGCCCGCCCGCTCGTCCACCGCGCCCGCCCGGCGACCCGCCGCGCGATCTCGTCGCGGCTGAGCCCCTGCGTCCGCCTCCCGCTGCCCGGGCTCCAGGTCCTCGGCGCTGGCCTCCTGGACGAGCGCCCCCACCTGGTGCTCCTGCTCGATGGCGATCTGCCCCAGATCCACCTGGCCGCCGGGGTAGCTGATGCTCCGCACCCGGTCGATCAGCCGCTCGAAGGCGAGCCGGTGCCGCCTGATCACGAGGCGGGTCGCGAGGACGACCGCGACCGGCCATGCCACCGCGCCCAGGAGACCGGCGATCGCCTCGATCAGCTTTGCCCAGTCGGCCACGACGGCAGCGTACGCGGACGAACCCCACCGGGCCAGAGCGCAAGCCGGTCGTCAGCGGGCGTATCGGGTGCCGGTCTCGAAGTCGCGCACGACGGCGCCGTCGCGGACCTCCCGCGTGTGCCAGGCGCACAGGTGCGTGCCCAGGCCGTTCTGCGCCGGCCGGCCGCATCGCGCGCTCCGGCCGCCGGGGCCGGGGGACGCCGCCCGGCACCGGGCGGCGTCCGCCGCCTGGTTGCCGGGCTGCCTCGTCGTCGCCGTCCGGCCCTGCAGCCGGAACGGCGAGGTGCCGTCGGGGTTCACGAGACCGAGCTCGCCCATCGTCGCCCACGTGGGCGGCCGGGTGGTGACGGTCACCCGCAGCGTGCGGCCGGACGCGATGCGGGCCCGCCGCCACCCGACACCCGTCAGCGTGGGCACGTCGGCCGACAGCCACGGGTTCAACGTCAGGGCCGCGAGCACGTGATGCCCCCTGCGCACGGTGACGTGCGCGATCTCCCCGCTCATCATGGGGAACGGGACGATCCGGCCGTGCCCGTCCTGGATCATGAGCAGCGCGGGCATCGGGAGCGCGAAGGCGCCCTGGTCGATGGCGATGTCGGCGTCGCTGACGGGCAGGCCGCCCGCGCTGAGGTCCTGCCGCCCGACCGGGGTCTCCGCCTGCCGGGCCGGCCTGTGCTCGACGGTCGCCCGGTCGAACAGCCATTTCGCGCCTCTGGTGAGGAGCGTCCGCGCGGCCGCCGCGAAGAGCGGGACCACGACGGACTCCGCCACCATCGCGCTCCCCCCGATCCCGCCGGCCGGCACGTCACCGTACATCATCGAGGGTGACGCTGAGTGATCACAAGCGCGGACGCCGCGCATGGAAACGGCCCGGCATCGTGTCCCGATGCCGGGCCGTGCTCGCGGGCGTCGTCAGACGTCGTAGTACAGCTCGAACTCGTGCGGGTGCGGGCGCAGGCGGATCGGGTCGACCTCGTTCTCCCGCTTGTACGACAGCCACGTCTCGATCAGGTCGGGCGTGAAGACGCCGCCTTCGAGCAGGTAGTCGTGGTCCTCCTCCAGCGCGTTGAGCACGTCGGTGAGGGAGCCGGGGACCTGCGGGATGTTGCGGGCCTCCTCGGGCGGCAGCTCGTAGAGGTCCTTGTCGACCGGCTCCGGCGGCTCGATCTTGTTGCGGATGCCGTCGATGCCCGCCATGAGCATCGCCGAGAAGGCGAAGTACGGGTTGCAGGACGGGTCCGGCACCCGGAACTCGATGCGCTTGGCCTTCGGGTTGGAGCCCGTGATCGGGATGCGGACGCAGGCCGACCGGTTGCGCTGCGAGTAGACGAGGTTGACCGGCGCCTCGTAGCCCGGCACCAGGCGGTGGTAGGAGTTGACCGTCGGGTTGGTGAAGGCCAGCAGCGACGGGGCGTGCTTGAGCAGGCCGCCGATGTAGTAGCGGGCGGTGTCGGACAGGCCCGCGTAGCCGACCTCGTCGTAGAACAGCGGCGAGCCGTCCTTCCACAACGACTGGTGGCAGTGCATGCCGGAGCCGTTGTCACCGAAGATCGGCTTGGGCATGAACGTGACGGTGTGGCCGAACTCCAGCGCCGTGCTCTTGATGATGTACTTGTACAGCATCAGGTTGTCGGCGGTCTTGAGCAGCGTGCCGAACTTGAAGTCGATCTCCGCCTGGCCTGCGGTGCCCACCTCGTGGTGCTGCATCTCGACCTCGATGCCGCACTCGATGAGGTTGCGGACCATCTCCGAGCGCAGGTCGGTGAAGTGGTCCATCGGCGGCACCGGGAAGTAGCCGCCCTTGTAGCGCGGCTTGTAGCCGAGGTTGCCGCCCTCGGTCGACTTGCCGGTGTTCCAGGCGCCCTCGATGGAGTCGATGTAGTAGTAGCCGGCGTTCTGCCGGGTCTCGAAGCGGACGTCGTCGAAGATGTAGAACTCGGCCTCCGGGCCGAAGTACACCGTGTCGGCGATGCCGGTGCCCTTGAGGTACTCCTCCGCCTTGCGCGCGACGTTGCGCGGGTCGCGGCTGTAGGCCTCGCCGGTGAGCGGGTCGTGCACGAAGAAGTTGATGTTCAGCGTCTTGTGCTGGCGGAACGGGTCCACGACGGCGCTGGCCGGGTCGGGCAGCAGGAGCATGTCGGACTCGTGGATCTGCTGGAAGCCGCGGATCGACGAGCCGTCGAACATGAGTCCGTCAGTGAAGACGCTCGCGCTGAAGTTCTCTACCGGGAAGGTGAAGTGGTGCGTCGTCCCCGGCAGGTCGGTGAACCTGACATCGACGAACTGCACCCCTTCGTCACTGATGAACTTCAGGACGTCGTCGGCGGAGTTGAACACTCTCGAACCTCCCTGGGGACTGGCCATCATTGCGACGCTAGGGCTAAGCGGTTTCCGTACGGTGTCCCAATTGTTTCGCACGTGTTACGCAGCGTCAGGTCTCCTGGGCCCTCCCGCAGCCCCCGCCGGGCTCCGGTTCGCCGGCGAACCTCGGGTGGATGTAGCCGTCGCCGGTGTCGCAGCGCGCCGGCGTGGCGTCGGCGCCCCACGAGGTCACCCAGGTCACCAGCCGGCCGCCCTCGCGGTGGATCCGCACCTCGCCCGAGGCGTGCGTGACGACCCGGACGACGGTCTCCGGCCGCCCGGGGCGTCGCACGGCGTACACGATAAGGTGGTCGAGCCGCACCTCGGCGCCGCCCCGGCCGTCCGCGCCGGACGGGCCGAGCGTGATCCGGCCCGTCACCTTGACGACGTCGGAGGCGAGCTCGGCCTCGCCGGGCGCGAAGCTGCTGACCCAGGACCGGCCGGGCCCGTCCGCGCCGGGCCGCGGCGTGAAGGCGGCGCGCTGCCCGGGGTCGAGGGCGGCGACGAAGGCGTCGGGGTCGCCGCCCCGCAGCGTGTCGCGATCGAGGTAGGCGGCGGCCAGCAGGTCGCGGACGCGGGCCAGCCCCTCGGCCACGTCCTCGCGCGACAGGCCGCCCACCGCCCTGGCCTCGGGCAGGACGAAGCCCGCGATCCCGTCGGCGTAGCGGGCGGCCGGCGACCCGGCGAACGGGTCGCGCGGGACGGCGTCCACCGCGCGCGCGGCCGCCTCCTCGGCCGGCGGGGCCGGCAGGCCGGGACGGAAGGTCACGACCAGGCCCGCGGCGGCGATCAGCGCCGTGACCGTCGCCATCGCGAGCCACATCCGCCCGGGGCGGCGCCGCGGCGGGTCGTACGCGCGGCCGGGGGAGGCGGGTAAGCGCCTCCGCCTCGGGCGCGGTGGACGCGCTCTGGCGGCCTTGGTGGCGGCGGCGCGCATGCGGCGCTGCTCGTCGGCGTCGATCTGGCCGACCAGCTCGTAGAAGCGCTGGTCGAGGTCATCCCCGTGTGGCATGCGGTCCATGGTGGCGGCCGCATGACGCGGTTGGGTCACGACGCCGACCGGCCACCCGGGCGGATACCGTGGAGGGCATGAGCAGCAAGCAGCCCCGGTGGACGCAGACGTGGCTCGGCGGGGTCAGGTCCGCCGGCATCGACCTCGGCTACCCGGGGGAGCGCCTGGGGCTGCCCGAGGAGGGCAGCGGGTCGGTCTCCGGCTGGGGCCGCAGGATCGGGGCCCTGGTGATCGACTGGATGATCTGCACGTGGGTCGTCGTGCAGCTGCTGCTCCGGATCGACCCGGCCGGGTCGCCGTGGGCGCCGGTGGCCGTGTTCGCCCTGCAGTACCTGCTGCTGGTCGGCTTCATGGGGCAGACGTTCGGGCACCGGCTGATGGGCGTGCGGGTGGCGGCGATGGACGGCGGCGACCCCCGGCTGCTGCCCGTGGCGGTGCGCACCGTGCTGCTGTGCCTGGCCGTGCCCGCGCTCATCTGGGACCGCGACCACCGCGGCCTGCACGACCGGGTGTCCAACACCGTCGTCGTCCGCATGTGAGCGAAAAACCATACCGGGTTCAAAAACGTACCCGGTATGGTTTAGGCTGTCCGCATGATGATGGCAGGACTGCGGGAGCGGAAGAAGGAGCAGACGCGGCGGCGCATCGCCGAGACCGCGCTGCGGCTGTTCGGCGAGCGCGGCTACGACGCGGTGACCGTCAACGAGGTCGCCGAGGCGGCCGGGGTCGCCAAGGTCACCCTGTTCAGCTACTTCCCGTCCAAGGAGTCCCTGGTCCTGGACGGCGTCAAGGACGACGCCGCCGCGGTCGTGGACGGGCGGCCGGAGGGGCGGACGCCGCTCGCCGCGCTGCGCGCCCACTACAGCGCGCTGGCGCACCAGGGCGACGCGGCCGGGGTGGACGTCGAGGGCATGCTGCTCAGGGTCCAGGTGATCACCGGCAGCCCGGCGCTGCTGGAGGGCGTCCACCAGGCCCGCATGGAGCAGCGCCACGAGCTGGCCGCCGCGCTCGCCCGCGCCCTGCCCGGCCGCGGGCTGGCCCCCCAGCTCATGGCCGCCCAGGTCACCACCGCCGTCACCACGCTCCAGGAGGTCTTCTTCCTGCGGCTGTCGGAGGGCATGCCGCTGGAGCAGGCGGCGCGACGCCTCGGCGAGGACGTCGAGCTGGCCTTCGACCTCCTGGAGCACGGGTTCGCAGCGATCGAAGGGGAGAGAGCGTGAAGAAGGGCATCAACTACGACACCGGTTTCCTGCCGGGCCAGGCCCTGTCCAGGAAGGCGTGGGACCCCGCCATGGTGGCCCGCGAGATGCGGGTCATCGCCAGGGAGCTGCACTGCGACGCGGTGCGCATCGGCGGGCGCGAGCCCGCCCGCATCGCCCTCGCGGCCGAGCACGCCGCCGCCGAGGGCCTGGAGGTGTGGTTCTCGCCGATCCCGGTGGACCTCGACGCGGACCGCACATTGGAGGTGCTCGCCGACGCGGCCGGCCGCGCCGAGACCCTGCGCAAGGGCGGCGCCGAGGTGGTGCTCGTCACCGGCTGCGAGCTGACCGCCTTCGGCCCCGGCTACATCGACGGCGCCACCTACCTCGACCGGCTCACCCGCATGGGCGCCGCCGGCCTCGACTGGTGGATGGGGCTCATGCAGGTCATGCCGCGCTTCAACGCCTACCTGGCGCGCGTCGCCGCCACCGTGCGGCCGCTGTTCGGCGGCCCGCTCAGCTACGCCGCCGGCGCCTGGGAGCTGGTCGACTGGACGCCGTTCGACCTCGTCGGCGTCAACCACTACCGGGCCGCCCACAACGCCCACGACTACGCCGAGGAGCTGCGCGCCCGCTTCGCGGCCGGCAAGCCGGTCGTGGTGACCGAGTTCGGCACGTGCCCGTACCAGGGCGCGGGCGAGCGGGGCGGCATGGCCTGGACGGTGCCCGAGGGCGCGCGGCGCGACGAGGGCGAGCAGGTGCGCTACTACACCGAGCTGATGGACGTCTTCGAGCGCGAGGGCGTGGCGGGCGCCTTCTGGTTCATGTACGCCGCCTACAACCGCCCCGGCGAGGCCGACCTCGGCTCCTACGGCGTGGTCAGGATGCTCGACGACACCCGCTGGGAGCCCAAGGAGGTCTTCGCGGCCATGGCCGCCAGGAACCGGGCGCGGACCGCTAGGGACGCGCGCAGCTGAAGATCGCCGTGCCGGGCAGGTGGCGGCCCCGCAGCGGGCTCCAGCCGCCCCACGTCCGCTCGTGCCCCTCGGGCCACTCCGGCTCCAGCAGAGCGGTGATGGTCAGCCCGGCGGCCACCAGCAGGCCCACCCAGTCGCCCAGCGTGCGGTGGTGCTCGACGTACGTGGGCGTGCCGGCGTCGTCGCGCTCCACGTAGGGGGAGCGGTCGAAGTAGGACCGGTCGGAGGTCAGCCCGCGCGGCCCGGGATCGTCGGGGAACGCCCACCGCACCGGATGGCTCACCGAGAACACGAACCGCCCGCCCGGCCGCAGCACCCTGCGCACCTCGCGGAAGACGGCCCCGGCGTCGGCCACGAACGGCAGCGCCCCGAACGCCGAGCAGGCCACGTCGAAGGCGGCGTCGGCGAACGGCATCGCCTCGGCGTCGGCCTGCACCGCGGGCACGCGCACCCCGGTGCCGAGGTCGAGGCGCCGGGAGTGCTGGAGCTGCCGGTGCGACACGTCGAACGCCGCCACCGCGGCCCCCTGCCCGGCCAGCCACCGCGCGCACTGGGCCGCGCCGCAGCCGATCTCCAGCACCCGGCGCCCGCGCACCTCGCCGAGCAGCCGCGCCTCGGCCTCGTCCACGCCTTCCGGGCACCACACGAACCCGGCGTCGCGCAGGAAATCGCCGTGCTCCAGCTGGTAGTCGTCGGCGTTGCCGTCCCACCACCAGCGGTTGGCCCGCGAGGAGGACGACAGCACTAGCGCATCTTGGGGCCGCGCGGCATGCGGGCCCCCTTGGGCATCGGGCCCTTGGGCAGCGGCATGTTGCGCGGCAGCGACCGCAGGCGGTCCTTGACCTCGTTGACCGCCGGCTTCTTCAGGTTGCGCGGCAGCTTCATCAGATGGCGCTGCAGCTTGCCGAGCGGCACCTGGCCCTCGCCGTCGCCGCACTGCACGTCGTAGATCTCGACGCCCAGCACCACCCGCGCGACCCGCTTCTTCTCGGCCGCCAGCATCTTCGCCACCCGGTTGCCCGGCCCCTCCGACACCAGCACCACGCCCGGGTGGCCGACCACCAGGTGCACGAGGTCCTGGTCGCGGTTGACCGCGATGGCCGGGGTGACCTGCCAGTTGCCGCGCATGCCCTGCAGCACCGCCGCCGCCGCGCCGGTCTGCCCGTGCAGGATCGAGTACTGGGCCTTCTGGGCGAGCTGCCCGAACACCACCAGGCCGACCGTGAACGCGGCCAGCACGCCGATGAACACCGAATACCACAAATAGCCCGTGACCAGGCCGATCACGACGATCACGGCAAGCGTGCCCACCGCGGAGAGGAAGACGAGGGGCATCCCCTTGGGGTTGGCCTGCTTGATGATCTGCGCGATCATGCGGAGCTGCTTGATGCGCCCCGGCTTCTCTGGGTCCTCGGACTTTGCCATGCTCTGAAGGATACAAACCAACTGGTGGAGTATGGAAAACGCGGCGGCCTATTTCGCCGTGGGCGGGATCCGGACGGTGACGGACGGCCCCGGCCCGGTGACGCCGCGTCCCGCCGTGACCACGTGCTCGCCCTCGATCGGCCGCCAGCCGCCGTCCTGCCACTCCTGGAAGGCCCGCTCGTCGAGGAACACGGTGGCCAGCACCGTCTGCCCGGGATCGGCCTCGACCACGTCGAACCCGGCCAGCCGCACGTCGTCGCCGCCGGCGGGCCGCGCGTAGAGCTGCACGACCTCGCGGCCCGGCCGGTCGCCGGTGTTGGTGACGGCGACGGTGACGGTCGTGCCCTCGGCGGCGACCTGGTCGTACGACCACGTCGTGTAGCCCAGGCCGTGCCCGAACCAGAACGCCGGCTCCGCCCCCGCCCGCCGCCAGGCCCGGTAGCCGATGCGCACGCCCTCGTCGTAGGCGAGCACGCCGTCCACCGGCGTCACGGCGGTGACCGGCGCGTCGGCCAGCCGGCGCGGCCAGGTCGTCGGCAGCCGGCCGCCCGGCTCGGCGTCGCCGAACAGCACGTCGGCCAGCGCCGTCCCGGCCTCCTGGCCGGGGAACCAGGTCAGCAGCACAGCCGCCGCGTCCGCCGCCCACGGCAGCTCGACCGGCGAGCCCGCGTTGACCACCACCACGGTGCGCGGGTTGGCCGCGATCACCGCCCGGATCAGCTCGTCCTGGCGGCCGGGCAGCGCGAGAGTGACCCGGTCGAAGCCCTCGCTCTCCACCTCCGGCGTGGTCGCGGCCACCACGACCGCCACGTCGCAGGCGGCGGCCACGCGCACGGCCTCGGCCAGCAGCTCGTCCTCGCCCGGCCCGGGCGCGGCGTGGCCCAGCGTGAACGCCACGAACGCCATGCCGCCGAACACGCCCGACGGGTGCGTCACGCACAGCTCGTACGGGCGGCCCGCCGCCATCGGCACGCTCACCCGCTGCTCGGGCGGCGACAGGAACGCCGCCGCCGGGTCGCCGCCGGGCGCCTCGACGGTCGCGTCGAGGACGACTTCGCCGTCCACGCTCATCGTGAACGCGCCCACCCCGGCGACCGACAGCACGTGCTCGCCCGAGACCTCCGGCGTGTACGTCGTCCGCAGCCGGACCGCCCGCAGCCGCTCGCCGTCCACGTCGCGCGGGAGCTGCCCGATCCAGCGGGCCTCGGCGACGGGCAGCGGGTGCGCGGCCAGCACGCCGCCGTCTGCGTCCAGGAACTCGGCCCTGGCGGGGGAGGAGATCGGCGACAGGCGGACGCGGGGGTCGGTGCCGAGGGCGTGCCGGACCTCGGCGCGGGCGCGCAGGCCCGCCAGCGGGGAGACGACCCGGTCGGGGAAGACCTGGGCGCTGCCGCCGCCCATGATCCTGGCCTCGCCGGCGGCGGCGCCGATGACGGCGAGCGTGACGCCCTCGCGGAGGGGGAGCAGGCCGTCGTTGGTCAGCAGCGTGCAGCCCCGCACGGCCACCTCGCGGGCGAGCGCCACCCCGTCGATCTCCTCGCGCGCCGGCGCGGCCTCCGCGGCAGCGGCGGACGAGGAGGCAGCGGGGGACGAGGAGCCGGCGGGGGAGGAGGCGGCGGACGAGGAGCCGGCGGGCGGGCGGAGGGCGCCGACGCGGTGGGCCAGGCGCAGGACGCGCCGGACCCGGTCGTCGATCGCGGCCTCGGGCACCCGGCCCTCGCGCACCGCCGCCTCCAGCTTGTCCCCCCACGGCCCGTACGGCCCGGGCATCGCCACGTCGGTGCCGCCGAGCGCGGCGGCCTCGGTGGAGCGCACCGCCGTCCAGTCCGACACCACGAGCCCGTCGAACCCCCACTCGTCCTTCAGCACCCCGTTGACCAGCTCGGCGTGCTCGGTCATGGTCGTGCCGTTGACCGCGTTGTAGGCGGTCATCAGCCCCCACGCCCCGGCCCGCACGACCCGCTCGAACGGCCGCAGGTAGACCTCGCGCAGCGCCTTCTCCCCGACCCGCACGTCGGCGGTGAACCGGTCGGTCTCGAAGTCGTTGGCCACGAAGTGCTTGGGCGTGGTGGCCACCCCGCCCTCCTGCACGCCCTCGACGTAGGCGGCCCCGATCTCGCCCGTCAGGTACGGGTCCTCGGAGTAGCACTCGAAGTGCCGGCCGCCGAGCGGCGAGCGGTGCAGGTTGAGCGTGGGCGCGAGCAGCACGTGCACGCCCTTGCGCCGGGCCTCCTGGGCGAGCAGCCGCCCGGCCCGCCGGACCAGGTCGAGGTCCCAGGTCGCGGCGAGCGCGGTGGGGCTGGGCAGCGCGATCGACGGGTCGCCGGGGCTCCACTGCTCGCCGCGGACGCCGATGGGCCCGTCGCTCATGACGAGCCGGTCGAGGCCGATCCGGGGCATCGGGGGGAGCGACCACATGTCCGCTCCGGTGAGCAGCCGGATCTTGGCGGTCAGGTCGAGGGAGGCGACAAGCACGTCGAAGTCCACGCCGACAGTCTTCACCAGAAAACCGACCGCTCAATAGGTTTGTAACCTTAGCGTTACCTCTGGGCGAAGAACTCCAGCAGCTCGGGCGCCAGCGCCTCCACCGCCACGCCGTGCGTCTGGTCCTCCAGCACCCGGTGCGCCGCGCCGGGCACCGCCGCGGCGACGGCCGCGCCCGCGTTGCGCATCCAGGCGGGGCTGTCCTCGCCGGTGAGCACCAGCGTCGGCCGGTCGATCGCGGCCAGCCGGGCGGCCGGCAGCGCGTTGCCCGGCCCCAGCACGGCCGCCTCGTAGGCGAGCGTGTGCGCCACGGCCTCCGCCTCCGCCCAGAACGGCTCCGCGCGCATCGCGGCCACCGTCGCGGCGGGCATCTCGGCCGCCTCGACCATGAACCGCTCCACGGCCTCGCCGCGCCGGCCGGCCGCCACCAGCGCGCCGAGCTGCGCGGCGAAGTCGTCCGGCAGCGGCGGCGCGGAGTCGTCCACGTGGTACGGCGGCTCCCACAGCGCCAGCTCGCGCACCCCGGGCAGCCGCCCGGCGGCCTCCAGCGCCAAGGCCGCCCCCGACGACCCGCCGAACACCTTCGCGCTCCCGCCGGCCGCCGCGACGACCGCGGCCAGGTCCTCGATCTCCCGCTCGACGGCGTAGGGGGCGGTGTCGCCGCTGCCGCCCCGGCCCCGCCGGTCGTAGCTGTAGACCGTGAACCAGGGGGCCAGGGCCTGGGCGAGGCCCGCCAGCGTCGGGTGGCCGCGCTCCATCATGGCCCCGGCCACCAGCACCACGGCCGGGCCGGAGCCGTAGCGGTCGTAGGCGATGGGCGTGCCGTCCGCCGAGACGGCCGTGCCGCTCAGGACGACGGCTGCACCAGGCACAGCGCCTCCCAGTGGTGGCCGTCGAGGTCGGCGAAGCCGCGCTGGTAGCGCACGCCGTCCTCCTGCTTGACGCCTGCCGGGGTGGCGCCGGCCGCCAGCGCCTTGTCCACCAGCGCGTCCACCTGCTCGGGGTTCTCCATGCCGAGGACGAGGATCGCCTCGGTGCCCGCGGTCGCGTCGGCGACGGGCTTGTCGATGTAGGAGGCGAACACCGGCTCGGTCAGCAGCATCACCTGCGTCTCCTGGTTGATCACGACCGACGCCATGCCCTCGGCCATGCCGAAGATGGTGAAACCGAGCGCGGTGAAGAACTCCTTCGACCGGTCCAGGTCCTTGACCGGCACATTCACGAAGAGCTGCATTTCCGGATCCTTCCTCTGCCAATCGGCTGAACACCTTCGATTCTGCCGATCAGGGAGGCGCCGGTCTTGCACGCGCGTGCCAGGCCGGTTGACGTTCAGCGCACGGCGCCCGCGCGCCGGTACTCCGCCGGCGGCATCCCGTACGCGCGCCGGAACAGCCTGCTGAAGTGCGCGGAGTCGGGCAGCCCGTAGCGGGAGGCGATGGCGCTGACCGGCTCGCCGCCGCCCCTGGCCAGCTCCGCGCGGCAGCGCTCCAGCCGCCGCTGCCGGATCCAGGCGGCCACGGTGGTCTGCTCCGGCTCGAACAATCGGTGCAGGTAGCGCACCGACACGTGGTGGGCGGCGGCGACGGCCGCCGGGTCGAGCTCGGGGTCGCCGAGGTGCTGCTCGATGAAGGCGTGCACGCGCAGCAGCAGCGTGCGCTCCCTGGAGTCCTCCGGCAGCGCCCGCGTCAGCTCCAGCCGCTCCGCGACGGCCGTGCCGACCAGGTCCATCACGACGCCCGACAGGCGGGCGGCGCTGGCCGGGGCGTACGTCTCGTGGTCGGCGGCCACCCGCCGCAGCAGCGGCACCGCCAGGGCGGCCGTGCCCGACTCGCCGCCGATCGGCACCGCGGCCAGCCGGGCCACGGCGTCCACGGGCAGCGTCAGCAGGTCGCGCGGGAAGCTGAAGACGGCCAGCCGCACCGCGCTGTCGTAGGCCAGCTCGTACGGCCGGGTGAAGTCGTAGATCGCGAACTCGCCCCGGCTGAGCTGCGTGGCCCGGCCGTCCTGGGCCAGGCGGGGGCTGCCGGACAGGGTCAGCACCACCCGGTAGAGCTCCGGGTTGTCGCGGCTGATGAGGCCGGGCGTGCGGTGCACGCTGTGCGGCGTGGACGTGCGCACGCTGCCCACCCCGACCGGGCCGAGCCGGCCCAGCTCGATCTCGCCGCGCAGCGGGGCGTCGGGGTCGATGCGCAGGTCGAGCGGCCCGAGCGTGTCACAGACGACGCTGCGCCACATCTCGTGGCGGCGCCGGGCGGGTAAGTCGCTGGTGCGGATCAGGACACTCATGACATCGGCCCCCGTCGTCGGCAGTCCCGCCATCGTAACGAGCCCCGCGGACACCGGCGACGGCACGCGAAAGGGCCCGGGGCCGCGCCCCGGACCCTCCCGTCAGCGCTCTCAGGCGGTCTGCCGCGCCGCGATGGCCTGCTGGTAGAGCCGGCCCGCCCGGTAGGACGAGCGCACCAGCGGCCCCGACAGCACGCCGGCGAAGCCGATCGCCTCGGCCTCGGCCTGCAGCTCGACGAACTCCTCCGGCTTGACCCAGCGCTCGACCGGGTGGTGGCGCGGCGTCGGGCGGAGGTACTGCGTGATCGTCAGCAGGTCGGTGCCGGCCGCGTGCAGGTCGCGCATGGCCTCGACGACCTCCTCGCGGGTCTCGCCCATGCCGAGGATGAGGTTGGACTTGGTGACCAGGCCGGCCTCGCGGGCCATGGTGATCACCTTGAGGGAACGCTCGTAGCGGAAGGCCGGGCGGATGCGCTTGAAGATGCGCGGCACGGTCTCGACGTTGTGGGCGAACACCTCGGGCCTGCTGGAGAAGACCTCCTCGAGCTGGCCGCGGTCGCCGTTGAAGTCGGGCACCAGCAGCTCGACGCCGCAGCCGGGCAGCAGCGCGTGGATCTGGCGGGCGGTCTCGGCGTAGAGCCAGGAGCCGCCGTCGGGCAGGTCGTCGCGGGCGACGCCGGTCACGGTCGCGTAGCGGAGGCCCATCTGCTGGACGGACTCGGCGACCCGGCGCGGCTCGTCGCGGTCGTACTCCTTCGGCTTGCCCGTGTCGATCTGGCAGAAGTCGCAGCGGCGCGTGCACTGGTCGCCGCCGATGAGGAACGTCGCCTCGCGGTCTTCCCAGCACTCGTAGATATTGGGACAGCCCGCCTCTTCACAGACCGTGTGCAGGCCCTCGCGGCGCACGAGCGATTTCAGCTCGGTGTATTCGGGGCCCGTCCTCAGCTTGGTCTTGATCCACGGGGGCTTGCGCTCGATAGGGGTCTCGGCGTTGCGCACCTCCAGGCGGAGGAGCTTTCGGCCTTCAGGAGCAACGGTCACCTTCTCAGCTTACGTCCGCCCGCGACGTCACCCGGCCGGGGGTCAGCTGATGAGGCCGAAGCCGCGCACGGCCCGCGCGTAGTGGGCGCGCAGCTCCTCGTCGACGCGGTCGGAGTCGGCGCCGGAGAGCAGCTCGGCGTCCGGGGCGGAGGTGAGCACGCCGTCGTCGGTGAGCAGGAACCGGGTCAGCGCGCCCTCCCTGATCGCGGCCACGCTCTCGCCGCGCAGCGCCGCCGCCTGCATCGGCGCGAGGTAGCCGCGCCCGGCCGCCAGCGCCTCCAGCTCGGCCAGCTCCTGCGCGGGGACCGCGCGCAGCGCCCGCTCCCGCTGCCTGCGCAGCACCGCCTCCTGGCTCGCCGGGGCCAGCCGGGCCAGCGCGTAGCGGGCCAGCAGCACCGGGCCGCCCAGCACCCGGCCGACCAGGCGGCCGAAGAAGCCCGCCACCTCGTACGCGGTGCCCGGCTGGTCGGCGTACCCCAGCGAGGACGCGGTGATCCTGGTCTGGGCCTCCTCCCTGACGCGCAGCGGCGCGGCCTCCATCAGCGCCTCGCGCCAGGCCTCCAGCGTCTCCATCGCCCCGCCGACCACCAGCTCCTCCCCGCCGGGCGCCCGCGCGTACGCCGTCACCAGCAGCGTCACCCGCTGCCGGGCGGGCAGCGCCAGCCACAGGGGCAGCCCCACGACGAGCACCGGCCGGCGGGCCGCGCCGACGGGGCCGTACCAGGCGTCGGCGGCCAGGTCGCGGAGCGCGACCACGCGCGGGCGGCGCACCCCGACCCGGTCGGCCACCCGGTCGGCCAGCGCGTGCAACTCGGGCGCGGCGGCGCGCTCCAGCACCTCGGCGTCGGCGGGCAGGGCGGGCAGGTGCGGGCGCAACACCCAGGCGACGGCCAGGCTGAGCCCGCCCAGCAGCCACGCGATCAACGATCCCGCGTGCGCGGCGATCGCCCACAGGCCGACCGCGGCGAAGCCCAGCGTCATCAGGTGCACCAGCGACGCGAGGACGAGAGCGAGGAGGCGCTTCACACCGGCGATGGTAAAACGGCGCTTGTCCGGATTCTGTCGAATATCGGTGGCGATTCGGTCACCGGCCCAACCGTCACCGGCGCAGCAGGTCCTCCTCGTGCAGGTCGAAGCCCTCCCTGCCGAGCGCCTCGGCCAGCCGCTTCTCCGCGATGGGCAGGACCTCCTCGACCACGATCCGGCGGCCGGTCTCCGCCGACAACGACGAGACGCCCACGTCGGGCAGCCCGCACGGCGCGATCCGGTTGAACCAGCGGGGGTCGTTGGCGCAGTTGAGCGCGAAACCGTGCATGGTGACGCCGCGCGAGACCCGGATGCCGACCGCGCCGAGCTGGCGGTCGGGCAGCCCCAGCGCGGGATCGCCGATCGCCCACACCCCCGCCCGGCCGCTCACCCGGCGGGCCGAGACGCCGAAGTCGGCGCACACCTGGATCATCGTCTCCTCCAGGCGGCAGGCGTAGGCCACCACGTCGGTGACGCCGACGATCGGGTAGGCCACGAGCTGCCCGGGGCCGTGCCAGGTCAGCCGGCCGCCCCGGTCGACGTCCACGACCGGGGTGCCGTCGGAGGGACGCTCGGCGGGCGCGGTGCGCCGGCCCGCCGTGTAGACGGGCGCGTGCTCGAGGAACAGGACGGTGTCGGGCAGCTCGCCCGCCGCCCGTTTGCCGTGCACCCAGCGCTGCAGCGACCAGGCCTGCTCGTAGGGGACGTCGACACCGAGTCGGACGATGGCCAGTGCGTGGGGATCGTCCCCGGGGATGGGGCGCATGAGCCTATTGTGCCGTTCCCTCACCCTTGAAGGGTAATTCAGGGGGTCAGCATGCGGGGCTCGATCCGCAACTCCTTCACCCCGTCGGCCCCGTCGTGTTCCAGCCGGTAGGCGTAGCCGCCGGGCTCGACGCTGACCGCCTGGATGAACTCGGTGCCCACGTAGTGCAGGCCGACGCCCTCGTCGGCGGCGTAACCGCCGGGCAGCTCGCCGCTCGCCACCGACTGCTGCAGCAGCGGCCGGCGCTGCGGGTCGGAGTCGTAGTGCACGCCGCACGAGTACGGCAGCAGGCCCAGCCCGTCGGCCCACACCCGCAGCTCGGGGCCGAAGGAGTCGGTGTTGCCGCCCACGTGCCAGCACAGCGCGCCCGCGCTCTGCCCCGACAGCACCACGCCGGCCCGCCACGCCTCGCCCAGCGCCTCGTCCAGGCCGTGCAGCCGCCACAACGCCATCAGGTTCGCCACGCTGCCGCCGGAGACGTAGATCATGTCCTGTTCCAGGATCCACGCTCTCGGATCGGGCACGTTGGGCATGGGGAACACCGTCAGATGGCTCAGCTCCACGTCCCACCCGGCGAACGCGCCGTACATCTTCAGGATCCAGTCGGAGTCGTCGCCCAGCGCGGTCGCCATCAGGCCCAGCCGCGGACGGTCCTGCCCGGTCAGGTCGAGGCCGTAGCGCAGCAGCCCGCTCGCCTCCAGGAACGAGTAGCGCGGGCTCGGGCGGAACGAGCCGCCCCCGATCGCGAGGATGTGCGACTGGCCTGACCGTGTCATCTCAAGAACTCCCCACCGGCAGAGAAACGAACGGCCACTAGAGTACGGCGCGCAGCGCCTCGTCGAGTCGGGTATGGGCGAAGCGGTAGCCGCTCGCGGCCAGCTTGCCCGGCAGCACGCGGTGGCTCGGCAGCAGCCCCGCCCGCGCGAACTCCCCGAGGCCGAGCGACAGCGCGAACGCCGGCACCGGGATCGGCATCGCGCCGCGCCGCACCGCCCGCGCCAGCGTGCGGGTGAAGGCGGCGTTCGTGACCGGGCCGGGCGAGGTGAGGTTGACCGGCCCGCGCACCTCCCGCTCGCGCAGCAGGTGCAGCACCGCCCCCACCCAGTCGGCCTCGGTGATCCACGACCAGTACTGCCGGCCCGAGCCGAGCGGCGCGCCGAGCCCCATCCTGAACAGCGGCAGGACGCGGCCCAGCATCCCGCCCCGCCCGCTCAGCACCAGGCCGGTGCGCAGCGTGACGGTCCTGATGCCGGCCTCCCCGGCCCGCGCGGCCTCGCCCTCCCAGCGCTCGCACAGGTCGGCGAGGAAACCGTCGCCCTTGCCCTGGCTCTCGTCGATCTCCCGATCGCCGGTGTCGCCGTAGAAGTCGACCCCGGAGGCCGACAGCAGCACCTCGGGCGGGCTGGACAGCTCGCGCAGCGCGTCGACCAGCGTGCGGGTGCCCGCGACCCGGCTGGCGACCAGCTCGCGCTTGTACGCCTCGCTCCACCGCCGGTCGCCGATCGGCGCGCCCGCCAGGTGCACCGCGGCCTCGGCGCCCTCCAGCGCGGACGGGTCGGCGAGCTTGTCGCCCGGCCGCCAGGTCACCTCACCGGGGCCGCGGGCCGGCCGCCGCACCAGGCGCACCACCTCGCGCCCCTCGTCGCGCAGCGCCTCGACCAGCGCCGTCCCCAGCAGCCCCGACGCCCCCGTCACGATGATCCCCATGACCACACAGTACGCCCGCCGGGACGCGAGAGGCCGGACGCCCCAGGAAGGGACGCCCGGCCCGGCGCACGTGCGGGAACGGCCTTACGCGAGGCCGAGCTGGGCCTCGAAGCGGCCCTCCTCCAGGCGGCGCTTGATCGTCGTCAGGAAGCGGGCGGCGTCGGCCCCGTCGACCAGGCGGTGGTCGTAGGTCAGCGCCAGGTAGACCATCGAGCGCACCGCGATGACCTCGCCCTCCGGCGTGTCGAGCACGACGGGACGCTTGACGACCGCGCCCGTGCCGAGCATGCCGACCTGCGGCTGGTTGAGGATCGGGGTGTCGAACAGCGCGCCGCGGCTGCCGGTGTTGGTCAGCGTGAACGTGCCGCCGGTGATCTCGTCGGGCGTCACCTGGTTGTTGCGGGTGCGCTCGGCGAGGTCGGTGACCTTGCGGGCGAGCCCGGCGAGGTTGAGGTCGCCGGCGTTCTTGACGACCGCCGCGAGCAGGCCGCGCTCGGTGTCGACCGCGATGCCGAGGTTCTCGACGTCGAAGTAGGTGACCTCGTTGGTCTCGTTGTTGATCGTGGCGTTGAGCTTGGGGTGCTGCTTGAGCGCCTCGACCGTGGCCATCGCGAAGAACGGGGTGAAGGTCAGCTTGACGCCCTCGCGGCGCAGGAAGTCGTCCTTCGCCCGCGCCCGGAGCTGCGCGATCTTGGTGACGTCCACCTCGACGACCGAGGTGAGCTGCGCGGCGGTCTGCAGCGACTCGACCATGCGCTTGGCGATGGTCTGACGCAGCCGCGTCATCTTCTCCGTACGGCCGCGCAGCGTCGTGTCGACCTCGACCGGCTCGGGCGCCGCGGCGACCGGGGCCTGCGCCGCCGGGGCCGGGGCCTGGGCGGCCTGGGCGGCGGCCGGAGCCGGGGCGGCCTGGGCCGCGGCGGCCTTCTCGCGCTGCGCCTTGGCGGCCTCCAGCACGTCCTGCTTGCGGATGCGGCCGCCGACGCCGGTGCCGTTGATCGCGTCGAGGTCGACGCCGTGCTCGTTGGCGAGCTTGCGCACCAGCGGCGTGACGTAGGGGCTCTCGCCCGACGGCTGCGCCGGGGCGGGCGCGGCCTGCGGGGCCGGAGCCGCCTGCGGGGCGGGGGCGGCCTGCTGGGCGGGCTGCGGGGCCGGGGCGGGCGCCGGGGGCGGCGTCTGCTGGGCGGGCTGCTGGGCGGGCTGGGCGGGCTGCTCGGGAGCCGGCTGCGGGATGGAGGAGGCGGGGGCGGCCTGGGCGGGCTCGGGCTCCGGCTCCGGCTCGGGCTGCGCCGCGGGGGCCGGGGACTCGGCGGCCGGGGCGGCCGCGCCCTCCTGGGCGTTCTCGTCGATGATGGCCAGCTCGGCGCCGACCTCGACGGTCTCGTCCTCGGCAACGACGATCTTCGTGAGGACGCCCGCGGACGGCGACGGGATCTCGGTGTCGACCTTGTCGGTCGAGACCTCCAGGAGCGGCTCGTCGGCCTCGACGCGCTCGCCCTCCTTCTTCAGCCAACGGGTTACGGTGCCCTCGGTCACGCTCTCGCCGAGCTGGGGCATCTGTACGGAGACCGGCATCGTTATTCTTCTCTCGCGTTCTGATCTCGAGGGCTGGACTAGTTGTGTACGTGCAACGGCTTGCCGGCGAGGGCCAGCATCGCCTCACCCATCGCCTCGGACTGGGTCGGGTGTGCGTGGATCAGCTGGGCGACCTCTGCGGGCAGCGCCTCCCAGTTGTAGATCAGCTGGCCCTCCGTGACGAGCTCGCCGATGCGCCGGCCCACCATGTGGACACCGACGACCGGGCCGTCCTTCTGGGCGATGACCTTCACCGCGCCGGAGGTGCCGAGGATCTGGCTCTTGGGGTTTCCCGCCAGGTCGTAGACCTGCTCGACGATCTCGATGCCGCGCTCGGCGGCCTGGGCCGAGGTGAGGCCGACCGAGGCGACCTCGGGGTCGGAGTAGGTGATGCGGGGCACGCCAGCGTAGTCGATGGGCGGCGGGTTGAGGCCGGCGATGTGCTCGGCCACCATGATGCCCTCGGCGAACCCGGCGTGCGCGAGCTGCGGCGTCGGGATGAGGTCGCCGATGGCGTAGACGCCCGCGACCGAGGTGCGGCAGTGCTCGTCCACCACGACCGCGCCGCGCTCGACGGCGACGCCCTGCTCCTCGAAGCCCAGGCCGGCCGAGACCGGGCCGCGGCCGACCGCGACGAGCAGCAGCTCGGCGTCGAGGGTCTTGCCGTTGGCCAGGGTGACCACCACGCCCGTCTCGGTGGTCTTGGCGCTGTCGAAGAAGACGCCCAGCTCGTACTTGATGCCGCGGCGGCGGAAGGCCCGCTCCAGCAGCTTGGAGCTGGACTCCTCCTCGGTGGGCAGCAGGTGCGGCAGCGCCTCGACGATCGTCACCTCGGCGCCGAAGGAGCGGTAGACGCTGGCCAGCTCGACGCCGATCACACCGCCGCCCAGCACGATCACCGAGCTCGGCACGCGGTCCATCCGCAGCGTGTGCTCGCTGGTGATGACGCGCTCGCCGTCGATCTCCAGGCCGGGCAGCGACCGCGGGGCCGAGCCGGTGGCGAGGACGACGTGGCGGCCCTCGTAGACCTCGTCGCCGACCTGCACCCGGTTCGCGCCGACCAGGCGGCCCTCGCCCTCGACCACCGTCACGCCCGCGCCCTTGAGCAGGCCCTGCACGCCCTTCCAGGCCCGCGTGACGATCTTGTCCTTGAAGGCGTGCACGCCCTGCACGTCGATGCCCTCGAAGCGGGCCTTGACGCCGTAGGACGCGCTCTCGCGGGTCTCGTCGGCGATCTCGGCCGAGTGCAGCAGGGCCTTCGTGGGGATGCATCCCCTGTGGAGGCAGGTGCCGCCGATCTTGTCCTTCTCGATGAGGACGACCGACTTGCCCAGCTCAGCCGCCCGAAGCGCGCACGCGTAACCGCCGCTGCCGCCACCTAGGACGACGATGTCGTAGGCCACAGGAAGGCTCCTTGGTCGGGGTGTTCGTGATGGCTCATCTTTTCATCTGTTTCAGATGCTCGCGTGCCGCTCGGCGAGTCCGATCAGGGTGCGGGTGACCGCGCCCGTGCCGCCCTTGGGGACGTATCCGTACGGCTCGCCCTTGTTGAACGCGGGCCCCGCCATGTCGATGTGCGCCCAGCGCACGCCGTCCGGGACGAACTCCTTGAGGAAGATGCCCGCGGCCAGCATGCCGCCGAACCGCTCGGGGTGCAGGTTGGCGATGTCGGCGATGGGGGAGTCGAGGCCCTTGCGCAGCTCCTCCGGCAGCGGCATGCCCCAGGCGTTCTCGCCGGCGGCGTTGGCGGCCTCGACGACGAGCTCCCTGACGGCGTCGTCGTTGGCCATGACGCCGGCCGTGCGCCAGCCCAGGGCGACGATCTGCGCGCCGGTGAGGGTGGCCACGTCGACGATCAGGTCGGGGTGGTCCTCGGCGGCGCGGGCGATGCCGTCCATCAGCACCAGGCGGCCCTCGGCGTCGGTGTCGAGCACCTCGACGGTCTTGCCGCTGTAGCTGTGGATGACGTCGGAGGGGCGCTGCGCGGTGCCGCTCGGCAGGTTCTCGGCCAGGCAGAGGTAGCCGACGGCGTTGACCGGCAGCCCGAGGCGGGCGATGCCGAGCAGCGCGCCGAGGACGGCGCCCGCGCCGCCCATGTCGGACTTCATCCAGTCCATGGACGCGGACGGCTTCAGCGACAGGCCGCCGGAGTCGAAGGTGATGCCCTTGCCGACGTAGGCGAGCGTCTTGGTCGCCTCGGGGTGGCTGTAGGCGAGGCGGACCAGGCGCGGCGGGTTGGCCGAGCCCTGGCCGACGCCGATGAGGCCGCCGTAGCCACCGTCGCGGAGCTGCTTGTCGTCGAGCACCTCGACGCTCAGCCCGGCCTCGGCGCCCTTCTGCTCGGCGATCTCGGCGAACCTGGCCGGCCACAGGTCGGAGGGCGGCGTGTTGACCAGGTCGCGGACGAGCGCGACCGACTCGGCCAGCACGCCCGCGCGCTCGGCGGCGGAATCGGGCTGCCCGGAGACCACGGTCAGCTCGGCGACGGGGGCCTGCTGCTCGCCGGTGGTGCGGTAGCGGCCGAAGGAGTAGGCGCCCAGCAGGCCGCCGAGCGCGACCGCCTCGGCCTCCTCGGGGGTGCCGGCGGGCAGGGCGAGCGCGGCGCGGGCGGTGCCGGCCAGCGAGCGGACGGCGGCGCCGGCGGCCCGGCGCAGCGTCTCGGCGCCGGCGCCCGCGGGGGCGCCCAGACCGACCGCGACCAGCAGCGGGGCGGCGATGGCGCCGAACGTGGGCAGCTTGGCGAGCTCGCCGCTCTTGCCGGTGAAGGCGACCGCGCGGAGCGAGGCGGCGAGCTTGCCGCCGAAGGCCGCGTCGAGGGATTCTGCGCCCGCGGCGGGGACGGGTCCGTCCTGGCCGTGCGTGAAGCCGACGATCAACGCGTCGGTGTCTAGCGAGACGGGATCTGCTGAGTTCAGCCGCACAGTGGTCACGTAAACCGATGCTATCCACGTCTTCTGACTACTCACAAACAGGGGTTCATCCTACAAATCAGCGGGCTCTGTCGTTGTCGGCGACATGGTGCTAGTGTCATTAGCATCATGCTGCTGACGCTCGACCTGAACGACGCCCGGCCCCTGCACGAGCAGGTCGCCGGCGCCATCCGGCGCGCCATCGGAGAGGGCTCCTACGCGCCCGGCGACCGCCTGCCGCCCGCCCGCGACCTCGCGCAGGCGCTCGGCATCAACCCCAACACCGTCCTCCGCGCCCTGCGGGACCTGCGCGACGAGGGCCTGCTGGAGTTCCGGCGCGGCAGGGGCGTCAGCGTGGCGGGCCCCGCCACCGGCGCCGTCGCCGGCCGCGCCCTGCTCGTCCAGCGAGCGCGCGAGCTGCTGGAGGAAGCCCGAAGGTACGGCTACGGCCGTGACGACCTCATCACCATCCTGGAGGAGCTCCCATGAACCCCCGAGTGACGGCCGCCGCCTGGGGCCTGCTCGTCACCGCCGTCCAGATCGGGCTGCCACTGGCGGTGCGCGGCCGGCTGCCGGAGCCCATGGCCACGCACTGGGGCGTGGGCAACCGGCCCGACGGCTCGATGCCCTTCACCCGCTACGTGCTGATCGAGACCCTGTTCTGGGTGCTGCCCTGGGTCACGGCGCTCGCCGTCGCCGGCACGGGCCGCGCTCTGGAGCACAGGCAGGGCCGCATCGCCTGGTGGGGCGGGCTGTTCGGGCTCGGCGTGTTCGCCGCCGGCCTCAACGTGAGCACCGTGCTCGCCAACCTCGGCGCCGCCCACTGGACGCAGGCGCGGCTGACGGCGCCGCACCCGCTGGTCGTCGTCGCCGCCGCCTGCGCGGCCGGCGCGCTCGCCGCCTACCTGGGACGCGGCGAGCCGGACGTCCTCCCCGCCGGGCACCGCGAGCCGCCGCTGCTGCGCCTGCGGCCGGGGGAGCGGGCGGTCTGGGTCGGCCACGTCACCAACCCCTGGCTGGCGCTCATCACCCTGGTCGCGGCCGGCGGGCTCGTCGTGCTCGGCGCGCTCTCCCTGGTGGGCGTGGCCGGGGGCCAGGTGGCCGCCGCCGTCCTGCCCGCGCTGGTCATCATGCTGGCGGTCGGGCTGCTGACCTCCTCCGCCTCGGTGCGGGCGGGCGGCGACCACGTGGTGATCCGTCTCGGGCCGCTGCGCGTGCCGGTCCGCCGCATCCCGCTGGCGAAGATCGAGTCGGCCTGGGCCGAGGACCGCTACCCCAGCCAGGTCGGCGGGTGGGGCGTCCGCGGGCTGCCCGGCGGTGCCACCATCATGTTGCGCGGCGGCCAGTGCCTGGTGATCGCCTACCGGTCGGGGGGCCGGCTGGCCATCAGCGTCGACGACGCCGCCCGCGGCGCCTCCCTCGTCAACGCCCTCATCGCGGAGCGGGTGCAATCATGAAGAAGCCTCTCGTCGTCTTCGTCGTCCTGGCCTTCGGGCTGTCCTGGCTGGTGGCGCTGCCCCTCTGGCTCGGCGGCGGGCTCGGCTCGCCGCTGCTGGTCGGGCTGGCCACGCTGATGATGTTCACGCCCAGCGTGGGCGTGCTCGGGGCGTGGGCGGCCGGCCGCACGCCGGTGCGGCAGTGGGCCCGGCGGACCGGGCTGACGCTCGGCGAGCGGAAGGGCCGCACCGGCCGGTACGTGCTCGGCGCCTGGATCGGGGTGCCCCTGCTGGTGCTCGCCTCCATCGGGCTCAGCGCCGCCGCCGGGCTGCTCAGGCTCGACCTCGACGGGCTCAGCCTGCTGCGGGCGGCGTACGAGGCCCGCGGCGTGCCCGCGCCCGACGACCTCGGGACGGCGGTCACGCTGCCGATCCTGCTGGGCGTGCTCGCCGGGCCCGTGCTGAACGCCGTCCCGGCACTCGGCGAGGAATGGGGCTGGCGCGGCTGGCTGCTGCCCCGGCTCGTCTCCTCCAACGGCGTCCTGGCCGGGCTGCTGCTGTCAGGGGCGGTGTGGGGGCTGTGGCACGCGCCGCTCACCCTGCTCGGCTACAACTACCCGCGGCTCGGGTCGTGGGCGGCGCTGTTCTTCATCGGCTTCTGCACGCTGGCCGGGGTGCTGCTCGGGTGGCTGCGGCTGCGCACCGGCAGCGTGTGGCCCGCCGTGGTGGCGCACGGCTCGCTCAACGCGGTGGCCCCCGCGGTCCTCATGCTGGGGGACGCCGCCGCGCCGCCGAACGAGGTGCTGGCCGGGATCACCGGGCTGGTGGGATGGGCGGTGCTCGCGGTGGTCTGCGCGGTGCTGCTCCGCCTCGCCCCGGTACGCCCGCCCGCGCCGCCCACCCCGGCCGAGCCCGCCCCCGCCTCGGCCGCCTGACCCGCCCCCGCCTGGGCTGCCTGGCCCGCCCCCGCCTCGGCCGCCTGACCCGCCCCGCTTTCGGCCCGTCGCCCGCGCCCTCGCCGCTCAGCCCAGGACGGCGCAGGCCACCAGCGCCGCCGCCGTGGCGGTCTCCACCAGCGCGCCCAGCACGTCGCCGGTGATCCCGCCGAGGCGGCGGCGGGCCCGCCGCAGCAGCGCCAGGGCGGCCAGCAGGCCGGTGAGCAGGGCGGCGGGCAGGGTGAGGAAGGCCGGCAACCGCAGCCCGCACCCCACCGTCACCGGGCCGTCCCGAAGTTCATCCCCGGTGTCGTCCGAGGTGTCGCCCGCGCCCATGAAGCGCGGGTCCCACCCGAGGGCGCCATCGGGGGTCGCGAGGAACGCCTCGTTGATCGTCTCCTCGGTGTCGCGGGTGTCCGAGCCGGTGAGCCAGGCCGCCGTCTCCGCCGCCCACGCGCGCGGCGCGTCCCGCCACCAGCCGATGTCGACGCTCAGCCCGAGCCCCGCGAAGGCGAGCAGCGCGGCCAGGGTGACGAGCCAGGGGGCGGCGGGACGCACCGAGCCGGCGACCGTCGCCCCCAGCCCGTCGGGCCGGGCGGCGGGCACGCCGGCGCGGCAGGCCCAGGTCAGCGCCAGCCGTCCCGCCACGCAGGCGGTGACCAGCGCCGCGAGCCCGGTGTAGGTCAGCGCGGCCACCTGCACGAGCAGCGTGAACGTCAGCGTCACCACGCCGAACGGCCCGATGTCCGACTTTCTCATGATGTCGAGCGCCTGGCCGGCGGGTCTGCCGCTGCCGAGGCCGTCCGCCAGGTCGGCCAGCCCGTCGAGATGCAGGCCCCGGGTGAGCAGCGCCAGCAGCCCGAGCGCCAGGGCCGCGTCGAGCAGCGGCGGCACGGGCAGCAGCAGCGGCAGCCCGGCGACCGCCGCCAGCACGAGCCCGATGACCGGCGCCAGCGTCATCGCCTGCCCCGCGACCTGCCGGTCCACGCGATCCACCCGGACGCGGAAGACGGTGAGCGTGCCGGCCGCGAACCGCAGCCCGTCCGTGAGGCGCCGCATAACGGTTGATCCTAGGGCCACTAGTGTGGCGGGATGCACGTGGTTGAACTCGAAGGCGTAGCGGTCCGCGTCACCGGCAAGACGCTGCTGGACGCCGTGCACTGGCAGGTGGACTACGGCGATCACTGGGTGGTCCTCGGCCCCAACGGCGCGGGCAAGACGACGCTGCTGTCGCTGGCCGGCGCGGTGCGCCACCCCAGCGAGGGGGTGGTGAAGGTGCTCGGCCACCGGCTCGGCCGGGTCGACCTGCGCGAGCTGCGCCGCCACCTCGGCCTGGTCGCGGCCAGCCAGCGGCTCATCGACGAGGAGCTGATGGAGGAGGAGGGCGCGACCGCGCACACCGTGGTGCTGACCGGGCACACCGGGACCAGCGCCCCCTTGTGGGACAGGTACGGCGACTCCGAGCGCGACCGGGCCCACCGCCTGCTCGCCGACCTCGGCTGCAAGGACCTCGCCGACCGGCCGTTCCGGGTGTGCTCCCAGGGCGAGCGGGCCCGCATCCGGGTGGCCAGGGCGCTCATGGCCGACCCGGCGGTGCTGCTGCTGGACGAGCCGTTCGCGGGGCTCGACCTGCCGGCCCGCGAGGACCTCATCACCGCCGTCGAGGACCTGGCCGCGACCCGGCCCGTCCTCACCACCATCACCGTCACCCACCACCTGGAGGAGGTGCCGGCGACGACCACGCACGCCATGCTCATGCGCGACGCCCGGGTGCTGGCCGCCGGGCCGGTGGCCGACGTGCTCACCCCGGCCAACCTCTCCGACTGCTTCGGCCGCCCGCTGCACGTGGACCGGCTCGACGGCCGCTGGTACGCCCGCGCCCTCCGCCCCTGACCCTGCCGGACGTTCGGGGTCGTCAGAGCTCCAGCAGGCGGCCCGCGACGACCAGGGCCACGTACTCGGACTCGGCGGCGAGGCGCTCGTTGAGGCGGCCGAGCGCGTCCCTGAAGGCGCGCCCGCTGGCCGTGGCCGGCACCACGCCCATCCCGACCTCGTCGGAGACCGCCACGACCGGCCCGGGAGCCTGCCGCCAGGCCGCGACCAGCTCGTCGCAGCGCCGCTGGACGGGCGCGCGGTCGCCGTCCCACGCCCCGTGCTCGTCGAACACCGCCGCCAGCCACGTGCCGAGCCCGTCGATGAGCAGCGGCGTGGTGGCGCCGCCGACGGCCGTCACCAGGTCGGTGGTCTCGACCGTCGCCCAGTGCTCAGGACGGCGTTCGCGGTGCGCCCGCACCCGGTCCGCCCACTCGCCGTCGCCCGTGCCGGCGGGGCCGGTGGCGACGTAGGTGACGTGCGGCTCGGCCGCCAGCCGCAGCTCGGCCTCGCCCGACTTGCCCGACCGCGACCCGCCCAGCAGCAACGCCCGCCGCACCCGCACCCTCTCGGCACCCGGGGCGGAGACGCCCGGCTGCGTGCCGTCCGGCACGGCGGTGTCCAGTTGCGTGCCGTCCGGCACGGCGGTGTCCAGCTCCGTGCCGTCCGGCACGGCAACCGCGCCCCACAGCCGCAGCCGCCTGGCCAGCTCCTCCTCCGACCGCACCCGGTGGTCGAGCCCCACGGCCACCACCTGGGCCGACGGGCACGCCCGCCGCAGCCGGCCCAGACGCTCGGGCCGGTCGAGCAGGTCGATGAGCACCAGGTCGGGCCGGACGGGCAGGCGCGCGGGCGGCTCGTGTCCCGGCGGCACGCACAGCAGCGTCCCGCCGTCCGGGCCGGTCAGCCCGAGCCCGCCGCCCCACGCCCGATAACCGGGCGGCGCCTCGCCGAACGGGAAGGCGACCAGCCCGTCCACCAGCAGCTCGAACGGACGCCGGCCGGCGGTCAGCCCGGAGCAGGACGCGCAGCGGCACCCCGGCTCAGGCCACCCGCTCCCGCCCGCCGTGCCGGAGAGAAGCACTTTCACCGGCCCGAGCGTACAAGGGCCGCCTCCGCCGAGGCCCCGCCGGGAGCGCCGCGCACCCGCCCACCCGCCCGCCCGGCCGCCCGGCCGCCCGCCCGCCCGGCCGCCCACCCGCCCGCCCGGCCGCCCGGCCGCCCGGCCGCGCGGTCACGCGGCCCGGCGGTCAGAAGGGCGGAGAAGCGGCGCGGGGGATCAGGGACGTGCGGCGGAGCGGCCGCCGTCAGGGGTCCGGGGGCGGGCGCGACGGCGGGCGGCCAGGACCGCGGCGCCGGCCAGCAGGACGACCGCGCCCGCACCCCCGGCGATCACCCCCACCGGCGTTCCCCCTGAGCTCCCGCCGTCCACCGCCGGGGCGGGCGGCAGCGCGGCGGCCCCGGCCGCCCGCGACGGGTGGCCGTTGACCGACACGACCCCGCCCCGCCCGTCCACGCGCACCTGGGCGGCCCCCGCCAGCAGTTGCGCGGCCGTGGCGTCCTCGGCCCCCGACACGCACGCGAGCACCCGCGAGGGCGGCCGGTCACCGGGGTAGGCGTCACCGGCCCCGTCACCGGCCCCGTCACCCGGCCCCTCGTCGGCCCCATCGCCGGCTCCGTCGCCGAAGTCCACCGCCAAGGCCACCCGCTTGTGCCCCGAGGCCGCCACGTCCTTGCCGCACACCGTCCCGAACGTCGGCAGGTCCCCGCCGGGCGGCTCGCCGGAGGAGCCGAAGGAACCGCCGGGGACCGCCGAGAGGCGCCAGCCGACGACCGCGCCGTCCGCCGGCCGCGCCTCCGCCGAGGTGGCGAGCCAGGCCGTGCCGTCGCTCTGCCACACGCTCCACAACCGGGTGGCATCGGGATCGGCCGCGCCGGGCAAAGGGTTGATGAAACGCGAGGAGGAAGGAGCGGCGGCGGCGGGAAGAGTGAGGGAGAGCAAGGCGGCCGCCCCCAGGGCGGCCCCGGCCGCAACACGGCACGCGCGCAGCATCGATTGACCTCCGAGCTCGGGAGTAGGGTTCCAGTGCCGTCGGAAGGTGCGCCGGCGAACCCGCGGAAAAGGAGCGTATGGCATGACATGGCGGTGGCGTTATGAAAACGCAAATGGTGGTGAGGTGACGGACCGCCCTTTGCCGCGAGAGGTTTTCCCGAGCCAGGCGGACGCCGAGTCCTGGCTCGGCGAGAACTGGCGTGACCTGCTCGAATCGGGTGTCGAGCAGGTGGCGTTGCTCGACGAGGACCGCGTCGAATACGCGCGATTGTCATTGCGTCAGGAGTGAGCCGGAAATAAGGAAAAACCCCTTGAGCCGTTTGTGGCTCAAGGGGTTTTTGTTGTTCCGCCGCGTGCTCAGCGAGCGGCCGGCGTAATGCCCGGGGTCACGGGCGGGTGCGCGGGCTCACGGTCTTGGCCGGGTCGCGCTCGACGATCGGGCCGAGCACGTCGTCGATGCGCCGCAGCACGTCCTCCTCCAGCTTGACGCCTGCCGCCTTGACGTTGTCGCGCACCTGCTCGGGACGGCTCGCGCCGACGATGGCGCTGGAGACGTTCGGGTTCTGCAGCACCCAGGCCACGGCGAGCTGCGCCATGCTGAGGCCGAGGTCGGCGGCGATCGGCTTCAGGTCCTGGACGCGGGTCAGCACGTCGTCGTTCATGAAGCGGGAGATCATCGTGCTGCCGCCGGCGGCGTCGGTGGCCCGCGAGCCCTCCGGCGGCTGCTGCCCGGGCAGGTACTTGCCGGTGAGCACGCCCTGGGCGATGGGCGACCAGACGATCTGGCCCACGCCCTCCTTCTCGCTGAGCGGCACGACCTCGCTCTCGATGACCCGCCACAACATCGAGTACTGGGGCTGGTTGGAGACGATCCGGTCGAGACCCATCTCGTCGGCGATCTTCAGCGCCTGGGCGATCTGGTCGGCGCTCCACTCGCTGACGCCGACGTAGAGGACCTTGCCCTGGCGGACGAGGTCGTCGAACGTCTTCAGCGTCTCCTCGAGCGGCGTCTCGTAGTCGAAGCGGTGCGCCTGGTAAAGGTCGACGTAGTCCGTCTGCAGGCGGCGCAGCGAGGCGTGGATCGACTCGGTGATGTGCTTGCGGGACAGGCCGCGGTCGTTCTGCCCGGGGCCGGTCGGCCAGTAGACCTTGGTGAAGATCTCCAGCGACTCCCTGCGGACGCCCTTCAGCGCCCGGCCGAGCACCTCCTCCGCCTTGGTGCCGGCGTAGACGTCCGCGGTGTCGAACGTGGTGATGCCCTCGTCGAGGGCCGCCTGCACGCACTGCTTGGCGGCGTCCTCCTCGACCTGGGAGCCGTGGGTGAGCCAGTTGCCGTAGCTGATCTCGCTGACCTTGAGACCGCTGCGACCGAGGTGTCGGAATTCCATGGATCTGACCTTAGTAGCGACACATGGGGTGATCTGTTTCGGGATAGGGTGCGCGACGTGCTGAAGCTCGTACGGCTGGCGCTGACGGCGGCCGTCCTGACCGCGATCGCCGTCCGGCTGCGCCGCCGCGCCCGCCGTCCCGACCACCGCCCGGCCCCCGCTGGAGCGCCGAGGAGCGCGCGGCGGGCGCGGCGGGTGTCGGTGGCTTCGATGTGGGCCGGGATCGCGGCGATCGTGGCGGTCGTCCTGGCCGTGGCGCTGCTGCCCGGCAGGACGCTCGACGCGGCGACCGCCACCCCGTCCCCGCAGCCCCCGCGGACCTCCCGGCCCGCGGCGCCGTCACCGGGGGCGACCCCGCAGGCGATCGGCCGGACACCGCCCTCGGTCCCCGACCCCCACTGCTCTCCCGCCTCCCGCCCCGTCGTCGTGCGGCCGATCGACCCGAAGGTCCGGCGGGCCGTCGACCGGCAGTGGCGGCGCATCGAGCGCTGGCTCAGGGCCAACGCCCCCCGCACCTACCGGACGCTGAACGGCCCCGGCCGGGCGGGTACGATCGCCGTCGCCGAGGCCCAGATGGGCGTGGACTTCCCCGACGACCTCCGCGCCTCCCTGCTGCGCCACAACGGCTCGCGCGGCAGGCACGCGTTCGGGCTCGCGTACTGGGCGGAGAGCTCCTACAACCTGGGCATCAGGGAGATCAGGGACGTCTGGCGGTGGCAGCTGTGCGGGCGGGACGGCGACTGGGACGCCGCCGACATCCCGTTCCTGCTCGACACGCGGCAGGACTTCGCCGCCTGGGACTCCTACGCGGTGGTCGACACCGCCTGGCGCGGGATCGCCTGGGACGAGGGAGCCCTCGGCATCGAGCGCAGGTCGTCCTACTACGCGCTGCTGCGGGCCGTCGCCGGCGCCCTGGAGCGAGGCACGCCGATCGACGGCCGCCGGCCGGTCGTGGAGCGCGGCGTGCTGCGCTGGCAGGACGCGCCGTAGCGGCTATCGCTTCGGCGGGACGGGCTTGCCGCCCGGGCGGACCGTGGGCGGCGGGAAGCGCAGCTTGCGGATCTGCAGCGCCCGCATGGCCGCGTAGAAGCCGACGCCCTTGACGGGCTCGTCCGGCAGCTTGGCGGCGACCTCCCGCTTCACCTTCCAGGCCACGTAGGCGCCGGTGACGACCACGCCGACCATCATGATCGGCCAGCCGACCGCGATCACGATGTTGAGCACCATCGCGCGGATCTCGATCGGCCAGGGCACCCAGGTGGCCAGCAGGATCACTAGCGAGAACGGCAGGAAATACTGGCTCGGCAGCCGCCGCGAGTCGACCCAGTCGCGCGCGAACTTGCGCGCCGCGCCCTTGTCGCGCGCGGGGTAGTACCGCTCGTCACCTGCGAGCATGCCCTTGCGGGCGCGGTCGCGCTCGGCGGCCTGCTTGGCCCGCATCTGCCGGTAGGCCTCTTTGCGATCCTTCGGCGCGTGAACGGGCTGGCGCCGGCGGCTCTCCTGATCGCGGCGCTTGGGTGTGGGACGTCCTTTACCTTGGGGCTTAGGATCGTCAACGGGGACGGGGGTGTCGTCCACTGAAGTCTGGGAACGGCGTCGCAACACGCGTCAACCCTACCTGGAGTGCAACTTAGTGACGCCCCCGTGCGTTATGCGTAGGGTAATCCCAAGGCGGCTGCGCTGCATTGGGTGAACACCAGCACGACCTAGAAGGGGACGGCCGACGCGCATGAGCGTGATGAAGAGACTTTCGATGATCTTCAAGTCCAAGGCCAACAAGGCGTTGGACAAGATGGAGGACCCGCGCGAAACCCTTGACTACTCCTACCAGCGGCAGCTTGAGCTGCTGCAGAAGGTGCGCCGGGGAGTGGCCGACGTGGCCACGTCGCGCAAGCGGGTCGAGTTGCAGCTGAACGGGCTTGAGCAGAGCGCCAGGAAGCTGGAGGAGCAGGGGCGCAAGGCGCTGTCGGTCGGGCGCGAGGACCTCGCGCGCGAGGCGCTGCAGCGGCGCTCCAGCGTCCAGAGCCAGATGGCCGACCTCAAGGTCCAGCACGACAACCTCCAGGCCGAGGAGGAGAAGCTGACCACGGCCTCGCAGCGGCTGCAGGCCAAGGTGGACGCCTTCCGCACCAAGAAGGAGACCATCAAGGCCACCTACACCGCCGCCGAGGCCCAGACGCGCATCAACGAGGCCTTCTCCGGCATCTCCGAGGAGATGGGCGACGTCGGCCTCGCGATCCAGCGCGCCGAGGACAAGACGGCGCAGCTCCAGGCCCGCGCGGGCGCGATCGACGAGCTGCTGGCCAGTGGCGCCCTCGACGACTTCAGCGGCAGCCGCGGCGACGACATCCAGGCCGAGCTCGACCGCATGGGCGGTGGCATGGACGTCGAGCTGGAGCTGGCGCGGATGAAGGCGGAGCTCGGGCAGGGTCCGGCGCCGCAGTCCGCGATCGAGCAGGGGCAGCCGCAGCAGCAGGCCCAGCCTCAGCAGCAGGCGGCCCCGCAGCAGCAGGGCCAGGGCCCGACCCAGCAGTACCGCCAGCCCGGAGGGGAGGGCGCATGATCGTCAGAATCATGGGCGAGGGCCAGGTCGAGATCTCGCCGGACGACATCGCGGTGCTCAACGAGCTCGACAACGAGCTGGAGGCCGCCATCGAGACGGATGACGAGAAGGTCTTCCGCGTCAAGCTGCACGCGCTGCTGGACAAGGTCCGGCACGTGGGCAAGGCGCTTCCCGACGACGCCCTTGAGCCGTCAGAGCTGATCCTTCCCCCCGCGGACGCCTCGATCGAGGAGGTCCGGGAGATGCTGGGCGACCAGGGCCTCATCCCGGGCTAGCGCCGTGCGCACCCGGTTCGCGGCCGACCGCGGCCTGACCAGCCGCATGGTCGTGACGATGTTCCTGCTCGGGTTGCTCTACGTGGTGTTCGTCGGCGTCCTGATCGCCCTGGGGGTCCGGGCGCTGACCGTGCTGGTGTTCGCCGGCGGCCTGCTGCTGGTGCAGTACTTCCTGTCCGACCGCATCGCGCTGTTCGCGATGCACGGCCGGGAGGTGTCGCCGCAGGAGGCCCCCGAGCTGCACGGCCTGATCGACCGGCTGTGCGCGCTGGCCGACATGCCGAAGCCGCGCGTGGCGGTGGCGGAGTCCGACGTCCCCAACGCCTTCGCCACCGGCCGCGACCAGAAGCACGCGGTCGTCTGCGTGACCACCGGCCTGCTGCGGCGGCTGGAGCCGCAGGAGCTCGAAGGGGTGATCGCGCACGAGCTGTCGCACGTCGCGCACCGCGACGTGGCGGTCATGACGATCGCCTCGTTCCTCGGCATCGTGGCGGGGCTGATGACCCGCTTCGCGCTCTACAGCGGGCTCGGCGGCCGCCGCAACGGCGGCGGCCAGGGCGGGGTGCCGGTCGGGGCGATCATCCTGCTCGTCTCGGCCCTCGTGTACGCCGTCAGCTTCCTGCTCACCCGCGCCCTGTCGCGCTACCGCGAGCTGGCCGCCGACCGGGCCGGCGCGCTGCTCACCCAGCGCCCGTCGGCGCTGGCCAGCGCGCTGACCAAGATCAGCGGCGACATGTCCAGGATCCCGACGCGCGACCTGCGCGAGGCGGCGCCGTTCAACGCCTTCTACTTCGTCCCGGCGCTGTCCGGGGGCCAGTCGATCGCGACCCTGTTCTCCACCCATCCGTCGCTGGAGCGCCGGCTCGACCAGCTCGCCGGCCTCTCGCGCGAGCTCGGGAAGGGGTGAGGCCGATGGGCTGGCTCGACGCGCTGCTCGGCCGCTCCAAGCCGGTCGAGCCGGACCTCGACGCGTTGTTCGCGCTGCCGTCCGCCGCGGTGACGTTGCAGGCGGCGACCGGCCTCGCGCCGACCGGCCTCGGCTCGGTGGCCTTCCGCGCCGCCGAGGGCGGGGCCTTCGCCACGCTGGAGCGCGACGTCAGGGCGCTGCTCGGCGAGCGGGTGGTGCGGAGCGACGACGCGTACGGCTACACCTGGCTGCTGGTCAACCGGCCGCCCGAGGCGGTCGCCGACCTCGTCACCGAGCTGCACGCGGTCAACTCCTCGCTGGAGGGCGCCGGGTTCGGCGCCTCGCTGCTGTGCTCGCTGGTGTCCTTCGCCGACCCGGAGGGACGCCGGCTCGCCGTGGTGTACCTCTACAAGCGGGGCACGTTCTACCCGTTCGCGCCGCTGCCCGGGCAGAAGCGCGACAACGCCCTCGAACTGCAGGTCAGAGGGGTGCTGGACGGTGAGCTGCCGCTGGAGTCCGATCTCGGCCGCTGGTTCCCGGTATGGGGCGCTCCTGGGCTTTGATCGCCCTTAGTGATCTAATGACCACGTGGAGCGACGATTGTGCGTGCTCGCGGCCGCCGCGTTCATCGTGGCGGCCGTGCTGGGCAGTGCCTGGATCACCGGCCAGTTCACCACGCCCGCGGTCGACCGCGCCAACGGCTACGTCAGCGAGCTGGCGGCCCGCGACCAGCCGTGGACGTACCTGTTCCGGGTCAGCGACGCCCTGGCGGGGCTGGCCTGCCTGCTCGGCGTGGCCCTGGTGCCGCGGGTGCCGGGGGAGGGGCCGGGCTGGGGCGCGCTGGCCGGTTACGGGCTGCTGCTGGCCGCGGGGGCGGCCCTGCCGCTGGACTGCGCGTTCCTGAGCGAGCCCGGCTGCGGCGGCCCCGGCCTGCCGCCCGGCCGCCTCGCCCACCTGGCGGCCGGGGCGCTCGCCACGGTCGCCGTGCTGTCGGCCATGGCGCTGCTGGCGGCGCAGTGGCGGGCCCGCACGGCGTGGCTGCTGACCGGGCTGAGCGCCGCCGCCACCGCGCTGGTCGGGGTGGCGCTCGCCGCCGGCGCGGCGCGGGCCTGGCCGACCGGGCGCAGCTCACGCTGGTCGCGGTCTGGCTGGTGTACGTGGCCCTGCGCCTGCTGGTCGCGGACCTGCCGCCGGCCCCGCACGGCGCCCCGCACGTCGTGCAGGAGGGCGAGGGCCCCGCGGTGCTGGTCACGGCGGGGCCGGCCGGCGCCTGGTTCCACTGGGACGCGGTGGCCCGCGAGCTGGCCGCCGCCCGCCGGGTCATCCGCTTCGACCGTCCCGGGCTCGGCCTGAGCCCCCGCTCGCCCGCCCCGCCCAGCCTGTACGCCGAGGTCGCCCGCCTGGCCGCGCTCTCGCCGCCGCATCCCGAGCGGGTCACCGTCGTCGCCCAGGGCGCGGCGTGCTGGCACGCCGAGGCGTTCGCCCGGCTGCACCCGCTGTGCGTGGCGGGGCTCGTCCTGGTCGAGCCGGCCTGCCCGGACGGGCGCGGAGCCGCAGGCGGGCGCGCGGGTCCTCGGCCGGTGGCTGCCCGCGCTGGGCGGCACCTGGGGGGCGGCCGCGCTGGCCCGGGCGGCGGGCCCGGCCGCGCACCGGCGGCTGTGCGGGGTGCCCGACCCGCACGAGGTCTACCGCATGGGCAAGGTGCCGGCGGCGGTGGCGGGGGAGTGGCTGGCCCGCCGCGCGATGGCCGCCGACCTGTGCCGCATCCGGCAGGACAAGCCGCTGCCCGGGGTGCCGGTGACGGTCGTGGCCGCGGCCGGCGACGCCTCCTGCGCCGGGCGGGTCGCCGCCGAGCTGGGCGGCCGGCTGGTCCGCGCGCCGCGCGCCCGCCGCCTGGTGCACCTCCACGACCCCGGCGTGATCGTGGAGGCGGTCCTGTCCACGGCGTGAGGAGCGGGGCACAATGGGGCAGTCAGCCGTAAGGGCACCCCAGCCGGAGTCCCGGGAGGACGCCATCGTGGACATCACCGTCGTCGGGGAGGGCGCGGTCCTGGCCGCGCCGGACGTCCTGCGCCTGTTCGCGGGCGTGGAGGCGCGCAGGCCGTCGGCCGCCGAGGCCTACACCGCGACCAGGGCCGCCGCCGCGCGCCTGGCCGCCGCGCTGCGCGAGGAGGGCGTCGCGGACGAGGACGTGCGCACGGTCGAGCTGTCGCTCGGCCCCGAGTACGAGGCCTACCCGAAGGTGTCGGCCTACCGCGCGTCCCAGGGCGTCGAGGTCGTGGCGCGCGACCTGGCGCGGGCCGACCGGCTCATCGACACCGTCGCCGGGGTCGGCGAGGAGGCCCGGCTGAACGGGCTGGCGTTCGAGCTGTCCGACCCGGCCGCCGCCCTGCGCGAGGCCAGGGCCAGGGCCTTCAGGGACGCCGCCGCCAAGGCCGCCCAGTACGCCGAGCTGGCCGGCCGGCCGCTCGGCCGGGTGGTGTCGGTCTCCGAGGACGTCAGGGGCGCCCCGCAGCCGATGCGCCTCGCCGCCGACCTGGCGGAGACCAAGGCCGCCTCGCTCAGCCCCGGCCGCCAGAGCCTCGCGGTGACCGTCCAGGTCGGCTACGACTTCGCCTGAGCCAGGACCTGAAGCGGAAGGGCCCCGCCCGGCGCGGGACGGCCGGGCGGGGCGGGGGCGCTCGTCCCGCTGGTCACATCGGGTGGCGCCGCAGGAACGCGTGGGCGGCCTCGCCCACGGCGACGGGGTTCATGCTCTGCATGCCGTGCGTGGCGTTCGGGATGCCCGCCCGCTCGGCCTGCGGGAGCCAGTCCATGAGGAAGCGCTGGGTCTCGCGGAAGCCCGGCAGCACCGACTCGCTGTCCAGGCCCATGGCGGCCAGCACCGGCATCTGCGGCTTGCGCGTCACCAGCCGGTCGGCCTCGGACGGCTTGAAGCCCCACTGCGAGATCGCCGGGAAGTCGACGGTGAAGGTGGTGTCGACGCACTCCTCGACGCGCTTCCACACGTCGAGCGGCCCGGTCATCTCCACGGCGGGCAGGAAGCTCGGCCCGCAGATGGCCTCCATGTAGAGGGTGGCCGCGCCCAGCTTGTCGCCCTGCTCGTACAGCTTCCAGGCGTTCATGAAGGCGTCGGTGTTGGCGGTGATGGCCTCCGGCTCCTCCCTCGGCAGGTACGGCTCCAGCAGGATCGCGCTGTGCGCCCGCTCCGGGTAGGACAGCAGGAACTGGAAGGCGATCACGCCGCCAAAGGAGAAGGCCAGGATGTGCGCCTTGTCGATGCCGAGGTGGTCGAGCAGCTCGCGGGCGTGCTGGGCGCCGCCCTCGATGCTGAGCTCCGGCTTGTCCAGCGTGCTGCCGTTGTAGCCGGCCCGGTAGTAGCTGATGAGCTGGTAGTCCTCCAGCAGCGGCGGGTAGAAGCGCAGCGGCGTGATGAGGCTGTCGGCGATGCTGGTGCCGTGGATGCACAGCACCGGCTCGCCCTCGCCGAGCACGGCGTAGCGCAGCTCGGCGTCGCTCACCCGCGCGCGCCGGTCGTGCTCGACGTTCCATTCCCGCCCGAGGTACAAGGCGTGGTTTGTCATGGTGCAGGCTCCAATCCGGCCAGCAGGCCGGTCTCGTCGAGGCTGGGCACGAGGTCGTGGACGAGGAACTCCAGGTAGTAGCGGCCCCACAGCAGGTCCCACAGCGGGAACCGCTCGTTGAACTCCTCGCCCCGCTCGCCCGCCAGCCGCTCCTCCAGGCTCCAGATCAGCGCGTCGAACTCGGCCGCGGTGAACGGCATGCCGGCGACCGCGGCGGCCGCGATCACCTCGTCCTTGGGCTTGTCCTTGAGCCGGTCGCACAGCTCGGGCCGCTCGGCCAGGCCGCGCAGGAACCCGATGAGGTTGGTCTCGCTCACGACAGCTCCTCCTCGCCGAACCGGGCCACCACGTGCTCGGCCAGGTAGTCCAGGTAGCGGCTGCCCCACATGTGCCGCCACAGGGTGCTGGACCCGTCGAAGGTCTCCTGGTCCTTGTGGACGACCACCCCGAACTCCAGGCGGCCGATGACCCGCTTGGCGTCCTCGCCGTCGAAGGCGTAGCCGTCGTTGCGGGCGTGGAACAGGACCCTCGGCAGGTCCATGGGCGAGTAGCGGGCCAGCAGCGCGGGGTCGGACCTGACCGCGCCGAGGAATCTGACGAACTCCGCCTCGGACACCGCTAGCTCTCCAGCGCGTGCCTGATGACGTCGTCGATGGCCTTGACGTCCGGTTCGGCCAGCCCGAACGTCGCCAGGTGGCCGAAGACGCTGTCGATCTGCCGGAACGTCGCGCCGGGGATCGCCTCGGCGTACTCGCGCAGCTCGTCGGGCGGGAACAGCGCGTCGCCGGTGAAGGCCGCGATGCTGGTCCTGGCCTTGATCCGGCCCAGCATGTCGCCCACCGCCTCGCCCTCGGCCCCGGGCCAGGCGGTGCGCGACTTGCGCGCCTGCACGGCCACGTCGGCGGGGTCCTGCGGCAGCCAGAAGCCCTCCCAGAAGCCGGCGACGAAGGCGTCCACGCTGTCGAAGCCGAGGCTGCGCCAGGTCTCGTTGGCCGGGTAGTAGAACGTGCGCGGCGGGGCGGTGAGCGCGCTGCCGTGGGCCACCTGGGCCAGGCCGTCGCGCCCGCGGGCGGCGATGGGCTCCTCCACGACCGTCCGCAGCCACAGCTTGGTCCACGGCGGCGGCGTGGGGGCGCCGGCGATGGGGGCGATGGCGCGCACGAGGCCGGGGAAGCGCAGCGCCCACTCGTACACCTGGATCGCGCCGATCGACCAGCCGAGCGCCAGCCGGACCTCGCGCACGCCGAAGACCTCCTCCAGCAGGCGCTGCTGGGCGACGACGTCGTCGGCGATCGACACCTCGGGGAAGTCGCCCGCGGTGTTGCTCGGCGCCGAGGACGGCGGGTTGCCGAAGTGGCCGGGCAGCACGATGAAGTGCGTGCGGGGGTCCAGCGCCCGGTTCTCGCCGATCCAGCCGTTGAGCACCTCGGCGGGGGCGCCGAGGAAGGTCGGGAAGACGACCACGTTGTCCTTGGCGGCGTTGAGCTCGCCGAAGGTCTGGTACGCCAGCCGGGCCCCGGGAAGGGTCGCGCCGGAGGCGAGGGGGAGGTCGCCGAGTTCGAAGATGTCCATCCTGGCTCCTGACGTCGTCACGCGTCGAACCGCAGAATCGTCTTGATGTTCCTGCCTGCCGCGAAGTCCTCCGCCGCCGTGCGGATGTCGGCGAAGTCGTACTCCTTGATGAGCGGCTGCACCGGCAGCCGGCCGCCGCGGATCAGCCGGGCCAGCAGCGGCACCAGGCGGTCGGGGTCGCTGTCGCCCTCGCACACGCCGAGGATCCGGCGGCCGGGCAGCAGCCGGTGCACGTCCACCGAGACCTCCACCCCGTACGGGGGCGCGCCGACGACGGCGACCGCGCCGCGCGGGGCCAGCGCCTCGATGCCGGCGCGCAGCACCTCGGGGTTGCCGACCGCCTCGACCACGTAGTCCACGCCCGCGCCGCCGGTGAGCTTGCGCAGCTCGGCGGCCAGGTCGGCGCCGGTCGCGTCCAGGGTGTGGGTGGCGCCGATCTTGGCGGCCAGTTCGAGCTGGGCGGGCCGCCGGCCCACCGCGATGATCTCGCTCACCGGGGTGAGCGCCGCGCCCATGATCGCGGCCAGGCCCACCGCGCCGGTGCCGATCACCGCGATCGAGCTGCCCGGCTCGGGCCGCAGCGTGTTCCACACCGCGCCGGCGCCGGTCTGCACGCTGCACGCCAGCGGGGCCAGCAGCTCGAACGGCAGGTCCTGGTCCACCTTGACCACGCTGCGCTCGTCGGCGATCGAGTGCCGGGCGAACGACGACTGGCCGAAGAACCGGCCGCCGAGCGGGGCGCCGTCCCGGCTGATCGGCGAGCTGCCGTCGGCCCGCTTGCCGCCGATGAGGTTCTGCGGGATCCACGTGGTGCAGTAGGCCGGGTGGCCGAGCCGGCAGGAGGCGCAGCTCCCGCACGAGGTGAAGGTGAGCACCACGTGGTCGCCCGGCCGGACCTTGGTCACGCCGGGGCCGACCTCCTCGACGACGCCGGCGCCCTCGTGCCCGAGCACGCCGGGCAGCGGGAAGGGGATGTGCCCGGCGGCGACGGTGAGGTCGGTGTGGCAGATGCCGGCCGCCTTCATCCTGACCAGGATCTCGCCGGCGCGGGGGGCGTCCAGCTCGACGTCCCGGACGGTGAAGGGCGCTCCTGGCGACTCGACCACTGCCGCTTGCGTCGTGGTCACGGCTGTCTCCGATCGTCGGGGGTGAGGGTGCAGGTGCTGGTGAGGCGGGTCCAGTCGGCGGGCCCCCACTCCGCGCCGTGCCCCGCCCGCGGCGGCTCGCCGGTCACCCGGACGACGTGGTAGTCCAGCAGGCCGGGGGCGCGGCGGGTCCAGATCGAGCCGGCCTCGTCGTGGTGGCGCTGGCCGAAGTAGAGCCGGTCGCCGCCGCCGTCCGGCGCGCCGGAGCGGGCCAGGCCGAGCAGGTCGTACTCGATGGGGCACTCGGCCGCGCCCGGCAGGTCGAGGATCGAGCAGCCGCGGTGGGAGACGTCCTGCCACTCGCCGGGCACCCAGTGGCCGTCGCCGGCCCCGACGCCGTCCGCGCCCGCGATCAGGCCCGGGTCGAACAGCCGCAGGCTCACCCGGATACGGGAGAAATCCGCGTCGCGCGCGCCGGGGGTGCGGGAGCTGGGGCCGAGCAGTTCGAACATGCCCATGATGACGAGCTCGAAGAGGCGGTTCTCGCAGCCGGGGTCCTTGTAGGAGTTGAAATGAATCGCCCAGAACGGGCTGTGCAGCCAGAAGTCGTCGACCCCGTAAATGCCCGGGAATACTTCGGCGGCCTCGGGACTGCGCCACCGGCCGGACAGTTCCCGGACCGTGAAATCGGCGCTGACATCCATCAAACCTCGCATATTCAATTGTTTTTCCGGCGGCCCGGCCGGCGTCAAAGGAACGACGCGTACATTGGCAAGTCGGCCGGGCCGCGCGAATGCATTACGTGCGGTGCGGCGCGGGCAGCAGCGCGGGCGGCACGTGCTCGCGCACCCGGTCGGCGAGGCCCGTCACCCGCTGCCGCGCCCTGGCGGCCACGGCCGACTCCTGCCCGCCGGCCGCGGCGGCCGCGGCGCAGCGCTCCTCCAGCACCCGCATCCGCTCGTGCAGCAGCGCCCACGACGGCTCGCGCCAGGGCACGAAGTTGCTCATCGCGTAGTACATCTCGTAGGAGAACCCGGCCGTGCGGCCCGGGTGCTCGGAGCCGATGGGCAGCCGAGTCAGCGCCGCGGTCATCGGCCGCAGCACGTCGGCCATGAGGCCGATCGACACGCCGATGAGCAGCCCGAGCTGCTCGCCGGTCTCGTCGGTGTGGGTGAAGAAGCGGGTCAGGGCGTGCAGCACCAGCTCGTACGCCACCGCCGCCAGCTCCGCCGTGCGCCGCGCCTCCGGGTCGGTGATGATCGGCTGCGGCTCGGCGATGTTGTACGGCTGCCGCAGGTAGCCGGCCAGCGCCGGCCGGGCGGGCTCGAAGCCCGGGTCGGCCGCCCGCAGCTCGCCGTAGCGCTGCCAGATGTCCAGGAAGCGCCCGTAGTGGGCCTGCCGCCAGTCGCCGCGGGCGCCCTCGCCCTGCTCGATGATGAGGTCGATGGCGGCCTGCGCCGACTTCATGTCCGTCACCGCCACGATCTGCGGCCAGCGGAACAGCTCCGGGGTGGCCTGGGCGTGCGGCGACCCGACGAACACCGCGTGCTCGCCGAGCCGCTCGCACAGGGCCCGCAGCCCTTCCTCCAGCCCGCGGTACAGGTGCCCGATCGTCTGGTACTCCTGGCCGCGCGGCATCAGCTCCTCTGGGTCGAGCCGGGTGCGGGAGGGCGGCACCGGCTCGAACTCCTCGGCGTCCTGCAACTGCATGCCCTCCGGGCGCTCCAGGTACAGGAAGTGCCGCAGCGCCTGCTCGCCGAAGGGCAGCAGGTCGAGCTGGATCCCGGAGGGGAAGTAGCCCGAGCGCTGCGGGAAGTTCGGGCGGCCGAAGGTGGGGGCGGCGCCGATGGCGGCCAGCAGGTTCGACACCAGCGCCAGGTGCAGCATCTCCTCGACCGCGATCGAGCTGAGCACCGAGCGCCAGCCGGCGACGGCCTCGGCCTGCTCCTCGGTCAGTCCCTCCTCCGTCCCGCTCTTCAGGCTCGCCTCGGCGAACAGGTACTGGCACAGGATCATGTGCTCGAGCTGTGAGGCCTCGTTCAGCAGCCACCACAGGTGCTCCCGGTTCGCCACGACGATCGGGGGCTCGGACATGCGGGGATCCTCCTCAGTCAGGCTGAAGCACGGCCCGGTACCGGACCTGGCCGGCCTCCACGCGTTTGAGAACGTCGTTGATCTCGCTGAACGGGTAGGTCTCGACGCGCGGCCGGACCTTGCCCGCGGCCATCAGGTTGAGCACCTCCACGAGGTCGGAGCGGTTGTTGTGGGTGCTGCCCTTGATGGAACACTGCTTGAACAGCAGTGTCATCATGTCCTCGACGCGCAGCGGCCCGGTGACGCCCATCGTCACCAGCCGGCCGCCGTAGCGCAGGCCCGACACCACCTGGGCGACCAGGTCGGCGGAGGTGGTGGTGGCCAGCACGACGTCGGCGCCGCCGGCGTCGGCCAGCGCCTTGCCCGGGTCGCCGGAGACCACGATGCCCTCGGCCGCGCCCAGCTCCTTCGCGTACTCGGCCTTGTCGGGCGAGGTGGTGAGCACCACCGTCTCCAGGCCGACGGCCGCGGCGAGCTGCACCGCCATGTGGCCGAGCCCGCCGACGCCGAGCACGCACACGCGCTCGCCCGGCCGCGGGTCGGCGTTGCGCAGGCCGCTCATCGAGGTGAAGCCGGCGCAGAACGCCACGGCGGCGTCGGTGTAGCCGAGGCCGTCGGGCAGCAGCGTGCAGCCCGACTCCCAGGCCAGCATGAGGTCGGCGTAGCCGCCGCCGAGGTTCATCCAGGTCTGCGTATGCTCGCAGGCGACGGGGTGCCAGCTCTGGCAGTGGACGCAGCGCCCCTCGCCACGCTGCATCCACGCCACCCCGACCCGGTCGCCGACCCGCAGGGTCGAGCAGCCGGGGCCGAGCGCCACGACCTCGCCGACCGGCTCGTGGCCGGGGACTATGGGCAGCTCCACGGGCCAGTGGCCGCGGTGGACCAGCACGTCGCTGAAGCACATGCCGCACGCCTTGATGCGCACGACGACCTGGCCGTGGCCGGGCTGCGGGTCGGGCAGGTCCTGGAACTCCCAGGCCGAGTTGAGTGCGGTGATCACGGCTGCGCGCACGGTCTCCTCCTTCGCGCAGGACGGTGGGGAGTCAACCATAGATTTCGCCTTGCCCGGCCTGGCACCCCGACTTAACGGAGCCGCATCTCTTTGTCCGGGGAAAAGGCATATCGGGCCGCCGAGAATGGTACGAAAGAAACCACCGCCCGCCTTCCACTGGAGATTTCCATGTCTTCGATCGCCGCCATCGCGCTGGCCGGCGGACGTGGCCTGCGCGCCCGGCCGCTCACCCTTGAGGGAACCGGTCACATTCGGAGCAAGGCGGCCGTGCCCTTTCTCGGCAGACCGCTCGTGGAATGGCTGGTCACCGCTTTCAGGGACCAAGGGGTGACGGATTTCCACATCGCCGCCAACGGCCGGGAGAATCGTTATCAGGTCAGGGACGCCCTCGGCTACGGCGAGCGGTTCGGCGTCTCGGTGCGCTACTCCCGGCCGGGCGCCGACCGCCGCAACACCGGCTCCGGCCAGGCCACCCTCAGCCTGATCGAGGAGCACGACCTGCGCGGCCACGCCCTGGTGTTCCCCACGGACTCGCTGTTCGAGCTGGATCTGCCGGGCCTGGTCCGCGACCACGTGGCGGGCGGCGCGGTGGTGACGGTCGCGACGGCGTACCGGAGCGCGCGCGAGGTGGCGGGCACCTACGGCACGCTGGTCGCCGACGGCACCGGCCGGGTCGAGCGCTTCGTGGAGAAGCCCTCGCTCGCCGAGGTCGCGGCCATGGCCGCCGACCCGGACCGGGTGCCGATCAACGCCGGCCTCTACCTGGTCGACTGCGCCCGGCTGCGCGCCCTGGCGAGGGGCCGGGACCTGGCGGCGATGGCCGGGCGGGGCCTGGACTGGGGGGCCGACCTGCTGCCGTGGCTGGTCGCGCACGGGCACCGGGTGATCAGCTCGCCGCTGGCCAAGGTCGGCGACCTCGGCAACCCGCGCGCGTACCTGAGCACCATGGCCGAGGCGCTGACGGGCGGCTACCCGAGCCTGCGCCTGCCGCGCGGGCCGGTCATCCACCCCTCCTCGCTGGAGCGGCGCGACGCGGTCAGCGGGATGACGCTGGCCGAGAAGCTGGCCGGGGGGCTCGTGCACGTCGGGCCCGGCGCGTGGATCGGCAGGGACGTCGAGGTGGGGCCGGGCGTGGCGGTGCGGCACTCCTACGTCGGCGACGACGCCGACCTGCACCCCTGGTGCCGGCTGGAGCGGGTGGCCTGCCTGGACGGCGCGTCCGTCGGGCCCGGCGCCCGGCTCAGCGACGCCCACGTCGGGGTCATGGCGCGGGTCGAGTCGTCGCTGCGGCGGCCCGCGGTGCTCGACGGCTTCACCGCCCTCGGCCATGAGGCGCGGGTGGCGGAGGGCGCGCGGCTCAGCGGCGTCCTGGTCTACCCGGGGGTGGCGGTCGCGGCCGGCGCCCCCGTCCCGTCCGGCGCGGTCCTGGACGGCCCGGCTCTGGACGGCCCGGCTCTGGACGGCTCGGCTGTGAACGGCGAGTGTCATTCGCCGGCCTCGTCCCGCTCCTCGGCCCGGTCGTAGCGGAGGCGCGCCTCCATGGCGTAGGCCAGGGGCGCGTACCGGGTGCGCAGGTCCTGGAAGACGCACCACGCCTCCAGCGGGTCGCGCTCGGCCGGCAGGCCCGCCTCGCCCGCCATGAGCAGCGTGTCGGAGAAGTTGCGCTCCTCGCGGCCCTGGAGGCTCACCGGGATGGGCGGCAGCGTGATGCACAGCCCGGCCGCCAGGCGCCGCATGCAGCGCGTCCCGGTGGCCAGCAGCGCCCGGGTGTGCGCGGGGGCCCAGCTCGGCGCCAGCGCCTCGGTGAGCGCGGCCACGTCCATGACGATGACCGCGGCCTTGAGCCAGTCGAGGTCGCCGGCGGGCCGGCGGAAGGTGAGCGCCGGGTGGGCGAGGTGGCTGTGCTCGACCTCGGTCATCCAGCCCGTCCACTCGGTGAACAGCGTGTCGAGGTGGTCGCGTGAGCCCGTCTTGAGGTAGACGGCGAGCAGCGTCTCGGCGTCGCGCGGGTTGCACACGCTGCCCGCCAGCCGCGCCACCAGCCGCTCGCGCCGGCCGTAGGCGGCGGCGAAGCGCACCAGGTACGTCGCGATGGCCGCGGCGAGCAGCAGCCGCGAGGTCCACTCGGCCTCGCGCAGCGGCGTGCCCTTCAGCAGCGCGAACCCCACCGAGGACGTCCCCAGCCAGATCCCCGCCACGCTCAGCACGGCGAGCGGCCCGCACAGGTCGAGCAGCGGCTCGCGCACCGCGGGCCGGACCCGGCCGCCGGCGGCGAGCAGCGGCCCGGCGAACACCCGCACGGTCAGCCGCATCAGCCGGGTCGGCCGGCCCCTGGGCGTGAACACGGTCAGCACCACGCTCAGCCACGCCGCCGCCACGAGCGCGGCGCCGGCCAGAGCCTCAAGCACGGCTGTCACCATGTTCCGTATCCTCCGGCCCTTGACACGATTACCCCAGAATCAGTTAGTGCTAGTAGTCGGAATACCAGCTTCGCGGGAGCGGGAACGGGGCCCGGCGTTCCCGCCGGGCCCCGTTCCCCGAGGTGCCCCGTTCCCGAGCGCCCAGTGCCCGGTGCCCGCCCGCCGTCAGCAGGCGGCGGCGCGTACCTCCGTCGTCAGGTCGAGCAGCGTGCCGGGGCCGAGGAGGTGGCGCACCGGCACGTCCACGCCGAGTTCGAGGCGCATGCGCTCGCGGAACCGGGTGGCGAGCACCGAGTCCAGGCCGAGCAGGGTGAGCGGCACGTCCACGCCGATCTCGTGGCCGGGCACCGCGAGGACCCGCGCCGCGAGGTCGGCCACCAGGGCGGCCACTCGCCGTGCGCCATGCCCTTCAGGTCGGGACGCTCGGCGGGCGCGGCGGGGGCGGAGGCTCGGCGGCCGGCCTGCGGCGCCTGCCCCTGGCGGCGCGGGCGCCGCCGGCCTGCGCCGCCGGCTCGTCGGCCGGCTCCGGCCAGTAGTGCCGGTGCTGCCACGGGTAGAGGGGCAGCCGGACGTAGGCGCCCGCCGGGTAGACGCGCTCCCAGCGGGGGCGGCAGCCCAGCACGTACGCCTGCGCCAGCGCCGTGGCCAGGGCGGCGGCGTCCTGCTCCCCGCGCCGCAGGCACGGCACGACGGCCGCGGCCGCGCCGGCGGCGGCGGCCTCATCCTCCAGCGAGGGCTGCAGCACCGGGTGCGGGCTCATCTCGATGAACACCGTCGGCCGGTCGCCGGCCAGCGCGGCCCGGACGGCCGCGGCGAAGCGGACCGGCAGCCGCAGGTTCTCGAACCAGTAGCCCGCGTCCAGCTCGGTGCCCTCGACCGCGCGGTCCCAGGCGCTGGAGTGGATCGGCACCTCGCACGGCGCCGGGCGGATGTCGGACAGGGCCTCCACCAGCGCCTCGCGCACCGGGTCGACCTGGGGGGCGTGGGAGGCGTAGTCCACGTCCACGCGGCGGCAGAACACGCCGCGCGAGCGCAGCGGCTCGACCACCCGCTCCAGCGCGGCCGGGTCGCCGGACAGCACCGTGGAGTGGCCGCTGTTGACCACGCCGACGCAGACCTGGCCGGCGTGCTCGCCGATGGCCCGGCGGGCCTCCTCCTCGCCGAGCCCCACCGCCCACATCGCGCCGGGGACCGGCATGTCGCGCAGCAGCCGGCTGCGGCGGGCCACCACGGCGGCGCCGTCGGCCAGGCTGAGCGCCCCGGCCGTGACGGCCGCGGCGATCTCGCCCATGCTGTGCCCGATGAGCAGGTCGGGCTCGATGCCCCATTCGCGCCAGACGCCGGCCAGCGCCACCTGCATCGCCCACAGCGTCGGCTGGACGCGGTCCACGCGCGACAGCTCCTCGCCGCTCCGGATGACCTCCAGCGGCGACCAGCCGAGCTCGGCCTCCACCGCCCGGGAGGCGCGGCGCAGCCGCCGGGCGAAGGCGGGCTCGGCGGCCAGCAGCTTGCGGCCCATGCCCGCCCACTGGCCGCCCTGGCCGGGGAAGACGTACACGACCTTGGGCGCCTTGGTGACCCGTCGCCCGCCGACCAGCGGCGACGGGCCGCCCGCGGGGGCGTGGCGGGCCAGGTCGCGCAGACACGCGGCCAGCGAGCGGGCGTCGGTGCCGACCGCGGCCAGCCGGTACTCGTGCGGCGTGCGCCGGGCGCCCGCGCTGAAGCAGACGTCCTCCAGGTCGCCGCCGGGGCCGGTGGCCGGGTCGAGCAGGTCGGCGTAGGCGTTGGCGAGCGCGCCGAGCGCCCGGGTCGCGCGCGGACAGCGGCAGCACGTGCGCGGCCCTGGGCCGGGCCCGCCGCCTGGCCGGCTCGGGCCGCGCGGCCGGCCGGGGCGCCTCGGCCAGCACCAGGTGGATGTTGGCGCCCGACATGCCGAACGAGCTGACGCCGGCCAGCGCCGGCCCCGGCCGCTCCGGCCAGGGGCCCGCCGTCAGGGCCAGCTCCACGGCCGACTCCGGGGCGCGCGCGACCTCGTACGGCTCGCTCACGTGCAGGGTGCGCGGGATGGTGCGGTGGCGCAGCGCGAGCGCCGTCTTGAGCAGCCCCGCGAGGCCCGAGACGAACTCGGTGTGCCCGAGGTTGGACTTCAGCGAGCCCACCGCGCAGCGCCTGCCGGGCTCGCGGCCCTCGCGCAGCACCGCGTCCAGCGCGGCCAGCTCGGTCGGGTCGCCCATGGCGGTGCCCGGCCCGTGCGCCTCCACGTAGTCCACGTCGCCGGGGGAGACGCCGGCGTCGGCGTACGCCTTGCGCAGCATCGTCTCGTGGCCCTTGCGCCCGGGGGCGACCATGGACGGGCCGGTGCGCCCGTCGTGCGTGGCGGCGCTGCCCAGGATCACCGCGTACGGCCGGTCGCCGTCGGCCAGGGCCCGCGCCAGCGGCTTGAGCACGATCGCCACGACGCCCTCGCTGCGCACGTAGCCGTCGCCCGACACGTCGCCGAAGCGGCACCTGCCCGACCCGGACAGCACCCCGGCGTCGGCCAGCGAGACGTACAGGTCGGGCACGATCTGCAGGTTGGCGCCGCCGACCACGGCCAGGTCGATCTCGCCCGACCACAGCGCCCGGCAGGCCACGTGCACGGCCGTCAGCGACGTGGCGCAGGCGGCCTCCACGCCCATGCTGGGGCCGCGCAGGTCGAGCCAGGTGGAGACGCGGCCGGGGAAGATGCCGCTGACGGCCGCCCCGAGCGCCGCGTGCATGTCGTACATGTCCGCCCTGCGCAGGACATCCCAGTAGCCGGAGGGCAGCAGGCTCGTGTAGACCCCCGTGTCGGTGCCGGCCAGGCCGGCGGCGGGCAGGCCGGCGTCCTCGATGGCCTCCCAGGTGACCTCCAGCAGGATCCGCTGCTGCGGATCCATCCGCACCGCCTCGAACGGCGTGATGCCGAAGAAGCGGGCGTCGAACCCCGTGATGTCGTCCAGGTAGCCGCCCGCCCCCTCCAGCACCCCGGGCCGCGGCCGGCGGGTGCTCGCGCCGAGGTCGAACCTGTCCTGGGGGATCACGCCGATCACGTCCCCGCCCTCGCTGACCACCCGCCACAGCTCCGCGGGGCTCTGCGCGCCCGGCAGCCGGCAGGCCGCGCCGACGATGGCGATGGGATCCCGCTCGCGATTCACGTGCATGAGTCCCGTTCCTGTCCGCGTCCGGGAGACGGAAATTCCGTGGCCCCCCGGGCGCTCTCGTAATGGCTCCACGACATCCCCTAAGGTCCGGGTCGCCGCCGCGGGGTGTCAATTGACAGATGACGAAATACCGAGCCGCCGCCGCGAATTCCGGTAATGGTCAGGCGGGCACCGGGAAATGGATGACCAGCCCGATCATCGGCTCGTCCGGGGTGACCAGCAGCGCCATGCGCAGCGTGTGCAGGCCCCGCTTGGGGTGGCGGAAGCGGCGCGTGATGGTGCGGTGCTCCTGCACGTCGTGGCGGCGCCACAGGGTGGCGAACAGCGGGCTGATGCGGGCGAACTCGGCGACCCTGGCGGTCAGCCCCTCGTCGTGCGGCCACTTGGCCAGCTCGGAGCGCCAGCGGGCGACGACGTCGGTGGTGACGCGCTCCCAGTCGGGCAGGCGCTCCTTGGCCTTGGGCGAGACCAGCAGCCAGCGCAGCATGTTGCGGTGCTCGGGGCAGTAGCCGGCCCAGTCGTCGTACCACTCGGTGCACGCGCGGTTCCAGGCGGTCAGGTTGCAGTGGATGTCGGTGGCGTAGACCGGGTACTCGCTGTCGTTCATGAGGCCGACCAGCGGGCCCATCACCTCGCCCGACCAGGCCGGGCCGTCCAGCGGCTGCGGGTTGGTCACCTGGCCGTGGACCAGGGTGTGGATGTAGCGGCGCTCGTCCTCGCTGAGGTCGAGCACCCGCGCCAGGCTGTCGAGCACCTGCACCGAGGGCTTGATGTCGCGGCCCTGCTCCAGGTACGTGTACCAGGTCGGGCTCAGCCCGGCCAGCACCGCGACCTCCTCGCGGCGCAGCCCTTTTGTCCGGCGGCCCCCGCCCGTCGGCAGTCCCACCTGCTCGGGCATGACGCGCGCGCGTCTGCTGCGCAGGAAGCGCGCCAGTTCCTGACGGCTCCAGTTGTCGCCTGACACGCGGACCCCCTGGATTCTCCCCGCTGCGTCGGCAGGTCGATCGGCTCGGTCCGAGTCTATGGGCCTTGTCGGATATTTGTCACGAAGGGTTGATTTCGTCAATTCGCCGTTGACATTACGGCATCATGCTAAAAGCATGAATTCTTGACTTTCTCTCTGGGGGATCGACGGCATGAAGTGGCATTTCGTCGGGCGGCGCGACCAGGTCGCCGCGATTCGGACGGTCCTCGCGACCGACGGCTACCGGCCCATAGTGGTCACGGGAGAGCGCGGCGCGGGGCGGACCCGGCTGGCCGAGCGGGTGCTGGAGACGCCCGAGGCGGCCCGGCACACGGTGGTGCGGCTCGACCCGCGCGAGTCGCCCGGCGGGCTCGCCGCCCGGGTCCGCGCGGCCGGGCGGCCCGCCGGGCCGCTGCTGCTGGTCATGGACGACGCGCAGGCCGGCTCGCACGAGAGCCTCCAGGCGCTGCGCGCGCTGGCCGGCGGCGGGCGGCGGGCCAAGGTGCTGGTCACCACCGTCTCCGGGGCGGCGGCCCGGCGTCCCGACCCGGTGGACTGCCTGCGCTTCGAGCCGAGGGCGCACACGGTCGAGGTGCCGCCGCTCACCGCCGCCGAGATGGGCGTGGTGCTGGCCGGGGTGACCGGCGGGCACGTGCAGCAGGCCACCGCGGGCGCCCTCCACGCGGCCACCGGCGGCAACCCCGGGCGGCTGCACGACCTGCTGGTGGGGCGGGGGCTGGGGGAGCGCCTGGTCAGGGGCCGGGCGGGCTGGGAGTTCGCCTGCGCCGCCGAGTGGCGCGAGGGCGCCGGGGTGACGCGGCCGGGCGAGGGCGGGGGCGCGCGGCCGGGTGAGCCGTCGGCGGTCGCCCCCGCGTCGTCGCCGCTCGTGCCCGCGGGGGCGTCGCCGCTGGTTGGGGCGGCGTGGGAGGCGTGGGCGGCGCCGGCCTTCGACCGGGCCTTCGAGCTGTGCAAGGCCGCCGCCTGGTGCGGGGAGGGGCACGCGGTCGCGGTGCCGCTGGCCCACCTGCTGCTGCTGCGCGGCCGGGGCCGGGACAGCACCTCGTTCCTGGACTCGCTGCCCGCGCCGGTCGTCGCGGGCACGCCGCACCTGGCGCTGGCCCGCGCCGTCAACCTGGCCTGCGGGCAGGGCCGGCCGGAGGCCGCGGCCGAGTTCCTGCTGCGGTGCGCCGTCGCCGCCGGGCCGGGCACCCGCCCGCTGCTGCTCGCCTACCGGGCCTGGATCCTGGCGCTGACCGGCCGCGCCGGGGCCGAGACCCGGTCCCTGGCCCGGCCGGACCGGGAGACCGCGCTGTTCGTGCACGCCGCCCAGGCGATGGCCGGGCTGCGCAGCCGTCCCGACGAGGCGGTCTTCCACCTGCGCCGCGCCCTCGCCCTCACCGCCGCGGGCAGCGCGCCCGGGAGCGCTCCCGGGAGCGCTGTCGGCAGCGCTGTCGGCAGCGCGGTCGGCCCGCCCTGGCTGCCGCCGCACCTGACGGCGTGCCTGATCGACGCCCTGCTGCTGGCCGGCCGGGCGGCGGAGGCGACCCTGCTGGCGACCGGCTTCCACCGGGGCGAGCCGCACTCGGGCTGGGACGTCGCCGTCGCGATGACCATGGTCGCCGCGTGAGGGCCGCACCTGGACCCGGGCCCGGGCAGCCGGACGGACCGCCCGCCCCCTGCGGGCGGCCGGTCCTTCGGGAGGCGGGCTCAGACCGGGTCCGACTCAGACCGGGGTCCGGCTCAGGGCCAGCGTGGTGATGTCGTCGGACTGCTCGGCGGTGCCGACGAAGGCGCGCACGGCGCTGTCCACCGCCGACAGCAGCCCCGGCGCGTGCGGCGCCGCGCCGCCCAGCACCTGCTGCAGGCGCGGCGTGCCGTACAGGGCGTGGGCGGCGTTGCGGGCCTCGACCACGCCGTCCGTGTACGCGAACAGCGCGTCCCCCGGCCCCAGCCGCACGTGCCCCAGCGTGTACGTGCTGTCGGCCAGGATGCCCACCGCCGGCCCGGTCGGCGGCAGCAGGATCTGCCGCCCGTCCGCGCGCACCACGACGGGCGGGTTGTGCCCGCCGTTGATGTACACGAGATCCCCGGAGGCCGGGTCGAGCACGCCGAAGAACATCGTGGCGAAGTACGCCTGCTTGAGATGGTTGCGGGCCATGTAGCGGTTGGTCCCGACGACGGCCTGGATGAGCGGCCCGGCCCCGAGCGACAGCAGGGGCAGCGAGGAGGCGCCGCCGCCCGGGGTGATGCCGAGCGCCAGGGCCGCGTCGTCGTCGCCGACGTCCTGGACCAGGCCGGTGTGCTCGGCCGTGTGCCGCAGCAGGGTCCTGATCAGCGCCATGAACAGCGCCGCCCCCACCCCCTTGTCGCACACGTCGGCCACGACCAGCGCCAGGCGCCGCCCGTTGACGATGGTGAACACGTCGTAGAAGTCGCCGGCCACCTGCCGGGCCGGGCGGAAGCTGGCCGCGATCTCCCAGCCGTCCAGGGCCGGCATCGACTCGGGCAGGAACCCGGCCTGGATCTCCCTGGCGATGCTGAGCTCCCGCTCGTACTCGCGCAGGCTGGCCAGCGCCGCCATCTCCTCCACGGCCGTGCTGAGCTGCCAGCGCTCCCAGCAGGAGTTGGCCCGGCTGCGCAGCAGGCCGGGCAGGAACGGCCGGGTCACGAAGTCGAAGCCGCCGCGCACGCACTCCTCCAGCGCGGCGAGGTCGTCGTCGGGGAAGGCGACGATGGTCGGCATCCGCCCGTCCACCAGGAAGCGCTGGCTCACCAGCGCCATCCGCTGCAGTCCGAGGGCGGCCGAGATGAGCAGCAGGTCGGGATGCGGGTGGCGCACCATCAGGTCGTCGGGCTCGACGCGCTGGACGTCGAAGCCCTCCTTGCGCAGCGCCCCGGCGAGTTCGAGCACCGCCGGGGAGGCGGGTTCAGCCGGTTCGGCGACCACCAGGGCCGTCGGCATGCTTACCTCCAAGCACGTGCATGATCAGGATGTTGCGGTTGCGGCCGCCGGCGTACTCGTAGCGGAACTCGTCGACCTTGCCCATCGCCAGGAGCAGCCCGTAACCGCCTTCCTCGCGCTGTCCGGGCGGCGGCGCGAGCCGCGGCGCGGGGTCGTAGCAGGCGGGGTCGAACGGGGGCGCGTCGTCCTCGACGCTGACCCGCAGCCGGTCGTGCTCGATCTCGCCGGCCAGCTCCACCACGCCCGGCCGGCCCCGGTAGCCGTGCTGGACGATGTTCGTGGTGATCTCGTCCGTGGCCAGCCGCAGCCAGTACGCCCGGCGGGGGGACAGCCCCGCCTCCTCTGCCAGCGCCTCCACGAAGTCGGCCACCACGCCCGGCAGGGACGGGTGCGGGACGTCGATCTTGAGCCGGCAGGCCAGCATCATTGCATCACGATGCTGCGGTCGAAACCGGTGAGCCGGATCGTCTCGGCCACCTCCGGGGTGGTGCCCACCAACGTGATCTCCGAGCCGCGCGGCAGCTTCTGGTGCGCGAACAACAGGCAGCGCACGCCGGCCGACGACATGTACGTCAGCTCGTCCAGCAGCAGGACCAGCTTGTCCACCTGACGGCCCACGGCCTGCGTCACCAGGTCGTTGAGCTGGGGCGCCGACCGGCCGTCGAGCTCGCCCGCCAGCCGGATCGTGGCGGTCTCGCCCTCCACGTCCATCTTCATCTTGCACGTCATGGCGTTGTTCCTCTCATCAACTAGCGCGTGACCAGGATCACGACGCTCCTGGGGCCGGCGACGAGCTGCGCCTGGTTGGCCAGCGGGGGCTCCTCGCCCGGCTCGAAGGCGTCCACGGGCGGGGCCGCGCCGGTGTCGGCGAACAGGTGCCAGCGCTGCCCGCGCGGCGCCTCGGGGAGCTCCAGCGCGTGCGGCTCCCAGTGGGCGTTGGCGGCGACGTACACGCAGTCGCCGCCGCCGCCGTCGAACATCGCGGCCAGCACCCGGGAGTGCGCCGACCAGTCCGGCTGCCAGGCACGCACCCCGTGCCAGTGCACCGAGGCGGGCGAGCCGCCGCGCAGCACCGGGTGCGCGCGCCGGAAGGCGACGGCGCGCCGGGTGAAGCGGAACAGGTCCGCGTTCTCCTCCAGCAGCCCCCAGTCCAGCCAGGTCAGGGGGTTGTCGTGGCAGTAGGCGTTGTTGTTGCCGCGCTGGGTGCGGCCCAGCTCGTCGCCCGCCAGCAGCATGGGCACGCCCCGGCTGGCCAGCAGGAGCAGCAGGGCGTTGCGCTGCTGCCGGGCGCGGGTGGCGAGCACCGCCGGGTCGTCGGTGTCGCCCTCCGCGCCGCAGTTCCACGAGTGGTTGCCGTCGTCGCCGTCCCGGTTGCCCTCGCCGTTGGCCTCGTTGTGCTTGTGGTCGTAGGAGACCAGGTCGCGCAGGGTGAAGCCGTCGTGCGAGGTGACGAAGTTGACGGTGGCGGCGGTGCCGCGGCGGCTGTACATGTCGGGCGAGCCGACCATGCGGGTGGCCAGCTCGCCGGTGACGCCGAGGTCGCCCTTGACGAAGCGGCGCACGGTGTCGCGGTAGCGGCCGTTCCACTCCGACCACCTGCTGTAGTGCGGGAAGCTGCCCACCTGGTAGAGGCCGGCCGCGTCCCACGCCTCCGCAATCAGCTTGCGGTCGCGCAGCACCGGGTCGTAGGCCAGCGACTCCAGCAGCGGCGGGTTGTGCAGCAGCTCGCCGCCGGGGCCGCGGCCGAGCACGGCCGCGAGGTCGAAGCGGAAGCCGTCCACGTGGCACTCGGCCGCCCAGTAGCGCAGGCAGTCGAGCACGAACCCGCGCACCACGGGATGGTTGCAGTTCAGCGTGTTGCCGGTGCCGCTGAAGTTGTAGTAGTAGCCCTCCGGCGTGAGCATGTAGTAGGTGGCGTTGTCCAGGCCCTTGAAGCTGATGGTGGGGCCGCGCTCGTCGCCCTCGGCCGTGTGGTTGAACACCACGTCGAGCAGCACCTCGATGCCCGCCCGGTGCATCTCCTTGACCAGGTGCTTGAACTCGTCGACCTGCATGTGGCTGCGGCCGGTCGCGGCGTAGGACGCCTTCGGCGCGAAGAACCCGATCGGGCTGTAGCCCCAGTAGTTCACCCCCGTGAACACGTTGTCGGTCTCGTCGAACTCGAACACGGGCATCAGCTCGACGCAGTTGACGCCCAGCTCCTTCAGGTACGGGATCTTCTCCACCAGCCCGGCGTACGTGCCGGGCGCCGCCACCCCGGACGACGGGTGCCGGGTGAAGCCGCGCACGTGCAGCTCGTAGATCACCAGGTCCTCGTGCGCCAGGCGCGGCGGCCGGTCGTCCTCCCAGTCGAAGTCGTCGAGCGCGACCCGCGAGCGGTTGCGGTAGGGGCCGTGGCCGGTCAGCATCCGCGCGTACGGGTCGCTGAGCACGACCGACGGGTCGAACCGGTGCCCCTCCCAGGGCAGGTTGGGCCCGTCCACGCGGTAGCCGTACTCCAGACCCTCGACGTCGAGGCCGAAGACGGTCATCGCGTGCACGCTGCCCACCCGGAACGACTCCGGGAAGGGCAGCTCGGCCATCGGCTCGGGCTCGCCCTCCCGGTACAGCACCAGCGTCACCGCGGTGGCGTGGTTGGAGTAGACGGAGAAGTTGACCCCGCCGGGCACCACCGTGGCGCCGAACGGCAGCGACCGCCCCGCCCGCACCGGGAACCCGGAGATCCGCTGGGTGGGGTAGGCGTCGATCGGCTCCAGGATCGTCATACGGTCAACGCCTCCACGCCCTCCTCGACCGACTCCACCACCGTGAAGAAGCCGAGGAAGCCCGTCGCGTCCATGATCGCCCGCACGTCGTCCGACAGCCCGGTCAGCGCCAGCCGCACCGCGCTGCGCTGCGCCTGCCGGTAGACCAGCAGCAGCACCCGCAGCCCGGCGCTGGACATGTACATGGTCCTGCTGAGGTCCAGCACCACCAGGCCGTCGTCCGGGAACAGAGCCTGCAGCTCCTGCTGGACGCGCGGCGCGGTCTCGCTGTCGAGCCGGCCGTCCATGCTGATGACGTTCACGCCGCCGTGCGACTCCTGTCGCAGCCGCATCCCCATGTCCTCACTCCTCCACCGGCGCCAGATGGGCGCGCACCGTCACCGGCGACGCCGCGTCCGGCAGTTTCACGGTCATCGCCGCTGCGTCGAAGAGCTGGTACGGCGCCCCGTCCACCTCGACCCACTCCAGCCGCACCCGGCCGGGCGGCAGCGCGTCCGGCGCGACCCGCAGCACCCGGTCGGTGAACCCGTCCGGCCGCGGCCGGAACCACAGCGTCAGGGGCCGCCGGTCGAGCAGCAGCCGCTGGTACACGGTCGCGAGGAAGCACAGCTCGGCCGCGTGGCACATGCTCATCGAGTGGCTGCCCTTGAACCGCTCGGTGCCCTGCAGGTACGGGTGCCCGCCGGCGAGCACGTTGAAGTACACGCCGCCCTCGTCGTGGTCCAGGAAGAACGTGCTGTAGAAGGCGGCCGACTCGCGCGCCCGGCGCAGGAACTCCGCGCCCCCTCCGTCACCCGCGCCGTTGCCGGCCAGGATCTGGTAGGCGAGGATCGCCTGCTCCTGCTGCCACCACGCCTTGCGGTCGTGCCAGGTGAAGCGGTGCACGCTCTGCCCGGGGGCGAGCCTGCGCTCCACCACGTCGTACCAGCCGCCGCGCTGCGGGTCGCTGCCGAGCGCCGGCATCTTCTCGCCGATCTCGGCGGCCAGCGCGCGGTAGCGCTCCTTCGGGCGGATGGCGTTCATCCGCATGAGGTTCCAGGCGATCTTGAGGTTGTGGCCGACCACGGCCCGGTCCTGCTGCCAGTGCCAGGTGGTGTCCGGCGTCCAGTCGGCGTGGAAGCGCTCCTGCACGTACGGGCTGTCCTTGCGCGGCATGTGCCGGGCGATCAGGTCGAAGGTGTCCTCCAGCATGTCGGCGTGCCGCTCGTCGCCGGTGGCCAGGAACAGGTTGATGAGGTAGGCCGGGGCGTGGTCGCCGACGGAGTTCCAGTTCTTGCGCGAGCGGTTCGGGCCCAGCGACTCGTGGTGCGGGCTGAGCAGGATCGGGTCGATGTGGGAGAAGTAGCCGCCGAGCTCCGGGTCGTGGAAGAACTTGCGGAACAGCCGCAGCGTGCCGTCGATGTCGGCGGCCAGGGCCGGGTCGCCGGTGAGGCGGTAGAGCTGCGTCGGGCCGGCCAGGGCGTAGATCTGCTCGTACATCGGGATGGCGTCGTAGTCGTCGCCGAACTCCGAGGTGAACAGCTTGCGCTCGGTGCCGCCGCGCTGCTCGACGCCGTGGTACCAGTACACGACGTCCTCGTCGCGGTCCACGAAGCGCATGTGCTCGCGCAGGTACGCCGCGCCGCGCTCGGCCACCTCCAGGAAGTCCTCGTCGCCGGTCAGCATGTACGCCGACGACATGCCGTACACCAGCCGCGAGATCGTGTCGGTCTCCTGGATCTCCTGGCCCGCCTTCTCGCCGCCGAGCCGCAGCATCGTGCGGTAGCCGGCGTAGTCGATCGGCCCGTCGGCGAACTGCGCCCTGCGGTAGAAGCGGCCCAGCTCGCGGATCTGGCGGACCCACCAGTCGGGCTCCTCGAAGGCGTAGTGGCCGGGCTGGCGGCCGAGGAAGGTCAGCGCCTTGGCCTCGATCGTGTACGCGCCGTCCTCGAAGTAGAAGATGCCGTTGACGAACACGTACATGCCGGGCGCGAGCAGCTGCTCCAGGTGCGCCGAGGCGTCCAGGTACGGCTCGCCCAGGTTGCGCACGAACTCGGCGGAGGTGGTGCCGGTCAGGCGCACCCGCAGGGGGCGGCCGTCGTTGGTGCGCAGCCGGATCTCGCCGTGCTCGAAGCCGGTCACGTACCCGGCGACGAGGTCGGAGAAGGTGTAGTCGGGCCGGTAGGACGTGCCGTCGGCGGCGCCGGCCGCCACCAGGTCGATGATCATGCGGGCGAACTCCGCGCAGTGGTCGGCGCTGCGGCCGGTCACCAGGTCGCGGTCCACCACGACGTCCTGGTCGGTGTAGACCGCGCCCATGTTGCGCGCGTCGGCGACCAGGTTGTTGTGGCAGGTCACGCGGCGGCCGGCGACGCTCTCGGGGATCGGCGCGGCCAGCCACAGGCCGTGGCAGATGATCCCCTTCACGATCCTGCGGTCCTCGAAGGCCGCCCGCAACAGCCGCACGGCGGGGGAGAGGCCGCCGGGCTCCTCGCTGTAGCGCAACCGGTCCGACACCATCCCGGACGGCACGATCAGCACGTCGATCTCGCTCAGGTCGGCGCTCTCCAGGTCGTCGCCCACGGTGAACGGCAGCTTGTACTCGTGGCCGTGGAAGGTCAGCGAGTCCTGCCCCCAGAGCCGGGTCAGGAAGCGGACCCGCGCCCCCTCCTCGGCGAAACGCCGCTGGTAGTAGTGCAGCTCCTGCTCGACGTAGTCGCTCTCCATGAGGATCGCGACGGTCCGCCCGGCCAGTCGCTTCTCGGGCACGATGCACCTCTCAGGTGGTAATCAGATGGACGAGGAACGGCCCGGGCGCCGCCAGCATCCGCTGGACCGCGGCCTCCACCTGGGCGGGCTTGCTCACCTTGACGCCGGGCACCCCCAGGCTCGCGGCGAGCCGCACGAAGTCGGTCGCGGGGTGGGACAGGTCGAAGCCCTCGGGATGGGGGTGCGCGGCGACGTCCCGCTCCCGCCAGTACTGCTCCAGGTTGTCGTCGAGGAGCTGGTAGCGGTGGTTGTCGCAGATCACGAACCGCGCGGCCACGCCGTGCCGGGCGGCCGTCCACAGGGCCTGGATCGTGTACATGCTGCCGCCGTCGCCGGTGAACGCGACGACCTCGGCCTCCGGGCGGGCCAGCTTGACGCCGATCGCGCCCGGGATGCCGACGCCCAGCGAGCCGCCCCTGGTCTGGAAGAAGCCGCCGGGGCGGCGGGGCGGGAGCTGCCGCAGCAGGGCGGGGGAGGCGGTCAGCGCCTCGTCGAAGACCACCAGGCCGGCGGGGGCGCGGGCGGCCAGCTCGGCGGCGAACAGGTCCATCATGGACGTGCCGTACGGCTCGGCCGGCGCGCGGGCGGGCAGCGGCCGGGCCGGGCCCAGCAGCGCGGCCAGCGCGGCCAGGGTCGGCTTGGGGTCGGCGACGAGCGCCACGTCCACCGGGTGGTTCTTGGCGATCTCGTAGTCGTCCAGGTCGACGTGCACGACCTTGGCGCCCTCGGCGAAGGGGCTGCTCAGCAGCGGGAAGACCTCGGGGAACAGGTACGTCCCGACGACGAGCGCCCCGTCGTGCCCGGCGAGCGCGGCGGCGCTGTGCTCGCCGAACATGTGGCCGAGGTCGCCCCGGTACAGCGGGTGGGTGGTGTCGATGGTCAGCTCCGAGGAGTTCACCGTCCAGACCGGGGCGCCCAGCGCCTCGGCGACCGCGGCCAGCTCCTCCTGCGCGCCCGACACCGAGACCCCGTCGCCGGCCAGCACCACCGGCCGCCGCGCGCCCCGCAGCGCCGCCGCGGCCCGCTCCAGCTCGGCAGGCACCGGCACGACGGCCCGGCTCGGGATCGTCGCGGGCACGGCCGGCTCGTCGGTCGGCTCGTCGAGCACGTCCATCGGCAGGGCCACGAACACCGGGCCGCGCGGGGGCGTCATGGCGGTCTTGACGGCCCGGCGCAGCACCCGCAGCACCGAGCCGGGATGCGTCACCCGCATCGCCGCCTTGGTCACCGGGCGGGCCATCGCCACCAGGTCCACCGCCATCTGGCCGTCCAGCGCCTCGTACCGCACGCCGGCCTCGCCGGCGATCACCACGAGCGGCGAGTGGCCGCGCCTGGCCTGGTAGAGCATGCCGATCCCGTTGCCGAGGCCGACGCCGGAGTGGAGCTGGACCAGCGCCGGGCCGCCGGTGGCGCGGGCGTAGCCGTCGGCGATCCCGACCGCGACGGACTCCTGCAGGGCCAGCACGTAGCCGAAGCCCGGCGTCTCCTCCAGCACGTCCAGGAAGCCCTGCTCCACCGTGCCTGGGTTGCCGAACATCAGCGAGACGCCGTCGGCCGCGAACTGCTCGAAGATCGCCTTCTTGGCGGGGCGGGCGGTCACGGTCACCAGCCGTAGCGCCGCAGGCCGGACTCCAGGACCTCGACCAGCTTCTCGCCGGACAGGAAGGAGTCGGGGGTGGAGCGGCCCGTCACGAACGGGTGGTCCACGATCACCGACGTCTCCTTGCCGACGTTGCCGTGGTAGCGGCCGCCGGGGGCGGTGGCGTCGCGCAGGATGTACTCCAGCGGGTACGGCGGCGGCCCCATGTTGAAGTCCACGCCGAGGAAGCCGGTGCCGTCCTTGTAGTCGTACTCCTTGCAGTGCCCGGTCACGTGCTTGCCGCGCAGGATGCTCTCGCGGTCCTCCCAGTCGCGGGCGAAGGCCAGGCAGGCGATGCCGTAGCACTCGGCGAGGATCGGCTTGTCGGCGCGGACGAAGGACAGGATCAGGTCGTGCACCCGGCCGTTGTTGGCCAGGTCCACGATCGGGCCGCTGCCGCCCACGATGACCAGGGCGTCGTACTGGGCGACGTCGCGGTCCACCCGGCCGAGCTCGCGGTGGTAGGCCTCGACCTTGCGCAGGTAGCCGTCCTCGCTGTTGTAGGGCCGCTCCGGGATCCAGTCGGCGAGGCTGAGCGGGGCGTCGAGCCGGTCGGACTCGTCGAGCCGGCGGGCGGCGACGGCCACCTCGGGCGTGGTCACCGAACGGCCGAGCGGCGGGTCGACGTAGGCGGGGTCGAGGCTGGGCGGCAGCGCGCGGGGGCGCTTGCCGGTGGGGGTGGCGAACACGCTCCGGTAGCCCTGCCGGTCGAAGGCGGCGAGCGGGCCGACGAGTTCCTCTCCCCAATATCCGTATTCGGAGAGAATGATAAGAATGGTGCGCGTCATGGGTTGATTGCAGCAATGCGCGGGATACGTCGACAAGTTCGGCGGACCTATTCCGTCAAGTCAATGAAAGCGGTGCGCACTTCGTCAGGTGCCGCGAGGGTGTTCCGGCGAATGCGGGCAGAATGGGCGTCAGCCGAATCGGGAGGGTTTGTGATGCCCGAACCACGCCGGCCGGTGCTCCTGGCCGTCGACGACGACGACCACGTGCTCCGCGCGATCCGGCGCGACCTGTCGCGCGCCTACCGCGACCGCTTCCGCGTGCTCGCGGCCGGCTCCGCCGCCGAGGGCCTGCGCGTGCTCGACACCCTGCGCGAACGCGAGGAGCAGGCCGCCCTCGTCCTGTCCGACCAGCGCATGCCCGGCATGACGGGCATCGCCTTCCTGGCCGAGGCCGCCCGGCGCTTCCCCGAGGCGCGCCGGGTGCTGCTGACCGCCTACGCCGACACCAGCGTCGCCATCTCCGCCATCAACGAGGTGCGCCTCGACCACTACCTGGTCAAGCCGTGGGAGCCGCCCGAGGAACGCCTCTACCCCGTGCTCGACGACCTGCTGTCGGACTGGGAGGGCGCGCACGAGCCGCCCTACCAGGGCATCCGGCTGGTCGGGCACCCGTTCGCGCCGGCCACCCACCGGCTGCGCGACCTGCTCACCCGCTACCGGCTGCCGTTCCGCTTCGAGGAGGGGCCGGCGGGCGAGGCGCGGCTGCCCGCGGTCGTCCTGCCCGACGGGCGCCGGCTGGACCGGCCCGGGCACGGCGAGGTCGTGGCCGCGCTCGGCCTGGCCACCCGGCTCAGCCACCCGCACTACGACCTCGCCATCGTCGGCGGCGGCCCGGCCGGGCTCGCCGCCTCCGTCTACGCCTCCTCCGAGGGCATGGCGACGCTGCTCATCGAGGCGTACGTGCCGGGCGGCCAGGCCGGCACCTCCAGCCGCATCGAGAACTACCTCGGCTTCCCCTCCGGCATCTCCGGCGTGGACCTGACCAGCCGAGCCATGGCCCAGGCCCGCAGGTTCGGCGTGGACGTGCTCGCCCCCGTCGAGGCCAGGCGGCTCAGCAGGGACGGCCGCGCCTGCGTGCTGCACCTGTCCGACGGCAAGGAGATCGGCGCGTCCACCGTGCTGCTGTCCACCGGCCTGTCCTACCGCAGCCTCGACGCCGACGGCGCCGCCCGCTTCGAGGGCGCCGGCATCTACTACGGCGCCGCCGTCACCGAGACCGAGTCCTGCGCCGGGCGGCACGTGTGGATCGTCGGCGGCGCCAACTCCGCGGGCCAGGCGGCCCTGCACTTCGCCCGGCACGCCAGCCGCGTCACCATGGTCGTGCGCGCGGCGGGCCTGGCCGGCGCGATGTCGGCCTACCTCGTGGACGAGATCGCCGCCGCCCCCAACATCACCGTGCGGGCCGGCACCCGCGTGGTCGCCGCCGAGGGCGGCGAGCACCTGGAGCGCATCACGTTGTGCGACGTCGCGACCGGCGAGCTGAGCGGGCACGACGCCGAGCACGTCTTCGTCTTCATCGGCGCGCGGCCGCGCACCGAGTGGCTGGACGGCCTGGTGCGCAGGGACCCGCACGGCTTCCTGCTGACCGGCCCCGACCTCGGGCCGGCCGCCGAGCTGCCCGCGTGGGACCTGCCCCGGCCGCCGCTGCTGCTGGAGACCAGCATGCCCGGCGTCTTCGCGGCCGGGGACGCCCGCGCCGGCTCGGTCAAGCGGCTGGCCTCGGGCGTCGGCGAGGGCGCGATGGCGGTGTCCATGATCCACCGCTACCGGTCGGAGAGCTGAGTCAGGGCTTCAGCGGCAGCCGCACCACGAAGCGGGTGTCGCCGGGCTCGGAGGTCACCTCCATCGTGCCGCCGTGCCTGGCGGCCACGATGTCCATGCTGACGTGCAGCCCGAGCCCGGTGCCCTTGCCCAGGTCCTTGGTGGTGAAGAAGGGCTGGAAGACCTGCGGCAGCACCTCGGCGGGGATGCCGGGGCCGTTGTCGCGGAACTCCACCACCGCGTGGTCGCCCTCGCGGCGGGTGAGGATGGTCAGCTCGCCCTCGCCGCCCATCGCGTCCACGGCGTTGTCGATGAGGTTCGTCCAGACCTGGTTGAGCTCGCTCGGGAAGGCCCGCAGGTCCGGCACGCCGCCGTACTCGCGGCGCACCCGCACGCCCCGCAGCTTGGGCGCCATCAGCGCGAGCGTGGCCTCCAGGCCCTCGCGCAGGTCGGCGTCGCGCTCGGGCGCGCGGTCCAGGTCGGTGTAGGCGGAGGTGCGCCGGACCAGCTCCACCACCCGCTCGGCCGCCTCGGCGACGTCGCCGGCCAGGGCCGCCGCCCGCAGCGCCGGGGCCAGGTAGTCCAGCGCCGCGACCAGCGCCGCCGGGCGCAGGGCCGCCGCCAGCTCCTCCAGCGCGGCCCGGTCCACGCCCTGCTCGGCCAGGTCCCCCGCGAGGTCCTCCAGCCCGGCGAGGTCGCCCGTGTGATCGCCCGCGTGATCTCCCGCGTGATCGCCCGCGAGGTCTTCGACGTCGGCCAGCCAGTCCGCGACGTCGTCGGCGGCCTCGGCCTCGGCCAGCGGGTCGCGGGGCGCGCCGGGGGCGGCCAGGCGCTCGCGCAGCCGGGCGACGTGCTCCAGCTCGGGCTCCTCGCCCACCCGCCCCCACCGCACGGCGGCGGCGGCGAGCGCGGGCGCGAGGGTACGCAGCTCCCGCGCGGCCCGCACGGCGGCCGAGGCCGGGTTGTTCAGCTCGTGCGCCAGCCCCGCCGCCAGCAGGCCGAGGCCCTCCAGCATGCGGCTGCGGCCGGCCTGGCGCTCCATCGCGTTGATGCGCCCGGCGAGCACGGGCAGCAGCACCCGGCACACCTGCGGGCAGCGCTCCAGCATGTCGTAGAAGGCGTCCCTGCCGTAGGCGACGACCTGCGCCCGGCACACGGCGAGCGCCGTGGCCAGGTACTCGTCGCTGGTCAGCAGCGGCAGCTCGCCGACGAACTGGTGCTCGAGCGTGTCGCCGACGTGCCGGGCCAGCACCTGCTCGCGCCCGGCCACCAGCTTGGTGACCACGATCTCGCCGCTCAGCAGCACGTAGAAGGCGTCGGCGGGGGCGCCCTCGACGAAGAGCACCTCACCGTCGTCGAGCGTGCGGACGACGCCCGCGCCGGCCAGCCAGTCGAGCTGCTCGGGGGACAGCCCCGAGAACAGCTCGATCCTGGCCAGCCGCTCGCTCAGCCATGCGGGAGCAGGCACAGTTCCTCCGCCTCCCGTCCGGCCCCGCCGCGCAGCAGCTTGTAGGCGTGGGCCACCGAGACCAGCGTGACGTGGTGGTGCCAGCCCTGGTAGGAGCGGCCCTCGAAGTGTTGCAGGCCGGACTCGGCGGCCACCGAGCCGAGCGCCGCGGCGGCCCGGTTGCGCATCCTGACCAGCCCGGCCAGGTCGGGCACCCGGTTGCGGCCGAGGTCGGTCAGCCACAGGGTGCGCGCGCCGGTCCGCGGCTGCCAGCCGCCGCCGGGCTGGAGCGGGCCGCGCTGGGCCGGCACCACGTGCAGCCGGGGCCTGGCCGGCTCCGGCACCGGCCGCGCCGCCGCGCCGCCGGAGGAGGCGCCGGGCCCGCTCACCGGCATCCCGTTGGGGGAGACCCGCACCAGGTACGGCAGTCCCCGCTCGGCCAGCCCGGCGAGCAGGCACTCCACGCCGGGCATCGACCTGCCGTCCACCACGACGGGCGCGGGCGGCAGGCCCCAGTCCAGCACCATCTCGTCCACGGCCTGCAGCAGGTGCCGCCAGTGCGGCCGGCTGCGCTCGTGCTCGGGCAGCCGGGCCCGCTCGCGCAGGCCGTCGTCGTCGTCCCAGCAGCGGGGCAGCAGCAGCCGCCAGTTGACCGGGCAGCCGCCCTCCTCGCCGACCAGCACGACCGCGAGCCCGACCTGGCAGTTGAGCAGCCGGCCCGCCGAGGGCACGAACTGCCGGGCGACGCCGACCGACTTGGAGCCGTTCTTGGGGAAGACCACCTCCTCCAGCACCCACGCCTTGGGCCGGATGGCCTCGACGAGGAGCTGGGCCAGGCGCTGGCGGACCGGCGCCCAGTCCCACGGGCTCTGGTTGATGAACTGCTGGAGGCACTGGTCGACGGGCCGTCCCACCACCTGTGCCGAGATCCGCCGGATGGATTTGCGGCCCGGGACGGAGAGCAGTCCCTGGACGTACACCTCGCCCCAGCGCCGCTGGTCCGAGCGGAGAAAAGTGGAGAAAAGATCCTCACAGAAAGAAGAGAGCCATATCTCCGGTGCGGTGAAATCCGAGTAGATGGTCATAAGACCAACCCCTATTAATTCGATCGTCCCCCTTTCCTCTCATTATGAGGAATACTCGGGCCGGAGTGACAGGAGCGGTTTATGCTGGCACTCTCACTTCTATTCACCCGGAGCCGGCCCCGGCCCACTGCGCCGCGCGTTCGGCGATCATCACGACCGTGGTGTGCGGGTGCGCGCTGACCAGCGTCGGCATCACCGAGGCGTCGGCCACGCGCAGCCCCTCGACGCCGCGCACGCGCAGCTCGGGGTCCACCACGGCCCGCTCGTCCACGCCCATCCGGCACGAGCCGGCGAAGTGGTAGTACGACCCGGTGTTGGCCTTGACCCAGGCGCGCAGCGCCTCGCGGCCGGTGACGTCCGGGCCGGGGGCGACCTCCGACAGGCCCCAGCCGTCCCTGAAGGCCCGGGTGCGGTAGATGTCCCTGGCGACCTCCACGACCTGCACCGTGCGCTCCAGGTCGGAGGGGTCGGCGAAGTAGTTCGCGCTGATCCTCGGCGGCAGCGCGGGATCGGCGCCCGCCAGCCGCACCCAGCCCCGCGACACCGGCGTCAGCAGGGCCGACAGGCTCAGGATGACGTGCGGGTCCACCAGCTCGCGCACCGGCTTGATGGGCTTGCCGGTCTGCGCCCGCCGCACCACGTTGGCGAAGAACTTCTCGCCGAACGGCGCCCGGTGCACCAGCGCCACCTCCAGGTCGGGCACCTCCAGCCCGTCCCGGGAGCCGCAGAACAGCGCGACCTCCGTCACCTGGCCGCGCGGGTCGTCGCCGGGCTTGGCCATGTAGCCGATGGGCCCGATGACCAGCGGATGGTCGTGGAAGTTGGCCCCGACGCCGGGCAGGTCGGCCAGCACGGGCACGCCCAGCGCGGCCAGGTCGGCGGCCGGGCCGAGGCCGGACAGCAGCAGCAGGTGGGGCGAGCGGATCGCCCCCGCGCACACCACGACCTCGGCCTCGGCCCGCGCCTCGTGCGCGACGCCGCCGCGCGTGTACGCGACGCCGGTGCAGCGGGTGCCCTCGAACAGCAGCCGGGTCGCCGGGGCGCCGTCCAGCACGGTGAGGTTCGGGCGCGCCATGGCCGGGTCCAGGTAGGCCTCCCGGGCGCCCCGGCGCAGGCCGTCCTTGATGTTGACGTGGTGCCAGCCGGCGCCGTGCAGGCCCGCGTTGAAGTCGTCCAGGCGCGGGTGGCCCAGCTCGGCGCAGGCGTCGATGAAGGTCTGCGAGATCGGGTTGCCGGTCTCGGCCGCGTCGGCGACGGTCATCGGGCCGCCCTTGCCGGCCGTCGGGTTGTGGCCGTCGCGCTGGTCCTCCAGCCGCTGCAGGTGGGGCAGCACGTCGGCGAAGGACCAGCCGGCGCAGCCCTCGCGGGCCCAGGAGTCGTAGTCCTGGGGACGGCCCCTGGTGTGCATCATGTGGTAGACGTTCGAGGAGCCGCCGAGGCCGCGGCCGGCCGCCGAGTAGACGCTGGTGCCGTCCAGGCCCGGCTGCGGCTCGCTCATGTACGCCCAGTCCAGCTCGGTGAGCAGGACCTCGTTCCACCGCCACGGCGTGCGCACCGCGTCGGTGACCTTGGCGTCGCCCGCCTCCAGCAGCAGCACGGAGGCGTCCGGGTCCTCGCTGAGCCGGCCGGCGACGACCGACCCGGCCGCCCCCGCCCCGACGACGATGTAGCGATAGGTGTTCGTTTCTGGCACGGGTCCTCCTTCAGGAGGTGAGCAGGTCCGCCGCGCGCTCCCCGATCATGACGGAGGCGGCGGCGGTGTTGCCTGTGGTGATGGACGGCATGACCGAGGCGTCGGCCACGCGCAGCCGCTCCACCCCGTGCACGCGCAGCGCCGGGTCGACCACGGCCATCGGGTCGCGGCCCATGCGGCAGGTGCCCACCGGATGCCACACGGTGGTCGCGGTGGCGCGGACGTAGGCGGCCAGGTCGCCGTCGCGGCCGGGCGCGCTCTCCCGCTCGTGCAGCGGGCTCATCGCCTCGGTGTGGGCCAGCTCACGGCACAGCTCGATGCCGTGCACCAGCGTCGCCAGGTCCTCCGGCTCGGCCAGGTAGGCGGGATCCACGAGCGGCGGGTCGGCCGGGTCGGCCGAGCGCAGGGCCAGCGTGCCCCTGCTGCGGGGCTGGGCCAGCACGGGCGCGAAGGTGAAGACCGGCCCGTCCACCCGGTACTCGTCGGCGACGAACTGCACCGGCCCGAACAGCAGCTGCAGCGCGATGTCGTCGGGCGGGAACAGGCCCGCCTCGGCCAGCAGCTCGGGCGCCGGCAGCTCGGCCCGCGCCCGGTAGGCGACGCCGAGGATGAGGTGGTCGTGCAGGTTCGCGCCGACGCCCGGCAGGTCCGCGGCCACCGCGAGGCCGTGCCGGCGCAGCTCGGCGGCCGGCCCGAGGCCGGAGAGCTGGAGCAGCTTGGGCGAGGCCAGCGCGCCGCAGGAGACGATCACCTCCTGGCCGGCGGCGGCGCGGCGCCGCTCGCCGTCGCGCACGTACTCGACGCCGGTCGCCCGGCCGCCGTCCAGCAGCACGCGGGTGGCCGTCGCGCCGGTCAGCACCGTGAGCCGGGGGTGGCCGCGCAGCGGGTCCAGGTAGGCGGAGGAGGTGCTGGAGCGCCGGTCGTCCTTGGTGCGGCTGGACTGGTAGGCGAACGCGCCCTCCTGGACGGCGCCGTTGTAGTCCCAGTCCGCGCCGCCGGGGAAGCCCAGCTCGCCCGCCGCCCGCAGGAAGGCGCGCGACACCTCCGACATCGACGACAGGCGGGCGACCTTCATCGGCCCGCCCGCCCCGTGGTACGGCCCCGCCCCGTCCTCGTAGTCCTCGGCGCGGCGGAAGCAGGGCAGCACGTCCTCGTACGCCCAGCCGTCGTTGCCCCGGGCGGCCCAGCCGTCGTAGTCGCGGCGGTTGCCGCGCACGTACAGCATGGCGTTGACCGAGCTGCCGCCGCCCAGCACCCTGCCCTGCGGCAGCGGCACGGTCCGCCCGCCGAGGCCCGCCTGCGGGACCGTCTCGTAGGGCCAGGTGACCTGGGGGTCGCCCCACAGCGAGGCCATGCCGGGGATGCCGGTCTGCTGGATGGCCGGCAGGTCGGCCTCCCCGCCGGCCTCCAGCAGCAGCACCCGCGCCTGCGTCCGCTCCACCAGCCGGGCGGCGACCACCGCGCCGGCCGCGCCGCCGCCCACGACGACGTAGTCGTGGGAGCTCTGGTCGTGGCCGCTCATCAGCGGGCCTCGGGCCCGATGACCCAGTGCTCGGTGACGGCCATGCGGTGCACGTAGCGCGGCTCGGCCAGCGTCTCCAGGTCCGCCTGGACCTTGGCGTACTCGGGCGAGGCGAGCGCCGCCGCCATCGACTCCCGGTCGTCGAACCACAGCAGGTGCGCCACGTCGAGCACGGCCTCGCCGATGCCGTACGCGCCGTCCCTGACGTGGCACTGCAGGTAGCGGCGCACGCCGGGCACGGCCGCGACCAGGGCGGCGTGCCCGCCGAGGCTCGCCTGCCGGAACTCCGCGCGGGGCAGCCCCTCGCGCCGCTTGGCCAGCACGATGAGCTTGACGCCGCGGGCGGGGGCCACGTCCGGCCCCGGCACCAGCTCGTGCGCGTCGGTGTCGAGCACGACCGTGCGCCAGAACGCCGCCCAGCGTGGCTCGTCCAGCCGCGCGCCCTCCAGGAACTCGGGCGTCTGCAGGGATTCGAGCTGCTCCTTCTCGTCGCGCAGCCAGATCTCCGCGACGCCGCTCCACAGCGGCTCGCCCTCCTCCGGCCAGAACGGGATCCGCGTGTCGATCAGGTACTTCCTGATCTGCGGGATCTTGCTGGCGTACCGGACGGCGTGCACGTTCAGCCAGTACTGCTGGAACTCCTCCTCCGTCATCCCCGGCCTGGGGGCGGCGAAGATCAGCTGATGGATCACGGTGTTCTCCTCGGTGGGGTTACGGCAGCGCGACGGACTGCGCGTGCCGGAAGACCTCGCGGGGGTCGTAGGCCGCCTTGGCCTGCTGGAGCCGCGGGTAGTTGCCCTTGTAGTAGAGGGTGTGCCAGGGCACGCCCGACCGGTTCCAGGCCGGGTCGGTGATGTCCGGGTCGGGGTTGTTGACGTAGCAGCCGTCGGCCTGGTCGCCGGGCACCGGGTAGCCGCCGGTGGCCGACCACACCGACGCGTACAGCTCGCGCAGCCAGCCGATGTTGGCCGCGTCGGCGGCCGGGTCCTGCCACTGCGTCTCGAACAGCGTCCAGAACGCGGCCCCCCGGTGCACGAGCGCGGTCCGGTCGGCGGGGACCGCGTTGATCGCCCCGCCGCTGAACCCGGCCAGCGTCACCGCGGCGGCCGGGTTGGCGAAGCCCGGCCTGGTGAGCGCGTCGTACATCGCGCCCGCCTGCTCGGCCGTGTACGACCGCCGCAGGTAGGCCGACTTCGACGAGCCGCGCAGCGTCGGGTTGATGAACGACGGGATGCTGGCCGCGATCAGCTTGACCGCGCGCAGCCACGGCAGGCGCTGCGCGGGCTGCGCCGCGACCACGGCGTCCACGCCGAGCCCGGCGGTCAGGTCGCGCAGGTAGCCGGACAGGATCGTCTCCGCGCCGGGGGCGGCCGCGTCCACCTGGGTCAGCAGGAACACGTTCCCGCTGGAGCGGTGGGCGAGGGAGGCGACGCCGGACAGGACGCGGGCGGGGTCGGAGGGGGCGGCGTGCTGCTCGTACCAGGCGCCCCAGTTCGTCACCAGCGTGGCGAACGTCGTGCGGTCCAGCGCGCTCCACGGGATGCCGACGGCGCTGAGCAGCACGTCCTTGGGCGGGTTGACGAGCAGCCGGCCCGGGTCGGAGCCGCTCGCGCCGGGCGTGCGGAACCAGAAGCGGGTGACGATCCCGAAGTTGCCGCCACCGCCGCCGGCGCACGCCCACCACAGCTCGCGGTCGGGGTCGCCGGGCTCGCGGCTCGCCACGACGACGCGCGCCCGGCCGCTCCGGTCCACGACCACGACCTCGACCGCCGCCAGGTGGTCGATCACCGTGCCGTGCTGGCGGGACAGGAAGCCGTAGCCGCCGCCGGTGGCGTGGCCGCCGATGCCGACCGTCGGGCACATGCCGCCGGGGATCGTCACCCCCCACTGCTTGTACAGCCGGTCGTAGACGCCCGACAGCCGGGCGCCGCCCTCCACGGCGAACGCCCGCCGCTGCGCGTCGAAGTACACCGCGTCCAGGCCGGACAGGTCGATGACCACCTCGACGTCAGGGTTGAACACGAACGGGGCCAGGCAGTGGCCGCCGCACACCACCGAGATGCGCTTGCCGGCGTCCACCGCCTCCTGGACGGCCGCCACGACCTGCGCGGTCGAGCTCACCACCCGGACGTAGTCGGGCCGGCCGACCCAGCGCTGGTTGTAGCCGACGGTCAGCTCCTGGTAGCGGGGGTCGCCGGGGAGGACGGTGACCGGGCCGGTCACCGGCGCCCCCGCCGTCTCCGCCCGCGCGGGGGAGGCGGACACCGCCGCCGCCCCGGCGGCCAGGGCGGCCCCGCCCAGCAGCCCCCGTCTCGACGGACCTTCCATGATCGCTCCTTCTTCAGGTTTCGACGAGACCCCGGCCCAGGTAGTCGCCGGGGCCGGGCGCGCCGGGCAGCGCGAAGTAGAACCCGCCGCCCTCGGGGCGGGTGAAGGCCTCCATGGGCTCGCCCTTCAGCCGCTCCTGGGCCGCCAGGAAGTTGGCGAGCCTGCGCTGGTAGCCGACGAACGCCAGCCCCTGGTCCAGCAGGCCGCCGGCGTCGAGGCCGCGGGCGTAGTTGAAGCCGCGGCGCAGCATGGCCTTCTCCGGGCCCGCCGTCCGCGGGTTGGCCAGCCGGATGTGGGCGTCCAGCGGGGTGCGCGCGCCGGCCGGGTCCGCGGCGTAGCGGGGCGCGTCGGTCTCCCTGACGCCGTCCAGCGGGGCGCCGGACGCCTTGCGGCGGCCCATCACGCGCTCCTGGGCGGCCTCGGGGACCTGGTCCCAGCGCTCGACGAACAGCCTGATCAGCCGGACGGCGACGTACGTGCCGCCGGTGGCCCACGCGGGCTCGCCGTCGCCGGGGCCGACCCACACCACGCGGTCCATGAGGGCGGGGTCGGCGGCGTCGGGGTTGCCGGTGCCGTCCTTGAAGCCGAGCAGGTTGCGGTTGCCGGTGGCGCCGCGCGTGGCGAGCGCGTCCGGGCGGGCGAAGCCGTCCTGCGACCAGACGGGGACGAGCGAGCCGCCCGCCGCGGCCGTCAGGCGGCGCAGCGCGTGCACGCACACGTCGGGGTGGTCGGCCTGGAACAACACGAGCAGGTCGCCGTGCAGGCGGGCGGGGTCGAGCCGGTCGTTGGCCAGCGCGGTCATGGGGACCAGCTCGGCGGGCCGGCGGCCGGCCAGGCCGTAACGGGCGTCGAAGAGCGACGCGCCGACCGAGAGCGTCGCCACCACCGGCTGCCGGCCCTGCCCGAGCAGCAGCGCGCTGTCGGCCACCGGCCCGCCCGTGGCGCCCGGGGCGGCGCGGCCGGAAGGGGCCGGGCCGGTGGCGCCGGCCGGGGCGTGGCCCGCCATCAGGGCGTCGAGCTCGGCCGAGACGGCGCGGAGCGTGCGGGCCAGCCCCGCCCGGTCCCGGTCGCGGCAGCGGAACGCGGCCAGCAGGCAGGCCAGGGCCGGCCCGGTGAGGATGCCCGGCTGGTGGGCGGCGCGGAAGGAGGCGGGGGAGACCCGCCCGTTCCCGGACAGGGGCGCGCCACCGGCGGGGCCGGACGAGGGCGCGCCGGCGGGGCCGGACGGGGGCGCGCCGGCGGGGCCGGACGGGGGCGCGCCGGCGGAACCGGCCTGGGTGGCGGCGGCGGTCAGGGCGCTGCCCGCCGCCAGCCCCGCCCCCGCTCCGAGGAACCACCGGCGCGAGGGCCGCCGCCCGCCGTCCGCCGCCCCTTCCGTGCCGTTGTGGGACATGTCGCCGTCCACTCCAGGTGATCGTCAGGACACCCTCATGGTGTCCCGGACCGGCCCGGACGGCGCCGAAAAGGGACGGAGTCCGTTATCTGCACGGAATCCGCGGCGGACGTGACGAAGTACGGCTCAGGGCTACGGAAGCGCCAGCATCCGGTCCAGGGCGACCTTGGCCCAGTGCGTGGTGCCGGCGTCCACCGTGATCTGGTTGGGCACCTCGCCGAGCACCAGCGACTCCAGCGCCCACACCAGGTGCGGCAGGTCGATGCGGTTCATGGTCGAGCAGTAGCAGACCGTCCGGTCCAGGAACGAGACGTTCTTGTCCGGGAACATCTGGGCCAGCCGCTTGACCAGGTTCAGCTCGGTGCCGACGGCCCAGCTCGACCCGGCGGGCGCCGCCTCCAGCGTCTTGATGATGTACTCGGTGGAGCCCACCTGGTCGGCCTTGAGCACGACCTCGTGCCGGCACTCGGGGTGCACCAGCACGTTCACGCCGGGGACGCGGGCGCGCACGTCGTCCACCGACTCGGCGGTGAAGCGGCCGTGCACCGAGCAGTGGCCGCGCCACAGGATCATCCTGGCCCGCGCCAGCTGCTCGCGGGTCAGGCCGCCGCCGGGCCGGTGCGGGTTCCACACGACGCAGTCGTCGAGCGTCATGCCCATCTCCAGCACGGCGGTGTTGCGCCCGAGGTGCTGGTCGGGCAGGAACAGCACCTTCTCGCCCTGCTCGAAGGCCCATTCGAGGGCGCGGCGGGCGTTGGAGGAGGTGCACACCACGCCGCCGTTGCGCCCGCAGAACGCCTTGATGTCGGCGCTGGAGTTCATGTACGTGACCGGCACCACCAGGTCGGCGAGGCCGGCGTCCTCCAGCGCCTCCCAGCACTCCTCCACCTGGTCGAAGGTGGCCATGTCGGCCATCGAGCAGCCGGCCGCCAGGTCGGGCAGGATCACCTTCTGCCCGTCGCCGGTCAGGATGTCGGCCGACTCGGCCATGAAGTGCACGCCGCAGAAGACGATGTACTCCGCCTCGGGCCGCGCGGCGGCCTGCTGGGCCAGCTTGAAGGAGTCGCCGGTCACGTCGGCGAACTGGATGACCTCGTCGCGCTGGTAGTGGTGGCCGAGCACGAACAGCCGCTCGCCCAGGGCCTGCTTGGCCTGGCGGGCGCGCTCCACCAGCCCCGGGTCGGAGGCCGGGGGCAGCTCGCCGGGACAGTCGACCCCCTGCTCGCTGTGCGGATCGGCGCCCCGCCCGAGGACGAAGAGCGGGAGCCCAGTCTGGGTGGCCATGGCCACACCCCCCTAATGAGGCACTTATCGTCAGAAAGACGATACTCACTATGACACACGGGGGAAGCGCGTTGTTCCCGGGGCGGCAGCCCCCGGGAATGTGTGGCATGGGCCGGGTGTTGGTAGCGTCATCAGTAGGACGTCGAGAACAGACAGCCCCAGTTAGGGAGTCAGCGAGATGACGGTTGAGAGCAGCGAGACCACGACGCAGGGCCTGATCCTGACCGACGCGGCCGCCGCGAAGGTCAAGAGCCTGCTCGAGCAGCAGGGCGAGGAGGGTCTGCAGCTGCGGGTCGCGGTGCAGCCGGGTGGTTGCTCCGGCCTGCGCTACCAGCTCTTCTTCGACGATCGTTCGATGGACGGCGACGTCGTGTCGGAGTTCGGCGGCGTCAACGTCGTCACCGACCGGATGAGCGCTCCTTACCTCATGGGCGCCTCCATCGACTTCGTCGACACGATCGAGAAGCAGGGGTTCACCATCGACAACCCCAACGCCACGGGCTCCTGTGCCTGCGGCGACTCGTTCAACTAGCCGACGGGCCGCCCGGTCCCGCCCGCCTTTGTGCGCGCGGGACCTTCGCGTATTCTCGTGGGGCTCACTGGCTTGCTGACAACGAGGAAGAAGAATCCCGTGCGCATCGCCGTAACCGGCTCCATCGCGACAGACCATCTCATGACCTTCCCGGGCAGTTTCGGCGATCAGCTCATCGCCGAGAAGCTCGACCGGGTGTCACTGTCGTTCCTGGTCGACGACCTGCAGATCCGCCGCGGCGGCTGCGCCGCGAACATCGCCTTCGGCATGGGCTGCCTGGGGCTGCGGCCCGTCCTGGTGGGAGCCGTCGGCGCCGACTTCGCCGACTACCGGTCCTGGCTGGAGCGCCACGGCGTCGACTGCGACTCCGTGCACGTCTCGGAGACCCAGCACACGGCGCGCTTCCTGTGCACCACCGACGAGCACCACAACCAGATCGCCTCGTTCTACACCGGGGCCATGGCCGAGGCGCGGCTGATCGAGCTCAAGCCGGTCGCCGACCGCGTCGGCGGCCTCGACCTCGTGCTGATCAGCCCCAACGACCCCGACGCGATGCTCCGGCACACCGACGAGTGCCGCCAGCGCGGCATCCCCTTCGCCGCCGACATCTCCCAGCAGCTCGCCCGCATGGCCGACGAGCAGATCCGCCAGCTCGTCGACGGCGCCGCCTACCTCTTCTCCAACGACTACGAGAAGGGCCTCATCGAGCAGAAGACCGGCTGGTCCGACGAGGAGATCCTCGACCGCGTCGGCGTCCGGGTCACCACGCTCGGCCCCAAGGGCGCGGTCATCGACCGCAAGGGCGAGCCGTCCATCCAGGTCGCGCCCTCGCCGGAGCGCGGCAAGGCCGACCCCACGGGCGTCGGCGACGCCTTCCGCGCCGGGTTCCTGTCCGCGCTGGCCTGGGGCCTGTCGCTGGAGCGCTGCGGCCAGGTGGGCAACCTCACCGCCACGCACGTGCTGGAGCGCGTGGGCGGCCAGGAGTACGAGCTCGGCCAGGGGGCCTTCCTGGAGCGCTTCGCCGCCGCCTACGGCCCGGACGCCGCGGCCGAGGTGGCCGGGCACGTCCGCTGCCACCACCCGTAACGTCCCCGTCCCCCGAACGGCGGAGCGCCCCCACAGGTGATCGCGGGGGCGCTCCCTTCACGTCGTCCTAGTCGGTGCCGTACACCCGGTGCACGAACTCGGCGAGCTGGTCGTCGGGCAGGTGCCGGGCCAGGTCGGCCTCGCTGATCATGCCGATGATCCGGTCGCCGTCCATCACCGGCAGGCGCTTGATCTGGTGCGCCTCCATCCGCGCCAGCGCCTCCTCGACGCTGGTGTCGGCGGTCACCCAGACCAGGCCGGTCGCCAGCTCGCCGGCCGTCACCCGGGCCGGGTCGTGGCCCGCGGCCACGCACTTCACGACGATGTCGCGGTCGGTGATGATGCCGGTCACGCGGTCGTCGGGCCCGCACACCGGCAGCGCCCCCACGCCGTTGGCGCGCATCATCTGCGCGGCGCGGTCGAGGGTCTCGTGCGCGCCGATGCACTCGGCTCCCGTGCTCATCACGTCGCGGGCGGTCTCGGGTGTGTGCTCGCTGGTCATGGCTTACCCCCGAAGGTCGGTGACATCCGTACGGGGGAGCCCCTACCCAGCCAAACCGGATAAATCAGTAATTACGCCTCACGTGTATCGCCCAGCCGCCCCCGGGCAGCTCGTACGAGCCCACGTGGCGGTGCGACTTCAGCCGGCACCAGGCCGGCACGTCGTTGTAGGCCGCCGGATCGTCGGCCAGCACCGCCACCACCGCGTTCAGCGGCACGGCGTTGATCTGCTCGGCGAGCATGATGATCGGGATCGGGCACTTCTTGCCGAGCGCGTCGATCGTCAGGGCGGGCTGAGCTACGTCGGTCATGAGACTCCTGCGTCCTGGCGGATGCGGCGCACCAGCTCGGGCAGCACGGCGAGGAACCTGTCGACCTCGGCCGCGTCGGCGCCCCTGGGCAGCGACACCCGGACATTGCCATGCGTGAGCACGCCCATCGCTTCGAGGACGTGCGATGGACGAAGCGTACTAGCGGTGCACGAACTTCCGGACGACACGGCGAACCCGGCCTTGTCGAGCTCGGTCAGCAGCGCCTCGCCGTCCACGTAGAGACAGGAGAAGGTGACGATGTGCGGCGCCCGGTCGACGGGGTCGCCGATCACCTCCACGTCCGGGACGATCGTCGGCACGGTCTCCCTGATGCGCGTCACCAGCGCGGAGAGCCGCGCCTGCTCCGCCTCCGCCTCGGCGCTCACCGCGCGGAGCGCCGCCGCCGCGGCCACCGCGGCCGGGACGTTCTCGAAGCCCGGCACCCGCCGCCGCTCCCGCTCGTCCTCCGGCAGGTACGACCGGAACCGGGTGCCCTTGCGCACCGCCAGCACGCCCACCCCGGCCGGGCCGCCCCACTTGTGCGCGCTCGCCGTCAGCACCGACCAGCCCGCCGGCACCGGCAGCCGCCCGGCCGTCTGGGCGGCGTCGACCAGCAGCGGCACCCCGTGCTCCGCGCACGCCGCGGCCGCCTCGGCGACCGGCTGCAGCGTGCCCACCTCGTGGTTGGCCGTCTGCAGGCAGGCGAGCGCGGTGCCGGGCCGCGCCACCGCCGCCGCGAACGCGGCCAGGTCGACCCGGCCGGTGAGGCCGACGCCCACCGTCTCCATGGTGCCGCCCTCGCGTTCGTGCAGGCCGCCGGCGTGCAGCACGCTGGAGTGCTCGACGGCGGAGGTCACCAGGTGGCGCCCGGCCCTGCGCCTTCCGTGTAGGGTGCCGAGGACGCCGAGATGCACGGCCTGCGTGCCGGAGGAGGTGAACGCCACCTCGTCCGGGCGGGCGCCGAGCACCTCGGCCACCTCCGCGCGGGCCTGCTCCAGCAGCAGGTGCGCGCGGCGGGCCGCGCCGTACAGTCTCGCGGGGTCGGCCCAGCCGACGTCGATCGCCGCCAGCAGCGCCTCGCGCGCCTGCGGGTGGAGCGGCTCGGTGGAGGCCGCGTCGAAATACGCCACGAGACTTATCGTCCCACTTGCGGCGCCACCGAGGGGTCGCGCGGTGGGGCGGGGCACCTGCACGCTAATGTGTCTGCAATCAGCTGTGCATAGGAAATACGAGCACCCGAGGGAAAGACCCTTGGGCTTCATCTGTGGGGTAGGCGATCCGTGAGTCCGACCCGCCGTACGCGGCGTTCGTTGGCCCGGCGCAGGGTGCCACGCGCCGCCGCTCTGGCGTTGCTGCTGGCCACTGCTACGGCGTGTGCTAATGACGTGCCCGAGGCCGACTGGTCTCGTGGCTTGCTTCCCAAACACATCACCGAGCAGGGCGGCATAGTCCAGACCCTGTGGAACGGGGCCTGGATCGCCGCGCTCGCCACGGGCGCCGTCGTCATCGTCCTGATCCTGTGGGCGTCGTTCTTCCACCGCAAGCGCCGGGCCAAGGCCGACCTCCCGCCGCAGGTGCGTTACAACCTGCCGATCGAGATGCTCTACACCTTGATCCCGCTGGTCATGGTGTCGGTGTTCTTCTTCTTCACCGCCCGCGACAGCGAGGCGCTGACCAAGGTCGACGGCAACGCCCCGGTCAAGGTGAAGGTCGAGGCCTTCCAGTGGAGCTGGCGCTTCACCACCACCTACAACGGCAAGAGCTCGCAGCCGGTCGCCGGCACCCCGGTGCACGACTACCACCAGGGCCCGCAGCTCGTCCTGCCGGTCAACCAGAAGGTGGAGTTCGACCTGTCCACCGAGGACGTCATCCACTCCTTCTGGGTCCCCGACATGTTGTTCAAGCGTGACATCATCCCCGGCATCCCCGAGGGCAACCCGGGCCGGAAGTTCCAGGTCACGACCCTGAACAGGCCGGGCGTCTACGCCGGCCGCTGCGCCGAGCTGTGCGGCGTCGACCACAGCCGCATGCTGTTCTCGGTGAAGCTCGTATCGCAGCAAGAGTTCGACCAGTACATCGCGACACACCAGGCTGGGAGCGCCCAGTGACCGCCATCCAGGAACCACCCGTCCGCACCGCGGTGATCCGGCCCGTCACCAAGGGCCAGATCATCGCGAAGTGGATGTCGTCCACTGATCACAAGATCATTGGGCACATGTACCTCATCACGTCGTTCGTGTTCTTCCTGATCGGCGGCGTGATGGCGCTGATCATGCGGGCGGAGCTGGCGCAGCCCGGGCTGCAGTTCACCTCCAACGAGCAGTTCAACCAGCTGTTCACCATGCACGGCACGATCATGCTGCTGATGTTCGCGACGCCGCTGTTCGCCGGCTTCGCCAACGAGCTCATGCCGCTGCAGATCGGCGCCCCCGACGTGGCCTTCCCGCGGCTCAACATGGTGAGCTACTGGCTCTACCTGTTCGGCAGCATCATCGCGGTGTCGGGCTTCCTCACCCCGGGCGGCGCGGCCTCCTTCGGCTGGTTCGCCTACACCCCGCTGTCGGACGCGATCTACTCGCCCGGCGTCGGCGGCGACCTGTGGATCATGGGCCTGGCGCTGTCCGGCCTCGGCACGATCCTCGGCGCGGTCAACTTCATCACCACGATCATCACCATGCGCGCGCCCGGCATGACCATGTTCCGCATGCCGATCTTCACCTGGAACGTGCTGCTCACCAGCATGCTCGTGCTGATGGCGTTCCCGGTGCTGGCCGCCGCGCTGCTGGCGCTGGAGGCCGACCGCAAGCTCGGCACGCACATCTTCGACACCGCCAACGGCGGGCCGATGCTCTGGCAGCACCTGTTCTGGTTCTTCGGCCACCCCGAGGTGTACATCATCGCGCTGCCGTTCTTCGGCATCGTGACGGAGATCCTGCCGGTCTTCAGCCGCAAGCCGATCTTCGGCTACATCAGCCTCGTCGCCGCGACCATCTCGATCGCGGGCCTGTCCATCACGGTCTGGGCGCACCACATGTTCCCGACCGGGCAGGTGCTGCTGCCGTTCTTCTCGTTCATGACGTTCCTCATCGCGGTGCCGACCGGGGTGAAGTTCTTCAACTGGATCGGCACGATGTGGCGCGGCCACCTGAGCTTCGAGTCGCCGATGCTGTTCTCCGTCGGCTTCCTCATCACCTTCCTGCTCGGCGGCCTGACGGGCGTCATCCTGGCCTCGCCGCCGCTCGACTTCCACATCAGCGACACCTACTTCGTCGTCGCCCACTTCCACTACGTGGTCTTCGGCACCGTGGTGTTCGCGATGTTCGCGGGCTTCTACTTCTGGTGGCCCAAGTTCACCGGCCGGATGCTCAACGACAAGCTGGGCAAGCTGCACTTCTGGCTGCTGTTCATCGGCTTCCACACGACGTTCCTCGTGCAGCACTGGCTGGGCGTGGCGGGCTTCCCGCGCCGCTACGCCGACTACAGCGCGGCCGACGGCTTCACCGACCTCAACATGATCTCGTCGGTGGGCGCGTTCGTGCTCGGCCTGTCCACGCTGCCGTTCTTCTACAACGTCTGGAAGACCTGGCGCACCGCGCCCAAGGTCACCGTGGACGACCCGTGGGGCTACGGCGGCTCGCTCGAATGGGCGACCTCCTGCCCGCCGCCGCGGCACAACTTCACCAAGCTGCCGCCCATCCGGTCCGAGCGGCCGGCGTTCGACCTGCACTACCCGCACACCACGGGCGGCACGTCCCACCACAAGAACGTCACCAAGGCTGACAAGCCCGCCGGGGAGGTCGAGGCCTGATGAAGGTCCAGGGTTGGCTGTTCCTGCTGTGCGGCCTGTTCTTCGCCGGCGTCGACGTCGCCTACTGGTTCTGGACCAAGGCGGCGACCGGCGTGGGTGAGCCGGTCGGCACCACCGCGATGGCGATCTCGGTCGGCTTCGCGTTCATGGTCGGCTACTACCTGATGTTCACCGCGCGGCGCATCGGCGCCCAGCCGGAGGACAACAAGCAGGCCGACATCAGCGACGGCGCGGGCGAGATCGGCTTCTTCAGCCCGAGCAGCTGGTGGCCGCTGTTCCTGTGCCTGGCGGCGGCGTTCGCCTTCGCCGGGTTCGTGATCGGCTTCTGGATGTTCCTGATCGGGATCTTCCTGGTCATCATGGCCATGATCGGGTTCGTCTTCCAGTACTACCGGGGCAACTTCTCGCACTGAGGTCGCCTCGCCGGGGCGGGCGCCTTCCCTCTTGAGGGGCGGCGTCCGCTTTTTGGCGTTCTTTACCAGTGTCCGGATGCGGCCATTCGGTCACTCAGGGTAATAAAGGAGGCAGAAGCGGACCGATCTTGGGCGAGGGAGTCACTCGTGGAGCGCGGAGCGTATGGAACGGCCGGCCTGCTGGCCGTGGCCCTGCTGGTCGCGTGCTCGGCGTGCTCGGCGGGCGGCGACGGCAAGGACGGCACCGCCATGGCCGGCGGGGCCCGCGCGGCCTCGGTGGCGTTCACGCCGCAGGACAAGAGCGTGAACGTGCCCACCGACCAGACCGTGGTCGTCTCGGCCTACGGCGGGCGGCTGACCGGCGTGCGCGTGGACGGCGGCAAGGACGGCGCGCTGGCGGGCGAGCTCAGCTCCGACGGCACCCGCTGGCGCAGCACCGCCACGGCCCGCCCCGGCGCCTCCTACACGGTCACCGCCGTCACGGTGGACCCCGCGGGCAAGCGCAGCCAGTCCACCAGCACGTTCACGACCGTGAAGGGCAAGGGGACGTTCGACGTCAAGACCATCACCCCGAACAAGGACGACACGGGCCTGACGGTCGGCGTCGGCATGCCCATCATGATCGCCTTCGACAAGCCGATCACCGACCGCGTCGCCATCGAGCGCAACCTCGTCGTGCGCAGCACCAAGCCGGTCGAGGGCGCCTGGCACTGGTTCGACTCGACGCACGTGGACTTCCGGCCCCAGCAGTACTGGCCGGCCCACACGAAGGTGCGCCTGGAGGCCAGCCTGGCGGGCGTGCGCGGCGCCCCCGGCCTGTACGGCAAGCGCGACGTCCGGCTCGACTTCAAGGTCGGCCGCGCGCAGATCACCAAGGGCAGCACCGACGAGCACGTGCTCGTGGTGCGGCGCGACGGCCGGCGCATCAGGACGATGCCGATGAGCGCCGGCCAGGGCGGCCAGTGGAAGTACTACACCACCTCCGGCATCCACCTGGCGATGTCGCGGGAGCCGGTCACCGTCATGACCTCGCCCGGCATCGGCCCCGGCCAGGCCGGCTACTACCAGATGACCGTCTACAACACCGTGCGCATCTCCAACAGCGGCGAGTACGTCCACAGCGCGCCCTGGTCGGTCGGCTCGCAGGGCAACTCCAACGTCAGCCACGGCTGCGTGAACGTCAGCCCGGAGAACGCCGCCTGGTTCATCAAGAACACCCTGATCGGCGACCCGATCATCATCACCGGCACCCCGCGCAAGCTGGAGCCGACCAACGGGTGGGGCCACTGGCAGGAGAAGTGGCACGAGTGGCTGAAGTGGAGCTCGCTGAAGTCGGGCCCGACCATCACGTTCTGAGCACGAGAAAGGCGCGCCCCGGAAAGGGGGCGCGCCTTCGCCGCGCTCAGCAGGAGCCGCTGACCTCGACCCAGCGCTCCAGGACGGCCTTGGCGGCCCCTGAGTCGACCGCCTGGGCCGCGCGCTCGTAGCCGGCGTGCATGGACGCGTCCAGGTCGTCGCCGGGCCCCTCGTGGGCCACCAGGGCCGCGGCGGCGTTGAGCAGCACCGCGTCGCGCACCGGGCCGGTCTTGCCGCCCACCAGGTCGTGGACGGCCTGGGCGTTGAACGCCACGTCGCCGCCGCGCAGCGCGCCCACGTCCGCGCGCGGGATGCCGAGCACCCGCGGGTCGAAGGTGGTCTGCGTGGCCGCGCCGTCCCTGACCACCCACACCGTCGAGGTGGCGGCGATGGTCAGCTCGTCGAGGCCGTCGTCGCCGCGGAAGACCAGGGCCGAGACGCCGCGCTCGGCGAAGACGCCGGCCATCACCGGCAGCATGCGGGCGTCGTAGACGCCGATGGCCTGGGCGGAGGGCCGGGCGGGGTTGGTGAGCGGGCCGAGGAAGTTGAAGATCGTCGGGATGCCGATCTCCCTGCGGGTGGGCCCGGCGTAGCGCAGCGCGGGGTGGTAGACGGGGGCGAAGCAGAACGCGATGCCCGCCTCGCGCGCCACCCGCGCCGTCTGCTCGGGCGTGAGGTCCAGGCGGATGCCCAGGTGCTCCAGGACGTCGGCGGCCCCGCACGAGGACGAGGCGGCCCGGTTGCCGTGCTTGACCACGCGGGCGCCGGACGCGGCGGCCACGATCGCGGCCATCGTCGAGACGTTGACGGTGTGCGCGCGGTCGCCGCCGGTGCCGACGATGTCGACCACCGGCCCCTCGACGCTCAGCGGCGTGGCGAACTCCAGCATGGTGCGGGCCAGGCCCACGACCTCCGACACCGACTCGCCCTTGGCGCGCAGCGCGATCACGAACCCCGCGATCTGGGAGGGCGTCGCGGAGCCCGACATGATCTCCCGCATCGCCCAGGCCGTCTCGTCCGAGGTGAGGTGCTCGCCGGCGAGGAGAGCGGACAGCAGGGCGGGCCAGGTCGTCCGGGAGTCCATGGGCACCTACTTCGCGTTGAGTCGGGTGGAGGAGCGGCGGCGCATGAGGTCGGCCACCGTGTCGGCCAGCACCATGGGCTCCAGGGGCTGCGGGACGACGGCGTCGGCCTTGGACCAGTCGGCCAGCCAGCGGTCGTCGCGGCGGGCGATGAGCAGGCAGATCGGCGGGCAGTCGTAGACCTCGTCCTTGGCCTGGCGCGAGACGCCCATGCCGCCCGCGGGCTGGGTCTCGCCGTCGAGGACGGCCACGTCGATCTCGCCGGACCCCAGCCACTGGTGGACCTTGGGCTCGGTGGCGCACTCCACGACCTCGACGAAGGGCACGTCGGCCGCGGGCCGCCTGCCGATGGCCTGGATCACCTCTGCCCTCGTGGCGGCGTCGTCGCTGTAGACGAGGACCTTCATCGTGTCGTCGGTGCTGCCTGATGACGTCACTGTCGCGCTCACTATCGCTCGTAGCGGTATGGTCACCCTGGATCGTACCGGTGCGTCGGCGTGCAGACCCAGGCCGCCGCCCCTGCGGGGCGTTTTGCGGCAATTATCCCAGGTTGGATGCCGGTTTGTACCTGCTAACGGGGGGTCGTGCGCCGGACCGACCACCAGAGCCGCAATAATGCTGCCCGTGGCGACAGCATCCGCAATAACTTCGACGACGACAGCACAGCCGTTCCGCAGACCCAACCTGGTCAGCGTCGGGACGATCGTCTGGCTGTCCTCCGAGCTCATGTTCTTCGCGGCGCTGTTCGCGATGTACTTCACCATCCGGTCGGTGAGCATCGGCAAGGGCCTCGACTGGGCGCCCGCGCTCCTTCCGGCGGGCACGCACGCCGCCGAAGGCGCTCACCTGAACATCCCGTTCGCGACGGTCAACACGATCATCCTGGTGCTGTCAAGTGTGACGTGCCAGCTCGGCGTGTGGGCCGCGGAGAAGGGGCAGGTCGGCAAGCTCCGCTTCTGGTACATCGTCAGCTTCCTCATGGGCGCCGTCTTCGTCGCCGGGCAGCTGTACGAGTACATGGAGCTGGCGTCAGAGGGCGCGACCCTGTCCGCTAACGCCTACACCTCGGTGTTCTACCTGACGACGGGCTTCCACGGCCTGCACGTGACCGGTGGCCTGATCGCGTTCCTGTTCATGCTGGGACGCACGTACGCCGCGAAGCGCTTCACGCATGAGCAGGCCACCAGCGCCATCGTCGTGTCCTACTACTGGCACTTCGTCGACGTCGTCTGGATCGGTCTTTTCGCGACCATCTACATCATTCGGTAAGGAACGGGATCTCTGTGACTAGGATCACCGCTTGGCGGCGGCATCCCCTCGCGAGATACGCCGTCCTGATTTTGGCGTTGGCGCTGGTCGGGATGGTATACGCCGCCTTTGTCCAGGCGGGCAAGCCTGCCGACGCGGCACTGGCGGCGGGCAAGGTCGATGACGTGGCCGAGGGCAAGAGCCTGTTCGTCCAGCACTGCTCCAGCTGCCACGGCGTGAACGCGGAGGGCACCAACACCGCCCCCACGCTCATCGGCGTCGGCGCCGCGGCCGTCGACTTCCAGGTGAGCACCGGCCGCATGCCCGCGGCCAACCCCGGCCCCCAGGCCCCGCGCAAGCCGCAGGCCCCCTGGGTCAACGAGGAGACCACCCGCCAGCTGGCCGCCTACGTGCAGTCGCTCGGCGGCGGCCCGCAGGTGCCCGGCGCCGAGCAGGTCGACGCCAAGCAGGGCGACGCCGGCCGGGGCGGCGAGCTGTTCCGCGCCAACTGCATCCAGTGCCACAACTGGGTGGGCGCCGGCGGCGCGCTGACGCAGGGCAAGTACGCCCCCAACCTCAACTCGGCGTCCCCGACGCAGATCTACGAGGCGATGGTCACCGGCCCGCAGGCGATGCCGGTCTTCAACGACACCACGATCACGCCCGAAGAGAAGCGTGACATGATCGCCTACATCACCCAGGTCCGCGAGCAGAAGGACCCGGGCGGCTTCGGCCTGGGCCGCATTGGACCCGTGACCGAAGGTCTCGTAGCGTGGATCGTGGGTCTCAGCGCCCTCGCACTCGCCGCCATCTGGATCACCGCGAAGAAGCGACAGAAGTCATGACAGACAACGAGCACGAGATCGAGCAGCCGGACGAGCGTGTACCCAAGCGCGTCATCGGCACCCCCGCGCCGGGCACCTCGATGCTCGGCGCCGCGGAACCGGCGGACGCCGCCGGCAAGGACGTCCCCGGCGTGACGCTGCAGGACGAGGCGAAGGCCCGCAAGGCGGAGAAGATCGTGGCGCTGTGCTTCACGATCACCTTCCTCGCGGCCGTCGCGTTCATCATCTCCTACGTCGTGTTCCAGGTGGGCACGCCCGAGACGACGGGGGTGTCCAACCTCGCGCTGGGCAGCTCCCTGACCGTCGCCATCCTCGCGCTGGCCGTCGGCATCGTCGTCTGGGTCCGGATGATCATGCCGAAGTACGCGCTCATCCAGGAACGCCACGAGATGGCCTCGGCCGAGCCCGACCGCGAGATCGTGGCCGACACCTTCGTGCAGGGCGCCAACGAGAGCGGCTTCGTCAAGCGCAAGCTGCTGCGCCGCACCCTGCTGCTGGCCGCGGCCCCGCTGGGCCTGGTCCCGCTGGTGCTGCTGCGCGACCTGGACAACAGCAGGATGCCGGGCGCGAAGTTCAACAAGATGCTGCGCCACACCGTCTGGGGCGAGAAGAACAAGGAGGGCAAGCCGCTCAGGCTCGTCGTCGAGGGCACCGGCCAGCCCATCAGGGCCGCCGACTTCAACTCGCCCGGCGGCATCCTGTCGGTCGTCCCCGAGGGCTACGAGCACGACCTCAACGCCCTCGCCAAGGCCACGCTCATCCTGATCAAGTTCCGGCCGGAGGAGATCAAGGGCGGGGTCAACAAGAACTGGATCCACGACGGCATCGTCGCGTACTCCAAGATCTGCACCCACGTGGGCTGCCCGGCGGCCCTGTACGAGCAGAACACCCACCACATCCTCTGCCCGTGCCACCAGTCGACGTTCGACGCCGCCGACGGCGCGAAGGTCATCTTCGGCCCGGCCGCCCGGCCGCTGCCGCAGCTGCCGATCACCGTCGACGAGCAGGGCTACCTCATCGCCCAGAGCGACTTCCACGTGCCCGTCGGCCCCAGCTACTGGGAACGCGGCGACGCGGAGGCAGAGGCCAGGAAGGGGAGCCAGGCATGAGCGCCGGCGAACTGAACAACGTGCCCAAGGGCATCGCGGGGCCGTCGAGCTGGCTCGACGACCGGCTCGGCGGCGCCAACTTCCTCAAGCGCAACCTGCGCAAGATCTTCCCCGACCACTGGTCGTTCCTGCTGGGCGAGATCGCGCTCTACTCCTTCGTCATCCTGCTGCTGACCGGCACGTTCCTGACGCTCTGGTTCAAGCCCAGCATGATGGAGATCGCCTACGACGGCCCGTACGCGCCGCTCAAGGGCGTCATGATGTCCGAGGCCTACGCCTCGTCGCTGGAGATCAGCTTCGAGGTCCGGGGTGGTCTGCTCATCCGGCAGATGCACCACTGGGCGGCCCTGCTGTTCGTCGGCGGCATGATGATCCACATGCTGCGGGTGTTCTTCACCGGCGCCTACCGCAAGCCGCGTGAGATCAACTGGCTGATCGGCGTGCTGCTGCTGACGCTGGCCCTGTTCGAGGGCCTCACCGGCTACTCGCTGCCCGACGACCTGCTGTCCGGCGCCGGTCTGCGCATCACCGAGGGCGTGGCGATCTCGCTGCCGCTGGTCGGCACGTACATCACGTTCTTCCTGTTCGGCGGCGAGTATCCGGGCGAGGACGTCATCCCGCGCTTCTACTCGCTGCACATCCTGCTCATCCCGGGCATCCTGCTGGCGCTGGTCTCGGCCCACATGGTGCTCATGTGGGTGCAGAAGCACACGCAGATGCCGGGCAAGGGCCGCAAGAACACGAACGTGGTCGGCGCGCCGTTCTACCCGGCCTTCATGGCCAAGGCGGGCGCGTACTTCCTGTTCACGCTGGCCGTGGTCGCGGGCCTGGCGACGTTCACCCAGATCAACCCGATCTGGCTGTTCGGTCCCTACACCCCGGCCGACATCTCGGCCGGCTCGCAGCCCGACTTCTACATGGGCTTCCTGGAGGGCTCGCTGCGGCTCATGCCGCCGTGGGAGTGGAACATCTTCGGCACGGCCCACGCGGGCACGCTGCCGCTGAGCGTCATCATCCCGGCGCTGGTGCCGCTCGGCATCATCATGACGGGCCTGGCGCTCTACCCGTTCCTCGAACAGTGGGTGACCGGTGACCGGCGCGAGCACCACGTCGCCGACCGCCCGCGCAACAACCCGCACCGCACCTCCATCGGCATCTCGGCCATCACGTTCTACGGCCTGCTGTGGCTGCTCGGCGCGAACGACGAGATCGCGGCGAACTTCCACATCAGCCTCAACTGGACGACCTACATCGGCCGGGCGCTGATCTTCATCGGCCCGGCGCTGGCCTACCTGATCACCTACCGCATGTGCCTCGGCCTGCAGCGCTCCGACGCCGCGGTCATCTCGCACGGCGTGGAGTCGGGCGTCATCAAGCGGCTGCCGCACGGCGAGTTCATCGAGGTCCACACGCCTCCGGCGGACGACATCGAGGCCCACGTGCGCGGCAAGCAGCCGGTGCTGACGCTGCCGGTCCAGGAGGACTCCGCGGGCATCCCGCCGAAGGGCATGCGCGGGCCGCTCGGCCGGCTCCGCGCGCGGATGTCCCGGGCGTACGGCGGGGAGAAGATCCCGCTGGACGACGGGCACGGACACGGTCACGGGGACGGCGAGCACGCCGCCATCGGCTCCGGTGGCGACGACGACCGCAGCCTCACGCACTGACCGCTCCACATCGCGACGCCACACCGCGCGGGCCCGGGACGACCACACGGTCGCCCGGGCCCGCCGGTTTCCCAGCCCTGCCGGACCCCGTGGCGAGGCCCTCCGCGTCACGGCCGTTCCGGGCGAGCGGCCCCGCGCACACCGGGCGCTCTGCCGCACGGGCGGGTGAAGCCCCGGGTCGGGCGGCCCGCAGGCCATGGGGCCCGCAGAGGGCCGCCCGCGGATACGGGCGGTGCGGCGCAGGCAGGAGCCGGGGCGCTCGGGCACCCCGATGGTGCGGTGCAGCAGGGCCGCGTCGCGCGATCGCCCACGTCCGGGCGCGGCGCGAAGACAGCGGGCGCCTCGAAGCGGGCTCAGGGCCGCAGCGGGCACGCGACCGCAGCGGGCCCCGCCGCGTTCGGAAGCAGGTGCCGCCTCTGGGGCGGGCGGGCCGTGAGGCGGGTGGGCCGTCAGTCGGCCTCGGGGAAGCCGATGGAGAAGGCGGCGTCCAGGTCGTGCTTGGAGTACGCGCGGAAGGCGATGTGCGTCTCGGTGTGCAGCACGCCCTCGACCTTGTTGATCCGCCCCGGCACGACCTCGGCGATCTGCTCGTAGACCGGCACCCGGACCATGGCGAGCAGGTCGTACTCGCCGGTGATGGAGTAGACCTCGCTGACGCCGTCGATCTCGGCGATCGTCTCGGCGACCTCCGTGATGCGGTCTACCTCAGCATTGATGTGGACGATAGCCGTGACCATGGACCAACTCTATCGGTTCACCGCAAAGGTCGCCCCTCCCGCCCGCGTCCCTGGTCGAGGTGCCGGTAGGCGAGGTCGATGCGGGCCTTGTGCCGGGCGGCCCCCTGGGCGGGCAGGCTCCAGGTGCCGTCGACCTCCACCAGCCGCACCCCCGGCGACTCCAGCCACCGCAGGATGCACTCGGTCTCCTCGGCGCTGGCCGCGGGAACCGGCCCGGGCCCCGGCAGCACCGACTCCGCCGCGGCTGTGAGCGCCGCCACGAACGGCGTGGGGTGCGCCCCCTTGGGCAGCACCCCGGCCGCCGCCAGCCGCCCGTAGCGGACGACGTGGACGTCCCAGCCGCCCCCGAAGGCCGGGCTCGCCGCGACGAGCTGCGGGATGCGGGTGAGGGCGCTCAGCCGCTGCATGCGGGCCGCGGTGCGGACGAAGGAGGCCAGCCGGTCGCGGTCGACCGACGCCTCCTCGTAGCGCTGCTCGGCCGACAGCCGGTCCATGCGGGCCGACACGGCGCTGAAGACCGGCGTGGCGTCGAGGGTCATGGCGCGCCTGGCCGCCTCGACGTGCGCGGCGTACTCCTGCGGGCTCTCCCGGCCCTCGCACGGCGCGCCGCAGCGGCCCATCTCGTGCAGCACGCAGGCCGCCCGCCGGGTGCGCGGCCCGATCGGCTGCGTGCACTGGCGCAGCGGCACCGCCTCGTGCAGCGCGATGCGCGCGTCGTCGGCCAGGCGGGCGCTGCTGAACGGCCCGAGGTAGGTGGCCTCGTCGTCCTTGAGGTCGCGGACGATCGACAGCCGCGGGAACGGCTCGGCCGTGAGCTTGAGCCACACCATCTTCTCCGGGAAGCGGGAGCGGCGGTTGTAGCGCGGCTTGGCGCCGCCGATCAGGCGCAGCTCCCTGACCTCGGCCTCCAGCGCCGTCGCGCACACGATGTGGCGCACCCGCTCGGCGATGCCGATCATCTCGCGGATGCGCGGCCGGGTCTCGCCGGCGGTGAAGTAGGAGCGCACGCGGTTGCGCAGGTTGGTGCTCTTGCCGATGTAGAGCACCTCGCCCCGGTCGTCCTCGAACAGGTAGACGCCCGGCGCGTGCGGCACCGAGTCGGCCAGGTGGCGCTTGCGCTGCTGCTCGGGCGTCGGCGCGCGGACGAACGACTTCAGCTCCTCCAGCGTGTGCACCTGGAACGAGCCCGCCCGCTCGATGAGCCCGTGCAGCACGTCGACCGTGGCCCGCGCGTCCTGCAGGGCCCGGTGGCACGGCTCGACCGGGCTGCGGAAGAAGCGGGCCAGCGTGGCCAGCTTGGCGTTGGGCGTCTCGTCGCGGGTCAGCACCCGCCGGGCCAGGTCGACGGTGTCGAGCACCGGGTTGAGCGGGGCGGGGTAGCCGTGCGCGGCGCAGGCGGCCTTGACGAAGCGGGTGTCGAAGCTCGCGTTGTGGGCCACCAGCACCGACCCGCCGACGAACTCCAGGAAGCTCGGCAGCACCGCCTCGATCCGCGGCGCGGCCACCACCATGGCGTCGGTGATGCCCGTCAGCACCGAGATGAACGGCGGGATCGGCCCCCCGGGGTCGACCAGCGTGGAGAACTCGCCCAGCACCTCGCCCGCCCGCACCTTGACGGCCCCGATCTCGGTGATCGCGTCCTCGGCGGGCGAGCCGCCGGTCGTCTCCAGGTCGAACACGACGAACGTCACCTCGCTGAGCGGGGTGCCGAGCTCGTCGAGGGTGCCTTGTACCGCTTCCACGAATCAAGACCATAGAGAGACCGACCGACAGGATCGAATCACCAACCCTGTTGATCGTTGGTTACCCTTCCCTTTATGTCGGCGGGAAGACTCGCCGGCCGCTACTCCCTGCTGCGCCCGCTGGGCGCGGGCGGCATGGGGAAGGTGTGGCTGGCCAGGGACGAGATGCTCGACCGCGACGTCGCGGTCAAGGAGCTCACGCTGCCCGAGGGGACGTCGCCCAAGCAACGGGCCGACTCCGTCAAGCGCGCCGTGCGCGAGGCGCAGGCCACCGCGCGGCTGCGCCACCCCGGCATCGTCGCCCTGCACGACGTCGTGGTCGAGAACGACCGGCCGTGGCTGGTGATGGAGCTGCTGCGGGGCCGCACGCTGGGCGACACCGTCCGCGAGTTCGGCCCCATGCCGGCCGAGCACGCCGCCCGCATCGGCGCCGACGTGCTGGAGGCGCTGTCGGCCGCGCACGCCCAGGGCATGCAGCACCGCGACGTCAAGCCGGGCAACGTGTTCCTGACCGACAGCGGCCGGGTCGTGCTCACCGACTTCGGCATCGCCCGGCAGGAGGGGCAGGCCACGCTCACCGAGCAGGGGCTGATGATCGGCTCGCCCGGCTTCATCGCGCCCGAGCGGCTGGAGGGCCAGCCCGGCGGCCCGGCCAGCGACCTGTGGTCGCTCGGCGCCACCCTGTACGTCGCGGTCGCCGGCGTGCCCGCCTACGAGGGCTCGGCCGCCCAGCGGGTGCGCGCCACGCTGCTCAACCCGCCGCCGCTCGCGCCGGGGCCGCTCGGCCCGCTGATCGCCGCCATGATGGCGCAGCACCCGGCCGGCCGGCCCGACCCGCGCGTGGTCGTGCCCGCGCTGCGCCAGGTCGCCGCCGGCGGCCCGCTGCCGCAGCTCCCGTCCGACCACAGCGTGACCACGCCCGGCCGGGTCAGGAGGCGCGGCCGCGCGGTGCTGTGGGTCGCGCTGGCGGCGGTGCTCGTGGCGGCGCTGGCGGCCGGGGGCTACTTCGCGGTGCGCGGCCTGCCGGGGGACGGGTCGGCGCCCGCGGCGTTCACCGTCCCGATGGACGTGTGCAAGCTGATCGGCGCGGAGGAGGTGCGCCTGCTGCTGCGCACCGCCACCGCGCCCAGGCCGCAGCCCGGCTCCGACGAGGTCGGGCCCAAGTGCGGGTGGCCGATCTCCGGCACCGGCGTGGGCCTCCAGGTGCAGAAGGACTCCGACACCGTCGACCCGTGGTCGATGACCCCGGTCACGGCCCGCACGCTGTTCCAGAACCAGCGGCGCTACTGGGGCAAGTACACCAGCGTCGACTGGACCTGGCCGGAGATCGGCGTCAAGACCTCCAGGAAGGCCACGCTGACCCCCGTCCACCAGATCGGCGGCCTCGGCGAGGAGGCGTTCGGCTTCGAGCTGAAGGGCCCCACCGGCCGCGTGCACTCCGCGCACGTCTACTACCGGCTGGCCAACCTCGTGGTGAGCGTCGAGTACTCCACCCTGTCCGACCGGCCGACCGACGAGGACGTCCGGCAGGCGGCGCTGAAGGCCGCCCGGGCGAGCGAGCAGGCGTTGCGCCATGCCGCATGAGCTCTACCTGCTGGCCGGCCGCTACCGGCTCCTGGAGCGGCTCGGCCAGGGCGGCGCCGGCACGGTGTGGCGGGCCATCGACGAGATGCTCGACCGGCAGGTCGCGGTCAAGCAGGTACGCGTACCCGGCGGCCTGACCCCGCACCAGCACGCGCAGTTCGTCGAGCGCGCCATCCACGAGGCCCGCTCCGCCGGGCGGCTGCGCGACCCGGCCATCGTGCTCGTGCACGACGTCGTGCTGGAGGGCCACCAGCCGTGGATCATCATGGACCTGGTCACCGGCCGCTCCCTGGACAAGCTCATCAGGGAGCGGGGGCCGCTGCCGCCCGGCGCGGTGGCCAGGATCGGGCTGCAGGTGCTGTCGGCGCTGGAGGTCGCGCACGCCCACGGCGTGCTCCACCAGGACGTCAAGCCGGCCAACATCCTGCTCGACGCCGACGGCTCGGGCATGCTCACCGACTTCGGCATCGCGGCCCCCATGGGCGGCCCCGGCGACCGGCACGGCAGCGCCGGCTCGCCCGGCTACATGGCCCCCGAACGCCTCAACGAGCAGCCCTCGGGCGCCGCCTCCGACCTGTGGTCGCTCGGCGCGAGCCTGTACACGGCGGTGGAGGGGCGGGCGCCGTTCGAGCGCGACCTGCCCGCCGCGGTGGCGGCGGCGGTGCTGCTGCACGAGCCGCCGTTCCCGGCGCGGGCCGGGCGGCGGCTCGGCGGCCTGCTGATGGCGATGCTCGCCAAGGACCCTGCAGTACGCCCCACCGCGCCGCAGGTCAGGCAGGCCCTCACGGCCCTGCTCCAGGCCGGCCCCGAGCCGGCGGGCGGCCGCCGCCGGTGGCTGCTGCCCACCGTGCTCGCGGGCGTCGTGGCGCTGGGCGCGGGCGGCTGGTACGCCGCCTCCGCGCTCCGTCCCCGGCCCGAGACCGGCCGCTACGCCGCCGCCCCCGACCCCTGCACGCTGCTCACCGACGCGCAGGCCAGGCAGCTCACCAAGGGCACGCCGGTGCGCAGCGCGAGCCGGCCGGGGGAGTGCCAGTGGATCGTCCGCGACGAGCCGGGCCGCACGCTCACCGTCCGCGCCTGGGCGGAGAAGCCGGACGGCGACCTCGGCGGGCCGCAGGTGGCGCAGCGGCGCTTCGCCAGCGAGAAGGCCACCCGGGCGGCGGGCAAGGGCGCGGAGGGGCGCGACGTGCGCGGCGGGGTGTCCGACGTGCCGGGGGTGGGGGAGGCGGCGATCCTCCAGAACAGCTTCACGTTCTACATCAACACCAACAAAAGCGGCAGATCCGACAGCGTGCTGCTGTTCCGGGCGAGTAACCTGCTCGGCGAAGTGGTCTGGCACCGCGACGACGTGCCGGCCTCGAAGCCGGCGGACAAGGAGACGGCCGTCGCCGCGGCGCGCCTGGTGGCCGCGGCCGCCGGCGGATGAGCGTCCGCCGGCGTCGCAAGCATCTTGCAAGGGGCGTGACTAGCATGTTCTCCCGCAAGTCAGGGCAATCCCAGGAGTCCCAGTGAACCCCGGAAGCGAGTACGAGCCGCCGACCACTCCGTACCCGTACCCCGGCCAGGAGGGCCAGGACGGCCAGGAGGGTCAAGACGGCCGGCCGCCGGCCTCGCCGGGCGCGCACCCCCATCCGGCCCCGCCGCGCCAGGACCCGTACGCCCAGCACCCCTACGCCCCGCCCGCGCCGCCGCCCCAGGGCCCCTACGCGCAGGGCCCCCAGCCCCAAGGCCCCTACGCGCAGGGCCCCCATGCTCAGGGCCCCGCCGCCAACGGCTGGCCGCCGCAGAGCGGCCCCCAGTTCTCGGGCCCGCAGCCCTCGGGTCCGCAGCCCTCGGGTCCGCAGCCGTCAGGCCCACAGGCGGCGGCTCCTTACGCGTCTGGTCCGCAGGCGGCGGCCCCGTACGCGCCCGGCCCGAACGTGACGACCCCGTATGCGCCGGGCCCGCCGGCCGCGGGCCCGTACGCGACCGGGGCGCGCGCGGCGTACCCGATGGGGCAGCCGCAGAGCGGCCCCCAGCAGCCGGGCGCCTGGCCGCCCGTGCCGCCGTCTGTGCCTCCCGCCGTGCCGCCGTTGTGCCTCCCGCCGTGCCGCCGTCTGTGCCTCCCGCCGTGCCGGCGCCGCCTGTGCCGCCGCCGCCCGGCACCGGCGCCACCGTGCCCCGGTCCCCGCCCCGGCGCGCCGGGGCGGCCGGGCTGGCTGATGCCCGCGCTGGCCGCCGGTCTGGTGGTCCTGGTGGCGGCCGGCGGCGTCGGCGCGTACGCCCTCTACTCCGGCGACACCCCGACCGGCCCGCCCGAGACCGGCGGCAGGCCCGGGACGTCCTCGTCGGCCCCGGTGGCGGCGGTCGGCGCGGCCGGCCCCGACGTGTGCGCCATGCTCCCCAAGGAGGAGGCCGACCGCCTGGTGCCCGACGCCACCGTCGCCAAGAGTTCCAGGGACGGCGAGTACACCGTCGACTTCGGCTGCAACTGGGTCAACCGCCGCATCTCGTTCGGCGAGTTCTGGCGCAGCAGGGAGATCGACGTCAAGATCGCCCAGTACAAGGGCGAGGGCGCGAAGACCGGCCGCACGATGGCGCAGAACTCCTACGAGGTGGAGTACCGCGGCGGCAAGTACGCCGCCACCGCCAAGCCGTCGCTCGACCCGGACGAGAAGGAGTACATCTCCCCGCTCAAGGACGTCCCCGGCGTCGGCGACGGCGCGTTCGCCCAGTACACCTGGCGCCGCGACAAGCTGCTGTGGTACTCCTTCGGCACCGCGCACGCCCGCGTCGGCGACTTCACCATCGAGGTCAGGTTCCAGGCCGACCAGCAGAAGAAGGACGCCCAGATCCTGTCGAACGAGACCCGGCAGTCGATCACCGAGGACAACGCGCTGCGCGAGGTGAGCGGCCTGGTCGGGCACTTCGCCAAGGGCGTGGCCGCCTGGCAGGCCCGGCACCCGAACGTACTGGCCAAGGCCGACCAGCCGGCCGTCACCTCCTCGCCCACCGCCCGGCCGTCGGCCTCGCCGACCGTCCTCGCGGCCTTCCCGGCCGCCTGCACGGCGGTGGGGGCCAAGGCGAGCGAGCTGGTGCCGTCCCCGACGACCCGGGCGCGGCTGCTGGAGGACGGCGGGGACACCCAGACCGAGTGCCGCTGGCTCAACCTCGACCTGCCCGGCGACGCCGAGGGGATCAAGAAGATCCGCAGCGTGCTGATCACCGTCCACTCCTTCAGCGACCGCACGGGCGCGGCCGACGAGACCGGCGCCAGGTCCTACTACGCCACGCAGCGCGGCGGCGACAAGAACATGGCGGGCTCGTCCATGGGCGGCATCACCTGGGGCGAGCTGGTGGACCTCGACGACCTCGGCGACCAGGCCTACCGGCAGTTCGTCGGGACCAGGCACGGCGACGTGGCCGCCGGCAGCGGCTCGGTGCTCATGCGCAAGGGCGCGGTGGTGGTGCGCGTCGACTACTCCGGCCACCAGCGGCCGGAGAACGCGGCGGCCAACTCGCCGAAGGTCGAGCTGATGTCCGAGAAGGAGGCCATGGCGGGGGCCCTGCCGATGGCCAGGCTGTTCATGCAGGAGATGACCAGGCAGCCGGTCGGCAGCTAGGCGGGGGTGTCGCGGAGGCGTTCGACGCGGATGCCGCGCAGCAGCAGCTCCGCCACCACCACCGCGGCCAGCAGGCTGACCAGCAGGGCGGCGCCCACGACGAGCGCGACGGGCGCCGCCGCCACCTCGTGCGGCAGCGGCGGCGTCACCGGCGCCTCGGCGAACTGCGGGATCCGGCCGAGCGCCGCCCAGGCCGCCAGCAGGCCCGCCGCCAGCCCGGCGAGCGTGCCCGCCGCCGTCGTGACGACCTGCTCCAGCAGCAGCGCCACCCGCAATGCCCGCACCCGGGCGCCGGCGGCCTCCAGCGCGGCCAGCTCGTACCCGCGTCTCCTGGCGGCCGTCTGCAGGGCGAGCACGGTCCGGCCGAGCGCCAGCGCGGCGGCGGCCAGCGCGGAGGCCAGCAGCAGCAACAGCGCCAGCCCTGGCCCCTGCCCGGCGAAGGACGCCGTCAGGTCCGCCACGTGCCGCCGCGACACCACCGACAGCCCCTGCCGCTCCAGCTCCCGCTCCAGCGCGGCGGTGTCGCTGAGCCGGGTCCACACCTGGTGGACGGCCTTGTCGTGCACGCCGTAGGCGATCCGGTCGGCCTGCTCCAGGTCCATCAGGACGCCCGCGTCGGTCAGCCCGGGCGCGGCGGCCGCGTCGACGGCGGCCTTCACCGGCGCGGCGTAGCCGTTGTCCAGCCCCGGCACCGCCTTGGCGCCGACCGGGCCCACCACGACGGCGGCCGGCTCGGGGGCGTAGGTGTCCGGGCGCAGCGTCTGGTTGCCGGTCATGGTGATCGCGAACGAGCCGTCGCGGGCGTCCGGGTCCTCATCCACCCGCCAGGCGGGCAGGTCCAGGGCACGCCAGCGGCCCTGCTCGCGCACGGCCAGCCCGGTGACGGACACCCGCACGTACGCGGGCTCGTCGAACTGCGGAGGCGGCACCGGCTCGCCGCGGAGGGCGCGCAGCTCGCAGGTCTCCCGGGCGCAGGCCGGCGGCAGGTTCCAGGCGTGCGTGCCCGACCCGCCGCGCAGCTCGCCGAGCGGCAGCAGCGCGGGCCGCAGCGTCCCCGGCACGCGGAGGACGGCCGACAGCCGGACGGTCCAGCCTCCGGCGGCCGGTCGCCGCACCCGGACGCGGAGCCGGTCGCCGCGCAGCAGCACGCGCGGCGTGCGCGGGCCGGTCAGCGCGGCGGCGGCCCGCCCAGCGACGTGCCGCCCGCCAGGGCGGGCCGCCAGGCGGCGCCGATCGCGGCCAGCCGTTCCGGGTCGGCGGCGACGAGCTGGGGCGGGCCGGGCAGCGTGATCACGGGCGCGGCGGTGCGGCCCCCGGGGTCGGCGGCGCGCACGGCGGCGATCAGCCGGGCCGGCTCGACCGGCCGCACGGTGATCGCGGTGGCCGCGCCGTTGTGGAACCTCGCGGCCTCGGCGTAGTCGCCCGACGTGGCGCTCCACGCCGACACCGCGAACGTGGCCAGCCCGAACGCCGCCCCCAGCACGACCACGCTGCCCGCCGTGACCGGCCCGCGCGCGACCTGCCGCAGCGCCAGGAACGGCCCGAGCCCGCCGTGCCGCCTGGTCACCCCGAACAGCCGCCGGCTGAGCGCCGGCAGCGCCCGGCTCGCCAGCAGCGCCACGCCGAGCGCGATCAGCCCGGGCACCGCCATCGCGCTCGACGCGCGCCCCGACACGTCGGTGAGCACGCCGGTCGCCAGCAGCTCGACCAGCCCCAGCGCGGTGACCGCGAGGACCACGGCGTCCAGCACCCAGCCGCGGGCCGACCTGCGCGGGGTGCGCCGCCACTCCTCGGTGACGGGCCGGGTGGCCACCCGCCAGGCGAGCGGCGCGGCGGCCAGCAGCCCGCCCAGCATGGCCGCGGCCCCGGCCAGCGCCGCCTCCACGGGGAAGGTGACAGGGATGCCGGCCGGCAGCAGCGCGCGGATCATCACGCGCGCCGCGGCGTGCCCGGCCAGCAGCCCGAGCGGCACCGCGGCGGCCAGCAGCAGCAGCGGCTCGGCCAGCGCGAACAGCCACACCCGGGCCCGGCCGAGCCCGCGCAGCCGGGCCAGCGCGATCTCCGGGCCGCGGGCCCGCACCAGGTCGCCGACGGTCTGGAAGAGCAGCATCCAGCCGAGCGCGACGAGCTGCGCGATCACCAGGAGGGTGGGCACGCCGAGCGAGCCGGTGTTCGCGGTCACGACCCGGAGCGTGTCGGCGACGCGGGAGTAGACGATGGCCCGGCTGGTGCGCCCGGCGTTCTCGGCGGCGGCCTGCATGGCGGCCAGCCGGTCCAGGTCGGCGCCGTCGAGGCGGGCCGGGTCGATGGAGACGACGGCGTAGTCGGTCCAGCCGCCGGGGTCCTGGGCGGAGCCGATGGAGACGCCGGAGTTGACGACGTAGGTGTCCGTCCGGGTCTGCGGCACGGTGAACAGCGCGTCCGCCTTGTCCGGGCTGGGCTCGCCGGTGGGGGAGAACAGCGTGCGGCCGAACCAGAACGGGTCGGCCGCCGAGCCCGGCCGGTAGAGGCCGACGACGGTCAGCGGCGCGGGGTCGCGGCCCGTGGCGCCGGGGCCGCTCGCCATGATCGAGGTCAGCTCGACCGTCCTGCCCACCTTGAACCCGCTCGCCTGGCTGGCCATCACCTCGCGCCCGGCGCGCGGGCAGCGGCCCTCGGCGAGGGTGAGGTGCGCGCACTGCCCGTCCTGCCAGACCAGCGTGAACGCCCGCCGGTCGTCGTGCCGGCCGCTGGTGACCTCCATGCCGGGGATGGGCGGCCGGGTGAAGTCCGCGCCCGCCGTGAACGCCGCGAGCCTGGCCGCCAGGTCGCCCTCGGTCGTGGTGTACCGCCAGCCGCGGCCCTCCACCGGGGCCGCCGCCAGCGCGTCCCTGGCGATGGTGGTGCGGGCGGCGGCGGCGTAGATCGGGCCGACGGCGGCCGAGGCGATCGGCACGACCGCGATGAGCAGCACGACCAGCGACAGCGTGCGGCGTTCCCAGAGGCCGCGCCAGATCACGGCTCGGCCCTCCGCAGCGCGATGCCGTCCCGGAGCTCCTCGATCCTGGCCATGGAGCCGGGCGGCAGCAGGTGGTGGTACTCGGGCGGCACCTGCACGGCGCCCTCCCTGCCGACCACCACGAAGTCCTCGCCGCGCCGGCCCTCCGCGCCGACCCGGCCGTCCCTGATCGTCACCGTACGGCCCAGCGCCTCGCCCACGGCGGGGTCGTGGGTGACCACGACCGCGGTCGTGCCGTCCCCGGCCGCGTCCCTGATCAGCTCGATCACCCGGCGTCCCGACTCCTCGTCGAGCTGGCTCGTGGGCTCGTCGGCCAGCAGCAGCCGGGGCGCGTTGGCGAGGGCGACGGCGAGCGCGAGGCGCTGCTGCTCGCCGCCCGACAGGCGCCCGGCGGGCCGGCCGGCCGCGTCGGCCAGGCCGACGCGGGCGAGCAGGTCGCGGGCCCGGCGCCGGCCCTGACGCCGGCTGCGGGCGGTGGCCCGCTGGGCGAAGGCGATGTTCTGGGCGGCGGACAGGTGGCCGATGAGGTTGCGCGACGGGTTCTGCAGCACCATGCCGATGTGCGTGGCGCGCAGCCGGTCCAGGGTGCGCTGGCCGAGCCTGCCGAGGTCCGCGCCGTCCAGCCACAGGCGGCCCGCGCTGGGCCGCAGCAGCCCGGCCAGCAGCCACAGCAGCGTCGACTTGCCCGCTCCCGACGGGCCGAGCAGCGCGACCGTCTCGCCCGCGTCGATGACCAGGTCAACGTCGCGCAGGGCGACGACCTCGACGTCGCGCGCCCGGTAGATCTGCACGACGCCGTCGCACCTGACGAGGCTCACGGCCCCCTCCTCGCCCGCCGGGCCGTGGCCGCCGGCGTCCGCAGCTCGATGACCCGGTCGCAGCGCCCGGCCGCCTCCGGGTCGTGGGTGGCGATCACCAGGGCGGCGCCCCCGTCCGCGACCGCGAGCAGTTCGTCCAGGACGAGGGCGCGGTGCCCGGCGTCCTGCTCGGCCGTGGGCTCGTCGGCCAGCAGCACCCGGGGCCGCAGCGCCAGCGCCCTCGCCACCGCGACCCGCTGCTGCTGGCCGCCGGACAGCTCCTCGACCAGCAGCTCGGCGAATCTCGCCACCCGCAGCCGGTCCAGCGCCCCGGCCGCCAGCCGCATCGCCTCGCGCGGGGTGCGGCCCGCCGCCCGCAGCGCGACCTCGACGTTCTCGGCCGCCGTGAGCAGGCTGAGCAGCCCGTACGACTGGAGGACCAGCGCCAGGCCGGCCCGCAGGTCCGGGCGCTCGTCCAGCGGGACGCCGCCGGCCAGCACCCGGCCCGCCGCGGGTGGGAGCAGCCCGGCGAGCGTGGTGAGCAGGGTCGTCTTGCCGGAGCCCGAGGGGCCCATGAGCGCGACCCGCTCGCCCGGCCAGAACTCCAGCGTGAGATCTTCGATGATCGTGCGCCCGCCGGCCCGGCAGCTCAGCGCGCGGCAGGCGAGCGCCGGTCCAGGCGCCACGCGCGGATCATCCCCCTGACCGATGATCTCCGTCAACGGTTAATACGGCTGCAACTAGGTTGCAAGTGAGCCAAATACCGTTATGTCTGCAAGCACCTGAGCCGCGGGATCGGATCTGTCCAGTACAGGGGCATGGGCAGTCCGGGGAGATCACGCGGCTCTCCCTTTTGCGTCGCGGGCGCGGGCGGGCGGCCGGTGCAGGAACGGCTCCAGCAGGCCGGGCACCGCCCGCGCCGCCAGGTCCAGGCCGTCGCCGCGGCCCACGTCCACGACCTCGTAGTGCCCGTCGCCCGCCGCCGTGGCGGCCGAGACCGTCACCAGGCCGGCGCGGCGCTGGAAGAACGACTCGGTGACCGTCCAGCCGGCGATGCCCGCCCGGTCCAGCGCGACCGTGCGCCGGACCAGCGCCCCGCTCCTGGTGACCAGGTGCTGGCGGGTGAGGGCGTGCCCCAGGCCGCGCGCCGCCGCCGCCGCGGCCCACAGCGCCACCGGCAGCGCCGCCGCCGGCACCGCCCAGACCCACGCCCGCAACCAGGGGAACACCCCGGCCCAGGACGCAGCCCCGGACGCAGCCCCGGACGCAGCCCCGGACGCCGCCCCGGCCGCGAGCGCCAGGGCCGACACGGTGACCAGCGCCCGCACGTACCGCCGCCGCCGCGCCGCCGGCGGGCGCGGCCAGCCTGGGCCACGCGTCCGCCGCCCGCCCTCGCGCAGGACCGCCGCGGCCAGGCGGGCGGCCCGGCGCGGGGAGCGGCGGGGTGAGCGCGCCGACGTCCTCGGTCTCGTTCTCCGCCTTGGCCAGGCCCGTGGCGACGGCCTGGACCCGCGCCCCGCCGCCCAGCCGCAGCAGCAGCGGCTCGCGCAGCTCCACCCCGCGCAGCCGCCGCACCTCCAGCGTCAGCGACCGGGACGTCAGCAGGCCGCGCCGCAGCCGCAGCCGCCCCGGCTCGCGGTCCAGCCGGTAGCGCCCCCACGACTCGGTGAACAGCGCCACCGCGCCCAGCGCGCCCACCGCGAGGTTCGCCGCCGCCAGCAGCCCGGCGGCGGGCAGCGGGCGATCGGCCGCCCAGTCCCACACCGGGCCGGCCGCCCGCTCGGCGACGTCCTCCAGCCCGAGGTTGTCCACCACCTTGTACGCCACGCCCGCCAGCGCGGCCGCGCCCGCGAACGTCCAGCCCGACAGCGGCGCGTACCGGATCCACGACCACCGCAGCTCGGCCAGCGGCCCCTCGTCCGGGGCCGCCCGCTGCGGCGCCCGTGCCCGCCGCGGCGCCCGTGCCCGCCGCGGCGCCCGTGCCGCCGCGGCGCCCGTGCCCGCCGTGGCGCCCGTGCCCGCCGCGGCGCCGGTCAGCAGCGCGCGGCGCAGCTCCTCGGCGTCGCGCCGGGTCAGCGGGTCCAGCGTCAGCTCCTCGCCCTCCGCCGCGCGCTCGCCGGTGCCCACCTTGACCACCACCAGCCCGAACAGCCGCAGCACCGGGTCGGCCCGCAGGTCCACGCTCCGCACCCGGTCGCGCGGGATCGCCCTGGCCCGGCGCACCGCGATCCCGGACAGCAGCTCCAGCCGCTCGCCGGTCAGCCGCCAGCGGGTCGTCCTGAGCCGGGCCACGTCGTAGGCCGCCACCCCGGCGGCGGCGAGCGCCAGCACCCCCGCGCACGCCGCCACGACCGCCCCGGCCGGCCAGTCCGCGCCGGCGAGCAGGCGGGCCAGCACGACCGCCGCCGGCCCGCCGAGCGCCGGCGACCTGACCGCCGAGGCCGCCACCGACCGCCCCGCCGGCCGCCGCCAGCCGTCCCCTCCCGCCGCGGAGCGGTCCGCGGGCCGCCCGTTCCCGGGCGTCATGTCGCGTCCCCGGGGACGGCCTGCGTACGGGCGGTCAGCCGCTCGGCCAGGTCGGCGGCGAGCCGGTGGTCCAGGGCCGCGATCGTGACCGCGCCCGCCGACGAGGCCGTGGTCACCGTGACGTCCGCCAGCCCGAACAACCGCTGCACCGGCCCCCGCGCGGTGTCGATCCGCTGGATGCGCGACATCGGCGCCACCCGCCAGGTGTGGGTCAGCCACCCCGTGCGCGTGTAGACCGCCTCGTCGGTGACCTCCCACCGCTCGGTCCGGTAGTACGCCCGGGGCGCCGCCACCGCCAGCGCCAGGCAGCCCGCCGCGAACCCGGCGGCCACCACGCCCAGCCACAGCGGCCGGTCGGTGAACGCCCAGTACGCCCCGAGCGCCGCCGCGCCCACCGGCACCATGAGGATCAGCCACTGCGCCGTCCACCAGGCCACCGCCCGCCGGTCGGGCCGGTGCCGCGGCGGGCGCAACGCGGTCCCGCTCATCTTCTTCCCTCCGTCTTTCCCACGGTCTCCGCGAGGGCGAGCAGCACGAAGCCGAGCACGCCGATCACGATGGCCGCGAACACCTCGTACCCGTCGAGGAACCCCACGTGGTGGACCACGAGCAGCCGCTCGGTCCACGGCCACAGGCCGAGCAGGGTGTTCCCCAGCCCGGCCGTGCCCTGCAGGAGCAGCAGCCAGCCGAGCAGCGTCAGCACCGTTCTCACCGCTCCAGGCTCGCGCGCGGGCCGCCGCGCCCGCGTCGTCCCGAGGTCTCGGAAGGCACCGACTTTGGTCGCTGTCGCCGCGACCTCCGCAGGGCCTAACCTCGGGAGACGTGAAGGACGCGCGGGGGAGGGACACGCTCACGCCCGAGTACCGCTGGGCGCTGCCGGCGGTGCTGCTGGGCGACGGCGGCGGCAGCCGCCCGGTGCGCCGCTCCACCCGCGACTGGCTGGTCGACATCGCCGTGTTCCTGCTCGCCTGCGGCGTCACCCTGGTGACCCTCGACGAGCTGCGCGGCGTGCCCGCGCCGCTGCTGCTGGCCGAGCAGGTGCTCGGCGCCCTCGCCTGCGCGTCCGTGTGGCTGCGCCGCCGCTGGCCGGTGGGGCTGGCGCTGGTGCTCACCGCGTTGTCGACGTTCCTGGAGCTGGTGGGCGGCGCCAGCCTGGTGGCGCTGTTCACGGTGGCGGTGCACAGGCCGTTCAAGGTGTCCGGGCCGATCGCGCTGCTGAACGTGCTGACGATCCCGCCGTACCTGCTGATCAGGCCCCAGCAGGAGCTGCCGCCGCTGGAGTGGGGGATCGTGCTGGGCGCGCTGCTGCTGACCGTCTACGCCTGGGGCATCGTGGTCCGGGCCAGGCGGCAGCTCATCTGGTCGCTGCGCCAGCGCGCCGACGCCGCCGCCGAGCAGGCCAGGCAGGCCGAACGCGAGCGCATCGCCAGAGAGATGCACGACGTGCTCGCCCACCGCGTCTCCATGCTCAGCCTGCACGCGGGCGCGCTGGAGTTCCGCCCCGACGCGCCCGCCGCCGACATCGCCCGCGCGGCCGGCGCGATCCGCGCCAACGCCCACCTGGCCCTCCAGGACCTCCGCCAGGTGATCGGCGTGCTGCGCCACCCGGGCGCGGGCGGCGACGACCCGGTGCCCGAGCGGCCGCAGCCCACGCTCGCCGACCTGCCGTCGCTGGTCGAGGAGTGCCGCCAGGCCGGCATGGACGTACGCCTGGAGCAGCGCGCCGCCGGCGCCCCCGACGGCCTGGGCCGCAACGTGTACCGCATCGTGCAGGAGGCGCTCACCAACGCGCGCAAGCACGCCGAGGGCGAGCCGGTGACCGTCACCGTGACCGGCGCCCCCGGCGAGGGGCTGGCGGCCGAGGTCCGCAACCCGCTCGGCGACCCGCTCGCGCACCGGCACGCGCCGCGCCTGCCGGGCGCGGGGGCCGGGCTGATCGGGCTCGCGGAGCGGGCCGAGCTGGCCGGGGGCCGGCTGGAGCACGGCCCCACGCCGGAGGGCCAGTTCGTGGTGCGCGCCCGGCTGCCGTGGCCGCGCGGGACGACCGGGGAGAACACGTGATCAAAGTGCTGGTCGTCGACGACGACCCCATGGTCCGGGCCGGGCTGTCGATGATCCTCGGCGGCGCCGGCGACATCGGCGTCGTGGCCGAGGCCGGCGACGGCTCCGAGGTGCCGCCGCTGGTCGCCGAGCACCGGCCGGACGTCGTCCTCATGGACATCCGCATGCCCGGCGTGGACGGCCTCACCGCCACCGAGCGGCTGCGGGCCGCCCCTGCACCGTCCGGGGGGCCGCCCGAGGTGGTGGTGCTGACCACGTTCCACGCCGACGCGCAGGTGCTGCGGGCGCTGCGCGCCGGCGCGGCCGGGTTCCTGCTCAAGGACATCCCGCCCGGCGACCTGGTGGCGGCGATCAGGAGGGTGGCGTCGGGGGAGCCGATCCTGTCGCCCGCGGTGACCCGGCAGCTCATCGCGCACGTCGCCGACGGCGGCGCGGGCGAGCGCGCCGAGCGGGCCAGGCGGCTGCTCGGCCGGCTCAGCGAGCGCGAGCGGGAGGTCGCGCTGTGCGTGGGGCGGGGCCGCTCGAACGCGGAGATCGCGGGCGAGCTGTACATGAGCGTGCCCACGGTCAAGGCGCACGTCTCGCGCATCCTCACCAAGCTCGACCTCAACAACCGGGTGCAGGTGGCGCTGCTAGTCTACGACGCCGCCCCGTGAGTCAGCCGGCCGCGAGCAGCTGCTCGATCGTGGCGCGGTGCAGCACCAGGTCGTCGGGGTCGTCCGGGTCGGGCTGCTCGCCGAAGTGGATCCTGCGCTGCCAGACCCTGGCCATGATGATGCCGTGCCGCAGGGCCGCGTACATCTCGTAGAAGGCCAGGTCGCGCGGCTCGTAGCCGGTCAGCTCGCGGTAGGCGCGGCAGACGTCGGCGGGGCGCATGAAGCCCGGCATGCCGGGCAGCCCCATGGCGACGGTGAGGTCCTGGAAGAAGCGGTGCAGGAAGATCATCCAGGAGAGGTCCAGCTCGCGCGGCGCCACGGCGGCCATCTCCCAGTCGAGCACCGCGACCGGGACGAAGTCGCGGAACATCAGGTTGCCGATCCTGGCGTCGCCCCAGCACAGCACGTCCGGGCCCGGCTGCTCCGGCCAGTGCGCCTCCAGCCAGGCGAAGGCCCGCTCCAGCAGCGGGATCGGGCGCCTGCCGTGCGCCCACTCGTAGTAGGCGTACTGGGCGTCCACGTGGGCGCGCAGCCCGGCGGGCCCGGCGAGCGCCAGCTCCGCCGCGCTGAACGCCGTCCCGTGCAGCGCCGCCACGACGCCCACGCTCGCCTCCTGCAGCCTCCGCTGCTCCTCGGGCGACGCCTCGCAGAGCCAGCCGCCGAACGTGTAGGGCAGCACGTCGGGCGGCACCAGCCCGTCGGCGCGCTCCATGACGAAGAACGGGCTGCCGAGCGGCCCCGGGTCGGGCTCGAACCACAACGTCCTCGGTGCTGGGATTCCAGCTTTTTCCCTGGCCAGCCGCATGATCTCGAACTGCGACCGCAGATCGTAGGAGGGGAAGACTGGAACAGCTTCTCCCGCGGGCGCCAGCCGCGCCACGCAGCGGGTTCGCCGTCCGCCCCAGGCCGCGGTGAAGAACAGGGTCTCGCTCGACATGCCGTTGTCGGTGGGCCGGGCCAGCTCGGACACGGTGGCGTCCCCGCCGACCCGGCCGCGCAGCCACGCGGTCACCTGCTCGCGCAGTTCTCCCAGGTCGCGGGTGGAGGTGCGCATCTGCTCCGTCACGGTGGGCCTCCCAGACGAACATCCGCCGTTCACCTGTCGTACACCCCCAACCAAGCGCTCGTCCATACACGGGTGGCCGTTACGGTCAGGTACGCGGCAGCCGTACCCTTGTCTGAAAGGGCATGTCACGAAGGGACAAGTGGGATGAGTTCAGCGGGTGAAGGCCTGTCTCGCCCGCTTCCCGAGCAGGTGCGGCTCAATGTCGTCGACCTGGCGGCCACGGTTCTCGGGACGATGCCCCCTGCCACGATCCCGCCGCCCCTCCGGGGCATCGCCAAGTTCGAGGCCCGCAAACGGGCCAAACTCGGCAGCGCGCCCATCGCCGCGCAGCTCGAGAACGACAAGAAGTTCCGCGAGCTGGTCGCCGAGTCGGTGGCCGCCGGCTGGCCCGAGCTGGTGTCCTCGCTGGCCGACGGCGTCATCCCGCCCGCCGCCGACCCCGTGCTGGTGGCCGCGGCGGCCTACCTCACCCGGCCGCCCGGCTGGGAGGAGATGATCGAGCTCGCCCGCAGCGACCTCGCGCAGTCCGCCGTGGCCGCCGAGGGCTCCGAGCGCGAGGAGGTCGTCTCCCGGCTGCGCGAGCAGCTCGCCGCGCAGAAGAGCGCCGCCAAGGAGGAGTCCGACCGGCTGCGCGAGCAGCTCAAGCTGGCCCGCGCGGAGAACTCCGACCTGCGCCGCAAGCTCCACGACGCCCGCGAGCGGGCCAAGGCCGCCGTGGCCCGCGCCGAGGAGATGGAGCGCGCGGCCGAGGAGGCGCGCACCGCCGCCGTGGCCGCGGGCAGCGCGGGGGAGTCCGAGCTGCGGCGGCTGCGCGAGCGGCTGTCGGACGTGGAGAAGCAGCTCGAAGCCTCCCGCCGGGCCGCCCGCGAGGGCCGCAGCCTGGAGGACGCCCGCATCCGGGTGCTGCTCGACGCGCTCCAGGACGCCTCCGCCGGGCTGCGCAGGGAGCTCGGGCTGCCCACCACCATCAGCCGGCCCGCCGACTCCGTCACCGCCCACACCGGCGAGCGGCCGGGGGTGCGCGGCGTGCCCGCGCGGGCGCTGGCCGACGACGACCCGCAGCTCCTCGACCAGCTTCTCGCGGTGCCGCAGGTCCACCTCATCATCGACGGCTACAACGTCACCAAGACCGGCTACGGCACGCTCACGCTCGCCGACCAGCGCAACCGGCTCATGACCGGGCTCGGCGGGCTGGCCGCGCAGACCCGGGTCGAGGTGACGGTCGTCTTCGACGGGGCCGAGCTCAACGCCCCGGTGCAGGTCGTGGCGCCGCGCGGGGTGCGGGTGCTGTTCAGCGACCCGGGCGAGATCGCCGACGACCTCATCCGGCAACTCGTGCGCGCCGAGCCGCCGGGGCGGGCCATCGCCGTCGTGTCCTCCGACCGCGAGGTGGCCGAGTCGGTGCGGCGCATGGGCGCCAGACCCGTTCCGTCTGCTTTGCTGCTGCGTCGCCTGGGTCGCGCCTAGATTACGACTTGCTCGTTTTGGGCGTTCGGGTGAGACCCCACGCGCCACTTCTGTACTATTCGCCCCAGATGTTTACCCCTGGGAGGCGACGCAGTGAGGTTTGGCCGGGTACCGGTGGCCGCGGGGATCGCGTTCGGACTGGTGCTTGCACCCACGGGAGCCGCGGTCGCTGATCCCAAGCCCACGCTCGCCCAGGCCAAGGCCAAGCTGGAGAAGCTCAACGACAAGGCGGACAAGGTCGTCGACCGCTACAACACCGCCACCGAGCGCTACAAGGCCGCCAAGAGCGCCTACACCAAGCTCAACGAGAGCTACAAGCGCAAGCTGGCCACCGTCGCCGACCTGCGCGCCCAGGTCATCACCATGGCGGTCGACAGCTACCAGCTCGGCGGCGACGTCACGTCCCTGCCGGGCTTCCTCGGCTCCGACGACCCCGACGACTTCCTCGCCCGGCTCGCGCTGGCCGGCCAGGTCTCCAAGGAGCGGGCCGAGAAGCTGAGCGCCTTCGACCGGGAGAACCGCGGGCTGAAGACCGAGCGTGACAAGGCCGAGAAGGCGCTGGAGTCGGCCGACGAGGAGCGCGACGGGGTCGAGAAGGAACGCTCGGAGATCCTCAAGCTGATCGCCGAGCAGAAGAAGCTGCTGAACAAGCTGAACGCCTACAAGGCCGGCAACCCGAACAGCACCGGCGTCAAGTACACCGGCTCCGCCTCGGGCAGCGCCGCCGCCGCGCTGCGCTTCGCCTTCGCCCAGGTCGGCAAGCCGTACGTGTTCGGCGGGACGGGCCCGGGCGGCTGGGACTGCTCGGGGCTCACGCAGGCGAGCTGGCGGGCCGCGGGCGTGTCGCTGCCGCGCACGACCTGGCAGCAGTGGGCCTGGGGGGCGAGCCGGCGGGTGAGCCTGGACGCGCTGCAGCCCGGCGACCTCATCTTCAGCGAGGGGCTGGGCCACGTCAGCATGTACGCGGGCAACGGGCAGATCGTGCACGCCCCGCAGACGGGCGACGTCGTCAAGATCGTCAAGCTCTCGTCGTACGGCCGGTCCCTGGTCGGCGCCATCCGGCCCTGAGCCCGGATCGCCCGCGTTCCGGGCTGTCGCCTGACTGGTTTCGGTCCCATCAGACCCGTGTCTCCCGGGGGTCTCGTGGGAGCGTGCCCACGTGTCAGCCCTGTGACAGGTGTGACAAAAGTGACAATTGGTACCTTACAGCGGCGTGTGCCGGGAATTGTGAGAAGGGTCACATTTAGGTAACGGAACCTGGTGTTCCAGCAGGGGTTTCGATTCTGACTCGACCCCCTGTCTGATCTTGACAAGCTGACTGGCGTTTTGCCGTTCCTTGACCTTCGGCGTAACTTCTGGCGTCGCAGCGGCACGCCATGTCGCGGCAACCTCCATCGGTTCCCCCCGATGTGTGACAGATAGACAATCCGCCGGTCGCCCCCGCATCCCCATGCGCGCGAAGACGCGCTTCCAGGGCGGCGACCTGCCGAATCCGTGCAGCCAGGAGGCACGGAGCCGGGGACCCATCGATCCCGTTCGCCAGGGATCAGGGGTGAATCGGCGCCACCGCGGCGCCGTAGGGCTACTTCCAGGCCCGAATCCGTCAGCTAACCCGGTAGGCGTTCGTGGAAGACTCAAGGAGAAATCCTGTCTACCTCCCCTCTCAACCCCCGTCTGTCCCGCCTTGCCCTCAGCGGCGCGGCGCTCACCATGACCGTGACGGCCGGAGGTGTGATCCTCCATGCCCCCGCGGCCCAGGCGGCGGCGGCAAGCGACACCTCCACGGCCTCCACGGCCCGCACGACCACGTCGGCGAAGACCACCCGGTCGGCGAGAACGACCAGGTCGGCCAGGGCCGCCAAGGCCGCCCGGCAACAGGCGAGGGCCCACCGGGCCGTCGCCGTGGCCAAGAACCAGATCGGTGACCCGTACCGCTACGGCGGCACCGGCCCCGGCTCGTTCGACTGCTCCGGACTCGTCCAGTACGCCTGGAGGAAGGCCGGGGTCAGGCTCCCTCGCGTGGCGAGCAGCCAGTTCGCCCGCATCAGGACGAAGGTCTCGTGGAAGCACCTCAAGCCAGGCGACCTGATGTTCTTCAACGGGCTCGGCCACGTGGGCATGTACGTCGGCAAGGGCAGAATGATCCATTCGCCGCGGACAGGCGAACGGGTACGCATCGACAAGCTGAGCGGATGGCGCAGGTCGTCGTTCGTGGGCGCGGTCCGTCCCGGCATGTGACACGGCCCCGCCACGATCCCCGCGAGGGGATCGGGCGGGGCTGTCCCCTTCCCGCCCCCGGCCGCCCCGCCCCCGCTAGCATCGGGCAACGTGTCCGAGCAGGTGAGCCGACGAGCCGCGACGGGCGCCCTCCTGCTCCTCGCCCTCGTCCCCGCCGCGAGCGCGGCCGTCCCCCGCGCGTTGTGGCCGGGGGAGACCGTCACGGCACGCGGGGCCCGCTCCGTGGTCGTCGGGCACGGCACGCCGGCCGCGACGCTCGCCGAGCTGGCGCGGCGGGCCGACACCGCCGCCCTCCGGGTCGCGGACGTCCTCGGCGAGCCGGTACGGCCCCTGGTCGTCGTCCCGGCGAGCGCCGCCGAGGCGGCCCGGCTGGTCGGCGCCGGGCCCGTGGCCGGCCTGGCCGCCCTCGCCGACGGCGACCGCGTCATCGTCGTCCCGGACGCCTTCGCCCGCCTCAACCCCACCGGCAGGGACGTCGTGCTCACCCACGAGCTCACCCACGTGGCCGCCGGCACCGACCGCCTGCCCCCCTGGCTGTACGAGGGGTTCGCCGACTACGTCGGCTACCGCGACGCCGGGCTGCCCGTGCCGGTCGCCGCCGCCGAACTGGCCGGCGAGGTCCGGGCCGGACGCCTGCCCGGCGAATTGCCCGGACCCGCGGCTTTCGCGGCGGACGGGCGCGACCCGGCGCGGCTCGCGCGGGCGTACCAGGAGGCGTGGCTGGCGTGTCGCTTCCTCGCGGACCGGTTCAGTGAGGGGACCCTGGTACGGCTCTACCGTGCAGCCCAGGCGACGGGCGTCGAGCGGGCGCTCGCCCCGCTGGGGCTCTCCGTGGCCACGCTGACGGCGCGGTGGCGCGGGTACGTGCGGGAACAGCTCGGGTAGGAAGGGGAGGCGGATGAGCGAACGACGGGAGACCGGCGACCCGGCGGCACCCGCGAACACGACCCGGACCGGCGGGAACCGGGCCGGCGGGAACCGGGCCGGCGCGCACGACGCCGTGAGTGGCGGGCGCGGGGCCGTGAGCGGCAGGGGCCGGGCCCGCAGGGACGAGGCCGTGAGCCGCAGGGGCCGGGCCCGCGGGGACGAGGCCGTGAGCGGCGGGGACCGGGCCGTGAGCGGCGCTCCCGCCTACGAGGGCAAGCCCGTCGCCGATCGCCTCTGCGACGACGACGGCCGCCTGCGCCGCCAGGCCGCGCTCGCCCTGGCCGCCCTCGCCGCCGTCCTGCTCGCCGTGGCCGGCCTCACCACTCCCTGGACCACTCCCTGGACCACTCTGGCCGCCGCCCCGCCCGACCCGTCGCGCGACTTCAGCGCCGCCGAGATCGCCCGCTCCCGGGCGTTCGACGCCGCCACGAGCCTGCCGGGCCATCTGTCGCTGGCCCTGACGCTGCTCGTCGCCGCCGTCCTGATCGCCACCCCGCTCGGCGCGCGGGCCGTCGAGCGGCTGCGCGGCCCGTGGTGGCTGCGGGTGGTCTGCGGCGTCGTGGTCGTCTCCGCGTTCACCACGCTGGTCCGCTGGCCCCTCGGGATGTGGTTCGAGACGATCCTGCGCGCGTACGGCCTGTCCACCCAGGACTGGGCGTCCTGGACCGGTGACCGGCTGAAGAACGCGGCCGTGGAGACGTTCCTGCTCTGCCTGGCGCTGGTCGTCCTGGTGGCGCTGGCGCGCCGCGTGCGGCGGTGGTGGATCCCGGCGGCGGCGGGCGCGTTCGTCCTGACGGTGGCGGCCTCGTTCGTCTATCCCGTGGTGTTCGAGCCGATGTTCAACGACTTCACCCCCATGCGCGAGGGCCCGCTGCGCGCGGACCTGCTGGCCATGGCCGCGCGGGACGGCGTCCCGGTGCGGGACGTGCTGGTGGCCGACGCCTCGCGGCGCACGACGGCGCTGAACGCCTACGTCTCCGGCTTCGGCGCGACGCGCCGCATCGTCGTCCACGACACGCTGCTGCGCGCCCCGCGGCAGGAGGTCGCGCTGGTGGTGGCGCACGAGCTGGGGCACGCCGAGCGGGACGACGTCCTGCACGGCACGATCGTCGCGGCCCTCGGCTCGGCGCTGGGCGCCGTCCTGCTGTTCCTGGTCTTCGAGGCGGTGCGCCGGAGGGCCGGCGTCGGCTCGATCGCCGACCCCCGCGCGGTCGGGGCGGTCATCGGCCTGATGAGCCTCGGCGCCCTGCTCCTCGGCCCCGTCGAGAACGTCGTCAGCCGGCAGGTCGAGGCCCGGGCCGATCTGCACGCGCTGGAGCTGACGAGGGACCCGGCGACGTTCGTGGCCATGCAGAGACGCTTCGCCGTGGCCAATATTTCCGACTTGTCGCCTGATGCGGTGGAATATGTGCTCTATGCCTCCCATCCCTCCGGTCCCGAGCGGATCGCCACGGCCCGCGCGTGGGCGAGACTGAACGGCGTCCCCGTGCCGTGACGGGGGCCGAGACAGGCGCGCTGCCGAAGGTGGTCATCGTCACGAACGACTTCCCGCCGCGGCCGGGCGGCATCCAGTCGTTCGTGCACGGGCTGGCGCTCCGCACGCCCGGCGTGGCGGTGTACGCGCCCGCCTGGCCGGGCTGCGAGGAGTTCGACCGGCGTCAGCCGTACCCCGTGGTGCGGCACCCCACCCGGCTCATGCTGCCGACCCCCGCCGTGGCCCGCCGCGCCGCCCGGCTGGTGGCCGAGCACGGGGCGCGGACCGTCGTGTTCGGGGCGGCGGCCCCGCTCGGCCTGCTCGCGCCGCACCTGCGCCGGGCGGGCGCGCGGCGCGTGGTCATGCTCACCCACGGCCACGAGGCGTCGTGGGCGAGCGCGCCGGGCTTCCGCGCCGTGCTGCGCAGGATCGGCCGGCACGCGGACGTCGTGACGTACCTCGGCGACTACACCCGCCGCCGCATCGAGGCCGCCGTCGCGCCGGACAAGCTCGTACGGCTGGCCCCCGGCGTGGACGCCGAGCAGTTCCGCCCCGGCCTGCCCCCGGCCGAGCCGGGGCTGGCGGGCCGTCCCGTGGTGGCCTGCGTGTCCCGGCTGGTGCCGCGCAAGGGCCAGGACCGGCTCATCCAGGCCTGGCCCCGGGTGCTGCGCGAGGTGCCCGACGCCGTGCTGCTGCTGGTCGGCGGCGGCCCGTACCGCAGGACGCTGGAACGGCTGGCGGGCGGCCACCCGTCCGTCCGCTTCACCGGGACCGTCCCCGCCGCGAGCCTGCCGGGCTACTACGCCGCCGCCGACGTGTTCGCGATGCCGTGCCGCACCCGCTGGAACGGCGTGGACGTGGAGGGCCTCGGCATCGTGTTCCTGGAGGCGTCGGCCACCGGGCTGCCCGTGGTCGCCGGGGCGTCCGGCGGCGCGCCCGACGCCGTCCGTCCCGGCGAGACCGGCCTGGTCGTCAACGGCGAGAACCCCGCCGAGATCGCCCAGGCCGTCGTCGAGCTGCTGACCGACCCGGACAAGGCGCGCAAGCTGGGCGTGGCCGGCCGCGACTGGATCACCCGCGAGTGGACGTGGGACCAGGTGGCCGCCCGCTTCCACGCCCTCCTGTGACCCTCCCCGCGAACGCTCACCCCTTGGTCGCCCCCAGCGTCAGCCCGGCCACGAACTGCTTGTGCAGGAGCTGGAAGACGATCAGCGTCGGCAGCGCCACCAGCACCGACCCGGCGGCCAGCAGGTTGTAGTCGGTGAAGAACTGGCCGCGCAGGTTGTTCAGCGCCGAGGTGACGGGCAGCTTGTCGCCCGACGACATCAGCACCAGCGCCCACAGGAAGTCGTTGTACATCCAGGTGAACTCCAGCGTGGCCAGCGCCGCCAGCACCGGCCGGCACAGCGGCAGCGTCAGCCGCCAGTACCGTTTCCACACCCCGGCCCCGTCCACCAGCGCCGCCTCGTTGATCTCCTCCGGGATCGTGCGCATGAAGTTGGCCAGCACGAACACGCAGAAGCCGAACTGGAACGCCACGTGGATGAGGATCAGCCCGAGGTAGGAGTCGTACAGCGACTGCGAGTCCGACAGCCACGCGGGCAGCGGGATCAGCGTGTAGAGGGTGTAGAGCGGGGTGATGAGCACCTGCGGCGGCAGCAGGTTGCCCGCCGTGAACACGATCAGCAGCGTCCGGCGGCCCGGGACGCGCAGCCGCGCGATCGCGAACGCCGTGAACGAGGCCAGCAGCAGCGTCACCACCATGGCCGGCACCACGATGATCAGCGTGTTGAGGTAGTAGCGGGGCAGGTCGGCCTGGGTCCACGCCTCCCCGTAGTAGCCGAGCGTCAGGTGCTCGGGCAGCGAGAAGTAGCCCAGCCTGGCCGTCTCGTCGTACGGGCGCAGCGAGGCGTACACGGCGAGCGCCAGCGGCAGCAGCCACCCCAGCGCCACCAGCGCGAGGAACACGTGCAGCAGCGCCCGCGCCGGCCGCAGCCGCCGGCGGGCGGGGACCGCGCTCATCGCTCCTCCTCGCGGAACAACTGCGCCAGGTACGTCACGATGAACCCCAGCGAGATCACCAGCAGGATCACCGCGATCGCCGAGCCGAACCCGATCCGGCTCGCCTCGCCCACGATGTTCTCGGTGACCAGCACCGACAGCAGCTCCAGCCCGTTCCTGCCCTTGTTGATGGCGTAGACGATGTCGAAGGCCCGCAGCGCCTCGATCACCGTGATCACGAACACGATCACGTTGACCGGCCGCAGCGTCGGGAACACCACGCGGAAGAACGCCTGCCGCTCGTTCGCCCCGTCGATGGCCGCCGCCTCCTTCAGCGCCGGGTCCACCGCCTTCAGCCCCGCCAGATAGATGATCATGACGTAGCCGACGTGCCGCCAGCCCGCCGCGACCATCACGACCCAGATGTTGACCGCCCGGTCGCCGAGCCAGTCCACGTGCAGCCCGGTCACCGCGTTCAGCACGCCGTAGTCGGAGGACAGGACGAGCTGGGCGATGAAGCCCACGACCGCCAGCGACAGCACGACCGGCATGTAGAGCGCGCTCTGGTAGAGCCGCGACATCCGCAGCCGCCGGTCCAGCAGCACCGCGCAGAACAGCCCGAACGGCGTGGCGACCAGCCCGAGGAAGCCCAGCCACAACACGTTGTTGCGGACGGCCGACCAGAACGGCGGGTACGTGGTCGCGAGGTCGTGGTAGTTCCGGCCGCCGATCCACCCGATCGGGCCGATGCCGGTCCAGTCGGTGGCCGACAGGCCGACGCTGGCCAGCGTGGGCCCCCAGACGAGGCCCACGTTGACGACGATGGCCACCCCCAGCCCGGCGACCAGGACGGTCACGTCGCGGGCGGAGTAGCGACGGGTCTTGACGGCCATCAGCGGAAGATGGTGGCCTTCTGCTTCTCGATGCTCGCCAGCAGCGGATCGATCTCGTCCGGTTTGCCGACGAACGACTGCAACGAAGGGATCATCACGGTGGAGGCGAAGTCGGGACGCGTGTCGCGGTCGAGGAACTGGGCGATGTGCGTCGCCTTCGACACCAGCTCCGCGCCGCGCTTCTGCAGGGCGCTGTAGCCGGAGGTGTCGGCCTTGCCGTTGGAGGCCAGCGTGCCCGGGTCGAGCTTGGTGGCGATGTTCTGCGAGGAGGCCTGGGCGAGCTGCTTGACCAGCGCCTTCGCGCCGTCCACGTTCCTCGCCTTGGCCGAGACCATGTAGCCGTCGATGGGCGCGTCGATCGAGTCGGTGCCGTAGGCCGGGTTGACCTCGGGGAAGGTGAAGAAGTCGAGGTCGTCGCGGTCGGCCTCGGGGAACTGCTGGGCGACGAACATGCCGAGCAGGTACATCCCGGTCTTCTTCTGCGCCAGCGACTGCGCGGCCTCCTGCCAGGTGCGGCCCAGCGCCGCCGGCTGGTGGTACTCCATCAGCCCCCGCCAGGTGTCGAACACCTGCCGCACCTTCGGGTCGGTCCACGACTGCTTGCCCTGCATGAGCTGGACGTGGAAGTCGTAGCCGTTCGTCCGCATGTTGAGGATGTCGAACGTGCCCATGGCGGGCCAGCCGTCCTTGTCGGCGAACGCGATCGGGATCAGGCCGTCGGCCTTCATCTTCTTCGCCAGGGCCGTGAACTCGTCCAGCGTCGCGGGCGGCTCGTAGCCCTTCTCCCGCCAGACGCTCTTGCGGTAGAAGACCGCCCACGGGTAGTAGGTGGACGGGATGAAGTACTGCTTGCCGTCCACGCCGGTCGACTGGTCCTTGAACGCCTGCGTGAAGTCGCCGCCGATGTCCCGCCAGACGTCCGACAGGTCGAGCGCGAGACCCTGCTCGGCGAAGAACTGCATCCGGTAGCCCGCGAACCAGGTGAACACGTCGTCCGGGGTGCCCCGGAGGTAGCGGTTGATGTTCTCCTGGAAGGTGTTGTGGTCCACGGTGTTGACCTTCACCGTGGCCTGCGTGAACGCCTTGAGCTGCGCCTCCAGCGACTTCTTCGGCACCTCGTCGGAGGCGTTCGAGCCGAGGGTCACCGTGCCGAGCCCGGCGGCGGCCGACCCGCCGCCCGCCTTCTGAGCGGGCTCCCCGGACCCGCACCCGGCGAGCACGGCCGGCACCCCGAACGCGGCGGCCCCGAGGAACAACGAACGACGTGAGATGGTGTGGGACGACGGCACAGACGGCGGCACGGACGACGGGACAGAGGTGTGGCGGGACAACGGCGGCCGATGGTCCATGTGAGGTTCCTCCTACCGAACCCTTCAGATTCCCCCGACTTCGCTCACCTTCATTCATCGAAAAGCCAACATTTCCGACTTGTCAAAGCACGGTTTCATGACAACCCGCCCCGACCCGCCCCGACCCTCTGCACCGAGGGCCGCGCACAACGGCCATGGGCGCGCCCCGGCCGGCCCTGCGCGTCTCCCGCGAACCGCCGACATCCGGCCCGGCACCGCACCAGGACCAGCCGCATGAGGCCGTGCCGCCATCCGGACGCCCGCGCCCCCACGTACGCCAAGGGCGGGCCCGCGCCGGAGCCGGCACGAACCCGCCCTCGTGACGCGCTGGGATCAGGCGGCGGCGAGCTTCTGCTGGATGCCGACGAGCACGTTGAGCATCTGCTGCTGAGTCTCCTGCACGCCGTCGACCCGCGTGCCGATCCCGTGGATGTGCTCGCCGAGGCCGCCGACACCAGCGCTCATCGTCTCGAGGTGGCCTGCGAAGGCGTCGAGCTGGTTCTCGACGGCGTCGAGCCGCCCTTCGACGGCGCCGAGCCGGAGGTCCAGCTTCTCGACCTTGGCGTCGACCGCGTCGATCTTGGCGTCGAGGCGGGAGAACCGTGTCTCGCACCTGGAGTCGAGGTCCTTGAGGCGGTTCGCCACGTTGTTGACGCGATCGGTCAGATCCTGCGCCAATTCCTTCTGGTCTGCCCGGATTTGGATGAATTCGTTCTCAAGAGCCGTCGTGAAAGCCGGCCCGGCATCCTTGATGTTCACGCCTGTTCTCCCTTACCGTGGGGTAAGGGACCGGGGATGGTATAGATTCCCGGTCCCGTTTTCTTTGCCCCGAGAATACCCGGCGGGCGGCGGCGAGAAAGCGGGATTCGAAGGAAGATTCCCCTGGTCACGCGGCATATGGATGCTTAAATCCGGACGGATCGCCTTATGTTGTTCCGGCTTTTCTAGTGCCCGCCGTACAGCTTCTCGATCTGGTCCGCGAAGTCCCGCAGCACCAGATTGCGCTTCACCTTCAGGGTCGGCGTCAGATGCCCGCTGTCCTCGGTGATGTCCCGTTCCAGGATGACGAACTTCTTGATCTGCTCCGCCTTCGACACCGACCGGTTCGCCTTGTCCACCGCGCCCTGGATCTCCGCCAGCACCTCGGGGTCGGTGCGCAGCTCGGCGGCCGTGCGCCCCTCGGGCGCCGCCTCCGGGTCGAGCGTGACGAGGGCGGCCACGAAGGGCCGGCCGTCGCCGATGACCATGGCCTGGGAGATCAGCGGGTGGGCGCGCAGCAGGTCCTCCAGCGGCCCGGGCGCGACGTTCTTGCCGGCCGCCGTCACCAGGATCTCCTTCTTGCGCCCGGTGATGCTCAGGTAGCCGTCGGCGTCGAGCTCGCCGAGGTCGCCGGTGTGGTAGAAGCCGTCGGAGTCGATCGCGTCGGCGGTGGCGGCCTCGTTCTTCCAGTAGCCGGCGAAGACGTTGCGGCCCTTGGCCAGCACCTCGCCGTCCTCGCCGATGCGCAGCGTGACGCCGGGCAGCGGCTTGCCCACCGTGCCGATCTTGTTGGCGCCCGGCAGGTTGACCGAGCACGGCGCGGAGGTCTCGGTCAGGCCGTAGCCCTCGAACACCTCGATGCCGACGCCCTTGAAGAAGTGGCCGAGCCGTTCGCCCAGCGCCGAGCCGCCGGACACGGCGGCTGTCAGGCGCCCGCCGGTCGCGGCCCGCAGCTTGGCGTAGACGAGCCGGTCGAAGACGGCCTTCTGCAGCCGCAGCCCCAGCGGCGCGCCTCCGGAGCTCTCGGCGCGGCTCCAGGCCACGGCGACGTCCACGGCGCGGGCGAAGATCTTGCCCTTGCCGCCGGCGATCGCCTTCTGCTCGGCCCCGTTGTAGACCTTCTCGAACACGCGCGGCACGCCCAGCAGGAACGTCGGCCGGAAGTCCTGCAGGTCGGGGGCGACGTTCTTCATGTTGGGCGTGTGCGCCATGACCGCGCCCGCCTCGACGAGCACGACCTGGATCATCCGCGCGAAGATGTGCGCCAGCGGCAGGAACAGCAGCGCCGCCGGGTCCTTGCGGGAGAACAGCGGCTCCAGCGGCCCGCGCAGCACGTTGAGCGCGGTGAACAGCAGGTTGTCGTGGGTGATCCGGCAGCCCTTGGGCCGGCCGGTGGTGCCGGAGGTGTAGACGACGGTGGCGAGGTCGGCGGCGCAGACCCGGGCGCGCCGCTCGTGCACCTCCGACTCCGGGACGTCGCCGCCCTCCGGCGGGGCGTCGATCCGCCACACGTCCTTCAGCTCGGGCGCGGCCTCGCGCACGGTCTCCTCGTGCGCGTCGAGCTCCACGAACGCGGCCTTGGCCTCGCTGTCGGACAGGATCCAGCGCACCTGGTCGGCCGAGGAGGTCTCGTAGACCGGCACGGTGACCGCGCCGATCGACCAGATGGCGTAGTCGACCAGCGTCCACTCGTAGCGGGTGCGCGACATCAGCGCCACCCGGTCGCCGTGCTCCACCCCCGCCGCGATCAGCCCCCGCGCCACGGCCACGACCTGGTCGCGGAACTCCGACGCGGTGACCGCCGGCCACCCCGCGCCGGTCTTGCGGCGCATGACGACGGCGCCGGGCTCCTGCTCGGCCCGCCGGAAGACGGTGTCGGCCAGGCCGGCCGAGGCAGGCACGTCGACCAGGACCGGGACGCTGTACTCGCGCACGGATCAACTCCTCTTCGAAGGACGGCCTGGACGTTACCGCGTTAAGTTACGCGCCGGTAGCCTCGCAGGTCGCGTCGTCATGGAGGCGTTATGAAGGCCGTTCATCACGCTAGCAGCCGCCGCTCGTAGGATTTCCCCCATGCGGGTCCATGTGGTGAGCGACGTCCACGGCCGGGCCGACGCCCTGGCCGTCGCCGGGCAGGGCGCGGACGCGCTGATCTGCCTCGGCGACCTGATCCTGTTCATCGACTACGACGACCACGCGCAGGGCATCTTCGCCGACCTGTTCGGACGGGACAAGGCCGCCGAGTTCATCGGCCTGCGCACGCAGAAGCGCTTCGACGAGGCCAGGGCCTTGTCGGCGGCGCTGTGGGCGACGCTCGACGGCGACCCGCGCGAGCACATCGAGCGCAACGTCCGCGCCCAGTACGAGGCGCTGTTCGCCGCCATGCCGACCCCCGCCTACCTCACCTACGGCAACGTCGACCTGCCGCGCCTGTGGTCCGACTACCTGCGCCCCGGCCACCAGGTGCTCGACGGGGAGAGCGTGGAGATCGGCGGGCTGCGGTTCGGGTTCGTCGGCGGCGGGCTGCGGACGCCCTACCGCACGCCGTACGAGATCAGCGACGAGGAGTACGCGGCCAAGGTCGAGGCGGTCGGCGAGGTGGACGTGCTGTGCTGCCACATCCCGCCCGCCCTGCCCGAGCTGCTCTACGACGTGGTGGCGCGGCGCTTCGAGCGCGGCAGCGAGGCCACGCTGGAGGCGATCCGCCGGATCCAGCCCCGCTACGCCCTGTTCGGCCACGTGCACAACCCCCTGCACGCCCGCGCCCGGGTGGGACGCACCGAATGTGTGAACGTGGGCCATTTCCGGGGGAAGGGCGTTCCCTTCGTCCTCGAATGGTGACCCGCCCGGTACGGTGTTCCCATGGCTGATCGCACCACTTCGAGCATCACCATCGACGCCGGCCGCGCCGAGGTCATGGCGGTCATCGCCGACTTCCCCGCCTACCCCGAGTGGGCGGGTTCGATCAAGAGCGCCGAGGTCCTCGCCGCCGGTGACGACGGCCGGGCGCGCGACGTCCGCTTCGTCCTGGACGCCGGGATGATCAGCGACACCTACACCCTCGGCTACACCTGGGCGGGCGACGACGGCGTGAGCTGGGAGGTCGTCGAGCCCGGCAAGATGGTCTCGCAGCTCCGCGGGAGTTACCGGCTGGCCGCGGCGGGCAGTGGCACCGCTGTGACGTACGAGCTGGCCGTCGACCTCAGCGTGCCGATGATCGGGATGATCAAGCGCAAGGCGGAGAAGGTGATCGTGGACACCGCGCTCAAGGGCCTCAAGAAGCGCGTCGAAGGCCGCTGAGGTGGATCCCCGGGTCCTGCTCTTCACCGGCAAGGGCGGCGTGGGCAAGACCACCGCCGCCGCGGCCACCGCGACGCTGGCCGCGAGCCGGGGCCTGAAGACGCTCGTTGTCTCCACCGACACCGCCCACTCGCTGGCCGACGCGCTCGCCGCCGAGCCCGGCGAGGTGGCGCCCGGCCTGCACCTGCACCAGGTCGACACCCAGAAGACGCTGGAGCGCCACTGGGGCGAGCTGCAGGACTACGCGCGGGGCGTGCTGACCGAGCTGGGCCTGGACGAGATCACCTCCGAGGAGATCACCGTCCTGCCCGGCGCCGAGGAGGTCATCGCGCTGCTGGAGCTGCGCGAGCACGCCCGCTCCGGCCGCTGGGACGTCATCGTCGTCGACTGCGCGCCCACCGCCGAGACGCTGCGCCTGCTCGCGCTGCCCGAGGCGCTCGACTGGCACGTCAGCCGGCTCATGCCGGTCGGCCGGCGGCTGGTGCGGCTGGTCGCGCCGTTCGTGCGCGGCGTGGCCCGGGTCAGCGCGCCCGGCGACGACGTCATGAGCGCCGGCGAGCGTTTCCACCGCGGCCTCATGCAGGTGCGGGAGCTGCTCACCGGCGAGCACGCCTCCGTCCGGCTCGTGCTCACCCCCGAGTCGGTGGTGCTGGCCGAGGCCCGGCGCACCCTCACCTCGCTCAACCTGTACGGCTACCGCGTCGACGCCGTCATCGCCAACCGCGTCTTCCCCGCGGAGGGCGCCGACGAGTGGCGCGCCCAGTGGGTGGCGGCGCAGGCCAGGCTGCTGGCCGAGGCGGAGCAGTCGTTCGCGCCGCTGCCCATCCATGTCGTCCCCTACCTGCCCGCCGAGCCCGTCGGCAGGGGCGCGCTGACCGACGTGGGGGCGCGGCTCTACGGCGAGGCCGACCCGTTCGCGCCGCCCGCGGCCCCGCCGCCGCTGCGGATGAGCGCCGACGAGCTGACCCTCGACCTGCCCGGCGCCGACCGCGGCGAGGTCGACCTGGCCCGCAAGGGCGACGAGCTCATCATCACGGCGGGCCCCTACCGCCGCATCCTGGCCCTGCCCGTCGCGCTGGCCCGCAGGAAGATCAGCGGGGCGGCGCTCCGCGACGGCGTGCTGCGGGTAGCGTTCAGCCCGGGGAGCGAATCCGGTTCCTGAGGAGTTGAGGAGGATGAGCGACCCCGCAGGCAGGGCCGCCGCCACAGGGAGGGCCAGATGACCGAGAGCAACGCCAGACAAGACAGCACCAGACAGGGCAGCACCAGACAGGGCAGCACCGGGCAGGGCAGCACCGGGCCGGGCGGCGACCGTGACCCGATCGGCACCGTCGCCGACGAGGCGCGCAAGCTGTTCGAGTCCATCCAGGGACGCGCCACGCGCCAGGTCGGCCGGACCGTGCTCAACTCGTTCACCGGCGGCGCGCGCAGGGAGCGCGACGTCTGGGAGGAGGCGGTGACCGAGCCGCACGACGAGTACGTCTGCCGCGCCTGCCCGTGGTGCCGCGCGATCGCGGCCCAGCGCGAGTCCGGGGCCGACGTGACCGGTCACCTGATGGCCGCGGGCGGCGAGCTGTTCGCCGCCTTCCGCGGCGCGCTCGACGCCCTGGGCCGCCCCGCCCCCCGTGGCCCCCGCGACGACCGGACACGCCAGAGCGAGCAGGCACGGCAGGACGACCGGGCCCGCCGCGACGACGTGGAACACATAGATCTGGGATAGGGAGAACGAGGGGCATGCTCACGATCGGTGTCGACATCGGCGGGACCAAGGTGGCCGCGGGTGTGGTCGACGACCAAGGGAAGATCGTCGAACACACGTTGCGGCCGACCGCCGCCGACCGTCCGGACGTGGTGGCCGAGACGGTGGCCGACGTGGTCCGCGAGCTGTCCGCCGGCAGGGACGTCGAGGCGGTGGGGGTGGGCGCGGCCGGGTTCGTGGACGAGACCCGCTCGGTCGTGCGCTTCGCCCCCAACCTCGCCTGGCGCGAGGAGCCGCTGCAGAAGAAGATCAGCGGGCTGGTCGGCCTGCCGGTCGTGATCGAGAACGACGCCAACGCCATGGCCTGGGGCGAGACCAGGTTCGGGGCGGGGCGCGGCCAGTCCCACGTGGTCTGCCTGACGCTCGGCACCGGCATCGGCGGCGGCCTGGTCTTCGACGGCGCGCTCTACCGCGGCCGCTGGGGCATGGGCGCCGAGCTCGGCCACATGCAGGTGCAGCCGGGCGGGCGGCCGTGCGGCTGCGGCAACATCGGCTGCTGGGAGCAGTACGCCAGCGGCCAGGCCCTGGTCAAGGAGGCCAGAGAGCTGGCCGAGGCCGCGCCGGAGCGGGCGCAGATCCTGCTCGGGCTGGCCGGCGGCAAGATCGAGGGCGAGGAGGTCACCGAGGCCGCGCGCCGGGGCGACCAGGTGTCGCTGGAGGCGTTCGGCGCCCTCGCCGACTGGCTCGGCCAGGGCATGGCCGACCTGGCCGCGGTGCTCGACCCGGGCTGCTTCATCGTCGGCGGCGGCGTGTCCAGGGCCGCCGACCTGTTCATCGACCGCGCCCGCGAGAGCTTCGCGCGGCGGCTCACCGGGCACGGGCACCGGCCGCTCGCCGAGATCCGGCTGGCCGAGCTCGGCGCCTCGGCCGGCGTGGTGGGCGCCGCCGACCTGGCCAGGCAGCGCTAGCCGGCGCGTGAGCGCCGGCAACGGCCCCGGAGCCGGCGTCCGGGGCGGCGTCAGGATCGGCACGTACAACCTGCACGGGCTGCGCGACAGCCTGCCCGCGCTCACCCGGGTGATCGCGGGCCTGCGGGCCGACGTGCTGTGCGTGCAGGAGGCGCCGCGGTTCGGCCGGTGGCGGGCCAGGCGGCGGGCGCTCGCGGAGGCGGCCGGGATGCGGCTGGCGACGCCCGGCCGGCTCGGCGGCGTGGCCGTGCTCACCGGCCCGCGGGTGCGGGTGCTGGAGGCGCGCAGCCACGCCCTGCGGGTCTTCCTCGGGCTGGAGCTGCGCGGGCTGGCCGTCGCCGTCGTGGAGGCCGGCGGGGCCCGGCTGGCGGTCGGCTCGCTCCACCTCGACCTCAGCGACCCGGCGCGGATGCACCACGCGGCCGAGGCGGTGGCGCTGATGGAGCGGGCGGCGGCCCCGTACGGGGCGGCGATCGTGCTCGGCGGCGACCTGAACGAGCAGCCGCACCAGCCGGCCTGGCGCTACCTCGCCGGCCGGCTGTCCGACTGCGGGGCGGCCGCGGGCGGGGGCGGCGCGCCGACGTTCCCGGCCGCGCGGCCGGCGGCGCGCATCGACGGCGTGTTCGCCGCGCCCGGGGCGAGCGTCCTCTCCTGCGGCGACGGAACCGGGGCCGGGACCGGGCCCGGGACCGGGGCCGACCCGGCCGATCTGGCCGCCGCGAGCGACCATCTGCCGGTGGTGGCCGAGCTGAGGTTCCAGCTCGGCGCGCGCGGCGCCGGGGATCCCGATTCGGACACCGGCGGGCGGACAGGGCGGCCCAGCCCGTAGCATTTGCTCATGACCCGTCGCTCCCGGCGGCGTGCGCTCTTCCTGATCTTGGCGACGTCCGTGGCCTTGCCGCAGGTCACGCCCGCCGCGCATGCCGATCCTCGCAGCCCCGCCGGAATCGAGGCGTGGCAGCGCTCGACCAGCGTGCGCCTGCAGGCCGACGGCTCCCTGTCCGACGTGCTCGCCGTCTCCACGGGCGACGTGTGGGCGGTCGGCCAGCAGGAGATCTGGGACGTGTGGAAGAACCGCGGCACCGTCCGCCACTGGGACGGCTCCCGCTGGAGCGAGGTGGCGCTGCGCGACGGCACCGGGGCGGGCAACCTCCGCAGCCTGGCCGCGGCCGGCCCGTCCGACGTGTGGGCGGTGGGCGACGGCCACGACGGGCTGCCGTACCTGGCGCACGGCGACGTGTCCGGCTTCGACCGGGTCCGGCCGCAGGGCATGCGGGCCGGCGACTGGCTCGGCGGCGTCGACGCCAAGGGCGGCAAGGTCGTGGCGGTCGGCAGCCGCGAGAAGCAGGGCCTCGTCCTCACCGGGCAGGGCTCCACCTGGTCGGTGCAGCAGCTCAAGGACAAGGGCGTGCTGTACGCCGTCGCGGGCGGCTTCGCCGTCGGCGACACCGGCACGGGCCCGCTCATCGCGCACAACTCGGGCGGCACCTGGAAGTCCATGCCGCTGCCCTCGATCCCCGGCGGCTACCTGCGCGACGTGCAGACCGACAACGCCAAGCGGGCGGTCGCGGTCGGCGGCGTCTACCGCGGCCCCGGCGACGTCTCGCCGCTCGTGCTGGTCTGGAACGGCAAGCGCTGGAAGCAGCAGAGCCTGCCCGTCACCGGCGCCCGCCTCTACGGCGTGACCGGCGACGGCAAGGGCCGCTACTGGATGACCGGCTACGACCCCGAGCGGGCGGCCGAGCCGTTCGTGGCGCGCTGCGAGAAGGGCGCCTGCGAGGTCATCCGCGGCGGCACCGAGAAGGGCCGCAGCAGCGTACGCCTGCAGGCCGTCGCCTACCTCGCCGGCAAGGGCGCGGTGTGGGCGGTCGGGCACGCGGTCGACACCGCCGACCGCTACACCGACGTGGTGGAGTCGTTCGCGCCGCGGCCCGCCGCGGCCTCCACCGCCGCGACCAAGTCCTGACCGCCGCCGTCGTTGCACCGTGGCCGGCCTTGGCCGGCGTGCGGTGGGTCAGAGCACCGCGCCGTCGTCCCAGCCGTCGTTGGACGGCGGGCCGTCGCCCATGCGCACCACCAGCGCCACGAAGCCGCCGATGAACGCCGCCACCGCCGTGAACAGCGCCCACCCCTCCATGTGCCAGCTCGCCATGGCGGCGATCAGGAGGTAGGCGGGACCGCCGAACAGCGCCACCCACGCCAGCTTGGTCGCCAGGTCGAGCTTGGGCAGCGGAGGGGGCGGCGGCGGGACGTAGTGCCCCTCCTCGCCGGCCTGCTCGTCGTCCGAGCCCTCGTCGTGCTTGTCGCCGGCGTCGTCGAGGTCCTCCTCCAGCTCCTCGGAGGGCTTGACCACCCGGCGGGCGGGCTCGGCGGGGACGTTCTCGCTGTCCGGCCATGGCTGGTCGGCCGAGTCGTGCTCGGCGGTGTCGTTGAAGGACGCGACGATCTGCCGCCAGACCTCGTCCTCGTCACTCTGGGGCGTCACCTAGATGGGCCTCTCCACAGTGATCGCGACTTCCCCCTGGGTGCGATCAGTCCCTCTGCAAGGGTACCGAGGCATGTGTCCGGATGAAGTCGAGGCTGCCGGCAAAGATCGTGTCGGCGTCGTTGTCGAGCGTCGCAACATGGTAGCTATCGGTCAGCTCCTCGATCGTGGCCTGCGGGACTTTCCGGCGAATGATCTCTACGCTCGTGGGCTTCACCACGTGGTCGTCCACGCTGTGGTAGACGAGCAGCGGCTGCGTCACCTTCGCCAGGTCGGCCTGCACCAGCGCCCACAGGCCGGGCAGCGAGGCCGCCGCCTTGACCGGGGTGCGGGAGTAGGCCAGCTCGGTCACGCCGGCCTTCTTGACGTCGTTCGCGACGCCGGGCACGGAGGGCACGAACCACTTCAGCAGCGGCGCGAGCCGCATCAGCGGGACGTCGTTGGCGATGGACGGGTTGACCGCGACGACGCCCCTGATGGCCGGGCCGTGCACCTCGGCGAGCCGCAGCGCCAGGCAGCCGCCGAGCGACAGCCCCGCCACGAACACCTCCGCGCAGCGTCCCTGGAGGTCCTCGAACGCCTTCTCCACCTCGGCGTACCAGTCCTCCCAGCGGGTGCGGTTCATCTCCTGCCACCGCGTGCCGTGCCCCGGCTGGCGGGGCAGGGAGACGCTCAGCCCGTGCCCGGCCAGGAACTCCGCCCACGGCCGCAGCGACTGCGGCGTGCCGGTGAACCCGTGGCAGAGCAGCACGCCGATCTGGCCTCCGTCGTGGTGGTAGGGCTCCGCGCCTGGCATGAGCGGCATAACAGCTCCTCCATGCAGTTTCATTCCAGCAATTCATCCTGGAACGGCCCGATCGTCGCACGTTCGGGGGTGTTTGTGCGAGAGCTGGTGTAGTTGCATGGCGCTCAGGATGGGAAGATGACTCTGCCCGCGGACAAACGTGCTGGAGAAGAGGTGCCGGAGTGTTCTACTGGGTGGTCAAGGCCATCTTGGGGCCGTTCCTCCACCTCGTGTTCAGGCCGTGGGCGGAGGGCGTCGACAACGTGCCCAGGGAGGGGCCGGCGATCCTGGCCGGCAACCACCTGTCCTTCGCCGACCACTTCTTCGGCCCGCTGCACCTCAAGCGCAAGGTGATCTCGCTCGGCAAGTCCGACTACTTCACCGGGCGCGGCATCAAGGGCTTCTTCACCCGGATGTTCTTCAGCGGCGTCGGCACCGTGCCGATCGACCGCTCGGGCGGCAAGGCCAGCGAGGCCGCGCTCCGCACCGGCCTGCGCATCCTGCGCGAAGGCCACATCCTGGGCATCTACCCCGAGGGCACGCGTTCGCCCGACGGCCGCCTCTACAAGGGCAAGACCGGCGTGGCCCGGCTGGCGCTGGAGTCGCGGGCCCCGGTCATCCCCTGGGCCATGGTCAACACCTACGAGATGATGCCGCCGGGGCGGCCGGTGCCCAAGCTCGGCATCCGGCCGGGCGTGCGGTTCGGCAAGCCGCTCGACTTCTCCCGCTACTACGGCATGGAGGACGACCGGCTCGTGCTGCGCGCCGTCACCGACGAGATCATGTACGCGCTGATGGAGCTGTCGGAGCAGGAGTACGTCGACAAGTACGCCGCCAGCGCCCGGGTCGAGATGGAGCGCGCCGCCCGCGCCGCCGCCGGGAAGAAGTGAACTGACAGTAGCGGCTCGGTCGCGTAGAGTGGTCTACGATGCTCCGAGCCCATGCGCCGCCCCCGCCGCGCAGGCGTCAGGCGGAGGCCCGTAACGCCTGCTCGGTCCTCTGCATGGCCGTGCTCACGGTGTGCAGCTCCTCGCGGCTGAGCCGGTCGATCAGGTACGCCCGCACCACCTCCAGGTGGCCCGGCGCCACCCGTTCCAGGCAGCTCAGCCCCGCCTCGGTGAGCACCGCCAGCACGCCGCGCTCGTCCGACGGGCAGGTCGCCCGCTCCACCAGGCCCGCCTTCTCCAGCTGGGTGATCTGGTACGTCAGCGCGCTCTTCGACACCACGCAGCTCCGGGCCAGCTCGGTCATACGCAGCTGCCTGCCGGGAGAGCCGGCCAGCCGCACCAGGATCTCGTACTGCGGGTGCGTCAGCCCGGCCGCCGCCTTGAGCTGCTCCTCGATGCGCCGTTCGAGCAGGTGCGCGGTCGAGAGGAAGGCGCTCCAGGCCGCCATCTCCGTCGCGTCGAGCCATCGGGTGTCGGTCACGGCCCCAGTGTACTTGTTGTTCAATTTTGAACTTCCACGCTACGCTCTTGTTCAGATTCGAACGATCGAGGAGGCCGCATGATCGACCAAGCCCGTCCCGTCGTCCTGCTGTTGTCCAGGGTCGCCGTCGGGGTGATCTTCCTGGTGCACGGCTACCAGAAGTTCGTCACGATGGGGCTCGCGGGCACGGCCGAGTTCTTCGAGTCCGCCGGCATCCCGCTGGCCGGGCTCGCCGCGCCCGCCGTGGCCGCGCTGGAGGTCGCGGGCGGCCTGGCGCTCGTCCTGGGGGCGGGGCTGCCGGTCGCCGGCACGCTGCTGGCCCTCGACATGCTCGGCGCGATCGTCTTCGTGCACGGCGGCAACGGCCTGACCGGCGACGGCGGCTACGAGTTCGTCCTGGCGCTGGCCGCGGCGAGCCTGGCGGTCGGCTTCACCGGCGGCGGGGCCCTGGCGCTCGACGGCGCCCTCGCCCGCCGCCGCGCCGCCCAGCCCGCCACCGCCTGACCGCCGGACCGCCGCCTGACCACCGCCTGACCGCCGGACCGCCGCCTGACCACCGCCTGACCGCCTGGCCGCCGCCTGACCACCGCCTGACCGCCTGGCCGCCGCCTGACCGTCGCCTGGTCTCCGCTCGGCCCTCGCCTCACCCCCGCCCGGCCGTCACGCCGGCGGGTGGTCCGGGTCGAGGGTCGTGAGGGCCTCGCGCACCTGCTCCCTGAGCCAGGCGTGCGCGGGGTCGGCGTCGTAGCGCGGGTGCCACGCCTGCGACAACGTCATCGACGGCAGCTCCAGCGGTATCGGGAACGTCACCAGCCCGAGCGCCCGCACCAGCGGCGCGGTCAGCCGCTCGGGCGTCATCCCCACCAGGTCCGACTCGCGCACCGCCAGCAGCGCCGCCCCGAACGTCGGCACCGACCCGGCGATCCGCCGCTCCAGCCCGCGGGCGGCCAGGGCCTCGTCCACCGGCCCCCGCATCCGGCCCCGGCGGCTGGCGATCACGTGCTCGCCGGCCGCCAGCCGCTCCAGCGTCACGGGGCCGCCCGACAGCAGCGGGTGCCCCGGCCGTACGACGCCGATCGCCCGGTCCCGCATCAGCGGCTCCACCCGCGTCTCCGGCGCCGGGTCCTCGACCACCGTCACCTCCAGGTCCGCGCTGCCCTCGCGCAGCGCGTGCTGGTCGCCGTGCCCCTCCGGCAGGAAGTGGAGCGTCACCCCCGGCGCGGACCTGGCCGCCTCGCTCAGCAGCGGCAACGCGACCGCGGTGATCACCGCGTCCGAGGCGAGGATCACGAACCGGCGCACCAGCGTCGCCGGGTCCAGCCGCCCCGGCGGCGTGAACACCCGCCGGGCCGCCTCCACCAGCCCCCGCACCTCCTCCCGCACGGCCAGCGCCCGCGGCGTGGGCACCATCTGCCGCCCCGAGCGCACCAGCACCGGGTCGCCCATCGCCTTCCTGATCCGGCCGAGCGTGCGGCTCATCGCGGGCTCCGACAGGTGCAGCCGGTGCGCCGCGGCCGACACGCTGCCCTCCTCCAGCAGCACGTCCAGCGCGACCAGCAGGTCGAGGCTCGGTTGCGTCTGACGCATGTATCACCTGACAAAGATGCATTTGAGGTCAAGTCACCTCCGACTCTACGGTGAGATCCGCGGGAGGCCTCCGCCGCGCTCATCCACCCACACCGACCCGCTCGGGGGTTCTCACATGTCCGCCACCGTCGTGGAACAGACCGGCCATCCCGCCAGAACCCGGATCATGGTCCTCATGGCGGCCACCGTGGTCCTGGCCGTCGCCCTGGTCGCCGCCGTCAACCTGGCCATCCCCACGCTCGCCGCGAGCGAGCTGCGCCCCTCGCCGGCGCAGATCCTGTGGATCGTCGACGCCTACGTCATCGTCTTCGCCTGCCTGCTCATCCCCGCCGGCGCGGCCGGCGACCGCTTCGGCCGCAAGGGGGTGCTGCTGGCCGGGCTGGGCGTGTTCGCGGCCGGGTGCCTGGCCGCGGCGCTCGCCCCGGACGTCACCACGCTCGTCGCCGCCCGCGCGCTCAGCGGCGCCGGGGCGGCGATGGTCATGCCCGCCTCGCTCGCCCTGACCGTCGGCGCCTACCCCGCCGCCGCCCGCGGGCACGCCGTCGCCGCCTGGACCGCCGCCACCGGCGCGGCCGGGGTGATCGGCAACGTGGGCGGCGGGCTGGTCATGCAGTACCTGCCGTGGCGGGCGCTGTTCGGGGTGCCGGTCGCGCTGGCCGTGGTGCTGGCGCTGCTGGTCGCCGTCACCGTGCCGCGCGCGCCGCGGCACGACGCCGTCCTCGACCTGCCCGGCGCGGGGCTGCTGACGGCCGCGTCCGTGGCGCTGCTCGTCGGCATCATCGAAGGGCCGGAGGCCGGATGGGGGAGCGGGCTGGTGCTCGGCGCGCTCGCGGTGGCGGCCGCGCTGTTCGCCGTGTTCGCCGCGTACCAGCTCCGGGCGGCCCGGCCACTGCTGGACCCGCGGCTGTTCCGGGTGGCGCGGCTGCGCGCGGGGACGCTCGGCGTCGCGGTCACCTTCTTCGGGCTGTTCGCGCTGTTCTTCATGAACGCCCGCTTCCTGCAGGAGGTCAAGGGCTTCTCGCCGCTGCTGACCGGGGTGGCCATCGTGCCGCTGACCGTCCCCATGGTCATCCTGTCGCGGCTGTCGGCCCGCCTGTCGCCGCGGACCGCGGTGCCGGCCGGGCTCGCCGGGAACGTGGCCGGGCTGCTGCTGCTGTCGTTCGCCGGCGCCGGAATGCCGTACCCCGTGTACATGATCGGGCTGCTCGTCATGGGAGCCGCCATGGGGCTGTGCCTGCCGGTGCTGTCGCACGAGATCATGGCCGCGCTGCCGCGCGAACGGGCCGGGCTCGGCTCCGGGCTCAACAGCGCCACCCGCGAGCTCGGCAGCGCGGTCGGCGTGGCGGTCATGGGCACCGTCAGCGCCACGCACGGCATGGCCGCCGGTTACCGGGTGATCGCCGGAGTCGTCCTGGCCGGCGGGCTGCTCGTCATCCGGTGGCTCACGTCAGGTGAGCGCGGATCTGCCTGATGTGCTCGGGAGTCGTCCGGCAGCAGCCGCCCACCATGGACGCGCCTGCCCGCCGCCACTCCGCGGCCGCCTGCCCGAACTCCACCGGGTCCGCCAGACCCAGCCAGCGGCGATGGCCGGCGTCCCAGCTCTCGCCCGAGTTCGGGTAGACCACGACCGGCAGGCCGCCGGACAGCCGGGCGATCAGCGACGGGATGTGGCGCGGCGCGGTGCAGTTCGCCCCCACCGCCACCACCCGCGGGTCGTCGGCGAACAACGCCGCCGCCTCGCGGACCGGGGTGCCGTCGTTCAGCCGCTCGCCGTCGCGGCACGAGAAACTCACCCACGCCTTCACCCCGGAGGTGCCCGCCAGCAGCCTGGCCAGCGCCCGCGCCTCCGGATAGGAGGGGATCGTCTCGCAGGCCAGCAGGTCGGCGCCGGAGGAGGCCAGCACCTCCCAGCGGGGGCGGTGCCAGGCGTACAGAGCGTCCTCGTCGAGGTCGTAGTCGCCGGTGTACTCGGCGCCGTTGGCCAGATAGGCGCCGTACGGGCCGACGGAGGCCGCCACCAGGCCGCGTCCCGCCGCGTCGCGGGCCTGCGTGGCCAGCTCCACCGACAGCCTGATCAGCGCCTCGGCGGCCCAGCGGTCCAGACCGCGGCGGCCGAACCCCTCGAACGTGGCCTGATAGCTGGCCGTCGTGGCCACGTCGGCGCCCGCCGCGAAGTAGTCGGCGTGCGCCTGGCGGATCAGCTCGGGGCGCTCCACCAGCAGGCGTGCCGACCAGAGCTCGTCGCTGAGGTCGGCGCCGAGGCGTTCGAGGTGGGTGGACAGGCCGCCGTCCAGGACAAGTGTGGTCACTCGTCCAGGGTAAGAGCGCCACGGCACTCCCCGGCGCGAATCAATCAGCCCCGGCCCCCGACTTCGCAGCTCCCGACGTCCCGACGACGTCACCCGCAGCCTCACGAGCCTCGGCTTCCCAGCCACCCGGCTTCTCGGTCACCCGGCTTCCCAGCCACCCGACTGTCCAGCCATCCACTCCGTGCCCATCAACTCCGGCCCTCGGCTTTGCGGCCCTCGGCTTTGCGGCCCTCGGCTTTGCGGCCCTCGGCCTCCTGGGCTCCGGCTTCAGGCACTCGGACTTCGCGGGCCTTGGTTTCGCGGGCCCGCAGCTTCGCAGGCTCGGCTTCCGGGCCCTCATGCCTACAGCCCTCAGCCTCGCGGGCCTCAATCGGGCGGCCTCAGGCTCACCGGCCTCAGTTGTACGAGCCCCAGCCCCCGTGGCTCACAACTTCGCGGGCCTCAATCGGGCGGGCCTCAATCGGGCGGGCCTCAATCGGGCGGGCCTCAATCGGGCGGGCCTCAATCGGGCGGGCCTCAATCGGGCGGGCCTCAGGCTTACCGGCCTCAGCTGTACGAGCCCCAGCCCCCGTGGCTCACAACCTCGCGGGCTTTCCCTTCGTCCCTGTCGTCGCCGGATCCGCGTCGAGACCCGGAGGTCCAAGAGGCGCTGGGCGTGCCGGCGCGGATCAGCGGGCGGCGAGGCGGGTCAGGGCGGCGGGGTCGAGGACGATCACCTCGCCGGGGGCGATCTCGATCACGCCGCGGCGTTCGAACGAGCGCAGGGCCCGGTTCACGCTCACCCGCGTCGCGCCGATCTCCGCGCCCAGGCCCGCCTGTCCCGCGTGCAGCGGCACCCGGCCGTCCGCGCACCGCCGGGCCAGCCAGCTCGCCACCCGGGCCGGGACGTCCCTGATCGCCGCGTCCGTGAGCCGTTCGTCGAGGTCGCGCACGGTGGCGGCGAGCGTCCGCAGCAGCCGGGCCGCGACCGACGGCTCCTCGCCGACCAGCTTCAGCACCGCCGCGCGCGGCAGGTAGGCGACCTCGACCGCGGTCACGGCCGTCCTGGTCGCCCGGTGGGGGCCGTCCACGAGCAGCGCCGTCTTGTCGAACGCCACCGGCGCCGCCTCCACGGCCAGCACCACCTCCCTGCCGTCCGCGCTCACCCTGCCGGCCTTGACCCGGCCGTCCAGCAGCACGATCAGCTCGCCGGCCGGATCACCCTCGGTGCACAGCACCTGCCCGGACGGGTAGCGCCGGCGCCGCGCCAGAGCCGCCAGGCCGCGCAGCCGCTCCTCGCTCAGCTCCGCGAACATCGGCAGGTCGGCCAGCGAGCACGTCATGTATCCCGGTATACAGCGCCGGGGTGCCGCGCGAGGCTGCCGGGTGCCGGCCGCCGCGTCTAGCGTGCCGGGGCATGACGAGATACGTGGTGCACCTGACCTTCGACGACGACCCGCGGCGGCTGGCCGTCCGGCCCGCGCACCGGGAGCACCTGCGGCGCCTCCACGAGGAGGGACGGCTGGTCACCGCCGGGCCCTGGGCTGACGACAGCGGGGCCATGCACGTGTACGAGGTGGCGGACGAGGAGGAGGTGCGGGAGATCCTGCGGCGGGATCCGTACACGGAGGTGGCGGACTGTTACGAGGTCACGTTGGTGAAGGAGTGGGTGCCGCTCCTGTGATCGCCGGCGCCCTGGGGCGATGGCCCGGCTGTCGGCTCGCATGCGCCTACGCAGCTGCCAGCGCGCCTACGCGCCTGTCAACTCGCAGGCGCCTACGCGTTTGTCGGCTCGCATGCGCCTAAGCATCTGCCGGCTCGTCCGCTCGCTTGCTCATCCGCTGCAGCGCAAGCGGCGTCCGCCAGCAGCAGGAGCACGCGGCTCCTGGGGCCCGCGAGTGCGAGGTGCGCGCTCGCGGGCTCTCGGACGACTTCGGGCCGGGCCTGTCCGGGGCCCCTGAGTCAGGTGCGTTTCCAGAAGGGGCCGCGACGACGGGCGTCGGCAGGGCCGTCGCCCCCGCCGCTTGGGTCGCCGGCCGGGCCGACGTGTGGATCGCCGGCGGGCTGGGGCGGGTTGCCGAGAGGGCCCGAGGGGTCGGGGATGGGTGGGAGGCCGAGGAGGGCGGTGAGGATGGTTACGGCGTGGTCGTGGAGGGCGCGGGCGTCGCCGCCCGGGCGTTCGGCGGCCTCCAGGTCGCGGGCCAGCGCCTCCAGCCGCTGCTCACCGCCCAGGTACTCGGCCAGTGCCGCCAGCCGGGTGCCCAGGTCGGCGAGGTACGTCAGGTCGGGCGCGGGCAGCGACCGGAGCCTTTCCAGCTCGGCCACGAGCTGCGGGCGTACCGACTCCAGGTCCTGGGTCCTGCGGGGTGCGGGGCGGGACTTCCGGGGACCGCGCAGGCCGCCCCGGACAGGAGGGGCCGCGCCGGGGGCGCCGTGGGCAGGGGCGTTCGGGTGGCTGAGGGGCGGGGCGGCGGGGCCGGTCGTCAGGAAGCCGGGGACGTCCAGCTCGTCGTCGAAGCTCTCCGGCTTGGCCATCCGCGCCCTGGCCTGCGGCATCATGGGGGCGGCGGCCGGCATGGCCATCATGGCGGCCCTCGCGGCGAACGTGCCGCCGATCGGCGGTGCCGGCATCTCCCAGCCGCTCGGCGGCTCGACCGGCTGGATGACGTGGTGCTCGGGCTCGCCGCCCGCGACCTGCCGGGTGTCGACCGCCACGTACGCCGTGAAGCGGCACAACACGCCGTTGTCCAGCGAGACGCGCACGATGCGGGACTCCAGGTCGTGCTCGCCCATCGCGTACCGGTCCTCCAGCTCCCGCAGGTGGGCGCGGGCCCAGACGGCGCGCAGGGCCGGATTGTCCACGGCGACGCCTTCGACGTGCTCCTCCCACGGCCCGCTCGCGGCCAGGCCGCGGACGGTCACCGCCGACCCCTCGCGGAAGCGCCCGTACACGCGCAGTGGCACGCCGGGGAAGACGGAGCCGAGGTGGGTGACGGTGCCGGGCTCGACGTCGAGGCCCTTGAGCGACAGGTCCGTGACCAGGGGAGCGCCGATCCGGCGGTGGATGTGCTCCATGGCGGCGTCCAGGCGGTCCTCGGACTCGACCAGCTCGCACCGGCCCGCGCCGAGCCCGGCCAGGCGGCCGAGGAACCCGGCGTTGACGGCCCTGTCGATGCCGACCGTGTGCACCCGCATGGCCGACAGCGCGCCGCCCGCCTGCTCCAGGATCTGGTCCTCGTTGCCGACCTGGCCGTCGGTGACCAGCACCACGACCCGCTCGCGCCCCGGCTCGCCGCCGCCCAGCAGCGCGACGGCCTGGCGCAGCGGGTCGAGCAGCTCGGTGCCGCCCCGCGCGTCGACGCGGGCCAGGTGCTCGACGGCGCGGTAGCGGTTGCGGTCGGACGCCTCCACCAGGCCCTCGAAGGCCCGCTCCACCACCGAGTCGAACGTCAGCACCGCGAAGCGGTCCTGCGGCGTCAGGGTGTCGACGATACGGGCGGCGGCGCGGCGGGCCGCCACCATCTTCCAGCCGCCCATGCTGCCCGACCGGTCGAGCAGCAGCACCAGGTCGCGCGGCGTGCGGGCGGCCTGCAGGGGCGGCGGCACCACGGTCAGCGCGAACGTCCGGCCGCGCCCGTCCTCGCCGCCGTCGAGCAGCAGCGACGTGGACGCCTCGAACGACAGGCGCAGGACGAAGTCGCGGTCCAGCCGCTCGCCGGGGCGCAGGCGTACCGTCCGGCCCTCCTCCTCCACCACGTGCAGGCTGGAGGCCAGCTCGCGCAGCTCCAGCCCGGCGGCGTCGACGGTCGCGGCCAGCGACAGGCGCACCGGGTGGGGGAATCCGGGCAGCAGCACCGGCGGCGTGATCCGGGAGGCGTCCGGCACGGCGTCGGTGTCGGGCGCGACGCCCGCGCCCGCGGACGGGCCGTCGATCGGGTTGCCGGGGATGTAACGTGGCGCGACGACCAGAGGGAAGCGGAACGTGGCGGCGCCGTCCTCGTACGGCAGCGGCTGGCTCATCGTCAGCCGCACCGAGACGTGCTCGCCGGGCAGGACGTTGCCCACCCTGATGGTGAAGACGTCGGGACGGTCCTCCTCGGCGATGGCGGCCCGGCGGCCCTCGCGCAGCGCCCGGTCGTAGTCGGCCCTGGCCTGGGCGCGTTCCTTGAGCACGCCTTCGATCACCCGGTCGTCGGCCTCCATGCGGAACCCGGTCACCGCGGCGCGGTCGGGCAGCGGGAAGACGTAGGTGGCCTCCAGCGTGACGTCGAACGGGTTGCGGAAGCCCTGGGTGACCTCGACCCCGGCGATCAGGCCGGAGATGTCCGCCTTGACGTCCACGCTCTCCAGCGGCAGGTTGCCGCGCTCGGTCAGCAACGCGCCGAACCCGGCGTCCGGCACCGGCAGGCACCGGGCGGGCTCCAGCGAAGTGATCTTCATGTCAGCTCCCTCTCTTCGAGCACCGCGAGCAGCGGGCCCGCTGCCGCCAGCACCGCCTGGACGTCTTCCTGCGACGGGACGCGGCCGCCGTCCCATACGATGCGCACGCCGCTGCCGAGGCTGATTCCCGTCACCAGGTCCGGGCCGGGGGCGGCGGTGGCATCGCCTCCGGGGGGTCGGTGGAGGTTGGGGGTGCCATCGGCGTCGGCGTCGGTTCCGGTTCCGGTTCCGGTTTCGGTGGCTCTCACGGCTGCGGCCAGCCGGGACTCCGCCGGAGAGGCGGGTGCGGCCTTGCGCGGCGGCCGCAGAGCCGGCTGCGGCACGACCGCCGGTGCCGCTTCGGCCGGGGATGCTGTCCGCGTGCTCTGGGGGCTGGGCCGCGGAACGCTTTCGGACGCGGGTGCCGTGTCGGCGGAGTACGGCGTGGTGGGGCGTTCTGCCCAGAAGCGTGCGCGCTCGGGACTGCGGTCGCCGGACGTCTCCGTGGCGTCGCCGAGGGCGGTCGGCTCGGTGTCGGCGGTCGCTTCCTCCGGATGGGCGAGGTCGCGAGGTGGCTCACCTTGTGGCGGTGTGGCCGGTGGGCGAGGGCTGGGCCGGTGCGGAGGCACCGGTGAAGTGCCGGGCGATCTTGAGGTGCCCGGTGACGCGGGTGTGCGCTGCGGCGTCGGGGCGTGCGGTGCCTCGGCGTGCGGTGCCTCGGCGTGCGGTGTTTGCGCGTGGGGTGCTTTGGGGGCGTGCGGTGCCGGGGCTGTTGGTGGTGCCGGGTGGCCTGCCGGCGACGGCGCACGTGGGGGCGGGGCGGCGGGCCTCGGCGGGGTTACGGGGGCGCTGGGTGAAGTGGGGCGAGGCGGGGCGGCGTGCGGGGGCGGGGCCGGACGGGTGGTGGGGGAGGGGGCGGGGATGGCGGCGGTCTCCTCCAGCGTGCGGTCCGTCGCGCCCGCCAGGGCCACCTGGATGTCGGCGATCGAGTGGCCCTCGGCCTGCAGGCGCTTGACGGCGACGAGCTGCAGCAGGTGGCGGCGGCCGTAGCGGGCGATGCGGCCGCGCCGGGTCAGCGGCGGGTCGAGCAGGCCGATGGTCGTGTACCAGCGGATCAGGCGCTCCCCGGGCACGTCGCGGACCCGCCCGCTGAGCGGCGCGGCGCCGCCGCGCAGCGCGCGGGCCGCGTGCTCGGCCAGCTCACCGATGGTCCAGGTCTCGCTCATGCCCTCATCATGACACTGTCATTGTTACAGTGTCAATGTTAGGCCGCGGAGAGCCTGGGCAGAGGGACAAACGTTGCCAACTAACGGCAAGAAGGAAGAAAACACCCGGACGGGGAGGAATATCGACATGGCCACGATCAAAGGCCCGCTTTCCGAAGAGGCCAGGAACACCGTCGCCGAGTGCCTGCAGGGCGCCCTGGTCGACCTGATCGACCTGTCGCTGGTCGCCAAGCAGGCCCACTGGAACCTGGTCGGCACCCACTTCCGCTCGGTCCACCTCCAGCTCGACCAGGTCGTCGCGCTGGCCAGGACGCACATGGACACCCTCGCCGAGCGCGCCGTCGCCCTCGGGGCCAACCCGGACGGCCGCGCCGCCACCGTCGCGAAGTCCAGCAAGCTGGCCCAGCTGGAGAGCGGCTGGCTGGAGGACGGCAAGGTCGTCGCCACCATCACCGACGTGCTGGCGGGGATCAGCAAGCGGATGTACGAGCGCATCCAGGAGACCGACGAGGCCGACCCGGTGAGCCAGGACCTGCTGATCGCCGTGGCGCAGGACATCGACAAGCAGCACTGGATGTTCCAGGCCATGGCCTGACACGGGCCGCGGCGGCCGTCCCGACAGCGGGACGTGCCCTGAGCGGAGGAGCCCGGGGTCCGCGGGGGAGCGGCCCCGGGCTCCGGCCTGTCCGCTCCCGAGCGCGGACCGCCGTAAGCGGCACGTAAGAGGTGACCGGCTCCTGACGATCTAGCGTGCCGGGGTATGGAGGAACGCCCGCAGATCGTCGTGCTCGCCAAGCGTCCACGGCCCGGCCATGTCAAGACCAGGCTGACGCCGCCGTACTCGCCGGAGGAGGCCGCCGCGCTGGCCGCCGCGGCGTTGCGCGACACCCTGGACGCCGTCGCCGCCACCCCCGCCGCCGCCCGCCTGCTGGCCCTCGACGAGCCGGGCCGGGAGGCCCCCGGGGGCGGGCAGGTGAGCGTGCCGGACGGGCTCGAGGTGCCGGACGGGTTCGAGGCGAGCGTGCCGGACGGGTTCGAGGCGAGCGTGCCGGACGGGTTCGAGGTGAGCGTGCCGGACGGCTTCGAGGTGATCGGGCAGCGGGGCGGCGGGCTGGACGAGCGGCTGGCCTGGGCCTTCGCCGACGCCCACGCCCGCCGCCCGCTGCCCGTCCTGCTGATCGGCATGGACACGCCGCAGGTCACCCCCGCCCTGCTGAGCGACGCGGCGGCGGCGCTCGCCGGGCACGACGCGGTGTTCGGGCCGGCGTCCGACGGCGGGTTCTGGCTGCTCGGGCTGCGGCGTCCCGACGCGCGGCGGCTGCTCGGGGTACCCATGTCGACCAGCGGGACGGGAGCCGCCCAGCTCGGGCGGCTGCGCGGCCTGTCGGTGGCTTTCGTGCCGGAGCTCACCGACGTGGACGACGCGGCGAGCGCCCGCGAGGTCGCGGCCCGCGCCCCGCATACCCGCTTCGCCGCCGCCCTGGCCCGCGCCGACCAGGCGGCCTCCCTGGCCCGCGCCGACCGGGGGGTCGCCGTGGGTTGCGTGGACCGGGGGGTCGCCCTGGCCGGCGGAGGGGCCGGGGCGGGGCGGTGATCGGGCGTCTGTACGCCGAGGCGCTGTCCGGCGCCGAGGTCCACGTCGAGCACGAGGACGGCCGCCTCCGCCCCCTCGACGCCACCCGCTGGCTGGAGCTGACGGACGGGGACGAGGCCATGCTCTCCCGCTGCCACGGCCCCACCCTCGACGTCGGCTCGGGCCCCGGCCGCCTCACCGTCGAGCTGACCCGGCGCGGGGTGGCCGCGCTCGGCATCGACCTCACCCCGCACGCGGTGCGCCTCACTCGCCGCGCGGGCGGCCTGGCCCTGTGCCGCGACGTCTTCGGCCCCGTGCCGGGCGCCGGCCACTGGGCGACCGTCCTGCTGGCCGACGGCAACATCGGCATCGGCGGCGACCCCCTCGCCCTGCTCCGCCGCGTACGCGAGCTGGTGCGCCCCGGCGGCGAGGTGATCGCCGAGGCGGACCCGCCGGGCGCGCCGAGCGGCGGCGAGGTGGTCCGGCTGCGGCAGGGCCCGGTCGCCGGCGGCTGGTTCCGCTGGGCCCGGGTCTCGGTCCGCGACCTGCCGGCGCTGGCCCGCGCGGCCGGTTTCACCGTCGTCCAGCGTCACCACCAGGCCGGACGCTGGTTCGCCTTCCTCCGCTAGCGGCCGCGCCGGGCCGCCGGCACGCGGGGGCCGCGTGGCGGGCCCACGGGGTTTGCGCAGAGTTTGAACTCGCGAATCCCTGCCATTCACGTCGGTGCGGTCGACTAGCGTGGCACCTAGAGGGAGGCCCCACGATGTCCCACAAGACTCTCCTCCGCACGGGCCCGCTCATGCCGGGCGGCACCAGCCCGTACGGGCCGATCGGCCGGCCGGACGCCGAGGGCCTGGCGCTGCCCGCCGGGTTCACCGCCCGGGTGGTGGCCCGCAGCGGCCACAAGGTCGCCGGGCTGACCTGGCACGCCGCGCCCGACGGCGGCGCCTGCTTCGCCGACGGCGACGGCTGGATCTACGTGTCCAACTCCGAGCTGCCGCTGCTCGGCGGCGCGTCGGCGCTGCGGTTCCGGCCCGACGGGCTGGTCGCCGACGCCTACCGCATCCTGTCGGGCACCGATCTCAACTGCGCGGGCGGCGCCACGCCGTGGCACACCTGGCTGTCGTGCGAGCTGGGCCACCGCGGCCGGGTGTTCGAGTGCGACCCGTACGGCGCGCGGGCCGCGCGGCCCCGCCTGGCCATGGGCCGCTTCCGGCACGAGGCGGCCGCGTGCGACCCGGAGCGCCGCGTGGTCTACATGACCGAGGACGAGCCGGACGGCTGCCTCTACCGCTTCAGCCCCTCCGACTGGGGCGACCTGACCGAGGGCACGCTGGAGGTGCTGTGCGGGTCCGGCCGCTGGCGGGTGGTGCCGTCGCCGGCGGGGCTGCTGCAGGAGACCCGCCACCAGGTGGCCGACGCGCGCCGCTTCGCCGGCGGCGACGCCTGCCACTACGCGGGCGGGGTCTGCTACTTCACCACCAAGGGCGACACCGTCCTGTGGGCGTACGACGGGGCGACCGCGACGCTCGACCGGCTGTGCGCGGGCGTGCGCACGATCACCGCCGCCCCCTCCGGCGACCTGTACGTCTCCCGGCTGACCACCCAGATCGACGTGATCGCGCCCGACCGGGCGGTCACGCCGTTCCTGCGGCTGGAGGGGCATCCGGGCACGGAGCTGACCGGGCCGGCGTTCTCGCCGCGCGGCGACCGGCTCTACTTCTCGGCCAGGCGGGGCCGCGCCGAGGGCCGCACGTTCGAGGTGAGCGGCCCCTTCCGCGGCTGACCCGGCGGGCGGGCGTCAGCTCAGGTAGCGCACGAGCGCGTGCTTGAGCTCGGCCACCAGCTCCGCGCTGCGCTCCGGCCCCGCCGTCGTGATCATCGGCATCACGGCCTTCACCATGGCCAGCGCCATGGTCCCCATGAGCAGCGCGCGCTCCTCGGCGAGCCCGGGGGAGCGGCGGCGCAGCATGGCCGCCAGGTGCCGGGCGATGTCCTCGTGCAGCCGCTGCGAGGCCGCCGCGAACCGGTCGCCGGTCGCGGTGCCGTACAGCAGCGACCAGTACGCGGGAGAGTCGCTCTTGAACCGCACGCTCTCGTCCACGAGCTGCCCGACCAGCGCCTCCAGCGGCACCTCCGGCGTGACCGCGGCCAGGCGCGCGGCCCAGAACTCCTGCCGGTCGTCGGTGTAGCGGGACACCAGCCCGTCCAGGATCTCCTGCTTGTTGCGGAAGAACTGGTAGAGCGAGCCCGGTGACATCCCCGCGCGGGCGGCCACCTGGTTCGTCGTGAGGTCGGGGTAGCCGACCTCGGCGATCACCAGCTCGGCGGCGTCGAGGATCTCCGCCATGCGTCGCAGGCCGCGCGCCTGCCGCCGGACGGTGCGTTCAGGCATGGGCCACCTCGTTGACAAATGCGAGCATCTACTTGTATTTCTTCTCGGGAAGCCAAACACGAGTAGTTTACCGAGTTTTCGTCCCGGGGGAGATCGCATGAGCACCCGAACCGGCCCGCCGCTCCGCAGGCTGGGCTTCTTCCTGGCCCGCCGCCACCGGGCGGTCCTCGCGCTGGCCCTGCTCGGGTTCGTCGTGGCGGGCGTGCTGGCCGCCGGCGCGGTGCCGCGGCTGTCGCTGGCCAGGTTCGAGGCGCCGGGGTCGGAGTCCGACCGGGCGCAGGCCGAGCTGGCCCGCCGGTTCGGCACCGGCAGCCCCGACCTGGTCCTCCTGGTCACCGCGCGGCGCGGCACCGTGGACGACCCGGCCGTCGAGGCCGCCGGCCGCGAGCTGACCGCCCGCGTCGCGGGCGACCCGGGCGTCGCCGAGGCCGCCTCGTACTGGACCCGCGGCCGGCCCGCCACCCTGCGCAGCGGCGACGGGCGGCACGCGCTCGTCGTGGTCCGCGTCCCCGGCGACGCCGGCCACGTCCGCGGCGTGGTGCTGCCCCGGCTCGTCCCGCGGGCCACCGCGGGCACCGATCTCCTCGAGGTGCGGGCCGGGGGAGGGGAGGAGGTCTTCCGCGAGACCGTGCCGCTGGCCAGGCAGGACTTCGTCCGGGCCGAGCTGGTCATCTTCCCGCTGGCCTTCGTCCTGCTCTGGCTCTACCAGCGGCGCGTGGCGGCGGCCCTGGTGCCCATCCTCGCCGGGGTGCTCGCCATGGTGATCGGGCTGGCGCTGCTGTCCGGCGTCCTCGCCGTCGCCGAGATCTCCACCTTCGCCCTGAACCTCACCCTCGCCATGGGGCTCGGCCTCGGCATCGACTACTGCCTGTTCGTCGTCCAGCGCTTCCGCGAGGAGAGCGCGCGCGGCGCCGGCCGGGCGGCGGCCGTCGCGGGCGCGGTCGAGCACGCCGGGCGGACCGTGCTGTTCAGCGGGCTCACCGTGGCCGCGTCGCTGTCGGTGCTGTTCGTGCTGCCGTTCGCGTTCCTGCGCTCGTTCGCCTGGGCGGGCATCGCCGTGGTGATCGGCGGCCTGGTCGCGGCGCTGCTGGTGCTGCCCGCCGTGCTCGCCGCCGCCGGCGGCGCGCTGCTGCCGCGCCGGGCCCGGCCCGAGCGGGAGGGCGGGTTCTGGCACGCGCTGGCCGTGCGGGTGATGCGCCGCCCGCTGCTGACCGGCGGCCTGGCCGCGGCGCTGCTGCTGGTGCTGGCCTCGCCGTTCCTGGGGCTGCGCTTCGGCGTGGCCGACGACCGGATCCTGCCGCCCGAGGCGTCCTCCCGGCAGACGCAGGAGGTGATCAGGCGGTCGTTCCCCGCTGAGGAGAGCGACGCGGTGCAACTCGTCTCGCGCGGGCCCGTCCCCGCGGCCGCCGTCGCGCCGTACGCCGCGAGCCTGTCCAGGGTGCCCGGCGTCGCCCAGGTGGACTCGGCCGCCGGCTCCTTCGCCGGCGGGCGGCGGACCGGCGACGGCGATCCGGCGCGCTTCCGCGGGGAGGGCACCTGGCTGTCCGTGGTGCCCTCCGCCGCGGCCCTGGCCGACGACCCGGTGCGGCTGGTCGCGGCCGTGCGCGCGGTGCCGCCGCCGTTCCCCGTCCTGGCCGGCGGCTACCCGGCCGAGCTGGCGGACTACCGCGCCTCGATCGTGGACCGGCTGCCGCTGGTGCTGGCGCTCATGCTGGCGGTCACGTTCGCCGTGTTGTTCCTCATGACGCGCAGCCTCGTCCTCCCGGTCAAGGCGACCCTGCTGAACGTGCTCAGCCTCGGCGTCATGTCCGGCGCGCTCGTGTGGATCTTCCAGGACGGCAACCTGTCCGGTCTGCTGGGCTTCACCCCGACCGGCACGCTCGACCCGAGCATCCCGATCCTCATGCTCTGCGTCGCCTACGGCCTGTCCATGGACTACGAGGTGTTCCTCCTGTCGCGCATCAAGGAGGAGTACGACCGCACCGGCGACACCGCGCGGGCGGTGGCCGCCGGCCTGCGGCGGGGCGCGCCGCTGATCACCGCGGCCGGCGGCATCCTCGCGCTGAGCTTCGCCGCCTACGCCACCGCCGAGGTGACGTTCGTGCAGATGCTGGGGGTCGGCATCGCCGTGGCGGTGCTGGTGGACGCCACCGTGATCAGGGCGGTGCTGGTGCCGAGCCTCATGCGCCTGGCCGGCCCGCTCAACTGGTGGCCCTCGTCCCCGAGGCCCGTCACAGGTCCAGGCTCCACCACTGCTCGATGACCTCGGTGCCGTTCTCCATGCCCTTCTCCTCGCCCGCCAGCCGGAAGCCGGCCGTCTGGTAGATGCGCCGCGCGCTCGTCAGGCAGTCGCGCGTCCACAGCGTGATGCGCTTGCGGCCGTCGGCCCTGGCGTGCCGCAGGCACTCCTCCACGAGCCGCCGCCCGATGCCCATGCCCCGGGCGGACGGCTCGACCAGCAACATCCGCAGCTTGGCCTGGCCGTCGTCCTCGCGCACGTAGAAGACGCAGCCGGCGCGCTCGCCGCCGACCTCGGCGATCCAGCCGGCGTCCTTGGTGAGGTCGAGGCCCGCGACGATGCCGGCCACCGTCTGCTCGAAGGCGGTGCCCCAGCCGTACTCGGCGCTGTAGAGCTCGCCGTGCCGCTGCACGACCCAGCCGAGGTCGCCGGTGCGCGGCGGCCTGATCACGTACGCCTCCCGCCCGGGCTCGCGCGGCGACAGCAGCGACCTGATCGCCGCCATGCTGCCGACCAGCCGGCCCTGCTCGGCCTCCGGCAGGCCGGACAGCAGCCGCTCGATCTCGGCCTCCGAGCGCCGGTCGAGGTCGGCGAACGTGGCCGTGCCCTTGTCCGTGAGCCGGACCACCTGCTTGCGGGCGTCGGCGGCCGAGCGCTCGCGCCGGATCAGGCCGTCGGCGTCGAACCGGGTGAGGATCCTGCTGAGGTAGCCGGCGTCGAGGTCGAGCAGCGCGCGCAGCCGCCCGGTCTCCATCGGCTCGGCGTGCGCGAGCTCGAACAGCACCCTGACCTCGGTCAGCGAGTACGGCGATTCGAGCATGCCGGCCTGCAGGACGCCGATCACCTTGGTGTAGAAGCGGTTGAAGGCCCTGACCTCAGAAACCCTTGCTTCCGTCAACGAACTCATTGCCATAGTCAACCATGAGAGGATGCCTCCTGTGAAGCACCTGCGCATAGGCGGATACGGCCCGGGCATCGTCACCGTCGGCGGTGAGCTGACCCGGGTGGCGGCGCCGTCGTTCCTCGCCGCCCATCCCACGCTGCCGGTGCTGTACGCCGCGGGCGAGCTCGAACGCGGCTGGCTGACCGCCTTCTCCGTGCGCGACGACGGCCTCGCGCCCCTCGACGAACGCCCGAGCGAGGGCTCGCAGCCCTGCCACGTGGCGATCGACCCGTCCGGCGCCCTGCTGGCCGCCGCCAACTACGGCGACGGTACGGCCGTGCTCCACCGCCTCGACGACCGGGGCGCGTTCGCGGGCGAGCCGATCGTGCTGCGCCACGAGGGCTCGGGGCCTGACAAGGAGCGCCAGGAGGGGCCGCACGCCCACCAGGCCGTCTTCCACGACGGCCTGCTGCACGTCTCCGACCTCGGCACCGACGAGATCCGCCGCTACCGGCCCGACGGCACGCCGCTGGAGCCGTACCGGCTGAGCCCCGGCACCGGCCCGCGCCACTTCGCCTTCGCCGGCGGCCGGCTCTACGTCGCCGGCGAGCTCGACGGCACCGTCACCATGATCGAGCCTGGCGGCCGGCGCACCGTCGCGCCCGCCTCCCTCCAGGAGGGAGTGGCCAACGCGCCCTCCCACCTGCAGCTCGACGGCGACCTCGTCTACGTCGCCAACCGCGGGCCCAACACGATCGCGGTGCTGCGCGCCGCCGACCTGTCGCCGCTGGCCGAGGTGCCGAGCGGCGGCGACTGGCCGCGCCACTTCGCCATCGACGGCGACCGGCTCTACGTCGCCAACCAGCACTCCGGCGAGGTGACCGTCTTCGCGCTCGACGGCGGGGTGCCCGCGCCGGCGGGGGAGTCGTACGCGGTGGAGAGCCCGTCCTGCGTGCTGGTCAGCTGAGCCGGGCGGCGGCGGCCAGGCGCACGGCCGCCCGCCAGCGCTCGTAGCCGGCGTCGTCCCTCGCGCCGGGCTCGAAACGGCGGTCGAGCTGCCAGGTCTTGCGCAGCTCGGCCCGCGAGCCCCACACGCCCGAGCCGAGGCCGGCGAGGAACGCCGCCCCGAGCGCCGTCGTCTCCTGGATAACCGGCCGCTCCACAGGCGCGCCGAGCTGGTCGGCCTGCAGCTGCATGAGCAGGTCGTTGGCGGCGGCCCCGCCGTCGGCCTTGAGCAGCGGCATCGGCCCCGCCGTCACGTCCGCCATGTCCCGGGCCATCAGCTCCGCCACGTCCCGCACCTCGAACGCGATCGCCTCCAGCGTCGCGCGCACCAGGTGCGCCCGGGTGGTGCCGCGGGTGAGCCCGGCGATCAGCCCGCGCGCCTCCGGCTCCCAGTACGGCGCCCCCAGCCCGGTCAGCGCGGGCACGAACACCACGCCCCCGCTGTCCGGCACCGTGCGCGCCAGCGCCTCCGACTCCGGCGCGGTGCCGATGACGCCGAGCCCGTCGCGCAGCCACTGCACCGCCGCGCCGGTCACGAAGATCGACCCCTCCAGCGCGAACGTGCGCTCCCCGGACGGCTCCTGCCAGGCCACCGTGGTCAGCAGCCCCTCCCGTGAGCGCACGATCTCGCCGCCGGTGGTGGCGAGCACGAACGAGCCGGTCCCGTAGGTGCACTTGACGTCGCCCGCCGCGAAGCAGGTCTGCCCGAACAGCGCCGCCTGCTGGTCGCCCGCGACGCCGCTGATCGGCAGCTCCAGCCCGAGGAAGGCCGCCGGGTCGGTGCGCCCGAGCGGGCCGTGGCTGGGCACGATCTCCGGCAGCGCCCGCTCCGGCACGCCGAACAGCTCGCACAGCTCCGGCTCCCACGTCCCGGAGCGGAGGCCGTACAGGAGGGTGCGGGAGGCGTTGGACGCGTCGGTCACGTGCCGCGCGCCCGCCGTCAGCCTGGCGATGAGGTAGGCATCCACTGTCCCCACGGCCACACTTCCGGACCGCACGCCCGCCCACACGTCGGGCTCGTGCTCGGCCAGCCAGGTCAGCTTGGTCGCGGTGAAGTAGGGGTCGAGCCGGAGCCCGGTCAGCTCCGACACGCGCTCCTCGTGCCCGGCGGCGCGCAGCCGCTCGCACACCCCGGACGTGCGCCGGTCCTGCCAGACGATCGCCCGGCGGGGCGCGGCCAGTGTGCGCCGGTCCCACAGGACGGCGGTCTCGCGCTGGTCGGTGATGCCGAGGCAGGAGGGCGGATCGGCGGCCGCGCGCAGGGCCGTGGCGCACGCGGCGAGCGTCGCCTGCCAGATGTCCTCGGGGTTGTGCTCCACCCAGCCGGGCCGCGGGAAGTGCTGGGCGAACTCCTCGTACCCCTTGGCCGCGATCTGCCCGTTTTCGGTCACTACCAGCGCCGTTACACCAGTTGTCCCGGCATCGATGGCCAGCACGCTCACGAAATCTCACTCCCGCCGCGGGTTTAGTTTGCGGACCTGGCGTTTGGTCTAGACCACTGCCCGCGGTGGCGGGCACAATGCGAGTCTGAATACTGAGGTCAGGTTCGTGAACCCCAACGGGAGGAACCCGCCATGCGTATCGGAGTGCTCACAGGGGGCGGCGACTGCCCCGGGCTCAACGCCGTGATCAGGGCCGTGGTGCGTAAGGGGGTGAGCGTCTACGGCCACGAGTTCGTGGGCTTCCGCGACGGCTGGCGCGGCCCCCTCGAAGGCGACACCATGCCGCTCGACATCCAGGCCGTGCGCGGCATCCTCCCGCGCGGCGGCACCATCCTGGGCTCCTCCCGCACCAACCCGATGAAGATCGAGGGCGGGGTCGACCGGATCAAGGAGAACCTGGCCTCCGGCGGCGTGGACGCGCTCATCGCCATCGGCGGCGAGGACACCCTGGGCGTCGCCCGGCAGCTCTACGACCGCGAGGTCAACGTCGTGGGCGTGCCCAAGACCATCGACAACGACCTGTCCGGCACCGACTACACCTTCGGCTTCGACACCGCCGTCAACATCGCCACCGAGGCCATCGACCGCCTCCACACCACCGCCGAGTCCCACCACCGGGCGCTCATCTGCGAGGTCATGGGCCGCCACGCCGGCTGGATCGCGCTGCACGCGGGCATGGCGGGCGGGGCCAACGTCATCCTCATCCCCGAGAAGCCGTTCGACATCGACCGGGTCTGCGAGTACGTCGAGTCCCGCTTCCGCACCCGCTACTCGCCGATCATCGTGGTCGCCGAGGGCGCCCACCCCGTCGAGGGGCAGATGGAGCTGCAGGCGAGCGAGCTGGACGCGTTCGGGCACGTCCGGCTCGGCGGCATCGGCGAGCGGCTGGCCAAGGAGATCGAGAAGCGCACCGGCAAGGAGGCCCGCACCACGGTGCTCGGCCACATCCAGCGCGGCGGCACGCCGACGGCCTACGACCGGGTGCTCGCCACCCGGTTCGGGCTGCAGGCCATCGACGCGGCCCACGAGGGCGACTACGGCAAGATGGTCGCGCTGCGCGGCACCGACATCGTCCGGGTCGGCCTGGACGAGGCGACGGCGGAGCTGAAGACCGTGCCGGTCGGCCGCTACGCCGAGGCCGAGGTCTTCTTCGGCTAGCTGCAAGCCGTCTGCAAGCGCCGGCCGTACCTTTGAGCCAGCGGGGTTTCCGCTTCAACCCGCTCAAGGGTACGGCCTGCGCCGCGGAGAGTCGGCGGCCCACCACGTGTCGCAGGCCGTGCCCCCCACATATCGGGGGCACGACATCGAGGACGCGGACGTCACCTCCGGGGCGTGCCGAACAGATCCACCTCCGGCACGCCCTCCGCGCGTCCCCGCAGCCGGGCGCGGAACTCCGCCTCGCTGCGCAGCTCCTTCTCCGACGGCGACAGGATGACGGCCAGCAGCAGGCCCACGGTGATGAGGCTAAGGCCGACGATCAGCGGCAGCAGGAAGTCGATGGCCCGCGCGCCCGGCACCGGCACCATCTCCGTGTGCGAGCGCACCGACAGGGCGAACATCCCGGTGTAGTGCATCCCGGACACCGCCCCGCCCATCACCAGCGCCGCCGCCCCGATCCTGAGCGCGCCGCTGACCCGCAGCGTGAACCACAGCGCCGCCGTGGCCGCCGCGATCGCGACGAGCACCGACAGCGCCACCACGAGCGGGTCGTAGGAGACGTGCGCGGACATGTTCATGGCGTACATGCCGAGGTAGTGCATGCCCGCGACGCCGAGCCCGGTCAGGACGCCGCCCGCCAGCAGGTACGGCAGCCGCTCCCCGCGCCGCGAGACCAGGAACAGCCCGAGGCCCACGACGGCCACCGCGAGCAGCGCGGAGGCGGCGGTGAGCGGCACGTCGTAGCGGATGATCGTGCCGCTCACGGAGAAGCCCAGCATCGCGATGAAGTGCATGGTCCAGATGCCGGTGCCGCCGATCGCGAGCGCCGCGCCGAGCAGCCAGTACCGCGCCTCGCGCCCGCCCGTGAGCCGGGCCCGCGAGGTGAGCAGGAGGCCGAGCATGCTGCCGGCGCTGGACATGACGTAGGCCAAGACAGGCGTCAAGAGCCCGAAAGAGAAGTGATCGATCGGCGACATGCCCCACCCGTCCCTTACGCACCGATAAGGGAGTATGGACAGGGAGTCGCCGACCGCGCAACTACCTCTCGCGCATCCGCATGGACTGGGCGTGATGGGGCTGCTGAGGAACGCGGCGGGCCATCGGGACGGGCGGGCCCGGATAGGCGAGGTGGCGCTCCTGCTGCGCGGTGCGCCGGCGCAGCTCCAGCTTGGCGACCAGCTCGGCGTCCTCGTGCAGCTCCTCCTCCGACGGGGACAGGATCACCATGAGCAGCATGGTCAGCGTGATCAGGCTGATCACCGTCATGAGCGGGACGAGGAAGTCGAGGGCGTCGGCGCCGGAGACCGCGCCCGGCTCGGCGTCCACGCGGACGTGCATGGCCGCCATGCCGGTGTAGTGCATGCCGGCCACCGCGACGCCCATGACGAGCGCGGCCCCGGTGATCCAGACGGGCTTCTTGACCCGCAGGGTGAACCAGAGCGCGGCCGTCGCGGCGACCACGGCGATGGCCACGGAGGCGGCCACGGTGAGCCGGTCGTAGGAGACGTGCGCGGACATGTTCATGGCGTACATGCCGAGGTAGTGCATCGAGGCCACGCCGAGGCCGGTCAGCAGGCCGCCGCCGAGGAGGGCGGGCAGCCGGCCGCGGCCGTAGGACACCAGGAACAGGCCGGTGCCGACGACCACGATCGCCACCACGGCCGAGGCGGCGGTGAGCGGGACGTCGTACCTGATCTGCGTGCCCTCGACGTCGAAGCCCATCATCGCGATGAAGTGCATGACCCAGATGCCGGTGCCGCCGATGGAGACGGCCGCGCCGAGCAGCCAGCGCGCCCGCGCGCCGCCGCGCGAGGCGTGGGCCTGGGCGGTGAGGCGCAGCCCCAGCATCGACCCGAGGCAGGACATCACGTAGGCGAGCACCGGCGTGAGCAGGCCGTGGGTGAAATGATTCACAGCAGAGGTCATATGGCGAAAATCCTCAAGTTAGGGGTGCAGGGATTGTGCCATCAGGCATGTCCCTTTCGCATGGATATCTCGACTTTTTGTCAACCAGCGTGTCGGAAACATGAGAAGGGCTCATGGGTATCGAGGGTCCGTTCTGGCGGGCGATCGCCGTCTACCGCGTGGCCTCGCTGGTCTACGCCGCCGTCCTGCTCGCCCAGAACCGCGGCTACGAGCACCCGGCCGCCGGCTGGACGGTCATCGGCGTCATGACGCTGTGGACGGCCGGCACCGCCTGGGCCTACGCGGTGCCCGCGCTGCGCCGGTGGCCGCTGCTCGGGCTGGACCTGCTGATCACGCTGGGGTGCCTGCTGGCCTCGCCGTACGTGGAGGGCGCCCGGCAGAGCGAGCCCGGCACGCTGCCGGTGCCCGCCACCTGGATCGCCGGGCCCGTCCTGGCCTGGGCGGTGCACGGCGGGCGGCGGGCCGGCGCGGTCGCCGCCGCCGCCGTCGCGGGCGGCGACCTGTGGCTGCGGCTGCGCGCGCCCGGCGTCCCGCTGCAGGTCAACGGCGCGGTGCTGCTGTTCCTCGCCGGAGTGGTCGTCGGGCACGTGGCCCGGCTGGCGCGCCAGGCGGAGGAGCGCATGCAGCGGGCCGTCGAGATGGAGGCCGCCCAGCGCGAGCGGGAACGGCTGGCCCGCGACATCCACGACTCGGTCCTGCAGGTGCTCGCCCTCGTGCAGCGGCGCGGGCAGCGGCTCGGCGGGGAGGCGGCCGAGCTGGGGCGGCTCGCGGGGGAGCAGGAGGCGGCGCTGCGCCAGCTCGTCGCCGGCCCCGCCGCCGGCGGCCATCCCAGCGGGCTCACGGACCTGCGGTCGCCGCTGCTGCGGCTCGCCGGGCCCGGCGTCACCGTCTCGACGCCGGCGACCCCCGTCCTGCTGACCGCCGAGGCGGCCAGGGAGGTCACGGCGGCTGTCAAGGCGGCACTCGACAACGTGCGCGCGCACTGCGGTGAGGGGGCGCGGGCCTGGGTGCTGGCCGAGGAAGGGGAGGAGGAAGGGAAGTCCGTCGTGACGGTGAGCGTGCGCGACGACGGGCCCGGCATGCCGGCCGGGCGGCTCGCCGAGGCCCGGGCGGAGGGGCGGCTGGGGGTGGCCGAGTCCATCCGGGGACGGATCGCGCGGCTCGGCGGCCACGCCACCGTCACCGCCGTCCCGGGCCAGGGCACCGAGATCGAGCTGACCCTCCCCACCCGCCCCTGACCCCGGCAAGGAGCGGGCCGGCGGGCCGTTACAGTGGCGGGGTGGTGCGGGTGATGGTGGTGGACGACCATCCCATGTGGCGGGACGGGGTGGCCAGGGATCTGGCCGAGGCGGGGTACGAGGTCGTGGCCGCCGTCGGGGAGGGCGGGCAGGCGGTGCGGGCGGCCGCGGCCGTGCGTCCCGACGTGGTCGTGCTGGATCTGCGCCTGCCCGACATGTCCGGGGCGGAGGTGGCCGCGCGCCTTTCGGCCGGCACGGAGCACGCGCCCCGCGTGCTGGTCCTGTCGGCCAGCGCCGAGCAGGAGGACGTGCTGGCGGCGGTGAAGGCGGGCGCGTCCGGATATCTGGTGAAGTCGGCCGGCCGGGAGGAGTTCCTCGACGCGGTCCGCCGCACCGCCGACGGCGACGCCGTCTTCACCCCGGGCCTGGCCGGGCTGGTGCTCGGCGAGTACCGGCGGCTGGCCACGCGGGCGGCGGGAGCGGGGACGGCCGGGACGGACGGGGCGGGCGGGCCGGCCGGCCCGCGCCTGACCGAGCGCGAGACCGAGGTGCTGAGGCTGGTCGCCAAGGGCCTGACCTACCGCCAGATCGCCGAGCGCCTGGTGCTCTCCCACCGCACCGTCCAGAACCACGTCCAGAACACCCTCGGCAAGCTGCACCTCCACAACCGGGTGGAGCTGGTCCGCTATGCGATCGAGCGAGGACTCGACGCGGACTAAACTCGATGGGGCTCGGCGTTGCCACCAAGGCGTGCCGTATCCCCACTTCCCCGGAGGTTCCACCATGACGATGTCCGCCCTGGGCGAGCCGTGCGTTCTGCTCAAGCTGGGCGAGATCGTCCTCAAGGGCAAGAACCGCGAGCTGTTCGAGCGCCGCCTGATCGCCAACATCCGCCACGCTCTGGAGGACGTCGGGCTCAAGGTGGACGTGCGCAGGCGGCACGGCGTGATCGCGATCTTCCTGCCCCAGGGCGCGAGCGCCGAGCAGGCCGAGGCCGTGGCGCGGCGCGTCGCCGACGTGCCCGGGCTGGTCTGGATCCACCGGGCCTGGCGGGTCGCCAAGGACCCCGACGCCGTGCTGAAGGCCGGCCTGGAGCTGGCGGGCGAGAGCGAGGAGGCCAAGCGCGGCGCGCCCTTCGCGGTCCGCTCGCGCCGCCGCGACAAGCGCTTCCCGCTGCGCTCCAACGAGCTCGACCGGCTCGTCGGCGGCGCCATCAACGACGAGTACGGCCTCCCCGTCGACCTGAAGAACCCCGAGCTGACCGTCCACATCGAGGTCGACAGGGACGAGGTGTTCGTCTTCACCGGCGGCATCCCCGGTCAGGGCGGCCTGCCGGTCGGCAGCAGCGGCCGGGCGCTGGCGCTGATGTCGGGCGGCATCGACTCCCCGGTGGCCGCCTACCGGATGATGCGCCGCGGCCTGCACGTCGACTTCCTGCACTTCTCGGGCATCCCGTTCACCACGTCCGAGTCGATCTACAAGGCGTACGCGCTGGTCAGGAAGCTCGACCGGTTCCAGGGCCGGTCGCGGCTGTGGGTCGTGCCGTTCGGCAAGGCGCAGCAGTCGATCCGCACCTCCGGCCAGGACCGCCTGGCGGTCATCGCGCAGCGGCGGCTCATGCTCAAGACCGCCGAGGAGGTCGCGCACCGCATCAAGGCGGCCGCGCTGGTCACCGGCGACGCGCTCGGCCAGGTCTCCTCGCAGACGCTGACCAACATCACCGCCCAGGACAACGCGGTGGACCTGCCGATCCTGCGCCCGCTCGTCGGCTGGGACAAGACGGAGATCATGGCCGAGGCGCGCCGCATCGGCACGCTGGAGATCTCCGAGCTGCCCGACGAGGACTGCTGCTCGCTGCTGGCCCCCAAGCGCGCCGAGACCCGCGCCAAGATCGAGGACCTCAAGCAGATCGAGCGGCGGCTGGACGCGGAGGAGCTGTGCGTGCAGCTCGCCGACTCGATCCAGGAGTACACCCTCTGAGCCCCGGGGGCGCCGGGGCGAGCTAGGCGTCGACCTTGAACGGGTCGTGCTGGGTGAGCAGCTTGTCGAGCCTGGCCTGGTCGACGCGGCTGCTCACCTCCGACAGCTCCTGCCGGTCGCGCACCACCTTGCTGAGGGTGATCGTCGAGGTGACGACGTACAGCAGGCCGAGCGCGAGGAAGCCCTTGACCCACCCGCTGGCGGGCAGGTAGATCAGGGCGATCGCCACGGAGCTCAGCGAGACGGCGAACGACAGGATCGCCTGGACGTAGTACGCGGTGGTGTGCGTGGGCTGGATCGGCTTGGTCATGCGGCCATCGTCGCGCGCGCCGACGGCCGGCCGCATGAGGTGAAGTACTCAAGTTACCGCTGAGTACAACCGCCCGGCCGGCGGGAGGAGCCGGCCGTCAGCGCGCGAACGCCGCCGCGGCCGTCTTGCCCAGCAGCGGCGGGAAGTCGGTCATGATCTGCGCCAGCTCGCCCAGGTCGGCGTCCACCAGCGCCTGCGGCCCGTCGCAGAGCGCCTGCTCCGGCTGCGGGTGCACGTCGATGATCACCCCGTCCGCGCCGACGGCCACGGCCGCCCGGGTCAGCGGCAGCACCAGCTCACGCCGGCCGCCCGAGTGCGACGGGTCCACGATCACCGGCAGGTGCGACAGCCGCTGCGCCACCGGCACCGCCGAGACGTCGAGGGTGTTGCGGGTCGCCCGCTCGAACGTCCTGACGCCGCGCTCGCACAGCACGATGTCGAGGTTGCCGCGCTGGGCGACGTACTCGGCGGCCATCAGCCACTCCTCGATCGTCGCGCTCATGCCGCGCTTCAGCATCACCGGCCTGCCGATCGCGCCGACCGCCTGCAGCAGCGCGAAGTTCTGCATGTTGCGGGTGCCGACCTGCAGCATGTCCGCGTACGAGGCCACCAGCTCCACGTCGTGGGCGTCCACCACCTCGGTCACGATCGGCAGGCCCGTCTCCTCGCGCACGTCCGCCAGGATGCGCAGCCCCGCCTCGCCCAGCCCCTGGAAGGCGTACGGCGAGGTGCGCGGCTTGAACGCCCCGCCGCGCAGCAGCGTCGCCCCGGCCGCCTGCGCCATCCGCGCCGCCTCCAGCGTCTGCCGGTGCGTCTCCACCGCGCACGGCCCGGCGATCAGCGTCACGGTGCCGGGCCCGATCGGCACGCCGCCCACGTGGACGGTGGAGCGTTCGGGATGGTTCTCCCTGCTCACCAGCTTGTACGGCACCGAGATCCGCATGACCTCCCGCACCCCGCGCATCCCGCGCAGGCTCGCCGCGTCGAGCTGCGCCACGTCGCCGACCAGCCCGACGATCGTCCGCCGCACGCCCTTGCTGACGAACGCCTCCACCCCGGCCGCCTGCGCGACCGCGACGACCGCGTCGAGATCGCCGCTCGTGGCCTCCGGCCCCATCACGATCACCATCTTGAGATCTCCTCCCGGAAAACACGAAAGGCCCCGGGTCCTGCCGGACCCGGGGCCTTTCGTTCGCCTGTCTGCTAGCGCAGCGTCAGATGGCGAACGGACTCGGGTCCGTCGCCATACCAAAACAGGAACGCGGTGCGCATAGTGCGGCCATCGTATCGCATGAGACCCGGCCGCGAGCCGTGACGGGACCGGTGGCAGGATGTCCCAAGACGCGAGACAGGTGAGGGGAGTGATCGTGGAGGAGTCGCGCCTGCCTCCAGGCCAGTACGTCCCGCGCGGCCGACCCGTGATCCACTACGGCCGGGTGCCGCGGTTCAAGCCGGAGACCTGGGACTTCCGCGTGTTCGGCGCCACCGCCTCGGGCGAGGAGCACCGCTTCACCTGGAACGAGTTCGAGGCGCTGCCCCGCACCACGCGCATCGCCGACTTCCACTGCGTCACCAAGTTCTCCCTGATGGCCAACGAGTGGCGCGGCGTCGCCCCGGCGACCCTGATGGCGGCCGCCCCGCCCGACCCCGGCGTGCGGCACGTCATGATCTGGGCCGAGTACGGCTACAGCGCCAACCTGCGCATGTCCGACTTCGCGGCCCCCGACACGCTGTTCGCCACCGAGCTGGACGAGAAGCCGCTCAGCCCCGAGCGCGGCCACCCGGTCCGCATCGTGGTTCCCCACCTGTACGCGTGGAAGAGCGTCAAGTGGGTGCGCGCCGTCGAGTACCTCCTGGAGGACCGCCGCGGCTTCTGGGAGGAGCGCGGCTACCACAACGTCGCCGACCCCTGGCGCGAGCAGCGCTACTCCTACCAGGAAGAACCCGGCGAAGGGCCGCCCTGACTTCACCCTGCGTTCTCCCGCGAACACCGCCCGTCTTCAACTACGGTTGCCCGCATGCTGACCTGCGCGGCTCTGTGCTGCCTGGCGGGCCTGACCGGTCTCGCCGCCGGTCTCGTCGGCGGCGCCGCCGGCGGCCGCCCGCGTGCCCGCAGGACGCCCGCCGGCGCCCTGCCGGAGGGCCGGGGCGGGCTGTCCGAGGGCCGGGGCGGGCTGTCCGAGGGCCGGGGCGGGCTGTCCGAGGGCCGGGGCCGGCCGGCCGAGGGCCGGCGGGCGGACGAGGCCACGTATGCCGCGCTGCACCTGGCCGCGATGGCCGCCCCCGCCCTGCGCGCCGGGCTCGACCGCGACTCCGCCCGCAAGGCCGTCCGTCACCTGCGCGCCCTGCTCGGCACCCGGGCCGTCGCCATCACCTCGACCGAGGCCGCGCTGGCCTGGGACGGCCCCTGCACCGACGACGTGCTCACCTACGCCCGCGCCGCGCTGGCCGCCGGCCGGGCCCAGGTGTTCGCGGGCGAGCCGCACGGCGCCGTCGTCGTGCCGCTCACCGTGGACGGCACGGTCGTCGGCGCGCTCGCCGCCTTCGACGACGAGCTGAGCGCCGCGCTCGTGCGCACCGTCACCGAGGTCGCCGGCTGGGTGTCGGGCCAGCTCGAACTGGCCGAGCTCGACGCCTCCCGCCGCCGGGCCCTGGAGGCCGAGATGCGCGCGCTGCGCGCCCAGATCTCGCCCCACTTCGTCTACAACGCGCTCACCACGATCGCCTCGTTCGTGCGCACCGACCCCCGGCGCGCCCGCGAGCTGCTGCTCGACTTCGCCGACTTCTCCCGGTACGCGCTGCGCCGCGCCCACGACTTCACCACCCTCGCCGACGAGCTGACCTGCGTCGACCGCTACCTGCTGCTCGAACGCGCCCGCTTCGGCGACAAGCTGCGCTTCAGCATGCAGGTCGCGCCGGAGGTGCTGCCCGTGCCGGTGCCGTTCCTGTGCCTCCAGCCGCTCGTGGAGAACGCGATCAAGCACGGCATGCGCGGCCGGCGCGGCGGCGGCGAGGTGCGCGTCGTGGTGCGCGACGCCGGCCCGGAGGCGCACATCACGGTCGAGGACGACGGCGCCGGCATGGACCCCGAGTGCGCCCGCCGCATGCTCGACGAGGACCCGGCCCGCGAGGGCAGCGGCATCGGCCTGGCCAACGTCGACCTGCGGATGCGCCAGATCTACGGCGACTCCTACGGCCTGGTGGTGGAGACCGCGCTCGGCGCCGGCACCAAGGTGCGGCTGCGGGTGCCGAAGGCGCGCCTTAGCTCCTTGTAGTCATTTCCTTACGCTGTGCTTGCGTGACGGACGTGAGCTTTGCTTTCATACGGCCCGTGAGCGACATGCTGAGAGTGCTGGCGGTTGACGACGAGGTGCCCGCCCTGGAGGAGCTGGCCTACCTGCTGCGCCAGGACGACCGCATCGAGCACGTCTCGACCGCGGCCGACGGCGTCACCGCGCTGCAGGACATGGTCCAGATGATCGGCGGCGGCGAACGGCTCGACGGGGTGTTCCTCGACATCCGCATGCCCGGGCTCGACGGGCTCGACCTGGCCCGGCTCGTCGGCGGCTTCCCCAGCCCGCCCCGGCTCGTCTTCGTCACCGCCCACGAGGAGTGCGCGGTGCAGGCGTTCGAGCTGGAGGCGGTCGACTACCTGCTCAAGCCGGTGCGGGCCGAGCGGCTGTCGGAGGCCGTACGCCGCCTGGAGGCCGCCACCGCGCCGCCCGCCGACCCCGCCCAGGACGACGTGATCCCGGTCGAGCTGGGCGGGCGCACCCGGTTCGTGCCGCAGCAGGCCGTCCGCTACGCCGAGGCCAAGGGCGACTACGTGCGCCTGCACACCGTCGACGGCAGCTACCTCGTGCGCATGTCCCTGGCGGCGCTGGAGCGGCGCTGGTCGGAGGCCGGGTTCCTGCGCATCCACCGCAGCACGCTGGTGTCGGCGCGGCACGTCAGCGAGATGCGCTTCGACGGCGGGCGGGTCACGCTCACCGTCGGCGGCGAGGCGCTGCCGGTCAGCCGGCGGCACAGCCGGCAGGTGCGCGAGCAGCTCGTCCGCCAGCACAGCAGAGTGCTGCCGTGACCCCGCCGGAGCGTGCCGCCGCGGCCGGGGCGGGGGACGGGCCGGTCGCGGGCGGGCGGCGGGCCGTCGTCCACCGGCGGCGGGTCGTGATGCACCGGCGGCGGGTCGTGGTGCACCGGCGGCCGGCGGCGCTCCGGCGCGCCAGGGCCGCCACCCCGCCGGGCAGGCCGGGCCCGAGGCGGCGGGCGGCCTGGTGGAGGCGGGCGTGCGCGCGCTCGTGCGGCGGCAGTTACGGCAGGCGCTCCGCACCGTGGCCGCGACGGCCGCGCTGCTCGTCGGTGCCCCGGTGGCCGCGCTGTGGCTGCCCAGGCCGGGCGCGTGGCTGGCCCTGTCGTTCGGGCTGCAGGCCGTCTGGGTCGCCCTGGCCGTACGGCAGCTGCGGCAGGCGGAGCGGCTGGAACGATGACCGCGCGAGGCGTCCGGCGACGACGGCCGCCGTGCTGACCGGGGCCGTGCCGACCGGGATTGTGGTGGCGGGGGCGGCGCTCACCGCGGTGCCGTGCTGACCGGGGTCGCGTTCGTCGTGGTGTTGTGCGTGGCGGCCGCGGCCGCGCGGCCCCGCCGGAGCCGGCGCGCCGCCGACTTCCACGCCGCCGCCACCCCCGTGCCGCCCTGGTGGAACGGCGCCGCGATCACCTCGGAGATCACCTCGGCCGCCGCCTGCCTGGGCATCGCCGGCCTCATCGCCACCCGGGGCGGCCCCATGGTGTGGTACCCGGTGGGCGCGGCGGCCGGGTTCGTCGTCCTCCTGGCGCTCGTGGCCGCGCCGCTGCGCCGGTCGGGGACGTACACGCTGCCCGGCTTCGCCGAGTGGCGGCTCGGCTCGGCGGCGGTGCGCCGCGCCGCCACCGGGCTGGTCCTGGTCGTCGGGCTGGCGCTGATGGTGGCGCAGCTCCACGCGGCCGGGGTGGTGGTGCGGCTGCTGACCGGGCTGCCGTCCTGGCCGGGGTGGGCGGCGGTCGCGGTGGCGGCGCTGGCGGTGGCGTTCGCGGGCGGGGCGGGCAGCGTGACGAGCGTGCAGGCCTCGCAGTTCTGGCTGAAGCTGGCGGTCTTCGCCGGCGTGGGGGCGGTCTGCTGGTGGACGGCGGGCACCCGGCCGCTCGTCGGGTTCGAGGGCGGCTACCGGCCGGGCGTGCCGGGCCTGGCCGGCGCGGGCGACCCGTCCCTGCCGGGCGTGCTGGCCGTGCTGCCGGCCTGCGCGCTCGGCGTCGTGGGGCTGCCCAACGTGATCGTGCGCCTCTACACCAGCAGGGACGCGGGCGGCGCCCGGCGCTCGATCCTGGCCACGCAGGTGCTGCTGGCGGTGTTCTGCGTCGTCCCGGCGCTGTACGGCGTCCTGGGGCGCGCCCAGGCCGCCAGGGGCCGCGCGGACGAGGTGGTGCTCCTGCTGCCCGCCAGGATGCTGCCAGGGGCCGCGGGGCAGGCGCTCACGGCGTTGCTGGCGGCCGGGGCGTTCGCGGCCTTCCTGGCGACCACGGGAGGCGTCCTGGTGGCGGTCGGGGGAGCGGTGTCGTCGTGCGCGCGGCGGCCGGGGGTGACGACGTTCCGGCTCGCCGTGACGGCGGTGCTGCTGGCCGCGCTGGTGGTGACCGCCCTGACCGGGCCGCGCGCCTCGGTGGCGCTGGTGCTGCTCGGCTTCAGCCTGTCGGCGGCGACGCTCTGCCCGCTGCTGGTGCTGGGCATCTGGTGGCCGCGGCTGACGGACGCCGGGGTGCTGGCCGGGTTCGCGGTGGGAGGGGGCGTGACGGCGGCGCTCGTGTGCCGGGTGGGCGTGAACCTGGGTGTGAACCTGGGTGTGCTCACGTCCCATCCCGCGCCGCTCGCGGTGCCCGCCGGGTTCGCTGCGATGGTGATGATTTCCCTGGTCACGCCGCGTAGGGTGCCGCGCGGAGTGGGCCGGATGATGGCCCGGATGCATGTGCCCGAGCATCGCGCGAGCCCCCTGGGCTACCGCTCGTCGCCCCCGGACGACCGCTCGTCGTAATCCTACTCTCCGTATAACGCTGACTACACACCGTTCGACGCGCTGACCGTAAACAGGGTTTCGCTCGCAAGATCGCATCCGTAGTGTCGAGGCATCGGGAAGCCACTCCGGCGCATCGGGGGGGACGAGCCGGGGGGCTCACTGCAGGTCTGATGCGCCGGGGGCACCGGCGGCCATGCCGGCCGCCGCGGCGGCCGGGCCCTTGACCGGGGGGTGGGGCCCGCCACGCCGGTTCGTGCAGGGACGCCCGCCGCGGCCGGTTCGCCGGACCCGTGATCCGGCCTTCAGGGGCGGCCGGATCGCGGGCGCGGGCGTCCCTATCACGAGATTCGGCCGCCGCCACAGCCCGTCACACAGCCCGTCGCACAGCCCGACGTGGCGCGGCGGCCGTCAGAGGGTGTCGCGCAGCTTCTTCAGCAGGGCGATGTCCTCGGCGTGCTTCGGGGCCTTGCCCGGCGTCTCGATGCAGACGGGCACGCCCGCCGCCGCAGGATGCCGCATGATCTCGGCGAACGGCTCCGCGCCGATGTGGCCCGCGCCGATGTTCTCGTGCCGGTCCTTCTTCGAGCCGCAGACGTCCTTGGAGTCGTTGGCGTGGATCAGCTTGAGCCGGCCGGGCGCGACGCGGTGCAGCTCGTCGAACGTCTCGGCCACCCCGCCAGGAGCGGCGAGGTCGTGGCCGGCGGCGAAGGCGTGGCAGGTGTCGAGGCAGACGCAGGCGCGCGGGTGCCACTCCAGCGCCGCGAGGTAGGGCTCCAGGTCCTGGACGGTCGCGCACAACATCGCGCCCTGCCCCGCCATCGGCTCCAGCAGCAGGTCGGGGCCGCCGTCCGGGATCTCCTCCAGCAGCGGCAGCAGGTTGTCGTGGAGCTGGCGCAGGGCGTCCTCGCGCGACTGCGACACCGCCGAGCCGGTGTGCACCACGACGCCCTCGGCCCCGATCTCGACGCCGCGCCGCAGCGTGTGGCGGACCACCGCGATCGAGTTGGCCAGCGTCTCGGGGCTCGGCGAGCCGAAGTTGACGAGGTAGGGCGTGTGGATGAAGGTCTGCACCCCCGACTCGGCCAGCTTGGCGTCCTGGTCGGGCCTGCCGTCGTTGAGCGCCCAGCCGCGCGGGTTGGTGACGAAGACCTGGATCATCTCGGCGCCGATCTCGGCCATGGACTTGAGGCCGCCCGTCGCCAGGCCGCCCGTGACGAACACGTGTCCGCCGATCAGGGATGTTGGGCTCATGATGGCCCCCAGTGTAGGCGCACCTCACGCCCGTCCCGGCCAGGCCGGGGGCGGCGCGCGGGCGCGCCGGATTGGAGCATGACACCAAAAGCGGGCCGCGGCGGGGGCGGGAGTTGGGAGTTCTCGCGGATGGACCGGGCACGAAGGCCCTGTGTGTACTTCTGACATGCCCGCGACGTCCACCGCGCTCGCCGCCTTCAACGCCGCCTCGCCGGGCGAGGCCGAGAAGGAGCTGCTCGCCTGCTGCGCCTCCACGGCGTTCGCGGCGCGGGTGGCGGCCGGCCGCCCGTACGGCGACCTCCCCGAGCTGATGGCCGCGGCCGGGGCGGCGATCGCGGAGCTCGGCTGGCCCGGCGTGCTGGAGGCGCTGGCCGCGCACCCCCGCATCGGGGAGCGGCCCGGCGGCACGGGACGGGAGGCGGCGTGGTCGCGGCAGGAGCAGTCCGGCGTCGAGGACGGCCTGCGTGCCGCCCTGGCCGAGGGCAACCGCGCCTACGAGGCCCGCTTCGGCCACGTCTACCTGGTGTGCGCCAGCGGGCTCGGCGGCGCCGAGCTGCTGGCCCGGCTGCGCGAGCGGCTGGGCAACGACGAGCGGCGCGAACGGGCGGCGGTCCGCGAGGAACTGGCCAAGATCACCAGGCTGCGGCTGGTCAAGCTGCTGGGAGGAGAGGGATGAGCTTCTCGACGCACGTGCTCGACGCCGTCGCCGGCCGCCCGGCCGCGGGCGTGCGGGTGCGGCTGGAGGACGACGCCGGGATGGTCCTGGCCGAGGGACGCACCGACGGCGACGGCCGGATCAAGGGCTGGGACACCGCGGGCGCCGGGGTGCGCCGCGTCGTTTTCGACACCGGCGGCTACCTCCGCGACACCTTCTACCCCGAGGTCGTCATCGCCTTCACCGTCACCGACCCGGCCCGGCACCACCACGTGCCGCTGCTGCTCAGCCCGTACGCCTACTCCACCTACCGAGGAAGCTGATGACCGTCAAGCTCGGCCCCAACCGCTACGGCAAGGCGGACGTCCGGCTGGTCCGGGTCGTCCGTGACGGGCCCGTCCACCACCTCAAGGACCTCAATGTCGGCACCGCGCTGTCCGGCGCGATGGAGGCCGTGCACCTGACCGGCGACAACGCGGCCGTCCTGCCGACCGACAGCCAGAAGAACACCGTCCACGCCTTCGCCCGCAAGCACGGCGTCGGCGAGATCGAGGAGTTCGCGCTGCTGCTGGCCCGGCACTTCGTCACCTCCCAGCCGGCCGTGCACCACGCGCGGGTGGAGGTCGAGGAGTACGCCTGGCGCCGCGGCGGGCCGCACTCGTTCGTGCGCGACGGCGGCGAGGTGCGCACCTGCGTCGTCCACCACGACCGGGACGGCCGCAGCACGGTCGTGTCCGGGCTGAAGGACCTGGTGCTGCTCAACACCACCGGCTCGGAGTTCCGCGGCTTCGCGGCGGACGAGTACACCACGCTCAAGCCCACCAGGGACCGCGTCCTCGCCACCGAGGTGCGGGCCCGGTGGCGGCACGCGGGCGAGACCGCCGACCACGGGACGTCGTACGAGCGGGCGCGCGGCGCCCTGCTGGAGGCGTTCGCGGGCACCCACAGCCTCTCGCTCCAGCAGACCCTGTACGCCATGGGGGAGCGCGTCCTGACCTCCTGCCCCGAGATCTGCGAGGTCCGGCTCTCGCTGCCGAACAAGCACCACTTCCTCGTGGACCTGTCGCCGTTCGGGCTGGACAACGACAACGAGGTCTACCACGCCGCCGACCGCCCGTACGGGCTGATCGAGGGCGGCGTGCTGCGCGAGGACGCGCCCGACGCCGGATTCGCCTGGGAGTGAGCACGAGTGAGCACGATGGACTTCCTGCGGCCCACGACGTGGGCGGAGGCGCTGGCCGCCAAGGCGGACCGGCCGGAGGCGGTGCCCCTCCAGGGCGGTACCGACGTCATGGTGGAGATCAACTTCGCCGTGCGCAGGCCGCCGGCGCTGCTGGACCTGACGCGGGTGGCCGAGCTGCGCGCGTGGTCGGTCGCGGACGGCGTGTGCCGGATCGGGGCCGGGGTGCCGTACCGGGTGGTCGTCGAGGAGCTGGGCGCTCTCGCGCCGGGGCTGGCGCAGGCCGCCAGGACCGTCGGCTCGCCGCAGATCCGCAACCGCGGCACGGTCGGCGGCAACCTCGGCGCGGCCTCGCCCGCCGGTGACAGCCACCCGCCGCTGCTGGCCGCCGAGGCGGTGGTCGAGGCCGAGTCGCGCGACGGCGGCGTGCGGCTGATCCCGGCCGCCGGGTTCTACCGCGGCGTCAAGCGCAGCGCCCTGCGGCCGGACGAGCTGATCAGGGCCGTACGGGTGCCGGTCGCGGCAGGGCCGCAGTACTTCTCCAAGGTCGGCACCCGCAACGCCATGGTGATCGCGGTGTGCTCGTTCGCGATCGCGCTGGACCCCGCGCGGCAGCGGATCGGCACCGGCATCGGCTCGGCCGCCCCCACCCCGCGCCGCGCCGAGGCGGCCGAGGAGCTGCTGGCCCGCGAGCTCGACTGGGACGCGGCCGCGCCGGACGCGTCGCTGGTCAAGCGGTTCGGCCGGCTGTGCGCCGAGGCCGCCGCGCCCATCGACGACGTGCGCGGCACCGCCGCCTACCGGCTGCACGCCGTCGAGATCATGGCCCGCCGGACGCTGACCTGGGCCTGGAGCGACCACATCGGAAGGAGGGCGGCCTGATGCGCGTCACGTTCACCGTCAACGGCCGCGAGCACTGCGCCGACGGCGTGTGGGAGGGCGAGAGCCTGCTGTACGTGCTGCGGGAACGGCTCGGCCTGCCCGGCTCGAAGAACGCCTGCGAGCAGGGCGAGTGCGGCTCGTGCACGGTCTACCTGGACGGCGAGCCGGTCTGCTCCTGCCTGGTCGCCGCCGGGCAGGCCGAGGGCCGGCAGGTGCGCACCGTGGAGGGCCTGGCCGAGGGGGACAGGCTCGACCCGGTGCAGGAGGCGTTCGCCGAGTGCGGGGCCGTGCAGTGCGGCTTCTGCACGCCCGGCCTGCTCGTGCAGGCCCACGACCTGCTGGGACGCGTCCCCGAGCCGTCCGACGCGGAGATCCGCGAGGCGCTGGCCGGCAACCTGTGCCGCTGCACCGGCTACGAGAAGATCCTCGACGCGGTGCGCCTGGCCGCCGCGCGGAAGGCGGCGGCCCGATGAGCCTGGTCATCGAGAACGTGCACCTCGCGCCCGTCGCCGGCCCGGAGATCCCCTCGGGCTGGCTGCTCGTCGAGGGCGACCGCATCGCGGCGCTGGGCGAGGGGCCCGCCCCCGGGGCGCCCGGCGCGGAACGCCTCGACGGCTCCGGCTGCCTGGCCACCCCCGGGCTGGTCAACACCCACCACCACCTCTACCAGTGGGCCTCGCAGGGCCTCGCGCAGGACGCCACCCTGTTCGAGTGGCTGGTGGCGCTCTACCGGGTGTGGGCGGCGATGGACGCCGAGATCGTCAGGGGCGCGGCCGGGGCCGGGCTCGGCTGGCTGGCGCTGTCCGGCTGCACCACCTCCAGCGACCACCACTACCTGTTCCCGAAGGGCCGCGGCGACCTGTTCGCGGCCGGGGTCGAGGCGGCCAGGGAGGTGGGCCTCCGCTTCCACCCGGCGCGCGGCTCGATGGACCGCGGCGAGTCGCGCGGCGGCCTGCCCCCGGACGAGGTGGTCGAGGACCTGGAGGACATCCTGGCCGCCACCGCCGAGGCCGTGGACGCCTACCACGACCCGTCGCCGTCCTCGATGCTGCGGGTCGCGGTCGCGCCGTGCTCGCCGTTCTCGGTCAGCGGCGAGCTGATGAGCGAGTCGGCCGCCCTGGCCCGCGACAAGGGCGTACGGCTGCACACGCACCTCGCCGAGACCGCCGACGAGGAGGAGCACTGCCTGGCGCAGCTCGGCCTGCGGCCGGTCGACTACCTGGAGAAGCTGGGCTGGCTCGGCCCCGACGTGTGGCTCGCGCACGCGGTGCACCTGAGCGACGCCGACATCGCCAGGCTCGCGCTCACCGGCACCGGCGCCGCGCACTGCCCTTCCTCCAACGGGCGGCTCGGCGCCGGCATCGCCCGCGTGTCGGAGATGCTGCGGCGCGGCGTGAACGTCGGCCTCGGCGTGGACGGCGCCGCCTCCTCCGAGCTGACGCCGCTGGCCGGCGAGATGCGGCAGGCGCTGCTGTTCCAGCGCGCCCGCTACGGGCCGGCGGCGCTGACCGCCCGCCAGGCGCTGGAGCTGGCCACCCTGGGCGGGGCGCGCAACCTCGGCAGGGGCGACGAGCTGGGCACGCTGGAGGCGGGCAAGCTCGCCGACATCGCCCTGTGGCGGGTGGACGGCCCGTACGCGGCGGCCGTCGCCGACCCGGTCTGCGCGCTGGTGTTCGGGCCCGCGCTGCCGCTGGCCAGGCTGCTGGTCGGCGGGCGGACCGTGGTGGCGGACGGCGAGCTGCGCACCACCCCGCAGGACGCGCTCGGCCGGGCCGGGGCCGAGGCGCGGCGCCGCCTCCTCCGCCTCGCCGGGGAGGTCTGACCGTTAAGGTGTGGATGTCCGGAAACAGCGCATCCCCGAAAGGCGGCCCCGTGACGGCGGAACTCCCCCAGGACCGGCTGGAGCAGCTCAAGAGCACCTTCGCCGCGATCGACACCGACGGCGACGGCTACATCAGCGAGAGCGAGCTGCGCACGCACTTCCCGGACCTGCCGGCCGAGGCCCTCGGCGCGCTGAGCCAGAGCGCCGACGCCGACCAGGACGGCCGCTACTCCCTGGAGGAGTTCATCAGGACCGTCTCCTGACGGGCGCACGGGCCTTCAGGCGCGGCTCACGGGGCGGACAGCTCGCGCTCCAGCGGGGTGCGGAACCGCGGGGTGACGCGGACCCCGCCGAGCCAGGCGGCCAGCCCGGCCGCCTCGGCCTCGATCGCCGCCCGCCCCTCCGCGCCGACGTCCTCCAGCAGCCGCCACACCGGCTCGCCGTCCGGCCGCTGCGCCCAGCCGCCCACCACCCGGCCGTCCCACCAGACGGTCGGGCCCACGTTGCCGTTGCGGTCGAACAGCGCCGCCCGGTGCCCGGCCGGCAGGTACCAGTCGCGGGCCTGCCAGCCCATCGGCGTCGGGTCGAGCGCGGGCAGCAGCGCCGCCCACGACTCTGGCTCGGGCGTCTCCGCCAGGTCGCCGGGCAGCACCAGGCCGGGGCCCTCGTCCAGCTCCACCTCCACCGCGCCGGCGGCGGCCAGCGCCTTGCGCGCGTCGGTCCGCGTCCAGCCGGTCCACCACGTGAAGTCGGCCTCCGTGCCCGGGCCGAACGCCGCCAGCCACCGCCGCGCCAGCTCCGCCTGAGCCTCCGCCGGCGTCAGGACGGGCAGCTCGGCCGCCAGGCCCCACAGGTGCCGGCCGCTGACCCAGGTGCCGGCCGCCCGGCGGCCCCTGACCAGCCGCCCGTCCATGGCCATCAGCGGCAGCAGCCGCGAGCCCAGGCTCACCATCGCCTCGTACGGCTTGCCCGCCGCCACCTTCACCTGCTCGCGCAGCTCCGGCACCAGCGCGCCCAGCTCGGCGGCGTCCGCCTCGCCCGCCTCGGCCAGCGCGCGCAGCACCGCCTCCTCGGCCGCCGCGACCCGCGTCTCGTCCCAGCCGCCCTCGGCGAACGTCTTCAGCAGCGAGCGCCGCTCCCGGCGCGCCACGGGGGCCATCGTGGACCAGTGCACCACCGGCACCAGCCCGGCCGGGACCACGAACACCGTCCGCCGCATGCCCGTCATCCGCACCAGCGTGCGGTCGTCGTACAGGGCCCGCTCCACCGGCCCGGGGCCGGGCGCGGCCAGCCGCGCGCCCGCCGACAGGAACACCGTCGGCGGGTCGGTGCCGTGCAGCGCCACCACGGACGCCGCCGCCTCCTCCGGCGTGGCCGCCTTGACCGTCAGCCGGTGCCGCACGCCGAGCCGCGCCCGCCGCTGCCGTGCCGTGATCCGCATATCGGGCCCTCCTTCGCGAAGGAGAGCGTAGTTGGAGGATCACACACCTCGCGACCGGCCGGACGGGCGCCCGTTGGTGGGGGCGTGCATAGGCCGCGCCGGGCTCGGCCGCTTCACTGGGTGATGTGATGATGAGTCACGCCTTCCTGCCCGCTCGCACCGGGCAGGAAGACGTGTCCGGCCATTGTTCATCATCGTGTGGGAGTTCGTAGTGGTTCAGCATGTTCTGGTGGCCCCTGACAAGTTCAAGGGATCGCTGACGGCGGCCGAGGTCGCGGCGCGGGTCACGGCCGGGCTCGGCGTGCCCACGGTGGAGCTGCCGGTGGCCGACGGCGGCGACGGCACCGTGGACGCCGCCGTGGCCTGCGGGTTCGAACGGGTCACGACCGAGGTGACCGGGCCGACCGGCGAGCCCGTGACCGCCTCCTACGCCTGGCACCCGGAGGACGCCACCGCCGTGGTCGAGCTGGCCGAGGCGTCCGGGCTGCGCCGGCTCCCGGCCGGGCCCGAGCCGCTGACCGCCACCAGCCGCGGCACCGGCGAGCTGATCGCGCACGCGGTGCGGCGCGGCGCCAGGCGCGTGGTGCTGGGGCTGGGCGGCAGCGCCTGCACCGACGGGGGAGCGGGCATGGCGCAGGCGCTCGGCGCCCGGCTGCTGGACGCGGACGGCGCCGAGCTGCCGCCGGGCGGGGCCGCGCTGCGGCAGCTCGACCGCATCGACGTCACCGGCTTCCTCGACGTCGCCGGCGTCGCGTTCGTGGTCGCGAGCGACGTGGACAACCCGCTGCTCGGCCCGCACGGCGCCGCCGCCGTCTACGGCCCGCAGAAGGGCGCCACCCCCGAGGACGTGAAGATCCTGGAGGCGGGGCTGACCCGGCTGGCCGCCGTCGCCACCCGCACCCACGGCCTGATGGGCGCGGTCGAGCACGACGACATCGTCCGGGCCATGGGGGTCGCCGGGGCGCCGGGGGCGGGCGCGGCCGGCGGCGTCGGCTTCGCGGCGCTGGCGTTCCTGCACGCCGAGATCCGCCCCGGCATCGACCACCTGCTCGGGCTGCTCGGCTTCGGCGCGGCGGCGGCGGGCGCGCGGCTCGTCATCACCGGCGAGGGCTCCCTGGACGAGCAGTCGCTGCGCGGCAAGGCCCCCGTCGGGGTCGCGCAGGCCGCGGCCAGGGCCGGGGTGCCGGTCGTGGCCGTGTGCGGGCGGCGCGCGCTCTCCGACGCCGAGCTGAAGGCCGCCGGGATCGAGGCCGCCTACGCCCTCACCGACCTGGAGCCCGACCCGGCGCGGTGCATGGCCGAGGCCGGGCCGCTGCTGGAACGCCTGGCCGCCCGCGTCGCCGCCGACCGCCACCTCACCGCCTGACCCGCACCGCCTGACGCTCAACCGCCCGACGCTCAACCGCCCGACGCTCAACCGCCCGACGCTCAACCATCCGATGCCCGACCCGGTCGAAGGGACCTCATGACGCAGCTCGACCTCGTGGTCCGCTCCCGCCGGACCGTCACGCCCGAAGGGGAGCGGCCCGCCGCGGTGGCCGTGCGCGGCGAGCGCGTCGAGGCCCTGCACGCCTACGACGCGCCCCTCGACGCCGCCGAGGACGTCGACCTCCGCGACCTGGCGCTGCTGCCCGGCCTGGTGGACACGCACGTCCACGTCAACGAGCCCGGCCGCACGCACTGGGAGGGGTTCGCCTCGGCGACCAGGGCCGCCGCGGCGGGCGGCGTCACCACCATCGTCGACATGCCGCTCAACTCGCTGCCGCCCACGGTCAGCGTGGCCGCGCTGGAGGCCAAGCTGGCCGCGGCGCGCGGGCAGTGCCACGTGGACGTCGGGTTCTGGGGCGGGGCGGTGCCGGGCAACGTCAAGGACCTGGCGCCGCTGCGCGAGCGCGGCGTGCTCGGCTTCAAGTGCTTCATGTCGCCGTCCGGGGTCGAGGAGTTCCCGCCGCTGGAGGGCGGCGAGCTGCGGCGGGCGCTGGAGGAGGTGGCCGGGTTCGGCGGGCTCATGGTGGTGCACGCCGAGGACCCGGCGCTGCTGGCCGAGCCGGCCGGGCCGGGCTACCCGGAGTTCCTGGCCTCGCGGCCCGGGGAGGCCGAGCGCAGCGCCGTGCGGCGGCTGGTCGAGCTGTCCAGGGAGACCGGCGCGCGGGTGCACGTCCTGCACGTCTCCAGCGCCGCCTGCCTGGACGTGCTGGCGGCCGCGCGGGCGGACGGGGTGCCGGTCACCGCCGAGACCTGCCCCCATTACCTGACGCTGGCGGCCGAGCAGGTGCCCGAGGGGGCGACGGCGTTCAAGTGCTGCCCGCCGATCCGCTCCGCCGCCAACCGCGACCTGCTGTGGGAGGGGCTGGCCGGCGGGGTGCTGAGCTGCGTGGTGTCGGACCACTCACCCTCCACCGCCGACCTCAAGGTGCCCGACTTCGCCGCCGCCTGGGGCGGCATCGCCTCGTTGCAGCTCGGGCTGGCCGCGGTCTGGACGGAGGCCGCCCGCCGGGGCCACCGGCTGGCCGACGTGGCGCGGTGGATGGCCGCCGCCCCCGCCGCGCTCGCGGGCCTGCCCGGCAAGGGCGCGATCGCGCCGGGCAACGACGCCGACCTCGTCGCCTTCGACCCGGCCGCCGACAACCCCGTGGACGCCGCCCGTCTGCACCACAAGAACCCCGTCACGCCGTACCACGGGCGCGTGCTCAAGGGCGCGGTGCTCACCACGTGGCTGCGCGGCCGGCCCGTGGACGGCGTGCCGCACGGCCGATTCCTGTTGGGAGAGCAGTAGATGACCCGCTTCACCGAGCTGCCCGACCTCGCGCTGCGTACCCACGGCGGGGCGGTGGTGGCCGCCAGCGACGAGTCGTTCGCCGAGAAGGAGAGCCTGATCCGGCCCGGCCGGCCCGGCTTCCGCGCCGGCACGTTCGGGCCCAAGGGGCAGGTCTACGACGGCTGGGAGACCCGGCGGCGGCGCGCGCCCGGCCACGACTGGGCGCTGGTGCGGCTCGGGGTGCCGGGCGTGATCCGCGGGGTGGTCGTCGACACCGCCTGGTTCACCGGCAACTACCCGCCGCACGCCCGGGTCGAGGCGGCCTGCGTCGAGGGCCACCCGTCCCCGGAGGAGCTGCTGGCCGCCGACTGGGCGGAGATCGTGCCGAGGTCGGAGCTGAAGGGCGACGCCGAGCACCTCTTCCCCGTCGCCGGCGGTGAGCGCCGCACGCACGTGCGGCTCAGCATCTTCCCGGACGGCGGCGTCGCCCGGCTGCGCGTGCACGGCGAGCCCCGCCCCGACCTGACCCCGTACGACGGGCTCGGCCTCGACCTGGCCGCGCTCGCCAGCGGCGGGCTGGTCACCGCCTGCTCCGACGGCTTCTACTCCGCCCCGCACAACGTCATCGCCCCCGGCCTGGCCCGCCACCAGGCGGAGGGCTGGGAGACGGCGCGGCGGCGCGACGGCGGCAACGACTGGCTGGTCATCCGCCTGGCCGGGCGCGGCGTGCTCCGCCTGGCCGAGATCGACACCACGAATCTGATCTTCAACGCCCCGGCCGCGGTCACCCTCACCGGCTTCGACGGCGAGCCCGGCGCCGCCGCCCCGGTGGAGCTGCTGCCGCGCACCCGCCTGCAGCCCGACACGCCGCACCGCTTCCGCCTCGGCGCCGCCGCCGGCGTGCCGGTCACGCACGTCCGGGTGGACATCCACCCGGACGGCGGCCTGGCCAGGGTCCGCCTCCACGGCCACCTGACGCCCTGAGCGGCGCCCCCGGGCGTCACTCCCGGGGCGTCACTGCCAGAGGTGGACGGTGCTGCCCGGCGGGCGCTCGCTGCTCGGCAGCGGACGCTGGAACTGCACCACGCCGCGGTTGCCCAGCCGGTGGACCTCCACCCTGAAGCCCAGCGCGGCCAGCTCGCGCCTGGCGTCCTCGACGTTCTTGCCGATCACCTGCGGCACCAGGGCGAACTGCTGGTCGTCGCGGGCCTGGTTGTCGCCCCGGCCGAACCAGTCCCAGAAGTCGGTCTGGCAGCGCGCGACCGTGACCGTGACCTGCGCGCCCCGGTCGACCTCGGACTTCGCCTTCGGCACCTGCGCGATGACGGTGCACGGCTCGGCGTCGTCGTCGATCTCCTGCACCTGCACCGAGAAGCCCTGCTGGCCGAGGTAGCCGGCGGCCTCGTCCTTCGGCATGCCGCCGACGTCCGGCATCACCAGGCCGGCGCTGACGAAGATCGAGATGCGCGCGCCCTCCTTGACCTTCTCGCCCACCTGCGGGGAGGTGCGGATCACCTTGTCGCGCTCGACCTCGGTGTTGGGCAGCCGCTTGACCGAGCCGACGGTCAGGCCCTCCTTGGCGATCGCGGCGCGGGCGTCGTTGCCGTTCATGCCGGTGACGTTGGGCACCACCACGCGCTTGGGGCCGAGCGAGGGCGTCAACGTGATCGTGGCGCCCTGCTCGACCTCGGTGCCGGCGAGCGGGTCGGTGGACAGGACCAGGCCCTCGGCGGTCTTCTCGTCGTACTGGCCCTGGCCGGTCCTGATCTTGAAGCCGCCCTTGGCGGCGTCCTGCTGGGCCAGCGCCATGCTCTTGCCCACCAGGTCGGGGACGTGCACGTAGTCGGGCTGGGCGAAGAACCAGCCGGTCAGCCCGATGGCGACCACCATGAAGGCGGCCAGCGCCACCAGGAACCAGTTGGGCCGGAACCCGCGCCGCCGCCGGCCGGGGACCTCGGCGCGCGGCTGGACGAGCGTGTGCGCGGGCGCGACCTGCGGCACCGAGGGGGCGGCGTGCACGGCGGTGCGGTCGTTCGGCTGGGACGGCGGCTGCGGGCGCAGGCCGGGCGCGGACCCGGCCATCGACCCGGCCATCGACCCGGCCATCGGCACGGGCGCCGGGCCGGGCAGGGAAGCGGCCGCCGGGGCCGCCATCGACCCGGTGACGGGCGCGGACATCGCGCCGGAGCCGCGCATCGGCCCGTACGGCCGCGCGTGCGACAGCGGCGGGATCGTGGTGCGCGGCAGCATGCGGTGCGCGTCCACGGCCGCCACCAGCAGCGCCGTCGCGTCCTTCGGGCGGTCCTGGGGCTCGCGCGCCGTGGCCTGCGCCACGAGCGTGTCGATCAGCGGCGGCACGTCGGGCGTCAGCGACGACGGCGCCGGCACGGTGTCGTGGACGTGCCGGTAGGCGACCGACATGGGCGTCTCGCCGTCGTAGGGCTGCTGCCCGGTCACCAGCTCGAACAGCATGATGCCGGCCGCGTAGACGTCGCTGCGCACGTCGGCCGCGCCCGTGAGCACCTGCTCGGGCGCCATGTAGCCGATCGTGCCGATCATCACGCCGGTGCGCGTCTGGTTCGTCGCCTCGATGGCCTTGGCCAGGCCGAAGTCCACGACCTTGACCCGGCCGTCGTCGGTCATCAGCACGTTCTCGGGCTTGACGTCGCGGTGCACCATGCCGGCCTGGTGGGCGGCGCCGAGCGCGGCCAGCACCGGGATGAGGATCTCCAGCGCCTCGCGGGCGGGCAGCCGGCCGCGCTCGCGCAGCACGTCGCGGAGCGTGCGGCCCGGCACGTACTCCATCGACAGGTAGACGACGTCGTTGTCGGTGCCCTGGTCGAAGACGTGCACGACATTGGGGTGGGAGAGACTGGCCACCGACTTCGCCTCGCCGATGAACCGCCTGACGAACGCGGGGTCCTCGGCGAGCGAGCGGTGCATGACCTTCAGCGCCACCGTGCGGTCGAGCCGCACGTCGAGCGCCAGGTAGACGGTCGCCATACCGCCCCGGGCGATCCGGCTCTCGATGCGATAGCGTCCATCGAGGAGCCGCCCGACCAGAGGGTCCGCAGTCGTCGTATCCACCCCGCCGAGTTTACGGGCGTTTTGGCACCGGCAGGGCCCGGCCGCCCGAAACCGATGCCGAGCCGTGCCCCCTGGAACGCACCATAGTCCCGCGGGCCCCGCTGTGTCCCACCCGTGCCACGAAAGGCCGGGTCACGGGCAGGGCGCGGGGGTCACGGGGTCGTCATGGGGTCACGGGTCACGGGGTCATGGGCGAGGACGCCTCGGCGTAGCGGCGGCGCGGGATGCGCCCGGCCTGCCGCGCCAGCCGCCCGGCCGACACCGCCGCCTTCATCGCCGCCGCCATCAGGTCCGGCCGCTGCGCCCGGGTGACCGCCGTGGCCAGCAGCACCGCGTCGCAGCCCAGCTCCATCGCCAGCGCGGCGTCGCTCGCCGTGCCGATGCCCGCGTCGAGGATCACCGGCACCGAGGCGGCCTCGACGATCAGCTCGATGTTGTGCGGGTTGCGGATGCCGAGCCCCGACCCGATCGGCGCGCCCAGCGGCATCACCGCCGCGCACCCGGCCTGCTCCAGCCGCCGGGCCAGCGCCGGGTCGTCGCCGATGTACGGCAGCACCACGAACCCGTCGGCGACCAGCCGCTCGGCCGCGTCGAACGTCTCGATCGGGTCCGGCAGCAGCGTCCGCTCGTCGGCGATGACCTCGAGCTTGACCCAGTTCGTCCCCAGGGCCTCGCGGGCCAGCCGGGCCGTCAGCACGGCCTCGCCCGCGGTGAAGCAGCCGGCCGTGTTCGGCAGCACCTTGATGCCGCGCTCGCGCAGCACGTCCAGCACCGAGCCGCGCGCCGCCGGGTCGAGCCGCCGCATCGCGACCGTGGTCAGCTCGGTGCCCGAGGCCGCGAGCGCCTGGTCGAGCACCTCCAGCGAGGGCGCCCCGCCGGTGCCCATGATGAGCCGGGAGGCGAACTTCTCCCCGGCGATGATCAGCTCATCCACCCTGCACCGCCGTCAGCACCTCCACGCGGTCGCTGTCGCGCAGCGCCGTGGTCTCCCAGGCGCCGCGCGTGACCACCTCGTCGTTCACGGCCACGGCGACCCCGGTGGTCGCCGTGGTCAGGGCCCGTACGGCCTGCGCCACGGTCGTGCCGTCGGCGAGCTCGTGCGCGGCCCCGTTGATCTGGACAATCATGCGATCTCCTGAACTCCCCCCGACTCGTGGAACCTGGCGGGCGAGCACAACGCGCCCAGCGCGTCCAGCTCGGCCGCCTCCTCGCCACCGCTCTCCCCGGCGACCAGGGCCGCCGTGAGGGGCGCGAGCAGCACGCCGCCCCGGTGGTGACCGGTGGCGAGGACGAGCCCCGGCGCGCCTCCAGGGCCGATGACCGGCAGGTTGTCGGGCGTGCCCGGGCGCAGGCCCGCCACCACGTCGGCCAGCTCCAGCTCGGTGACGCCGGGCACCAGCTCCCTGGCGTCGCGCAGCAGCTCGTACAGGCCGCCCGCCGTCACGCGGGTGTCGAAGCCCAGCTCCTCCTGGGTGGCGCCGACCACCAGCTCGCCGTCGCCCCGGGGGACGAGGTAGACGGACGAGCCGTGGACGGAGCCGCGTACGCACCGGGTGAGCAGCGGCCGCGGCGAGCGCAGGCGCAGGATCTGGCCCTTGACCGGGCGCACCGGGACCCCGGCCAGGCCGCCGCTCCAGGCGCCGGCCGCGAGCACCACCCGCCCGGCCCGCACCTCGGACGGCCCCGCGCCCTCCTCCAGCCGCACCCCGACGACCCTGCCCGCGCCCGGCGGCTCCGCTCCCGTGTCGTCCTCGCGCAGCAGCCCGGTGGCGCGGGCCCGGACCAGCGGCACCCGCAGCCGCTCCAGCGCGGCCAGCAGCGCCGCCGTCACCCGGCGCGGGTCCACCCAGGCGTCACCGGCCGCCAGCAGCCCGCCGCGCACCGACGGCGCCAGCATCGGCTCCAGCCGCCGGCACTCGCGCCCGGTCAGCCGCTCGACCGGCAGCCCCAGCTTGTCCATGAACGCGGCCAGCTCGTCCAGCGCCGCGAGGTCGTCGGCCCCGAACGCCACGTCCAGGGTCCCCTCCGCGCGCAGGTCCACCCCGGGCCCGGTGGCGGGCAGGCCCGCGTCGGCGGCCAGCTCGGCCGCGAAGGCCGGCCAGCGGCGCAGCGACGCCATCCCGAGCCGCAGCAGCGGCGCCTCGGTGTAGGTGACCTCGCTGATCGGGGCCAGCATGCCGGCCGCCGCGTGCGAGGCCCCGCGCGCCGGACGCGGATCGACCACGGCCACCCGCCGCCCGGCCCGCGCCAGCCGCCACGCCACGGACAGCCCGACGACCCCGCCCCCCACGACCACGTCGGTGAGCCCGGAGAGCCCGCCGCCCGCGCCGGAGAGCCCGGCGGTCGTAGTGGAGAGCCCGGCGGCTGCGCCGCCTGCGTTCGCGTCCATCGTGCGCTCCCTTCGCCGGCATGATCCGGATCAGGTGTCTTGCGGTCGAAGGCCCGCTGGCAGCCTTCCTCTCAGCCCGGTCACGGCCGGACTCCCGCGCGTCTTACGCCCACAGCCTACGACCTCACCGGCGTGTCCCCGCACGCCCCCCTTCGCCGCCGGGCCGCGCGCCCGTCTATGGTCTTGGTCGTGAACCATGTCGTGGTGGTGGGAGCGGGCCTGGCCGGCGTGCGCACGGTCGAGGCGCTGCGCGGGCGCGGATTCGACGGCACGATCACCCTGGTCGGACGGGAGCGCCACCGCCCCTACGACCGCCCGCCCCTGACGAAGAGCGTGCTGCTGGGCGAGTCCGACACCACCTTCGTCGACACCGACCTCGCCGCGCTGCGCGTCGCCTTCCGGCCCGGGGTGTCCGCCACCGCGCTGCGCCCGGGAGCCGTCGAGACGACCGAGGGCGAGCTGCGCTACGACGGCCTGGTCATCGCCACCGGCGCCGACCCGGTCAGGCTGCCCGGCGACGGCCCGCAACACGTCCTGCGCACCCTGGACGACGCCCACGAGCTGCGGGCCGCGCTGGTGCCCGGCGCCCGCGTCGCGGTCATCGGCGCGGGGTGGATCGGCGCCGAGGTGGCGACGGCCGCCCGCCGCGCCGGCTGCCACGTCACCGTCGTGGAGGCCGGGCCCGCGCCGCTCTTCACCGCCGTCGGCGCCGAGATCGGCGCCCGCACCGAACGCTGGTACGACGGCATCGACCTGCGCCTGGACACCATGGTCCACTCCGTCGAGGAGGGCGGCGTCGAGCTGGTCGGCGGCGAGTTCCTGGACGCGCACGTGGTCGTCGCCGGCATCGGCGTCCGCCCCGCCGTCGAGTGGCTCGCCGACGCCGACCTCGACCTGCACAACGGCGTCGTCGTGGACGAGCGGCTGCGCGCCTCGCTGCCCGGCACGGTCGCGGTGGGCGACTGCGCCGCCTGGTGGTCGCGCCGCTTCCAGGCCAGGCTCCGCGTCGAGCACTGGGACACCGCGCTCAACGCCCCCGAGGTCGCCGCCGCCGCCCTGCTCGGCGAGGACGCCGTCTACGACCCGGTGCCGTACTTCTGGTCCGAGCAGTTCGGGCACATGGTCCAGTACGCGGGCCACCACCCGGCCGGCGAGCGCCTGCTCTACCGCGGCGGCCCGGAGGGCAAGTGGTCGGCCGTCTGGCTGCGCGCCGACGACACCCTCGCCGCCGTCTTCGCCGTGGACCGCCCCCGGGACCTCGTCCAGGGCCGCCGGCTCATCGACGCGGGCGCCCGCCTCCACGCGGAACGCCTGGTAGATCCAGAAGTACCCCTACGGGATTGTGTTGTTTGAGCAAGCACGCCATGTGGTAGTTGTGGTTCCGTGACGCTTTCTGTTGCACAGATCGACCGGGAGACCGACCAACTCGTCGACGAGTGGCTCACCCTCCCCGAAGTGGCCCGGCGCCTCGACCTTCCGATGGGGCGGGCCAAGCAACTCCTCAAGGACCACAAGCTCCTCGGCGTGCGCCGGGAGGGCAGTGGCGGGCCGCAGGTGCCCGCGGTGTTCCTCGACGGAAAGGAAGTGATGAAGGGCCTGCCGGGCACGCTGACCGTGCTGCAGGACGCCGGCTACGACGACGTCGAGTCCCTGCGCTGGCTCTTCACCCCCGACGACTCGCTGCCCGGCTCGCCCATCGAGGCGATCAGGGCCGGCCGTCACACCGAGGTCAAGCGGCGTGCCCAGGCCCTCGCTTTCTGACGCCCGCCTCTATCTCTGCACCGGCGCCCGCCGCGACCGCGGCGACCTCGCGCAGTTCCTCGACACGGTGCTGGCCAACGGCGTGGACATCATCCAGCTGCGGGAGAAGGGCCTGGAGGCCCGCGAAGAACTCGCCCTCCTCGAAGTCTTCCGCGACGCCTGCGACCGGCACGGCAAGCTGCTGGCGGTCAACGACCGGGCCGACATCGCCTACGCGGCCCGTCCCGACGTGCTCCACCTGGGGCAGGACGACCTTCCAGTGACGGTCGCGCGAGAGATACTCGGCGACGACATCGTCATCGGACGGTCCACCCACTCCACCGCCGAGGCTTCCGCCGCGGCCGTGGAGGAGGGCGTCGACTACTTCTGCTGCGGGCCGATCTGGCCCACGCCGACCAAGCCCGGCCGTCCGGCCCCCGGCCCGCCGCTGCTGCGGCACGCCGCGGGGCTGGGCACGGCGCGGCCGTGGTTCGGCATCGGCGGCATCGACCTCGGCAACCTGGACGAGGTCCTGTCGTACGGGGTGCGCCGGGTCGTGGTCGTCCGGGCGATCACCGACGCCGACGACCCGGGCGCGGCCGCGGCCGAGTTCGCCAAACGGCTGGCGGCAGCCTGACCGGAGCCCCCACAGCCGGTCGCACTCCGGCCCCCCACAGCCGGCCCCACCACGGTCGGGCCCGCCACAGTCGGGCCCGCCACAGCCGGCCCCACCACGGTCGGGCCCGCCGGCCCGGCCACCGACCCGGGCCACGGCCCCATCACACCGGCCGCACTCCGGCCGGCACCCCGCCTCTGCCCGACGCGCCGCCCCCTCCCTCCGGACGGGGCGGCGCTCCAGTTTTTCGCGGGGTCTGGTGGTGCGGGAGGCGGCGACCGCCAGGCCGGACGGGGCGGCGCTTCAGCTTGGTGGCGCGTGTCTGGCGATGCCGGAAGTGGCGGCGGCGGTCCAGCTTGTGCGGGTCAGGTGGTGCGGGAGGTGGCGGCGATCGCGAGGCCCTCCAGCGCCGCCCTGGCCTCCTCGGTGACCGGGGCCCGCGCGAGGGCGTCCAGCGCCTCGCCCAGGTAGACGCCGATCAGCTCCTCGCACTCGCGCAGCGCCCCCGTGCCCTCGATGACGTCGCGCAGCGTCGCCACCCCGTCCTCGTCCAGGCGGGGGTCGCCGAGCAGCCGCCGGACGGCCGCGGCCGCGCCGGGGGAGGCGGCGGCCAGGGTGCGGGCCACGAGCATGGTGCGCTTGCCCTCGCGCAGGTCGTCGCCCGCGGGTTTGCCGGTCTGCGCCGGGTCGCCGAAGACGCCCAGGATGTCGTCGCGGAGCTGGAAGGCGATGCCGACGCGCTGCCCGTAGCCGGTGCACAGCTCGTCCATCCAGGGCGTGAGCTTGCGCGCGGCGAGCGCGAGGCCGAGCCGCAGCGGCTGCTCCACCGAGTACTTGCCGCTCTTGTACAGCGCCACCCGCAGCGCCGAGTCGAACGTGTTCTCCCCGTGGGCCTGCTCCAGCAGGTCGAGGTACTGGCCGCACATCAGCTCGGTGCGCATGTGGTCGTGCACCGGCTGGGCCGCCTCCAGCGCCTCGCGCGGCAGGCCGCTGGTGCGCCACATCTCGCCCGACCAGATGAGCAGCAGGTTGCCCAGCAGGATCGCCGCGCCCTCGCCGAACTGCTCGGGGGAGCCGTGCCAGGCCGCCTTCTCGTGCATGGCCTGGAAGCGGCGGTGCGCCGCCGGCATGCCGCGGCGCAGGTCGCTCTTGTCCATCACGTCGTCGTGCACGAGCGCGCTGGCCTGCAGCAGCTCCAGCGAGGCCGCCGCGGTGAAGATGCCGGGGTCGTCGTCCGCGCCGCCCGCGCCGCGCCAGCCCCAGTAGCAGAACGCGGGCCGCAGCCGCTTGCCGCCCGCCAGCAGGTCCTCGGCGGCGGCGCGCAGCGGCTGGAAGTCGGGGTCGCCGGCGGCGGGGAGCCGGTGCTCGACGAAGGCGCCCAGGGCACGCTCCACCCGCGTGCGCAGGACGTCCATGCTCACGGCGTCAGAGGTCATGCCTTTGAGACTAGTGGCCGGTCGGAGCGCTTCCGCTCGGGGCCGGGGTGAGGTACGTGAACCCCGCCGGGCCGGGCGGGAGCGGTCGCGGCGGGGCCTCCGCGACCGCCGCCGCTGCCTGTAACCTTGGGCCATGGCGCTTGGTCGACCCTCCGTCCTGCCCGGACGTGTCCCCACCGTCCGCGACATGCTCGCCGCCGGGGGCCGCACGTTCTCCTTCGAGTTCTTCCCGCCCAAGACCGACGAGGGCGAGCGGCAGCTCTGGAAGGCGATCAGGGAGCTGGAGTCGTTGCGGCCGGCGTTCGTGTCGGTCACCTACGGCGCCGGCGGCTCCACCCGCGACCGCACGGTCGACATCGTCGAGCGCATCGCCCACGACACCACGCTCACCCCGGTCGCCCACTTCACCGCGGTCAACCACTCGGTGCGCGAGCTGCGCCACCTGGTCGGGCGCTTCGCCGACGCGGGCGTGCGCAACATCCTGGCCGTGCGCGGCGACCCGCCCGGCGACCCGGCGGGGGAGTGGGTCCGGCATCCCGAGGGCGTCCTGTACGCCGAGGAGCTGGTGCGGCTGATCCGGCAGTCGGGCGACTTCTGCGTGGGCGTGGCGGCGTTCCCCTACAAGCATCCGCGCTCGCCGTCCATCGAGTCCGACACCGAGTTCTTCGTGCGCAAGTGCCGGGCCGGGGCCGACTACGCGATCACCCAGATGTTCTTCCAGGCCGACGACTACCTGCGGCTGCGCGACCGGGTGGCGGCCCAGGGCTGCGACACCCCGATCATCCCGTGCATCATGCCGGTGACGCAGATGAGCACGATCGCGCGCTCCGAGCAGCTGTCGGGCGCGCCGTTCCCGCCGGACGTGGCGGCGCGCTTCGAGGCCGTCAAGGACGACCCGGCGGCGGTGCGGCGGCTCGGCATCGACCACGGCGCCGAGCTGTGCCAGCGGCTGCTGGACGAGGGCGCGCCCGGCATCCACTTCATCACCTTCAACCGCTCCAGCGCCTCGCGCGAGGTGTTCCAGCGGCTCGCCCCGGTCCCGCTCACCGCCTGAGCCCCGGCAAGGGCGGCCCCGGCGCGCGTCAAAGCCGTCACCCGCCCGCAGGGGGACCGGGCGGATGACGGCAGGAGACACCTGTCATGCCGTAAAGGGTCGGTCACTTTCCGTCGTGGTTCATGCCCGCGGTCATGACATGGCAAACCCCGCACCAGGCGGAGGCCGGGCTCAGGGCAGCGGGAGGGGGCGGCCCGCGATGGCGTACTCCTCGTAGCCGCCCGGGAAGACGAACCGTGACAGCAGGTCGGTGAAGCCGAGGCTGGCGTAGAGGTGGCGGGCGGCGGTCGGCCGGTCGTGGGTGGACAGCACCGCCGAGCGCTCGCCGCGGCCCGCGCAGAGGGTCCTGATCATGGCGCGGCCGATGCCCTTGCCCTGGTAGTCGGGGTGGACGTGGATCTCGGCCAGCTCGAAGGCGTGGCCGAGCCAGGCCTGGGCGGTCTCGCGGCCGGACTGCTCGGTGAGCGCCCTGAGCACGACGTCGTGCCACCACTGCCCGGGCGCGCCGCGGAAGCCGTAGGCGAAGCCGACGGTCCTGGGCTCCTCGCGGTCGCCAGGAGTCAGCGACGGTTCACGCAATTCGGCGAAGTAGCACTGAAAATGGGGATATGTCGCGTGATTGCGCATGATGGCCTTGCGGCCGGTGATCTGGTCCCCGGGCGGGTTCATCGCTGCCGTGTAGATCCCGATCACCGTCTCCAGCCGCTCGGTGAACTCGGCCGGCCCCGCCCCGCGAAACTCGATCACCGTCGCACCCTACTCGACGTCCACCGCGACGCCCCCGGTGATGCGCACCAGCTCGTCGAACGTCGTCGGGAACACCGTCAGCGGATGCCCGCCGGCCGCCCACACCACCTCGTGCTTGCTCAGCCAGTTGTCCACCAGCGTGCGCACCGGCGCGGGGTGCCCGACCGGGGCCACGCCGCCGATGGGCTGCCCGGTCGCCGCCCGCACGAACTCCGGCGTGGCCCGCCGCACCTTCGCCGCGCCCGCCGTACGGGCGATCAGGCCGGTGTCGACGCGGTGGGCGCCGCTCGTCAGCACCAGCAGCGGCTCACCGTCGGCGTCGAAGATCAGGCTGTTGGCGATGGCCCCGACCTCGCAGCCGAGCTGCGCCGCGGCGGTCGCCGCCGTGGGCGCCTTCTCCGGCAGCACGATGACCTCGCCGCCCGCCCCCAGCTCACGCAACGCGGACTGCACGACGACGGCGTTAGGAGGCAACTTCTCAGACATGGGGACACTCTAAACAGGTTGACGGCTTGATTACCCGTTCGTGGTGACTGGTGTAGTGTCCTGTGATCCGCTGCACACGGCATGAGAGGTGGTACGGGTGGGGTTTTCGCGACTGCCCGGAATGGCTGCTCTGCTGACGGCCGGAGCCGTCGCGCTGTCCGGCTGCGGCACGACCGCGGCGCGACCACCAGCCCTGCCGTCCGCCGCCGCGTCCACTCAGGGGCCCGCTCAGGGGCCCGCTCAGGCGCCCGCCGCCACCGGCGGGGCCGCCGCGCAGGCAGGCCCCTCCGCCACCTCCGCGGCCCCCGTCGCCGCGCCTCGTAAGACGCTGAAGCTGGGCGCCAAGGGCAAGGCCGTCACCTGGATGCAGCGGCGGCTCACCGAGCTCGGCTACCGCCCCGGCAAGGCCGACGGCCGCTACGGCGGCACCACCCTGGCGGCGGTGTGGGCGTTCCAGAAGGTCAACGGCATCCGGCCCACCAGCACGATCGCCAGGCGCACCTGGGAGGCCCTGGAGAGCCCGAAGGCCCCCAAGGTCCTGGTGCCCGGCGGCAGAGCGACCCGCGCCGAGGTCAACCTCACCAAGCAGATCATGGTCCTGTACGTCGGCGGCCGGCCGGCGCTCATCACCCACATCTCCTCCGGCAGCGGCGTCCCGTACTGCGAGACCGCGGTGTGGCAGGGCAAGGAGCAGCGTTTCTGCGGCTCGGCGAGCACGCCCACCGGCGACTACCGGACCACCTGGCGGGCGAGCGGCTGGCACAAGTCCTACCTGGGCGAGCTGTACAACCCCATCTTCTTCAACGGCGGCATCGCCTTCCACGGCGCGCTGTCGGTGCCGCTCCAGCCGGCCTCGCACGGCTGCGTCCGCATGCCGATGAACGTGGCCGAGGTGCTGCCGGGGATGCTCGGCAAGGGCGTGCCGGTGCACGTGCGGGGCCGCTTCAAGGGGCTGTGAGCCCCGGGGCCGACCTCGGGTCTCAGCCCGGCTCGCCCGCTCAGCCCGGCTCGCCCGGGTGCTCGGCGTCCCAGCGGTCCCTCGCGGCGGCCATGGCCGTCCTGTGCTCCCTCGACCAGTCCGCCAGCCGCTCCACCGTCTCCGCGAGGCTCCGGCCGATCGGCGTCAGCCGGTACTCCACCTGCGGCGGGATGGTCGGGTACGCCGTCCGCTCGACCAGGCCGTCCCGGCACAGCCGCCGGGTCGTCACCGTCAGCATGCGCTGGGAGACGCCCGGGATCGCCCGGTGCAGCTCCCTGAACCGCCGCACGCCCTTGGCCAGCTCGACGAGCACCAGCACCGTCCACTTGTCGCCGAGCCGGTCGAGCACGTCGCGGATCCCGCAGTCCTCGTCCCCGCACGGCCCGCTGACCTGGGCGGTTACGTCGGTGTGCGCGACTGACATGAAAGTGCCTCCTTATGGCGGACGCCCGGGTGCGCCCATGCTGGTGACCGTCTAACCGGGCACAACACCAGGAGTGGTCAGATGATTCTCGTCACCGGCGTGTCGGGGCAACTGGGCGGGGCGATCCTCGCCGGGCTGCGGGCCGTGGGCGGAGTGGAGGCGGCCGGGGCCAGCAGCTCCGCAGGCGTCGCGGACCGGACGGCGGACTTCGACCGCCCGGAGACGCTCGCGGAGGCGTTCGCGGGCGTGGACGTGCTGGTCTTCGTCTCGGCCGGGTACGCCGAGGACGACGTCGTGCTGGCCCGCCACGGGGCCGTGGTGCGGGCGGCCGCCGAGGCAGGGGTGCGGCACGTGGTCTACACGAGCCTCGCCGGGTCGGGGGAGCGGCTGACGCTCGCGCTCGCGCACCGCTGGACCGAGGCGCGGCTGGCCGAGGCGCCGTTCGGCGTCACCGTCCTGCGCAACGGCCTGTACGCCGAGCTCGTGGCCGGGCTGGCGCTCGCCGGGGCCGCGGCGGCGGCCGGGAGCGGGGTGTTCGCGGCGCCGCTCGGCGACGGGCGGCTGACGGCGGTGGCCCGCGACGACCTGGCGGCCGTGGCCGCGCGTGGCGGCCGAGACGCAGGCCGACCTGGCGGCCGGGGTGCCGGCGCGGCACGCGGGGCGGACGTACGAGCTGGAGGGCGTGGCGCCGGTCGGCGGTCCGGACCTGGCGGCGGCGCTGGCCGGCGCGCTCGGCCGGCCCGTCACCTACCGGCCGGTGCCGCTGGCGGCGGCGCGGGAGGGGCTGGCGGGGCTGGAGCCGTACCAGGCGGGGCACAGCATGTCGATCTACGCGAACATGGGGGCGGGGCTGCTGGAGGCGCGTGGGGGCGATCTGGGCGCGTTCCTGGCCGCGCCGCGGCCGGTCCTGGACGTCGTCGCCGACACCCTGAAGGCGGCCCTGGCGTCCGCGGCGGGTTAGCGCGGGGCGGCCGGGTGAGCGCGGGGCGGGCGTTCAGAGCGCGGCGGGGCGGCCGGGTGAGGGCGGGGCGGCCGTTCAGGGCGCGGCGGGGCGGGCCTGGTCGGGCTCGGCGGACGGGGCCGGTGCGCGGCGGGGCGGGCGGCGGGCCGTCAGGGCCAGCCCGGCGGCCTGGACGAGCCCCGCCGCCGGCAGCAGGAAAGCCGTGGCCGGCTGCCAGCCGGGCAGCCCGGCGACGAAGTCGGACGCCTGGTAGAGGCGGCCCAGCAGCCGCGGCGCGTTGACGAAGGCGACGACGCACCCCAGCGCGTACGGCACGATCAGGAACCCCGACAACACGAGCAGGAACGTCCGCCCTCGCGCCGAGCGCCGCCCCAGCAGCGGCCCGACGGCCAGATAGGCCAGCGCGGTCACCCCCACCACCAGGGCCGTCAGCGCCACCACCCGCCAGGCGTCCACGCCGAGCGAGGTCAGCCCGTCGGGCCCGATCCTGCCGCCCTCCCACCCGGGGCCGCGCACCTGCGCCTCGGCGGCCTGCCCGACGGCGGCCCACCCGGCCAGCGCGTACGCCCCCACGAGCGCCGGCCCGGCCGCCAGCAGCACCACCCCCGCCCGCCGCCCCCGGCCCGCACGCCCCCGGCCCACACGCCCCTGCCCGCCCCTGTGCTCAGCCCCGGCCGGTCGCCCTCACCCGCCACGCGCACCCCCACACCACGTCCCTTGAGGATCCCGGGTCAGCTTGCCATCCCCGGCCGCTCGGCGTGGACGCGGACGCCCGGCCGCGCCTCCAGCGCGCGCAGCCCGTCCAGCGCCAGCTCGGCCGCGCGCCGGGCGGTGCCGTGCATGTGCCCCAGCGACCGGTCCTCGCCGAGCTGGGCCATCACGGCCAGCTTGACCGCCCCGAACAGCGCGCCCACCGCGGCCGCCGCCTCGACCTCGTCCAGCTCGTCGGGGCACGCCTGGCGCAGGGCCGCCGCCAGCTTGAGCTGGCTGTCGTAGAGCAGCAGCAGCGCCCGCGCCCGCAGCCCGGGCTCGGCCATGATGAGCCGCGTCCGCAGCCCCGCCTCCTCGAACGTCAGCCCCCCGGACTGCAGCGTCCACTCGAAGGCCGCGTCGATGAGCCGCATCAGCAGCGCGACGACGGACTCGCCGGGGCGGCGGCTCTCCAGCAGCGCCAGCGCCCGCTCCAGCCGCTCCTCCATGTCGTGGAAGACCAGGTCCTCCTTGCCGGCGAAGTAACTGAAGAACGTCCGTGTGGACACCTCCGCCGCGGCGGCGATCTCCGCGAGGGTGGTGTCGGTGTAGCCCTTCTCGTCGAACAGCCGGAGCGCCGCCTCGATCAGCGCCCGGCGCGTGCGCTGCTTCTTACGCTCCCGCAGTCCTGCCATGGGCGAACTTTACTGCATGTCCAGCTTTCTTTCATCGGTTGTAATTTTGCAACCGATGAGGTTTTCTGGACGTACGTCCCGGAGAGGAGCCGAGGCATGTCCGATCTGACCCTTCCCATGGTGCGGCAGCGCCCGCTGGACCCGCCCGACAAGATCGACGAACTGCGGCACCAGGCCCACATGCACCGCATGACGTACGCCGACGGCCACGTGGGCTGGCTCGTCACCGGCTACGCCGCCGCCCGCGCGGTGCTGGCCGACCCCCGTTTCTCCAACCGCCCGGAGAAGATGCACCCGCCGCTCCCCGGCCGGATGGAGCTGCTCAGGCGGCAGGGCTTCAAGCCGCAGCCCGGCCTGTTCCTGCGTACCGACCCGCCCGAGCACACCCGCTACCGCAGGCTGCTCACCGGCCAGTTCACCGTGCGCAGGATGAAGGCGCTGGAGCCGAGGATCGCCGAGATCACCGAGGAGTGCCTGGACGCCATGGAGGCCGCGGGGCCGCCCGCCGACCTGGTGCAGGCGTTCGCGCTGCCCATCCCGTCCCTGGTGATCTGCGAGCTGCTCGGCGTGCCGTACGAGGACCGCGCCCGCTTCCAGGAGGACGCGCGGGTGCTGTTCAACCTGGAGGCCGGGCTCGAGGAGGCGCTGGCCGCCATCGGCAGCACGATGGCGTACCTGCGCGACCTCATCGGCCGCAAGCGCAAGGAGCCGGGCGACGACCTGCTGAGCGGGCTCGTCGAGGGCGGCGAGCTGGACGACGAGGAGCTGACCGGCGTCGGGTTCCTGCTGCTCATCGCCGGGCACGAGACCACCGCCAACATGCTCGGGCTCGGGACGTACGCGCTGCTCGCCAACCCCGGCCAGCTCGCGCTGCTGCGCGCCGACCCCTCGCTCGCGGACAACGCCGTCGAGGAGCTGCTGCGCTACCTCACCATCATCCATCTGGGGCCGCTGCGCAGCGCCGAGGAGGACGTCGAGATCGAGGGCAACCTCATCAGGGCGGGGGAGACGGTCACGCTCAGCCTGCCCGCGGCCAACCGCGACCCCGCCCGCTTCCCCGGCGGCGACACCCTCGACCTGACCCGGCCCGCGACCGGCCACCTCACCTTCGGCCACGGCATCCACCAGTGCCTCGGCCAGCAGCTCGCCCGGGCGGAGATGCGCCTCGCCTACCCCGCGCTGCTGCGCCGCCTGCCTGGCCTACGCTTGGCCGTAACGCCGGAGGAGGTGCCGATGCGCTCGGACATGTCGATCTACGGAGTGCACCGCCTCCCTGTCACCTGGTAGAGGTCATCAACATGGAAATCAAGGCAGACACGACCGTGTGCATCGGGGCGGGAATGTGCGCGCTGACGGCGCCCCAGCTGTTCGACCAGAGCGAGGACGAGGGCACGGTGCTGGTCCTGCAGCGCGAGGTGCCGGCCGAGCTGGAGGACACCGTGCGGCGCGCGGTCAACCTGTGCCCGTCGGGAGCCATCTCCGCCTCCTGACCCCGCCCCCGTCCCCTTCCCCGTTCGAGCCGCCGCCGCCGCGACACGCCGTCGCGGCGGCGGCTTCCGCCTGTTCGGAGCGTTTCTCTTCAAGGTCATCGAACCTGTGTTCGTGGAACCGGTTGACACCGGAGGGTGATCGAAATTATGTTCGACCTAGTGGCGGTGAGGCTCGCGGCTCAGCGTCACGCGGACCTGGTCGCGGGGTGATCGCTTCCCCGAGCGTGACCCGCGGCGAGGCTCCACGGGCGAAGGGCACGTCCTCGTCGTCGGCGGAGACGAGCGGGCGTGTCCTGGCCGGACGGGGAGAGGGGAAGCTCCTCGTCCGGCCGGCCCGGCGGAAATGTCGGTGGCGTCTGCGATTGTTGGACCTACCGGTGAAGAAAGCCGGCAGCCGCCCACGACTTCGAGGAGGCGCGCAAGATGGCACCAAGGCCTAGAGACACGCCCGGGCCCCGGCTGTCGCCTGCGGTTCGGGCGCACCTGGCCGACGCACGTTCCAGCCTGGCGGAGGCGAGCGCCGCTCGCACCCCGGCTTCCCGATATGTGGCCGCGCACCTGGCGGCCCTGAGAGCGGCCGCGGCGATGCTCGCCGCCCGTCCCCGTCCCGCCGAGAGCCGCCGGCGCAAGCTGCGCAGCGCCTGGGAGCTGCTGCCCGAGGCGGAGCCCCACCTGGCCGAGTGGGCCGCCTACTTCTCGGTGACCGCCGCCAAGCGGGCCGCCGCGGAGGCGGGCATGACCAGCCGCATCAGCGCGGCCGACGCCGACGAGATCCTGGCCGAGGCCGACACCTTCGTCTCGACCGTCGAAGACCTGCTGGGGGTTCCCGTCCAGCCCCAACTACCACTGAACGTCCCGCTCGCCGGATGAAGAGCTGATCCGGCCGTCCCCGGCGACGAGAACGGGACGTCCGAGACCGCCTGACCCGTCGGCGGTGCACGACCCGACGCGGCTCCCGCGCACGCCCCGGTAGGCGCGCCGCGACCCGATCGGGAGCACGCTGAGCTCCCTGATCGTGAACTTGCGCATGGGCGTGAGCAAGCCCATGAGGATTGAGCCCGCCGCCACCTGGGCGATCGTGACGCCGAGCCGCACGCCGTGGGCGCATCTCAGGGCCTCACGCTGCGAAGCAGCCCGCCGACGCGCAGCGGCCTCCTTGCGATCACCACAGCGGCCCCAACCCCGTCAGCCCGAACGACACCCGCGGCGACGCCCCGAGCAGCCACGAACCCAGGCACTCGTCCAGCAACGGCCCGGACGAGGCCCGGGCGCGTGGATTGACGGCCCAGGACGCGATCGAGCCACGACGCCTCGATCGGCACATGGCCGAGGGCTACTGCCCTGCCGGCTTCTTGAAGATCAGGCCGAAATCTATGGCGAACCCGGGCTTGTCGAGATGGGGAGTGACGCCGACCAGTTCCCACCCCTCCTGTCCCTGCACATCGCACATCTCCTGAAGCGGCACGCGAAGATCCCGGTAGAAGATCACCCTGTAGTTCCACACTGTCATGAACTCATCTCCCTGTGCGACGATCGAGTACCAGGGAAACTCACACCAGCCGATTTGGCCAGCGCCGAAATCCTCCGAACCGCGTCCCCGCCCCCCTCCAGCGCCGCCCGCAACCTGACCACGCTGCGGCCGAAGCGCGCCGCCAGGGCGCGGATCGACTGCGCCGACATCCCGTACCGGGCGCGCAGCACCGCCGTCCGCTCCCCGCTCGATACTCCGCACCCCAGCGGCGACGAGCGCGTCACGCACCGGTGTGCGGGAGAAGCGGAGCTGCTGCCCGATCTGGCGTATGGCGGTGGCCACGTCCAGGCCCCGCCGAGCACGGGAGGTCTTCACGCCGGGCACCGTCCAAGACGACGGCTCAGCGCGACGCTGGGCAGGAAGGGCCACGATGGCGCATGACGGCTTCGCACGTCGGCTCAGGGTGAGGCGACGGTGCGGGCGTGGCCGTCGCGGTCGGTGGCTCTCAGGCGCGCACGAGGCCAGCCGCGAAGGCCGGACTCGGGAGGCCACTCGGAAAGGCCGGACTGCAAGGCCACGCTGAGAGGCCCTGTCTGCGACCGCGGGATCGGAGGCCCGCACCGCGGACACTCAGGCTCGCGGGCGCTGGTGAGAGGGGCCGCCATGCCGTTGGGGAGCCGGCGAGCGCAGGCCCGGCGAGCCACAGGCGGCGATGGCCGCAACGGTGGCCAGGCCGGCATCGGCGGGTCCGGCTCTCGGCGGGGCGCGAGCCGCCGAGCCCTCGGACGGCCGGAGGGCGTGCGGTGTGCGGTTCCGCGCCCCAGGGCCCAGGCCCCGCTCACAGGGCTTCGGGCCCCTGGCCCAGGATTCGAGCTCACGCCCGCGAGGCGAGCCCGGAGGCATGGCCCGACGCCGGGCGTAGGCGGTCGCCGACGCGGCTCCAGGGGCCGGCGCGGCGCGTCAAGGGGCCGTGGTGCGGGGCCATCCCGATGGGGCGTCAAGGGGCCGTGGCCCGGCGTCAGGCGTCGGGGCCCGTGGAAGCGGGTCCTGTTCCGGCGTCAGACGTCGGGGCCCGTGGAAGCGGGTCCAGGTCCGGCGTCGGGCGTTGCGGGCCCGTGGTGTGGGGGCCCGGGCCCGGCGTCCAGGCCCCGGTGGTGGGGCGTGGACGGGGGTGGGGCGGGCCGGTGGGTCAGAAGGACTCGACGGCGCGGCGGGCCTCGGCGTCCAGGACGCCCCAGCTGATGAGCTCCTCGGTCAGCTCGCTCGGCGACTTGTCATAGATCACGGCCAGGGAGCGCAGATCCTCCTGGCGGATCGACAGCACCTTGCCGTTGTAGTCGCCACGCTGGCTCTGGATGGTGGCGGCGTAGCGCGCCAGCGCCCCCGCCTTCTCCTTCGGCAGCGTCGCCAGCCTCTCCAGGTCGATCACAAGCTTGGGTGTCGGGCCCAGCGGGCTGGGCGCGGCCCCGCCCGGCAGCAGCTCCGATACGGGCACTCCGTAGAAGTCGGCAAGTTCGGCAAGCTTCTGCACCGTGACCGCACGGTCGCCACGCTCGTACGAGCCCACGACCACGGCTTTCCACCTGCCGCGCGACTTCTCCTCGACTCCATGCAGGGACAGGCCCTGCTGGGTGCGGATGGCGCGAAGTCGTGCACCCAGCGACTTTGCGTACTCAGACGGCATCGTGTGGCCCCCCGGCTCTCGTATGTATCGCTCTCAGTAGATTGTGCTCCCTTGCGGCATATGCCCCGGCCACCGGGGGGTGTGGTGCCGGGCTCGGCACCATCGGTAGCCATGGCTCTGGGTTTACCCCAGAAGGCCGCGAGGTGTGGTTACGCACAGTGACGGTAAAGGGGTGGACGCCGAAGGTCAAGCTGATTGGAAAAAAGATGCCGAATCCGGTCCGGTAGGGATCGCCGCAAACGCCCCTCATGTCCCAGAGGTAACACTACTTCGTCACAGTTTGCCCATCAGTGCGCCCACGTCAGGGCCGTCGCGTCAGAATCATGACAGGGCGGGTCGCCGCTCGTACGATCTTCAGCGAGGTATCCCCGAGGAACACCCGCCGGAGTGGCCCGGTGTCGCTGGAAGCGCATATGATCATCTCGCCGGGGAGCCACGACGCCGCGCCGAGCGCCTGCGCGACCGTGCGGCCCTCCAGCACCTCGACCTCCACGCGCAGCCGCCGCGCCTGGCCCCGCGCCGCCGCGCGCAGGTCGGTCGCGGCCTGCTCGCGCAGCCGCACCAGCATCTCCTCCTCGGCCCGGGCCCGCCGGCCGGGGCTGACGACCAGCGTCACCAGCCGCAGCGGCAGCTCCAGCGCCACGGCGGCGCGGGCGGCGTCCTTGACCGCGGCGTCGCAGCCGGGGCCGCGCCGGTAGGCGACGGTGAGGCGGTCGAAGGCGGGCGGCGGGCCGTCGCCGAAGCCGCGCGGCGCGAGCAGGACGGGAACGGAGGAGGCGTGCAGGAGCTGGTCGGCGGTGCTGCCCACCGCGATGCGCCCCCTGGCGCCGCCCGGGGCCGAGCCGATCACCACGACGTCGGCCGCGCGCCGGCGGGCCAGCTCCACCAGCCCGCGCCCGCTGTGCCTGGCGGTGTGGACGACGTACTCCGCCTCTTCGCCGGCCAGCCCGCGCGCCTCGGCGAGCGCCGCGTCCGCCTGCTCGGCCAGGTACGCCCGCCAGGCCGCGTCCTCCGCCCGCGCGGGGCCCGGCGTGGTCCAGGCGGGCGGGCGCACGTTCGCCACCGTGAGCCGGGCGCGGGCCTGGCGCCGCAGCAGCAGCGCCAGCGCCAGCCCGTCGCGGGCGCGCGGCCCCGGCACGTATCCGGCCAGCACCTCCTCCACCTTCACGACGACGACTCCAGCCTCATGACGACCAGCCTCATGACGACCCGGCTCACGACGGCGCCCCGAGCCGTGAGCGCCGGAAGCCGTACAGGAAGTAGCAGGCCAGCCCGGCCAGCATCCACAGCCCGAACGCCGCCCACGTCACCCCGGCCAGCCCCGCCATCACCACCCCGCACATGACCGCCCCGAGCACCGGCGTGAGCGGGAAGAACGGCACCCGGAAGCCGCGCGGCAGGTCCGGCCGGCGCCGCCGCAGCACCAGCACGCCGACGTTGACCAGGGCGAAGGCGAACAGCGTGCCGATGCTGGTGGCCTCGGCGAGCTGCCCCAGCGGCACCATCCCGGCCAGCACCGAGACGAAGGCGGCCACGATGAGCGTGTTGGCGACCGGCACCTGCCGGCGCGGGTCCACCCGCTGGAACACCGGGGGCACCAGCCCGTCGCGGGACATCGCGAACAGGATGCGGGTCTGCCCGTACATGACGGTCAGCACGACGCTGGCGATCGCCACGACCGCGCCGAACGACACGATCAGGCCCGGCCACGTGGACCCGGCGGCCCGGTCGGCGATGGCCGACAGGCTCGCCTCGGAGCCCTCGGGGTCGAACGCGCTCCACGGCTGGGCGCCGACGGCCGCCACGGCGACCAGTACGTACACGAGGGTCACGATCGCCAGCGACAGGATGATCGCCAGCGGCAGGTCCCGCCGCGGGTTGCGCGCCTCCTCGCCCGCCGTGGAGGCCGCGTCGAAGCCGATGTAGGAGAAGAACACCTGCGAGGCCGCCGCGGTCACCCCGGCCACCCCGAGGGGCGCGAACGGCGTCAGGTTGCCCGACCGGAAGGCGGTGAACGCCACCGCGCAGAAGAACAGCAGCACCGCGATCTTGACCAGCACGAGCACCGCGTTGGCCCGCGCGCTCTCCGACGCGCCGTGCAGCAGCAGCCAGGTCGCGAGCGCCACGATGAGGATCGCCGTGACGTTGACCACGCCGCCGTCCTGCCCGGGGGAGCGGGTGATCGCCGCGGGCAGCTCGACGCCGAGGAGCGAGCGCAGGAACGCGTTGAGGTACTCGCCCCAGCCGACGGCCACGGCCGCCACGGACACGGCGTACTCCAGCATCAGGCACCAGCCGCACACCCACGCCACCAGCTCGCCCAGCGTCGCGTACGCGTACGAGTACGACGACCCGGACACCGGGATCGTCCCGGCCAGCTCCGCGTACGACAACGCCGACAGCAGCGCCGTCACCGCCGCCAGCACGAACGACAGCACCACCGCCGGCCCCGCCTTGGGCACCGCCTGCCCGAGGATGACGAAGATGCCGGTGCCGAGCGTCGCGCCCACGCTGAACAGCGTGAGCTGCCACAGCGACATCGTGCGCCGCAGCTCGCCGCCCTCGCCGTGGCCGCCCTCGGCCACCAGCCGCTCGGTGGGCTTGGTGCGGAACAGCCGCGCGATCGCCGTCATCCCCCACCCCCCGAGAACGTGCTGGTCAGCGCCACCGGCGTGACGATCGTGCCCGCCCCGGGCGGGAGTATGCGCCCGCCCCCGCGCCAGCGGTGCGAAGCCGGTCAGACGCCGGTCGGGCGCCGGTCAGATGCCGTCGCGTTCGAGCGGGCAGCTCATGCAGCGCGGCCCGCCGCGGCCCCGTCCCAGCTCGCTGCCCCTGATCGTGATCACCTCGATGCCGTGGTCGCGCAGGTAGGCGTTGGTCGTGGTGTTGCGCTCGTAGGCGACGACCACGCCGGGCTCCAGGGCCAGGCCGTTGCAGCCGTCGTCCCACTGCTCGCGGGCCGCCGCCCGGGCGTCCTGCGCGGCGGTCAGCACGGTGATCGCCGGCAGGTCGAGCGCGTGCGCGATGGCCCGGTGCATGTCCTCCGGCGGGTGGTCGGTGAAGCGCAGCTCCTTGGCCGAGCGGCCCGGCTCGATCGTGTACGACGGCAGCATGCCGAGCCCCGCGTACTGGGTGAACACCCCCACGTCGAGCATCGTCATCACGGTGTCCAGGTGCATGAACGCCCGCGCCTTCGGCAGGTCCACGGCCACGATCCGGCGGGCCGCCCCGGCCCGGAACAGCCGCCGCGCCAGCATCTCCACCGCCTGCGGCCGGGTGCGCTCGCTCATCCCGACCAGGACCGCGCCGCGCCCGATCACCAGCACGTCGCCGCCCTCCATGGTCGCGGGCGCCGCCGAGTGGCCCGGCATCCAGCAGTGGAAGCCGCCCTGGTCCGGCCGGTCGAAGCCGCCGGCGAACATCGGGTGGTACATGTAGACGGCCTCCATGTTGACCGTCTCGCGCATGCGGGCCTTCTTGCGCATCGCGTTGATCGCCACGCCGTCGTACACCCAGCAGGAGGTGTCGCGGGTGAACAGGTGGTTCGGCAGCGGCGGCAGGATGAAGTCGTGCTCGCCCATGGCGTGCACGGTCACCGACTGCGGCTCGCAGCCCAGCTCGGCCAGCTCGCCCTTGGTGATGCCGCCGGTCAGGTAGAGCTGCAGGGTGGCCGCGTCCATGGCGTCGAGGGTGTTGCGGACGTCGTCGATCGCGCCCGGCCCGAGCCAGCGCTCGTCCACCACCGCGTCGAGGATGTGCTTGCGGGCCTCCGGGATCTCGACCGTCTCCCGCAGCAGGTCGTCGAGCAGATGGACGACGATGCCGCGCGAGCGCAGCACCTGCTGGAACTCCTCGTGCTCCTCCATCGCGCGCTGCACCCACAGCACGTCGTCGAACAGGAACGCGTCCTTGTTGGCGGGGGTGAGCCGCCGCAGCGCGAGGTCGGGCTTGTGCAGGAGGACCTGGCGCAGCCGCCCGACCTCCGAATCGACGTGGAATGTCATCCTTGCCATATCCCCGGCCCGCGGCCGGATCTCACGCCGCGCCGGGCCCGACACTCGCGGGGGGCCTCGCGTTGTACCTGGTAGCCCCTGGTACTGTGTGTCCCGACCAACACCCTTTTAAGACCCGTCCCGTGAGGCGGGAAAGGTGGTGAGCTTCGTCATGTCCGACCCCCAGCCGGGCGCACGCCCGGACGCGCGGGCGGTGCTGGAGGCCCCTGACGTCCACCGGGCGCTGACCCGCATCGCGCACGAGATCCTCGAACGCACCAAGGGCGGCGACGACGTCGTCCTGCTCGGCATCCCCACCCGCGGCGCGACCCTCGCCCGCCGGCTCGGCGACCGCATCGAGCAGTTCGAGGGCGTCAAGATCCCCGTCGGCTCGATCGACGTCACCATGTACCGCGACGACCTGCGGCTGCGCCCCGCCCGGCCGCTCGGCCGCACCGAGCTGCCGCCCGACGGCATCGACGGCAGGATCGTCGTCCTGGTCGACGACGTCCTCTACTCCGGCCGCACCGTCCGGGCCGCGCTCGACGCGCTCAACGACCTCGGCCGCCCCACCGCCGTCCAGCTCGCCACGCTGGTCGACCGCGGCCACCGCGAGCTGCCCATCCGCGCCGACTACGTCGGCAAGAACCTCCCCACGGCCAAGAGCGAGAAGGTCAAGGTCTACCTGCAGGAGACCGACGGACGCGACGCCGTGCTTCTCATGAAGGGGGAGCCCAGGTGAACCGTCACCTCATCTCCGCGGGCGACCTGTCCAAGGACGACGCCCTGCTCATCCTCGACACCGCCGAGGAGCTGGCGAGGGTCTCGGAACGTTCCATCAAGAAGCTGCCGACGCTGCGCGGCCGCACGGTGGTCAACCTGTTCTTCGAGGACTCCACGCGCACCCGCATCTCGTTCGAGGCGGCGGCCAAGCGGCTGTCCGCCGACGTCATCAACTTCTCGGCCAAGGGCTCCAGCGTGTCCAAGGGCGAGTCGCTGAAGGACACCGCGCTCACGCTGGAGGCCATGGGCGCCGACGCGGTCGTCATCCGGCACGGCTCCTCCGGCGCGCCGCACCGCCTGGCCACCTGGGTGCGCGGCAGCGTCGTCAACGCGGGCGACGGCACCCACGAGCACCCCACGCAGGCGCTGCTCGACGCCTTCTCCATGCGCCGCCGCCTGGGCGGCCTGGACGGCCGCAAGGTCACCGTCGTCGGCGACATCCTGCACAGCCGGGTCGCCCGCTCCAACGTGCTGCTGCTGCACACGCTGGGCGCCGAGGTCACCCTGGTCGCGCCGCCCACGCTGCTGCCGGTCTCGGTCGGCGACTGGCCGTGCGAGGTGTCCTACGACCTCGACGCGGTGCTGCCCAAGTCGGACGTGGTCATGATGCTGCGGGTGCAGAAGGAGCGGATGAACGCCGCGTACTTCCCCAGCGAGCGCGAGTACTCGCGCCGCTACGGCCTCGACCGCGACCGCTTCGCCAAGATGCCGGACGAGGCCATCGTCATGCACCCCGGGCCGATGAACCGGGGCATGGAGATCGCCGCCGAGGTGGCCGACTCGGCCCGCTCCACCATCGTGGAGCAGGTCGCCAACGGCGTCACCATCCGGATGGCCGTCCTGTACCTGCTGCTCGGGGGAGAGATCGCGTGATCGTCGTCAAGAACGTCAGGATCCTCGGCGGCGAACCCGCCGACATCCGCATCGACCAGGGCCTGATCGCCGAGATCGGCCAGGGGCTGAGCGGCGGCGAGGAGATCGACGGCGGGGGCGCGATCGCGCTGCCCGGCCTGGTCGACCTGCACACCCACCTGCGCGAGCCCGGCCGCGAGGACGCCGAGACCGTGCAGACCGGCACCCGCTCGGCGGCCCGCGGCGGCTACACCGCCGTGCACGCCATGGCCAACACCTCGCCCGTCGCCGACACCGCCGGCGTCGTCGAGCAGGTGTGGCGGCTCGGCCGCGAGTTCGGCCACTGCGACGTGCACCCGGTCGGCGCGGTCACGGTCGGCCTGGAGGGCCGCCAGCTCGCCGAGCTGGGCGCGATGGCCGACTCCGCGGCCCGGGTGCGGGTCTTCTCCGACGACGGCCGCTGCGTGGACGACGCGGTGCTCATGCGCCGCGCCCTGGAGTACGTCAAGGCGTTCGACGGCGTCGTCGCCCAGCACGCCCAGGAGCCCCGCCTGACCGAGGGCGCCCAGATGAACGAGGGCGTCGTCTCCGGCCGGCTCGGCCTGACCGGCTGGCCCGCGGTCGCCGAGGAGGCGGTCATCGCCCGCGACTGCCTGCTGGCCGCGCACGTCGGCTCCCGCCTGCACGTCTGCCACGTCTCCACGGCCGGCTCGGTGGAGATCATCCGCTGGGCCAAGTCCAAGGGCTGGGACGTCACCGCCGAGGTGACCCCCCACCACCTGCTGCTCACCGACGACCTCGTCGAGGACTCCCCGGTGGGCGCCTACAACCCCATCTACAAGGTCAACCCGCCGCTCCGCACCCGCGCCGACGTCGAGGCGCTGCGCGCCGCGCTGGCCGACGGCACGATCGACATCGTCGCCACCGACCACGCCCCCCACCCGGTCGAGGACAAGGAGACCGAGTGGTCGGCCGCCGCCATGGGCATGGTCGGCCTGGAGACCGCGCTCAGCGTCGTGCAGGAGGCCATGGTCGAGACCGGGCTGCTCGACTGGGCGGGCGTCGCCGAGCGCATGTCCGTCACGCCGGCGCGTATCGGGCGCCTGGCGGGGCAGGGGCAGCCGCTGGAGGCGGGCGGACCGGCCAACATCACGCTCTACGACCCGTCCGCGCGCACGCTGGTGGACCCCTCCGCCTTCGCGTCCAAGAGCAGGAACACCCCCTACGAGGGCATGACGCTGCCCGGCAGGGTGGTGGCCACGTTCCTGCGGGGCAGGCCGACCGTACTCGAAGGGAAGCTGGTTTGAACACTCCTGCCGTTCTCGTCCTGGAAGACGGCCGCGTCTTCCACGGGACCGCCTACGGCGCCGAAGGCGAGACGTTCGGCGAGATGGTCTTCAACACCGGCATGACCGGCTACCAGGAGACCCTCACCGACCCGTCCTACCACCGCCAGATCGTCGCCATGACCGCGCCGCACATCGGCAACACCGGCGTCAACGACGAGGACCCGGAGTCCCGCCGCGTCTGGGTCGCCGGCTACGTCGTGCGCGAGCCGTCCCGCGTCGTGTCGAACTGGCGGGCCACCCGCTCGCTCGACGACTACCTCAAGGAGCAGGGCGTCGTCGGCATCGCCATCCCCGGCACCCGCGCCCTGACCCGCCACCTGCGCGAGCGCGGCGCCATGCGGGCCGGCATCTTCACCGCCCCGTCCGCGCCGGTCGAGGAGCTGGCCGAGCGGGTGCGGCGCTCGCCGGGCATGACGGGCGCGGCGCTGGCCGCCGAGGTCGCCACCACCGAGCCGTACGTGGTGCCCGCCATCGGCGCGAAGCGCTTCACCGTCGCCGCCGTCGACCTCGGCATCAAGGGCATGACGCCGCACCGCATGGCCGAGCGCGGCTGCGAGGTGCACGTGCTGCCCGCCGGCGCCTCCTACGAGGAGATCATGGCCGTCGAGCCGGACGGGGTGTTCCTGTCCAACGGCCCCGGCGACCCCGCCACCGTGGACGTCACGCCGCTGCGGCAGGTGCTGGAGGCCAGGGTGCCGTTCTTCGGCATCTGCTTCGGCAACCAGATCTTCGGCCGGGCGCTCGGGCTGTCCACGTACAAGCTGCGCTACGGCCACCGCGGCGTCAACCAGCCGGTCCAGGACGTGCGCACCGGCAAGGTGGAGATCTCCGCGCACAACCACGGGTTCGCCGTGGAGGCGCCGCTCGACGGGCCGTTCGCGACCCCGTACGGGCAGGCCGAGGTCAGCCACGTCAACCTGAACGACCGCTGCGTGGAGGGGCTGCGGCTGCTCGACGGCAGCGCGTTCAGCGTCCAGTACCACCCCGAGGCCGCGGCCGGGCCGCACGACGCCGCCTACCTGTTCGACGAGTTCTGTGAGGTCATGAGCCGTGCCCAAGCGTGAGGACATCAGGTCGGTCCTGGTGATCGGCTCGGGGCCGATCGTGATCGGCCAGGCGTGCGAGTTCGACTACTCCGGCACGCAGGCGTGCCGGGTGCTGCGGGCCGAGGGCTTCCGCGTCATCCTGGTCAACAGCAACCCCGCCACGATCATGACGGACCCGGAGTTCGCCGACGCCACCTACGTCGAGCCGATCACCCCCGAGTTCGTCGAGAAGATCATCGCCAAGGAGCGGCCCGACGCGCTGCTGCCCACCCTGGGCGGCCAGACCGCGCTCAACACCGCGGTCGCGCTGCACGAGTCGGGCGTCCTCGACAAGTACGAGGTCGAGCTGATCGGCGCCGACTTCGACGCGATCCAGGCCGGCGAGAACCGCGAGCGGTTCAAGGAGATCGTCGCCAAGGTCGCGCGCGAGCACGGGCTGAACGCCGAGTCCGCCCGCTCGGTCATCTGCCACACCATGGACGAGGTGCTGGCCGGCGCGGCCCAGCTGGGCTACCCGCTGGTCGTGCGGCCGTCGTTCACCATGGGCGGGGCGGGCTCCGGCTTCGCCCACACCGAGGAGGACCTGCGCCGCATCGCGGGCGCCGGCCTCGACGCCTCGCCGACCACCGAGGTGCTCCTGGAGGAGTCCATCCTCGGCTGGAAGGAGTACGAGCTGGAGGTGATGCGCGACAAGGCCGACAACGTCGTCATCGTGTGCTCCATCGAGAACATCGACCCGATGGGCGTCCACACCGGCGACAGCGTCACCGTCGCGCCCGCGCTGACCCTCACCGACCGCGAGTACCAGAACATGCGCGACGTCGCCATCGCGGTCATCCGCGAGGTCGGCGTCGACACCGGCGGCTGCAACATCCAGTTCGCGGTGGACCCGCGCACCGGCCGCATGATCGTCATCGAGATGAACCCGCGCGTGTCGCGCTCGTCCGCGCTCGCCTCCAAGGCCACCGGCTTCCCGATCGCCAAGATCGCCGCGAAGCTGGCCATCGGCTACACCCTCGACGAGATCCCCAACGACATCACCAAGGAGACCCCGGCCTCCTTCGAGCCGACCCTCGACTACATCGTGGTCAAGGTGCCGCGCTTCGCCTTCGAGAAGTTCCGCGGCGCCGACCGCACGCTCACCACGCACATGAAGTCCGTGGGCGAGGCCATGGCCATCGGCCGCTCCTTCCCCGAGGCGCTGCAGAAGGCGCTGCGCTCGCTGGAGAAGAAGGACTCCTCCTTCACCTGGGCGGGCCCCCTCGGCGACAAGGACGAGCTGCTGGAGGCGTGCCGCACCCCGCACGACGGCCGGCTGCGCACGATGCAGCAGGCCATCAGGGCCGGCGCCACGCCCGAGGAGCTGTTCGCCGCCACGAGCGTCGACCCGTGGTTCATCGACCAGCTCTTCCTGCTGCACGAGGAGGCCCAGGCGGTCGCCGCGGCCGACGACCTCACCGCCGAGGTGCTCGGCCGGGCCAAGCACCTCGGGTTCAGCGACCTGCAGATCGGCGAGATCCGCGGCATCGACGAGGCCAGGGTGCGCGACCTGCGGCACGCGCTCGGCCTGCGGCCGGTCTACAACACCGTCGACACCTGCGCCGCCGAGTTCGCCGCCAGGACGCCCTACCTCTACTCGACCTACGACGAGGAGAGCGAGGTCCCGCCCGGCGAGCGCAAGAAGGTCATCATCCTCGGCTCCGGGCCCAACCGCATCGGGCAGGGCATCGAGTTCGACTACGCCTGCGTGCACGCCTCCTTCGAGCTGTCGCGGGCCGGGTTCGAGACCGTCATGGTCAACTGCAACCCCGAGACCGTCTCCACCGACTACGACACCTCCGACCGGCTCTACTTCGAGCCGCTGACGCTGGAGGACGTCCTGGAGGTGGTGCACGCCGAGCAGCAGGCCGGGCCCGTGGTGGGCGTGATCGTGCAGCTCGGCGGGCAGACGCCGCTCGGCCTGGCGCAGGCGCTCAAGGACGCCGGGGTGCCCGTCGTCGGCACCTCGCCGGAGTCCATCCACCTCGCCGAGGAGCGCGGCGCGTTCGGGCGGGTGCTGGCCGAGGCCGGGCTGCCCGCGCCCAGGCACGGCACCGCGCTCACCGTGGCCGAGGCCAGGGAGATCGCCGCGGAGATCGGCTACCCGGTGCTGGTGCGGCCCTCGTACGTGCTGGGCGGGGCCGGCATGGCCATCGTCTACGACGAGGAGACGCTGGACACGTACATGGCGGCCCAGGAGGGCGGCCACCCGGTGCTCGTCGACAAGTTCCTCGACGAGGCCATCGAGATCGACGTGGACGCCCTGTTCGACGGCGAGGAGCTCTACCTCGGCGGCGTCATGGAGCACATCGAGGAGGCCGGCATCCACTCCGGCGACTCGGCGTGCGCGCTGCCGCCGATCACGCTCGGCAGCTTCGACATCAAGCGCATCCGCGCGGCCACCGAGGCCATCGCGCGGGGCGTGGGCGTGCGCGGGCTGCTCAACGTCCAGTACGCGATGTCGGCCGGCGTCCTGTACGTCCTGGAGGCCAACCCGCGGGCCTCGCGCACCGTGCCGTTCGTGTCCAAGGCCACGGCCGTGCCGCTGGCCAAGGCGGCGGCCCGGGTGATGCTGGGCGCCTCGGTGGCCTCGCTGCGCGCCGAGGGCATGCTGCCGGCCGAGGGCGACGGCGGCACGCTGCCGCTCGACGCCGCGATCGCGGTCAAGGAGGCGGTGCTGCCGTTCAACCGCTTCCACGGGGTCGACATCGTCCTCGGGCCGGAGATGCGCTCCACCGGCGAGGTCATGGGCATCGACGAGTTCTTCGGCATCGCCTACGCCAAGTCCCAGGCCGGCGCCTACGGGCAGCTCCCGACCAAGGGACGCGCGTTCGTGTCCGTGGCCAACCGCGACAAGCGTGCGATGATCTTCCCTGTGAAGGCGCTCGCCGACCTCGGCTTCGAGATCCTCGCCACCGAGGGCACGGCCGAGGTGCTGCGCCGCAACGGCGTCCATGCCAAGATCGTGCGCAAGCACAGCGAGGGGCCCGGCCCGGGAGGTGAGCCGACGAGCGTGCAAGCCATCCTCGACGGCGAGGTCGACCTGATCGTCAACACGCCCTTCGGCAGCCCCGGGCAGTCCGGGCCGCGGCTCGACGGCTACGACATCCGCACCGCCGCGGTGCTGCGGGGCATCCCGTGCATCACGACGGTGGCGGGGCTCGCGGCGGCGGCGGCGGGCATCCAGGCGATCGTGCGCGGCGACGTGGGCGTACGGTCTCTCCAGGAGCACGCGCGGGCGCTGCGGGGCTGAGCCGCTGATCGGGCCCCGCCACGGGAGGTGAAGACGACTGGCCGGCACTCCGGTGCAGGTGACGGGCACGGTGCTGACGACGCGCCGGGTCGACGCCTACCATGCGCTGACGGTGGTGGCGCCCGGCATCGCCGAGCGCTTCCGCCCCGGTCACTTCGTCTCGGTGGCCGTCGGAGGGGCTTACACGTCGATGGTGACGCGGCGCGCGTTGTCCGTCCACGACGTCAAGTCCGACTACGGCGGCACGGTCGAGCTGGTCTTCACCGTCCGCGGGCGGGGCACCGCATGGCTCGCCGAGCGGCGCGCCCGCGACACGCTCGACCTGGTCGGGCCGCTCGGGCGGCCCTTCCCGCTGCCCCGCGACCCGGCCCACTGCGTGCTGGTCGGCGCCGAGTACGGCTCGGCCGTGCTGTTCCCGCTGGCCGACGCGCTGCTGGCGCGGGGCTGCCGGGTCGACTTCGTGCTCGGCGGTGCGGGGGCCGAGCGGGTCTTCGGGGCGATGCGGGCCCGCCGCATCGCCGAGACGACCACGCTCACCACCGAGGACGGCTCGCTCGGGTTGCGCGGCAAGGTCACCGACGCGCTGCCCTCGGTGATCGCCGACACCCGGGCCGACGCCGTCTACGCCTGCGGGCCGATGGAGACGCTGCGGGCGGTGACGGCGGTCGGCATGGAGTTCGACATCCCGGTGCAGGTGGCCGTCGAGGAGCAGATGGGCTGCGGCATCGGGGTGTGCATGACGTGCGTCATCCCGGTCATCGGGGACGACGGGGCGACCAGGATGGTCAGGGCGTGCGCGGAGGGACCGGTGTTCCGGGGGGAGCGGGTGCGCTTCGAGGACGTGGGAACGATCCCGTTCGACGCGCTCGGCGCCCCCGGAGGCGGTGCGCGACATGTCAGTTGATATGCGGACTTTTCTGGCGCACGTGGAGCTGGCCAACCCGATCACCACGGCCGCCGGGTGCGCTGCCTCCGGACGGGAGCTGGCCCAGTTCTTCGACCTGCACCGGCTCGGCGCCCTCACCACCCGCTCGATCACCATGGCGCCGCGCGCCGGGCGGCCCACGCCGCGCATGGCCGAGACGCCCTCGGGCATGCTCAACGCCGTGGGGCTGCAGGGGCCGGGCATCGACGCGTTCCTGGAGCGCGAGCTGCCCTGGCTCGCCCAGCGCGGCATCAAGACCATCGTCTCGATCGGCGGCGGCACCGTCGCCGAGTACTCCGAGCTGGCCCGCAGGCTCGCCGACGCGCCCGGGGTCACCGCGCTGGAGGTCAACCTCTCCTGCCCCAACATGGAGGACCGCGGCCGGGTCTTCGCCCGCGAGGGCAGCGCCGCCGCCGAGGTCATCGCCTCCGTGCGCTCCATCATGCGCTACGACGTGCCGGTGGTCGCCAAGCTCGCCCCCGACGTGGCCGACATCGTGGCCGTCGCCCGGGCCTGCGTGGACGCCGGCGCCGACGCGCTGTCCATGATCAACAACCCGCTCGGCATGGCGATCGACACCGAGGCCCTGCGGCCCTCGCTGGCCGCCGTCACCGGCGGGCTGTCCGGGCCGGCCATCCTGCCGCTGGCCGTGCGCTGCGTGTGGCAGGTGCACGCCGCACTGCCCGGGGTGCCGCTCATCGGCATCGGGGGCGTCATGACCGGCAGGGACGCCTTCCAGCTCGTCCTGGCGGGCGCCTGCGCGGTCGGTGTGGGCACCGCCCTGTTCCACGACCCGTACGCCTGCCTGCGCATCGAGCGCGAGCTGGAGGACCTGCTGCGGGCCCGCGGGTTCCAGCGCCTCGCCGACGCCGTCGGGCTCGCGCACCGGCCGCCGGGGAGCGCCCCCCGGCACCTGCTCGTCGACACCGAGGAGAGCGCGCCCTGACGGGCGCCGCCTCCGTACCCGAACGTCCCGGAAGAACCGAGGAGAGCACGTCTTGACTCCCGCACCCATCGCCGTCGCCCTCGACGCCCCCGACCTGGAGACCGCCGCCCGCTGGGCGGCCCTGGTGACCCCGCACGTCAGCACGGTCAAGGTGGGCCTGGAGCTGTACCTGCGCTACGGGCCCGACGTCATCGCCTCCGTGCGCGGCGCCAGCGGCGTGCGGGTGTTCCTGGACCTGAAGCTGCACGACATCCCCAACACCGTCTCCGGGGCCGCGCGCGCCGTCGCCCGGCTGCGGCCGGCCATCCTGACCGTGCACGCGGCCGGCGGGCCGGCGATGATCCGCGCCGCGGTGGAGGCCGCGCCGCACACCCAGATCGCCGCGGTCACCATCCTGACCTCGCTGCGCGAGGCCGACCTCGACCGCATCGGCGTGCGCGGCCCGGCCGACGACGCCGTGCGGCGGCTGGCCGCCCTGTCGGTGGAGGCGGGAGCCACCGCGCTGGTGTGCTCGGCGCACGAGGTGCCGGCCGTGCGCCGCGAGGTGGGCGAGCACATCACCCTCATCACGCCCGGCGTGCGGCCGGCGGGGGCCGACACGCAGGACCAGATGCGGGTGGCGACGCCCGAGCAGGCGCTCGCCGACGGCGCGGACCTGCTCGTGATCGGCCGGCCCATCACCGGCTCCCCGGACCCGGGCGCGGCGGCGGCCGCCATCGCCGCCTCGCTCCGGCGCGCGTCCTGACGAGCGTTGCGACAAGATCATAGCGGGGCTGACCTGCAAGATCAAAATGGTCGCCGCGCCGGGTTTCGGACCAGGTGAGGGCCGGGTTTCGGACAACGGCCGACGATGGGAATGCGATCATCGTTGCGTTTCGCGACAGCGTCGCGAGCCGACGCGCGAACGCGGATGTGAGGGCGATTTGATCAGCGCTGGGTGATTTTACAGTCACGCAGAGTGATGAAGTGGATTTTGTGACGAGAGAAACCGCTCTTGGCGTTGCCTAGGGGGCGATGACCAGCTAGTTTCCCTTCCCGTCCGAGTACATCGACAGAAATTCGAGGTGACCCGGCGTGGCTCTTCCTCCCCTGACCCCTGAGCAGCGCGCCGCAGCCCTGGAAAAGGCTGCCAAGGCCCGTAAAGAGCGTGCCGAGGTCAAGAACCGGCTCAAGCATGGCGCGGTTTCTCTGGCTGAGGTGCTCAAGGATGGGCAGACCGACGACGTCATCGGCAAGATGAAGGTGTCGGCCTTGTTGGAATCGCTCCCCGGCGTGGGCAAGGTCCGCGCCAAGCAGCTCATGGAGCGGCTTGCCATCGCCGAGTCCCGTCGCGTACGGGGCCTCGGCGCGAACCAGAGGGCCTCCCTCGAGCGCGAGTTCGGTGGCAACGAGAGCTAATCTCTGTTCCACACGGAAACGCGGGTTCAACGGGGGGTAGGAACGTGACCGACAGGTCCTGGTCCGGCGATGCACATGCCCACGAGGCGGTCGGACCGGGGACGGAGGTCGAAGTCCTGCCCGGCAACGAACGGCGGCTGACGGTCCTGTCCGGGCCGTCGGGCGTCGGCAAGTCCACGGTCGTCGCCGAGCTCCGGCGGGCACACCCCGAGGTGTGGCTGTCGGTCTCGGTGACCACCAGGAGGCCCCGGCCCGGCGAGGCGCACGGGGTCCACTACTTCTTCGTCGACGGCGCCGAGTTCGACCGGCTGGTGGAGTCGGGCGAGCTGCTGGAGTGGGCGGAGTTCGCGGGCAACCGCTACGGCACGCCGCGCGAGCCGGTGCTGAAGAAGCTCGCCGACGGCGTCCCCACCCTGCTGGAGATCGACCTGGAGGGCGCCAGGCAGGTGCGCGGCACCATGCCGGACGCCCTGCTGGTGTTCCTGGCCCCCCCGAGCTGGGAGGAGCTGGAGAAGCGGCTGCGCGGCCGCGGCACCGAGCCCGAGGACGTCATCGCCCGCCGCCTGGAGGCGGGGCGCGTCGAGATGGCGGCCGAGCCCGAGTTCGACCTCACGCTGGTCAACACGAGCGTCCAGGACGTGTGCGACCGGCTGATAGCCTTGATGACTGACCCTCACGGGGTCAGGACATCCACCGAACGAGAGGTCTGACATCGTGGCAGGCACCGCTGCGGCCGCGGAGGGCATCACCAACCCGCCGATCGACGCGCTGCTCGACATCGTCGACAGCAAATACTCCCTGGTGATCATGGGCGCCAAGCGCGCGCGTCAGATCAACGCCTACTACTCCCAGCTCGGCGAGGGCCTGCTGGAGTACGTCGGGCCGCTGGTCGAGACGCACGCCCAGGAGAAGCCGCTGTCCATCGCGCTGCGCGAGGTCTCCGAGGGCCTGCTGACGGCGGAGCCCATCGAGGGCGCGGCCTGACCCCTCGATGAAGGTCGTCCTGGGCGTCAGCGGCGGCATCGCCGCGTACAAGGCGTGCGAGCTGCTGCGGCTGTTCACCGAGTCCGGGCACGAGGTGCGGGTCGTCCCGACCCGCGAGGCGCTGAAGTTCGTGGGCGCGCCCACCTGGGCCGCCCTGTCGGGCAACCCCGTGTCGGCCGAGGTGTGGGACGACGTGCACGAGGTGCCCCACGTCCGCATCGGCAAGTCGGCCGACCTCGTCGTGGTGGCCCCGGCCACCGCCGACCTGCTCGCCAAGGCGGCCCACGGGCTGGCCGGCGACCTGCTCACCAACACGTTGCTCACCGCGACGTGCCCGGTCGTGTTCGCGCCCGCGATGCACACCGAGATGTGGCAGCACCCCGCCACCCGCGCCAACGTCGCCACGCTGCGCGAGCGCGGCGCGATCGTGCTCGACCCGGCCGTCGGGCGGCTCACCGGCGCCGACACCGGCCCCGGCCGGCTGCCCGACCCCGCCGAGATCTTCCAGGTCTGCCTGCGCGTGCTGCGCGGCAGGCCGCTCGACCTGGCCGGGCGGCGGGTCGTGGTGTCCGCGGGCGGCACCCGCGAGGCGCTCGACCCGGTCCGCTACCTCGGCAACCGCTCCTCGGGGCTGCAGGGCTACGCGCTGGCCCGCACGGCGGCCGCCCGCGGCGCCGAGGTCACGCTGGTGGCCGCCAACGTCGCGCTGCCCGACCCCGCCGGGGCCACGGTCGTGCGGGTGGAGTCCGCGGCGGAGCTGCGCGAGGCGGTGCTCGCCGCGTCGGGCGAGGCCGACGTGGTCGTCATGGCCGCCGCGGTGGCCGACTTCCGGCCCGCGGCCCGGCACGACGCCAAGATCAAGAAGAGCGACGGCGAGCCCGAGCCGATCCGGCTGGCCAAGAACCCCGACATCCTCGCCGAGCTGGGCGAGCGCCGCCGCGCGGGCGCCTCCGGCTCAGGCGGCCCCGCCGGGTCTGCCGGCGCTGCCGGCCCCGGCGGCTCCGCCGGTCCCGCGGTCATCGTCGGGTTCGCCGCCGAGACCCACGACGTGCTCGCCAACGGTCAGGCGAAGCTGGCCCGCAAGCGCTGCGACCTGCTGGTGGTCAACCAGGTGGGGGAGGGGCGGGCCTTCGGCACCCCCGACAACGCGGCCACCGTGCTGGTGGCGGGCGGCGAGCCGGTCGAGGTGCCGCTCGGGCCCAAGGAGGACCTCGCCGACGCCGTCTGGGACCTGGTCGCCGCGCGACTCGCGTGACCCCTGTCACAAAAGTGGCGAAAACGTACAAAGCGTGTAAGACCGATTACTCGATCACCTGTTGCGACACTCCCGCCCGCCTGCGGATACTTGGGGCGAAGGGGGATGGAATGCCGTTGGGTTCTGCTGTCAGGGATCGGTGTAGGACGTTGCTCGGCGACCAGGGGGACATCCATTACGTGTTCCCCGCGCTCGCCACCGGCCCCGCGGGCACGGGGCACTTCCTCGTCGTCGTCACCGGGACGTCCATCGCGGTGCTCGCCACCAGGACGCTCAGGACCGACCGCCCCATCGGCGTCTACGCCGAGTTCCCCCGCCGCACCCGACTCGGCCCCATCCTGCCCGGCCCGGTCATCGAGCTGGGCACCATGGTGTTCGAGTTCGACGAGGAGTACGCCGCGGTGGTGGCCGCCGCCGACGCCGAGGCGTTCGCGCCCGAGACCCTGCCCCCCGACCCGCTGCCCGAACTGTGACGGCCGGCGGCGGGGACGGTTTCGCGACCCGGCACCCGGTAGGGCTAGACTTCGGCGAGGCCCCGGCGTGCGTCCCAATGCCCCGGGCCGTTGATACGTCAGCAGCCGCTGCATTGAGGAGCCACTGAGTTGTCACGTCGCCTGTTCACCTCCGAGTCGGTGACCGAGGGCCACCCGGACAAGATCGCCGACCAGATCAGTGACGCGATTCTCGACGCCATGCTCAAGGACGACCCCAAGAGCCGGGTCGCCGTCGAGACGATGATCACTACCGGCCAGGTCCACGTCGCAGGCGAGGTCACGACCGAGACCTACGTCGACATCCCCGGCGTCATCCGCGAGAAGATCCTGGAGATCGGCTACGACGCCTCCCACAAGGGCTTCGACGGCGCCTCGTGCGGGGTGTCGGTGTCCATCGGCGCCCAGTCGCCCGACATCGCCCAGGGCGTCGACGACGCCTACGAGCACCGCGTCGACGGCGACGGCGACGAGCTCGACCGCCAGGGCGCGGGCGACCAGGGCCTCATGTTCGGCTACGCCTGCCGCGAGACGCCCGAGCTGATGCCGCTGCCGATCACGCTCGCCCACCGCCTCGCCCAGCGCCTGTCGCAGGTCCGCAAGAACGGCACCGTCCCCTACCTGCGGCCCGACGGCAAGACCCAGGTCACCATCGAGTACGACGGCGACACGCCCGTCCGCCTCGACACCGTGGTCGTCTCGACGCAGCACGCCGCCGAGATCGACCTCAAGGAGATGCTGGCGCCCGACATCAAGGAGCACGTGGTCGACCCGGTGCTCGCCGAGCTCGAGCTCGACATCGAGGGCTACCGGCTGCTGGTCAACCCGACCGGCCGCTTCGAGATCGGCGGCCCGATGGGCGACGCCGGCCTCACCGGCCGCAAGATCATCATTGACACGTACGGCGGCATGGCCCGTCACGGCGGCGGCGCCTTCTCCGGCAAGGACCCGTCCAAGGTCGACCGCTCGGCCGCCTACGCCATGCGCTGGGTCGCCAAGAACGTCGTCGCGGCCGGGCTCGCCGACCGGTGCGAGGTGCAGGTGGCGTACGCGATCGGCAAGGCGCAGCCGGTCGGCCTGTTCGTCGAGTGCTTCGGCACCGAGAAGCTGCCGGTGGAGAAGATCCAGGACGCCGTGCTGCAGGTGTTCGACCTGCGTCCGGCGGCCATCATCCGCGACCTCGACCTGCTGCGGCCGATCTACTCCGAGACGGCGGCCTACGGGCACTTCGGGCGCGAGGGCTTCTCCTGGGAGTCGACGGACCGCGCCGAGTCCCTCCGCACCGCCGCCGGCCTCTGACCTGACCGGGTCGGCCCCGTCCGGCCGACCCGACTCCCGGGCCCATCCGACTCACCGGCCGCCCCTGCTCGCCGGTCCGATCCAGCTCGGTCGGCCACTCCCACGGTCGGCCGCTCGGACGGGTCGGCCACTCGGACGGGTCGGCCACTCCCACGGGTTGGCCGCTCGGACGGGTTGGCCACTTGGACGGGTTGGCCACTCCCACGGGTTGGTCGCTCGGACGCGTCGGCCGCTCGGACGCGCTGGCCTTTCCGGGGCCGCCACGTCGCCCGGCCGACCCGCCGCTGACGCGCTCAGGCGGCCGGGCGGATCGCACCGCCCGGCTCTGACCGGCTCGTGGGGGCGGGTCCTGCCGCATGCGTGGCGCCGCGGCCCCTCGGGCGAGCCGTGTCGTCGGTTGGCGCCGCGGCCTGCCGAGTACGCCATCTCGCCTGCCGGGCGGGGTGACGACGCTCGGCGGCGGGGCCGTCGGGGCGTATCTGGCCCGTGGCGGCCTGACGAGTACACCGGGTCGCCTGGCGGCGTGGTGGCTCGCCGGATGAAGTGCGTCGCCTGACTGCCTGGCGGCCTGTCGTGTGGGGCATGTCGCTTGGCGGTGTCGCGGTGCGTCGGGGCGAGTCGCGGTGCCTGAGGCGTCGCTGTTCGTGCGGCGGGGAGAGCCGGCCGGAGGGCAGGGCTGCTCGTCGCGACCGACCGGCTCTTCCGGAGGCGTCGCTGTCGTTCGCGGAGTCGGCGTCCGGGCGGGAAGCCGGTCGTCCGGGCGGACAGCCGGTCGTCCGGGCGGCGTCGCTTCCCGTGCGGTCCCTGACGACCTCGGCCCGTCCCTCAGGGCTCAGGGCTGGTGGCTGACGGCCTGGCAGGAGCGGGTTGTGCTGCCATGGGGCCGTCGACGCGCTGTGAGCTGCGCCGATCCCGGACGGCTCGATCCGGCGGCCGGGCCTGCGAGGGGAGCGGGGTCTGGTAGACGTTATGCGTGACCGACTCCGACGACGCCCTCCTGCCGCTCGACGCCGTGCGGCCCGCGGCCTCGTCGTCGGCGAAGGACGCCTCGCCGGCCAAGGACACCAGGGGCGCCGTCGTCCCCGCCCCCGCGCGTCCTGTCGCCAGGATCGCCGTGGACAGCCCCCTGCCCCACCTCGACCGCCCCTTCGACTACCTGGTGCCCGCCTCGATGCACGAGACGGCCGAGCCGGGCGTGCGGGTGCGGGTGCGGTTCGCGGGCAAGCTGGTGGACGGGTTCCTGCTGGACCGGGTGGACGAGAGCGACCACGAGGGCCGGCTGACCCCGCTGGAACGGGTGGTGTCCCCCGAGCGGGTCCTCACCCCTGAGGTCGCCGCCCTGGCGCGGGCGGTCGCCGACCGGTACGCGGGCACCCTCACCGACGTGCTCCGCCTCGCCGTCCCGCCCCGCCACGCCAAGGTGGAGGCGGAGCAGCCCAAGGAGGGGGCGGACGAGCCCGGGGAGGAGCCGGCCGGGGAGCCCGCGGGGAGCGCCTGGGACGACTACCCCGCCGGCCCGTCCTTCCTCGACGCCCTGCGCGACGGCAGGGCCCCGCGCGCCGTCTGGTCCGCCCTGCCCGGGGCCCGCGGCTGGGCCCGGCCGATGGCGGAGGCCGTCCGGGCGGCCCTGGACGGCGGCAGGGGAGCGGTCCTCGTGGTCCCCGACGGCAAGGACGTGGCGCTGGCCGACGCCGAGTTCGCCCGCGCCCTGGGCCCCGGCAGGCACGTGGCGCTGACCGCCGACCTCGGCCCCGCCGAGCGCTACCGGCGCTGGCTGAAGGTGCTGCGCGGCCAGGTGCGGGCTGTGGTCGGCACCCGGGCCGCGATGTTCGCGCCGGTGGCCGGGCTCGGCCTGGTGGCGATCTGGGACGACGGCGACGACCTGCACGCCGAGCGGCTGGCCCCGTACCCGCACGCCCGTGAGGTGCTGGGCCTGCGCGCCCACCGCACCGGCGCGGCCATGCTCATCGGCGGCTACGCCCGCACCGCCGAGGCCACCCAGCTCGTCGCCGGCGGCTGGGCGCGGCCCATCGTGGCGGCCCGCGCCACGCTCAGGAGCCTCGCCCCCCGGGTGCGCCCGGTCGGCGAGGACGCCGAGCTGGCCAAGGACCAGGCCGCCCGCCAGGCCCGCCTGCCGAGCCTCGCCTGGCGCGCGCTGCGGCACGGGCTGGAGGGCGGCGGCCCGGTGCTGGTCCAGGTGCCGAGGCGCGGCTACCTGCCCGCCCTGGCCTGCCACCACTGCCGCACGCCGGCTCGCTGCGTCCTGCCGCCCACCCGCGCCGCCGCCCACCTCCTCGACGCCCCGACCGCCGGCACGACCGAGGACAGGCCGACCAAGGACAGGCCGACCAAGGGCGGGCCGACCAAGGGCGGGCCGACCAAGGACGGGCCGGTCCAAGGCGGGCCGGGAAAGGGCGGGCCGGCGGCGCTCACCATCCCCATGCCGGGCGCGCCCGGCGCACCCCTGCCGCCCGCCGGCGACTCGGCGTTCGGCGCGTTCGGGGCGGCCGGCGACGCCGCGCCGGTCGGCGCGCTCTGCCACGGGCCGCTCGCCCTGCGGGGCGGCCACGCCGCCCCCTACTGCCGCTGGTGCGGCCGGGTGGACGCGGCCTGGCGCTGCCCGAACTGCGGCAGCCCCGCCTGCGGGCCGTCGTCACCGGCGCCCGCCGCACCGCCGAGGCTGGGCCGGGCGTTCCCGTCGGTGCCGACGTGCGCACGTCCGGCCGCGACGGCGTGCTGGTGCCGCCGTGCCCGCCGCCCGCGCCCTGGTCGTCGCCACGCCCGGCGCCGAGCCGGTCGCCGAGGGCGGCTACGCGGCGGCCGTGCTGCTGGACGGCTGGGCGCTGCTCGGCCGGGCCGACCTGCGCGCCGCCGAGGAGGCCGTGCGCCGCTGGATGAACGCCGCCGCCCTGCTCCGCCCCGCCGCCGAGCTGGTGGTGCTGGCCGACGCCGCGTTGCCCGCCGTCCAGGCCCTCGTCCGCTGGGACCCCGTCACGCACGCCGAGCGCGAGCTGGCCGACCGGGCCGAGCTGGGCTTCCCGCCCGCCGTGCGGATGGCCACGCTCACCGGCCCGGCCGCCGCCGTCCGGCAGATGCTGGACGAGGCCCGCCTGCCGGACGACGCGCAGGTCCTCGGCCCGGTGCCGGTGGACGACGCGGGCCAGGAGCGGGCCATGGTCCGCGTCCGCAGGACGGGTGGGGCGGCGCTGGCGGCGGCGCTCAAGGGGGCCAGCGGGGTGCGCGCGGCGCGTAAGGCGCCGGATGTCGTGAGGGTGAGTGTCGACCCGCTCGACCTGATTTAGACCGTTTCCCCGATTCGCTCATCCGGGGGCCAGCCGTTAGCGTGCCCCTGTGTCGATCGAATGGGTGAACCAGGCCATCGACGACCTGCGCGCCTGGGGGCGCGCGCGGGAAGTCGAGGTGGACGCGGACGAGGTCCGCCTGCTCTGCGACTACGCCAGCGACTACCTCAACGTCAACGAACTCGGCGATTTCACGCCGGAAACCTTCGACGAGCTGCTTCTGTCCATCTACCCGCGCAAGGTCATCGCGCCTCCGGAGAGCGCCCCGGAGACCATCGCCGCGGCCCGCACCCTGGTCGCCTACCTCAGCGAGGCGGGCGCCGTCCCCGAGGAGCGGGCGGCCGCCATGCGCGAGCGCCTCACCGACATCGAGCCGCGCATGCCCGGCGCGCTCGCCGACACCTCCAACTTCGGCATGGCCAAGAGCCTGTTCAGCTCCATCGGCCCCGAATCGCTCGAACAGTCCGTCGCCATCCCGTCCGGCGAGGTGCCCGACCTCGGCGAGGCGCCCTGCGACTGCCCCGGCTGCACGCCGCTGCCCGCCGCCCGCCTGGCCCCGCGCGACGAGCTGACCGCGGCGCTCGCGGCCGTCCCCATGCTGCGCGAGCGGCCCCTGCCCGGCGCGGGCGAGCCGCTGCGCGAGTGGGCCGCCGTGGTCGCCGGCGTGCTCGAACGCGACCCGCGCGGCTCCGTCACCGGCTCCGCCGAGATCGACGAGGGCCTGTACGACCTGTTCGACATGCTCTACCGGCTCCAGGTACGGGTGCCGGTCGGCGTCATCGGCGACTACCTCGACGACCTGAGCGCCGACGGCGGGAGCGACCTCGACGCCGTGCTCGGCCGCCTGGCCTGGTACGGCCTGATCAAGGTCGAGGACGGCGAGGCCGAGCTCACCCCGCTGGCCGTCTGGGGCCTGCGCGAGCACTACCTGTCGCTCGGCCTCGACGCCCCCGAGGCGCCCGACCTGGCCGAGTCCGACGCGTTCGGGCTCATCCAGGGTCTGCTCGAAGGCGTGCCCGCCGAGCTGGCCGAGAGCGACATCGAGCGCTGGCTGAGCGGCCGCACGCCCGGCGAGGCCGCCGGCGAGCTGCTGTCGGCCGCCTCCGGCGCGCCCGCCGTGGCGCGCGGCATCGCCGTCACCATCGTCGACCGGCTCGGCGCCGAGGCCGAGCCCCAGGTGCGCGGCCACCTCGACGACGCCGAGCTGCGCCCCCACGTCATCCACTGGCTGGCCGCGCGCGGCCTGCCCGCCCCTCAGCTCACCCAGGACGAGCTGCTGTGGGTCAGCGTCGACATGCTCGCCCTGGCCATGCCGGCCGCCGAGGAGGACCCGGAGATCTTCGCCGAGAACATGGCGGCCTCCGGCCCGCCGGCGCATATGATCGAGGAGATGTGGCGGGTCGACCACCCCGACGTCGTCGAGGTCCTGGAGCTGCTGGGACGTTCCATCCCCGACGGCACGGTCGCCAAGGCCGCCCGCAAGGCGGCCTTCAAAGCCCGCTCCCGGGCCATCCGTTGAGTACGCTCCTGTGACTGCTGTGCAGTAAGTTTCGTGAGTGGCCAACAACGTCTTCGACCTCGCCGAGCTGCGCAAGCTGATCGATGAGCAGGCCGCCGTGCCCCCACGGCAGCCTGAGGCGGCTCCCGCTGAGGAGCACGAAGCGCTGACCTTCCCGCCGGTCCTGCTGGCGTCCGACGCCGAGCTGGCCCGGGCGGTGCCGTCGGTGCCGCTGGTCGCCGACGCGATCCGGCTCACCACCTGGACGGGCGAGCGCGCGGTCGGCGCCGACGGGCACCTGAGCGAGGCCGACGCCGCGGCCGCCGCCGCCCGGCTCGGCCTGAGCGCCGCCCGGCTGCGGCTGGTCTGGATCGTCGCCGTCAACACCGGCCTGCTGAAGATCGTGGCCGGGACGGCCTCCCGCGGGCCGCTGTCGATGCAGCTCACGGTCGAGGCCACGCTGGAGTTCTGGGACGGCGTGGTCATGGACGTCCTCGACCGCGCCGACGACGGCCTGACCGGCTCGGCGGTGGTCGACGGCCACCTCGCCGAGATGCTGGCCACGATCTACTCCGTGCGCTCCGGCGTCGCCACCGCCAACCTCGCCCGCGGCATCCTGCAGTCCCACGAGGTCGCCTGCGCCCCCGGCCCGGCCGAGATGCGCAGGCTGGCCGCCGCGCTGCCGGCCGAGCTGCTGGAGGCGCTGTCGCTGCTGACGTACTGCGGGCTGGTCGAGCAGACGCCCGCCGGGCGCACCGCGCTCACCCCGCTCGGGGTGTGGGCCGTCCGCCGCGACCTGCTGCGCGAGGGGCACGACGCGCCGACCAGCGAGGAGGTCGAGGTCTTCGCCGACCTGTCGGCGGCCGAGCTGGTCGAGGCGCTGGTCAAGGGCACGGCCACGCAGAGCGCCGTGGCGGGCTGGCTGGAGCGCCGCCCGCCCGAGGCGGCCGCCCGCGACCTCGTCGCGATCGCCGCCACCGGCACCGCCGGGCAGCGCGGCGCGGTCGGCGCCGTCCTGGAGGAGCTGGGGCCCGAGGCCGAGGCGCCCGTCCGCGAGGCGCTGGAGCAGCCCCTCGTGCGCCGCTACGCCGCGTCCTGGCTGCACATCCGCGACCTGCCGGCCCCGCCGCTCAGCCCCGACGACCACACCTGGCTCGCGGTCGACTCGCTGGCGGCCCTGCTGCACCTGTCCGGGCCGCACCTGTCCGGGCCCGCCGCCGCGCGCCTCGACCCGCCGGAGGACCTCGTCAGGCTCATCGGCGAGATGCCCGCCGTCGGCCACCCCGACACCCTCGCCGTGCTCGACCTGCTGGCCGGCCGGCACGGCGACCCGTCCGTGGCCAAGGCCGCCCGCAAGGCGGCGATGAAGGCGCGCTCGCTGGAGCACACTAAACTGGGCTGATCCCTCGCCCGACGAAACGGAGTTGACCCTTTGGCGATCCAGTCGATCCGGCTGTTCGGAGACCCGGTGCTGCGCACCCCGGCGGCCCCTGTCGTCGACTTCGACAAGGAGCTCCGCAAGCTGGTCAAAGACCTCACCGACACGATGATGGACGCGCCCGGCGCGGGCCTCGCGGCCCCGCAGATCGGCGTCGGCCTGCGGGTGTTCACTTACTACGTGGACGACCAGCTCGGCCACCTGATCAACCCCGACCTCGACCTGTCGTCCGAGCTGGACGAGGAGGGCGAGGAGGGCTGCCTGTCCTTCCCCGGCCTGTCGTTCCCGACGCCGCGCGCCGTCCGCGCCGTGGCCAAGGGCTTCGACATGCACGGCGAGCCGGTCACGCTGGAGGGCACCGACCTCATGGCGCGCTGCTTCCAGCACGAGACCGACCACCTCGACGGCATCCTGTTCATCGACCGCATGGACCCCAAGCAGCGCAAGCTCGCGATGAAGGCGGTCCGCGAGGCCGAGTGGAGCGGGCTCGCCGCGCCCGTCGTCAAGTTCTCGCCGCACGCGACCGGCGGAAAGGCGCTCTGACAAGCATGCGTCTGGTCTTCGCGGGCACGCCCGGCACTGCGCTGCCGTCGCTGCGCACCCTGATCGACTCGCCCCGGCACGAGGTGGTGGCCGTCGTCACCCGCCCCGACGCGCAGTCCGGGCGGGGGCGCAAGGTGCACCCGTCGCCGGTGGCCGAGCTCGCCGAGGAGGCGGGCATCGAGGTGCTGCGCCCGCAGAAGGCCGGCGATCCCGCCTTCCTCGACCGGCTCCGCGCGCTGGAGCCCGACTGCTGCCCCGTGGTCGCCTACGGCGCGCTGCTGCCGCAGTCCGCGCTCGACGTGCCCCGGCACGGCTGGATCAACCTGCACTTCTCGATCCTGCCCGCCTGGCGCGGCGCGGCGCCCGTCCAGCACGCCGTGCTGCACGGCGACGAGATCACCGGCGCGACGACGTTCCGGATCGTCAAGGAGCTCGACGCCGGGCCCGTCTACGGCGTCGTCACCGAGGAGATCCGGCCCGGCGACACCAGCGGCGAGCTGCTGGAGCGGCTGTCGGTGTCCGGGGCCGGGCTGCTGGCCGCCACGCTCGACGGCGTCGAGGACGGCACGCTGGAGGCGCGGCCGCAGCCCGCCGACGGCGTCACCCTCGCCCCCAAGATCAACGTCGCCGACGCGCGGGTCGTCTGGGCCAGGCCCGCCATGCACGTCGACCGCCTCGTCCGGGCCTGCACCCCCAATCCGGGGGCGTGGGCCGAGTTCCGGGGCCAGCGGGTCAAGCTCGGCCCGGTCCGCATCGTGCCGGGGGAGCGCCTCGGCCCCGGCGAGGTCGCCGCCGACAAGACGCGGGTGCTCGTCGGCACCGCCACGGACGCGGTCGAGCTGGGCGAGGTGCAGCCGCAGGGCAAGCGGCTGATGAGCGCCGTCGAGTGGGCTCGGGGAGTCCGCCCGGAGGGCAAAGAGATCTTCGAGTGACCCGGCGGGGGAAGTCTGACGGCATGAGCACCAGGGGCGAGCACCAGGACGGCGCGGGCGGCCCGCGCGGCACCGCGCGCGGCGCGGGCGACGGCCGTGGCACTGCGCGCGGCGCGGGCGACGGCCGTGGCACCGGTAGTAGCACCGGCACCGGCACCGGCGGCGGTTCGGGGCGGAGGCGGCCCGGGCAGGGGCGGCCCGGGCAGGGGCGCGGGGGGCCGCGGATCCCGCGCGACGAGGCCAGGCTCGCCGCGTTCGACGTCCTGCGCGCCGTCGACGAACGCGACTCCTACGCCAACCTGCTCCTCCCGCGCCTCCTGCGCGAACGCGGCATCAAGGGCCGCGACGCCGCCCTCGCCACCGAGCTGGCGTACGGGACGCTGCGCGGGCTCGGCACCTACGACGCGATCATCGAGGTCTGCAGCGACCGCGCGCCCGACCCCGCCGTGCGCGACGCGCTGCGCCTCGGCGCCCACCAGCTCCTGCGCATGCGCGTCCCGCCGCACGCCGCCGTCGGCACCACCGTCGACCTGGTACGCCTGCGCGTCGGCCCCGGCCCGGCGAAGTTCGCCAACGCCGTGCTGCGCAAGATCGCGTCCAGGACCGTGGAGGAGTGGCTGCCGATCGTCGCGCCCGACCCCGGCGCCGACCCGGTCGGCCACCTCGCCGTCGCCCACGCCCACCCGCGCTGGATCGTCTCCGCCTTCCGCGACGCGCTGGGCGGCGACGCCGAGCTGCCCGACCTGCTGGCCGCCGACAACGCCCGCCCCCTCGTCACCCTGGTCGCCCGGCCGGGGCGCAGCGACCTCGAGGAGCTGGCGGAGTACGGGGCCACGCCGGGCCGCTACTCCCCGTACGCCGCCTACCTGCCGGAGGGCGACCCCGGGCAGATCGAGGCCGTGGCGGAGACCCGCGCGGCCGTCCAGGACGAGGCGAGCCAGCTCGTCGCCCTCGCCCTGACCCGCGTCCCGATCACCGGCCACCCGGCCGGGAGCCTCGTCTCCCCGGACGGGACGCTCGGCGACGGCGCGACCAGGGCGCGCGCCTCCCGCGGCGACGAGGCCGTGGAGCGCTGGCTCGACATGTGCGCCGGCCCCGGCGGCAAGGCGGGCCTGCTGGACGCCGTCGCCGCCTACGGCGACGTCTCCGGCGGGCCGTCCGGGTTCCCCGGCGGGGCGCTGCTGCTGGCGGCCGACGTCCAGTACCACCGGGCGCGGCTGGTCTGGCAGACCACCCGGCGGGCGGCCGTCGTCACCGCCGACGGCACCGAGCCCGCCTGGCGTCCCGGCGTCTTCGACCGCGTCATGCTGGACGCGCCCTGCACCGGCCTCGGCGCGCTGCGACGCCGGCCCGAGGCCCGCTGGCGGCGCGACCCCGCGGGCATCGCCGAGCTGGGCAGGCTGCAGCGCCTGCTGCTCGGCGCCGCCCTGGACGCGGTCCGGCCCGGCGGCGTCGTCGCGTACGTCACCTGCTCGCCGCACCTCGCCGAGACCCGGGTCGTGGTGGGCGACGTCCTCGCCCGGCGCGCTGACGCCGAGCAGCTCGACGCGCGGGAGTACCTGCCCGAGGTGGACGGCCTCGGTGACGGGCCGCACGCCCAGTTCTGGCCGCACCGGCACGGCACCGACGCCATGTTCCTCGCCCTCCTCCGCAGACGCCCGTCCTGACCTCCCCGCCGGCGCGGCGGGGCGGCGTCCGGCGCGCTCGCCGGGGCGCGGGCCGTTCACCGTGACGGCGTTCACTAGACTGGGCGGAATCATGGCCGTACAGATCTCGCCCAGCATCCTCGCCGCCGACTTCGCCAGGCTCGCCGACGAGGCCGCCGCCGTGCCCAACGCCGACTGGCTGCACGTCGACGTCATGGACTACCACTTCGTGCCCAACCTGACCCTCGGGCTGCCCGTGGTCGAGGCGCTGCGCAAGGCGACCTCCACGCCGCTCGACTGCCATCTCATGATCGCCGACCCCGACCGGTGGGCCCCCCAGTACGCCGAGGCGGGCGCGGGCAGCGTCACCATCCACGCCGAGGCCGCCAAGGCGCCCGTCCGCACGCTGCGCGAGATCCGCGCGCAGGGCGCGCGGGCCGGGCTCGCGCTCAACCCGGCCACGCCGGTCGAGCCGTACGAGGACCTGCTGCCCGAGATCGACATGCTGCTGCTGATGACCGTCGAGCCGGGCTTCGGCGGGCAGAAGTTCCTCGACCTCGTGCTGCCGAAGATCCGCCGGGCGCGTGAGCTGGTGAGCCGGCACGGCGGCCGGATCTGGGTGCAGGTCGACGGCGGCGTGGACGCCGGGACGATCGGGCGCTGCGCCGAGGCGGGCGCCGACGTGTTCGTGGCGGGCAGCGCGGTCTACGGCGCCTCCGACCCGGTCGCGGCCGTCGACGAGCTGCGGGCCGCCGCCACTCGCGCCCGGGGCTGAGCCCGTCCCCCGGGCCGGCATGAACCATCCCCAAGCTGGGTAATTAATCACTTATGAGCGACCATGGCATCTTCGGCCCCGACTCGGTGACCTGGCGCGTGATGGGCGAGCCCATCCTCCTGGTCGGCGGCTTCCGGGCCCTGCTCATGCAGGGCCTGCACCCGCGCGCGATGCGCGGCGTGCTGCAGAACTCCGCGCTCATGGACCCGGCCGAGGCGTGGTCGCGCTTCCAGCGCACGACGGAGTTCGTCCGCGTCCGCACGTACGGCAGCACCGAGGAGGTCGAACGGGCCGGCCGCCGGGTCCGCAAGATCCACGCCAAGCTGACCGGCCACGACCCGGACACCGGGCTCACGTTCCGCCTCGACGACCCCGAGGCGCTGCGCTGGGTGCACGTCGGCGAGGTCGACTCCTACCTGTCGGTGGCCCGGCGGGCGGGCGTGCGGCTCAGCGACGCCGACGCCGACAGGTTCGTCGCCGAGTGGCGGCGCGCCGCCGAGGTCGTCGGGCTGAGCGCCGGCGACGTGCCCGGCTCGGTCGCCGAGCTGCGCGACTACATCCACGCCGAACGGCCGGGGCTGCGCTTCGTGCCGGAGGCCGCCCACCCGCTGCGCCTGTCGCTCAACGCGCCGCTGCCGCTCCTGCTGACCCCGCTCAAGCCCGCCCTGCCCGCGCTCACGCTGCTGGCCTTCGCCACGCTGCCGCGCTGGGCCAGGCGGCTGTACGGCCTGCCCGCCACGCCCGTCGGCGACCTGTGGGCGACCGCGACGCTGCGCACCCTGCACACCGGGCTCGGCCTGGTCCCGGCCCAGGTCCGCTACGCGCCGGCGGCGCGGCGGGCGCACCGGCTGATGGCCGCCTGAATCCGGGGGCGGGGGGCGGTCGCGTTCGGCGTTTCGGACATGGCACACTGAGAGAAGAAGAGAGCTAGCGTGCTCCGGGGTCGGTGAAACTCCGAACCGGCGGTGACAGTCCGCGACCCGGCCGATGCCATCGGCCGGTTGACCCGGTGGAATTCCGGGACCGACGGTTAAAGTCCGGATGGGAGGTAGCGCGCGAGGTGTCCGGTGTACCGCCGGGCGCCTTCTGTGGTGCATTGCGTGCACCACCGTAAAGTCCCCCGGGGCCCGCCGTGGCTTGGAGCTACTGGCGAGTAGGAGACCCGGGTGGAGGTACCCGAGCAGGCCCCGGAACGGGGCGCCGGGCCGAACGGCGCGCCGACGCCGGACGACACAGCGTCCAGCACCGCGCCCAACACCGCGTCCAACAGCACCGCGTCCGACGCTGGGCACATGGCGCGCGCCGTCGCGCTGGCCGCGCGCGGTCTCGGCACCACCAGCCCCAACCCGGTCGTCGGCTGCGTCGTGCTCGACGCGGGGGGCGCGGTCGCCGGCGAGGGCTTCCACGCGTACGCGGGCGGGCCGCACGCCGAGGTCGTGGCGCTGGCGCAGGCGGGGGAGCGGGCGAGGGGCGGCACCGCGTACGTGACGCTGGAGCCCTGCGACCACACCGGGCGGACCGGCCCGTGCAGCCGGGCGCTGCTCGACGCCGGGATCGCCCGGGTCGTGGTCGCCGTCGCCGACCCCAACCCGAAGGCGGCGGGCGGCGCGGCGCGGCTGCGGGCCGCCGGGGTCGCGGTGACCACCGGCGTGCTGGCGGCCGAGGCGGAGCGGGTCAACGAGGCGTGGCTCACGTACGCGCGGCTCGGCCGGGCGCACGTGACCTGGAAGTTCGCCGCCACGCTCGACGGCCGCTCGGCCGCCGAGGACGGCACCAGCCAGTGGATCACCTCCCCCGAGGCGCGGGCCGACGTGCACCGGCTGCGCGCGGCCGCCGACGCGATCGTCGCCGGGATCGGAACGGTCCTCGCCGACGACCCCCGCCTCACCGCCCGTCCCGCCGAAGCCCGTCCCGCCGAAGCCCGTCCGGCCGGAACCGGCTCCGCCGGGCCGCGCGACCGTGCGGCGAGGCGTGCGCCGCTGCGGGTCGTGGTCGACACCGACGCCCGCACGCCCCCCGGCGCCCGCGTGCTCGACGACCAGGCCCCCACCCTCGTCGCCGTCGCCGACGACGCCCCCGCCAGCCACCTCAAGGCCGACGTCCTGCGCCTGCCCCGCCACGGGTCCGGCCTCGACCTGGGCGCCCTGCTGACGGAGCTGGCCGCGCGCGAGGTCGTCGGCGTCTTCCTGGAGGGCGGCCCCACGCTCGCCGGCTCGTTCCTGCGCGCGGGCCTGATCGACCGCGTGGTGGCGTACGTGGCCCCCGCGCTGCTCGGCTCCGGCCGCGCTGCGCTCGGGCCGGCCGGGGCGGACACGATCAGCGCCATCCACCGCCTGACTTTTGACGAAATTTCCCCCATCGGGCCAGATGTCCGGCTGATTGCCCGGCCCGTCGCACAACCGAGCAGGGAGCAGTGATCGATGTTCACCGGAATCATCGAGGAAAAGGGCGAGGTCGTCGCCATCGAACACCACGGCGGCGGCGCCAGGCTGTCCGTACGCGGCCCGCTGGTCACCTCCGACGCCCGCCACGGCGACTCGATCGCGGTCAACGGCGTCTGCCTGACGGTCGTCGAGGCCGCGGACGGCGTCTTCACCGTGGACGTCATCAGGGAGTCGCTGGAGCGCAGCTCCCTCGGCGCGCTGACCACCGGGTCGGCCGTCAACCTGGAACGGGCCGTGCGCGCCGACCAGCGCCTCGGCGGCCACATCGTGCAGGGCCACGTGGACGGCACCGCCGTGCTGCTGTCCCGCGCACCCGGCGAGAGCTGGGACGACCTGCGCTTCTCCCTCCCCGAGGCGCTGAGCCGCTACGTGGCCGAGAAGGGCTCGATCGCGATCGACGGAATCAGCCTCACGGTCACCACGGTTGACGACGAAGGCTTCGGCGTGAGCCTCATCCCGACCACGCTGAAGCTCACCACCCTGGGCGAGCGCCAGGTGGGCGACCTGGTCAACCTCGAGGTCGACGTGATCGCGAAATATGTGGAAAGGCTGGTGGTCAGGCAGTGAACTGGGCGGACGCCGGATTCACGGTATTCGGCACACACGTGCTCTGGACGGACCTGGTCGGCAACATCGCCGCCCTGTCCACGGTGCTGCTCGCGATGCGCAAGTCGATGTGGACCTGGCCGGTGCAGTTCACCGGCTCGGTGCTGCTGTTCATCGCCTCGATCAACGCGCACATCACCGGCAACGCGCTGAAGCAGGCCATGTTCGCGGGCCTGGCGATCTACGGCTGGTGGGCGTGGCGGCGCGGCACGCAGGACGGCAGGCAGCTCGCCGTCCGGCCCGCGCTGTGGTGGGAGCGTTCGCTGCTGGTCGGCGTGCTGCTCGTCGGGACGGTCCTGGTGGGGCTGCTGTTCTGGGTGACCGGGCTGTCGTGGGGGGCGCAGGTGCCGCTGCCGAAGGGCGCGTTCCTGGTGGCCGCCGACGCCTACATCTTCGTCGGCAGCGCCATGGCCACCTGGGCGCAGGGCCGGGCGCTGACGGACTTCTGGATCGTGTGGGTGGCCGTCGACCTGGTCGGGGTGCCGCTGGCGTTCAGCTCCGGCCTGGTCGTGTCCGGCTCGGTGTACGGGGTGTTCTTCATCCTGGTGGTGATCGGCTACGTGAAGTGGCTGCGGGAGTACCGGGCCCGCACGGCGGCGCCCGCGGTGGCGGTGGCGCAATGAGCGGGCAGGAGCAGGACAGGATCGAGCTCGACCCGGTCGAGCGCGCCATCGAGGACATCCGCAACGGCAAGCCCGTCGTGGTCGTCGACGACGAGAACCGGGAGAACGAGGGCGACCTCATCTTCGCCGCCGTCAAGGCCACGCCCGAGCTGTGCACGTTCATGATCAGGCACACCAGCGGCATGATCTGCGTCGCCATGGAGGGCAAGGAGCTCGACCGGCTGGGGCTGCCGCTCATGGTGTTCCACAACAAGGAGCGCATGCGCACGGCGTACACGATCACCGTGGACGCCCGCGACGGCGTCACCACCGGCATCTCCGCCGCCGACCGGGCGAGGACCATCCGCACGCTCGCCGACTCCGCGACCGAGCCCAACGAGCTGGTGCGCCCCGGGCACGTCTTCCCGCTGCGCTACCACGAGGGCGGCGTGCTGGCCCGGCGCGGCCACACCGAGGCCGCGGTCGACCTGGCCCGGCTGGCCGGCCTGTCCGGCGCCGGCGCGCTCGCCGAGATCGTCAACGACGACGGCAGCATGGCGCGCCTGCCCGAGCTGCGCCGCTTCGCCGACGAGCACGACCTGGCCCTGGTCTCCATCGAGCAGCTCGTCGACTACCGGCGGCGGGCCGAGAGCATGGTCACCCGGGTCGCCGAGACCCGCCTGCCGAACGTGTACGGCATGTGGCGCGGCTACGGCTACGCCAGCGCCCTCGACGGCGGCGAGCACATGGCGCTGGTCTTCGGCGACCTCGGCGACGGCGAGAACATCCTGGTGCGGGCCCACTCCGAGTGCCTGACCGGCGACGTGTTCGGCTCGCTGCGCTGCGACTGCGGCGTGCAGCTCGACCACGCCATGTCGGCCATCGCGCAGGAGGGCCGCGGCGTGGTCGTCTACCTGCGCGGGCACGAGGGCCGCGGCATCGGCCTGCTGGCCAAGCTCAGGGCCTACAGCCTCCAGGACAACGGCTCCGACACCGTCGACGCCAACGTCGAGCTGGGGCTGCCGGTCGACGCCCGCGAGTTCTCCAACGCGGGGCAGATCCTCGCCGACCTCGGCGTGCGTTCGGTGCGGCTGCTCACCAACAACCCGGCCAAGCTCAGGGGCATGGACGGGTACGGCATCAAGGTCCTCGGCCGTGAGCCGATGCCCGTGGCCATGAACCCCTACAACGAGCGGTACCTGACGGCCAAGCGCGACCGCCTCGGCCACGACATCTCGGAGGCTTCATGAGCGGGCAGGGACGCCCCGTGGCCACGGCGCCGGACGCCGCGGGACTGACGGTCGGGGTGGTGGCGGCGAGCTGGCACGCCGAGATCACCGACCAGCTCGTGGCGCGGGCCGTGCAGGCCTGCGACGACAGCGGGGCGCGGGCCACCGTGGTGCGGGTGCCGGGATCGCTGGAGATCCCGGTGGTCGCCCAGGCGCTGGCCCGCCGCTGCGACGCGGTGGTGGCGCTGGGCGCGGTCATCCGCGGCGAGACGGCCCACTTCGACTACGTCTGCGACTCGGTGACCGCCGGCCTGACCCGGATCTCGCTGGACGAGCGGACCCCGGTCGGCAACGGCGTGCTCACCGTCGACACCCTCGACCAGGCGCTCGACCGGTCGGGGCGGCCGGGCAGCAAGGAGGACAAGGGCTACGAGTCGGCCGTCGCCGCCCTGGAGACGGCGCTGCTGCTCCGAAGCCTCGCCTGAGCGGCGGCGCGCGGCGGGCCGGGTCTCCGGCCCGTCCTGCTGCGGGACCGGGCCTGACCTGCGGTAGGTTCTCCTCGTGTCAGAGCCCGACGTCCCGCAGCCGTCCCCGCCCGTCGCCCTGCCCGTCACCTGGCGCCCGGGTGTCCCGCGCCTGGTCCCCTACGTCTTCGCCGCGGTGATCGTGGCCGGGGCGGTGATCATGGCGATCTTCATCGCGGCCCCGTTCCAGCTCCCCGACCGCATCGCGATCGTGGCGTTCGGCGGCGCGGTGGCGTACGTGCTGCACCTGCTGGGCCGGGTGCGGGTGACGGCCGACGAGGAGGGCGTCACCCTGGTCAACGCCGTGCGCACGCACCGCTACTCCTGGCCGGAGGTCCTGGCGGTGTCGATGGACCCGGGCGACCCCTGGCCCCGCGTCGACTTCTCCGACGGCCGCACGATCGGCGCCATGGGCATCCAGGGCTCGGAGAAGGAGCGCGCCGCCCGGGCGGTGGCCGAGCTGTCGGCGCTCATCCGCGAGCGCGGTGAAGCCCGGGAACTCTAGGGCTCGGGAATGCCGCGGAGGCGGGTGTCGACGTAGCCTGAAAGCGTGCTGCGGCGGACAATCAGGGCAATGGACATCCAGTCACCGGGAAAGCTCGTCGAGCTGCTCGACCGGCACGCCTATCTGGCCGACGAGGGGCTGGCGACGGCCGCGTTCCTGGCCCTGCGGATGGGGCGGCCGCTGTTCCTGGAGGGCGAGGCGGGGGTCGGCAAGACCGAGCTGGCCAAGACCCTCGCCAAGCTGCTCAAGGCGCCGCTCATCCGGCTGCAGTGCTACGAGGGCCTGGACGCCGCCCAGGCCCTGTACGACTGGGACTTCGCCCGCCAGCTCCTGCACCTCAAGGCGGCCGAGGCGGCCGGCGTCACCGACGTCGGCCGGCTGGAGGGCGAGATCTACGACCGGCGCTTCCTCATCGCCCGCCCCCTGCTGAAGGCCGTCGAGACGCAGCCCAGCGTGCTGCTGGTGGACGAGATCGACCGGGCCGACGACGAGTTCGAGGCGTTCCTGCTGGAGGTCCTGTCGGACTTCACGATCTCGATCCCCGAGCTGGGCACGATCAGGGCGGAGACGCCGCCGGTGGTCGTGGTGACCTCCAACCGCACCCGCGAGGTCCACGACGCGCTCAAGCGGCGCTGCCTCTACCACTGGCTGGAGCACCCCGACTTCGACCGCGAGGTGGCCATCCTGCTGCGCCGGCTGCCCGGCTGCGGCGAGACCCTGGCCCTGCAGGTGGCGCGGGCCGCCGAGCGGCTGCGCCGGGCCGGCCTGGTCAAGCCGCCCGGCGTGGCCGAGACGCTGGACTGGACGGAGGCGCTGCTGACGCTCGGCGCCAAGGAGCTGGACCCGGGCCTCGCCGCCGCCACGCTGGGGGCGGCGCTGAAGTACCGGGAGGATGTGGCGAGCGTCCTCGGCAACGGGCTGCTCCAGCATGACTGACGGCCCAGGCAGCGGGCCCGGCAGCGGTGCGGCCGGTCGTCCGGACGGCGGCGCGCTGGCCGCCACCATGACCGGGTTCGCCAGGACGCTGCGCGCGGCCGGCGTCGGGGCCGACCACGAGCGGACGCGGGGCCTGCTGGACGCGCTCGCCCACCTCGACGTCACCGACCGCGCCGCCGTCTACTGGGCCGGCCGGCTCACCCTGTGCGCGGGCCCCGACGACCTGCCCCGCTACGACCGCTGCTTCGCCGCCTACTTCGGCGGGCACCGCGCGACGACCGCCCGCGCCGCCGTCACGAGCGTCACCCGGCACCTGGCGGCCCGCGACGACCCGGACGCCGCCGAGCGGGACGGCGGCGCGACGGCACGCCCGCCGCGCCCGCCACCGCCAGCCCGCCGAGGTGCTGCGCCACCGCGACGTGGCCCGGCTCACCGAGGCCGAGCGCGCCGAGGTGCACCGCATGCTGGACCCTGCTGGCCGGGCCCGGCGCCGGGCCGGCGGCGCTCGCGCCGCTTCGAACCCGCCCACCGCGGCGTCCTGGACCAGCGCCGCACCGTCCGCGAGGCGCTGCGCAAGGGCGAGGTGGCCCGGCTCCGGCGCCGCAGGCACGCCACCCGGCCGCGCCCGGTCGAGCTGTTCGTGGACGTCAGCGGCTCCATGGCCCCCTACGCCGAGACCCTGCTGCGCTTCGCCCACGCCCTGGTGCGCAGCGAGCCGCGGGCCACCCGCGTCTACTCCGTCGGCACCCGGCTCACCCCGATCACCGCCGAGCTGCGCCACCGCGACCCGGGCACCGCGCTGAACGAGGCGTCCAAGGCGATCCCCGACTGGAGCGGCGGCACCCGGCTGGGGGAGGAGCTGAAGGAGTACCTGGCCCGCTTCAGCGCCCGGGGCGCGATCGTGGTGATCGCCTCCGACGGCTGGGAACGCGGCGACCCCGCGCTGCTGGGCGCGCAGCTCGCCCGGCTGTCGCGGCAGGCGTACCGGATGATCTGGGTCAACCCGCACAAGGGGTATGAGGACTACCAGCCGCTCACGGGCGGCATGCGGGCGGCCCTGCCGTATCTCGACGACCTGGTGGCCGGGCACAGCCTGGCCGCCTTCGAGCGACTCAGTGAAAGGCTCGCCCATGCGTGACGTGCTGCCGGAGATCATGCGGTGGTGGAGGTCGGGGCTCAAGTTCGGGCTGGCGACGGTGGTGAGCACGTTCAGCAGCGCGCCGCGGCCGCCGGGCGCGGCCATGGCGGTGCGCGGCGACGAGGTGGTGGGCAGCGTCTCGGGCGGCTGCGTCGAGGGCGCGGTGTTCGAGCTGGCCGCCGAGATCGACACGCCGGTGCTGCAGCGGTACGGGGTCAGCGACGACGACGCCTTCGCCGTCGGCCTCACCTGCGGCGGCATCATCGACATCCTCGTCGAGCCGGTCTCGATCGAGACCTTCCCGCAGCTCGGCGAGGTGGCGGCGTCGATCGCGGCGCACGAGCCGGTCGCCGTCGCCACCGTCGTGTCGGGCCCCGGCCGGACGGGCGCGCGCCGGATCATCTGGCCGGACCGCGCCTCGGGCAGCCTCGGCCCGAGCCGCCTGGACGAGGCCGTGGACGACGACGCCCGCGGCATGCTCGCCCAGGGCGCGACCGGCCTCAGGCGCTACGGCGGGGAGGGGGAGCGGCGGCTGGACGACCTCGCGGTGTTCGTGCACTCCTTCGCGCCGCCGCCGCGGATGCTGGTGTTCGGGGCGATCGACTTCGCCGCGGCGGTGGCCAGGGTCGGCAAGTTCCTCGGCTACCACGTCACGGTGTGCGACGCCCGGCCGGTGTTCGCCACGCCCAAGCGTTTCCCGGACGCCGACGAGGTCGTGGTCAAGTGGCCGCACGACTATCTCGCCTCGGTGCAGGTGGACGCGCGCACGGTGATCTGCGTGCTGACCCACGACCCGAAGTTCGACGTCCCGCTGCTGGAGGTGGCGCTGCGCACCGAGGCCGGGTACGTCGGCGCGATGGGCTCGCGCCGCACCCACGACGACCGCCTGGCCCGGCTGCGCGAGTCGGGGCTCACCGAGGAGGAGCTGGCCCGGCTGCGCTCGCCGATCGGGCTGGACCTCGGCGCGCGCACCCCGGAGGAGACGGCGGTGTCGATCGCCGCCGAGCTGATCCAGCTCCGCTGGGGCGGCACCGGCCGCCCGCTGTCCAGCACGGAGGGCCGCATCCACCACGAGACCCCTCCCGAGGCGCCGTGATCGCGGGGTTGCTGCTCGCGGCGGGCCGGGGCGCCCGGTTCGGCACGCCGAAGGCGCTCGTCGAGTACGCCGGCGAGTCCCTGCTCGACCGCGGCGTGCGCCTGCTGGCGGAGGGCGGCTGCGACCCCGTCGTGGTGGTGCTGGGCGCGGCCGACGCGCCGGTGCGCGGCGCGCTCGCGGTGCGCAACCCCGACTGGGCCACCGGCATGGGCTCCTCGCTGCGCGCCGGCCTGGCCGCGCTGCCCGGCCAGGCCACGGCCGTGGTGGTCGCGCTGGTCGACCAGCCGCTGATCCGGCCGGGCGCGGTGCGCGCGCTGATCGCCGCGCGGGCCGGCCTGGCGGTCGCCACGTACGCCGGCCGCCGCAGGAACCCGGTGCTGATCGCCCGCGAGCACTTCGCCGAGGTGGCGCGGCTCGCGACCGGCGACGTCGGCGCCCGCGCGTTCATCGCTGCCCACCCTGAGCTGGTCACCGAGGTGCCGTGCGACGGCCACGGCGACCCCGCCGACATCGACACGCCCGCGGACCTGGCCGCCCTACAGCCGGAATGAGGCCAGGGCGGCGCGGTGGTCGCTGCCGGTGGCCGGCGCGACGCCCGCCTCGGTCGCCGTCATGCCCTTGAACAGGATGTGGTCGGGCCGGGTGACCGGGAACTCGGCCGGCCAGGTGAAGCCGAACCCGTCGCCGGCCACGCCCTGCGCGTCGGTGAGCGGCGGCGTGAGGCCGCGCATGCCGCGGTCGGTGGTGGCGGTGTTGAGGTCGCCGAGCAGCAGGATGCGCTTGCTCGGGTCGGCGTCGACGAGCCCGCGGGCCTGGGCCAGGGTGGCGTCGCGGGTGGCGGTGTGGCCGGGGCGGGCCGAGGCCAGATGCATGACGTACACGGTGACCTTGCCCTTGGGGGTGGTGACCACGGCGCGCAGGGCGCGCGGCCAGCCGAGGCCGACGTCGATCGGCTTGGTCTCGCTGAGCGGGTAGCGGCTCCACAGGCCGACCGTGCTGACCGGGTAGTGGTACCTGAACATCTTGTTGAGCTGCTTGGCGGCCGGGCCGCCGGGGGTCAGCTCCTGGGCGGCCAGCAGGTCGAGGTCCTTCGCGATCGCGCGGACGGCCTCGCCGGAGGCGTCGTTGCGCACCCCGACGTTGACCGTGCCGACCGACAGGTCGCCCTTGCCGCCGGGCGGCGTGCGCAGCAGCGTGGAGCCGAACATCGCGGCCCACACCACCCCCGGCACCAGCGCGGACGCGGCGGCCACGGTGGAGCGGGCCAGCGCGGCGGCGAGCAGCAGCACCGGCACGGCCGCCCCGACCCAGGGCAGCAGGCTCTCCAGGACCGGCGTGAACCCGCCGAGCGGAGGGATCAGCCGATGGCCCGCCAGGACCGCGGCCACGACCGCCGACAGCACCACGACAATCCGACTCAGCACCCGTCCCAGGCTAGCCGCTCCCCGTTCCGGATCCGGCGCGATAGCCTGTTCGCGTCGAAACGGAACATCATTCGGTTCATCGGGAGCCCGGCATGCGCATCGGTATGGCACTCAACTACTCGGGCGGCTTCAAGGAGACCGTCGCCGAGCTGGCGGACTACGAGAAGGCCGGGCTGGACATCGTGTTCGTCGCCGAGGCCTACTCCTTCGACGCCGTCAGCCAGATGGGGTACATCGCGGCGAAGACCGAGCGGCTGCAGATCGCCTCCGGCATCCTGCCCGTCTACTCGCGCACGCCGACGCTCATGGCCATGACGGCGGCCGGGCTCGACTTCGTCTCCGACGGGCGCTTCACGCTCGGCATCGGGGCCTCGGGGCCGCAGGTGATCGAGGGGTTCCACGGGGTGCCGTACACCGCGCCGCTCGGGCGTACGCGGGAGGTCATCGAGATCTGCCGCCAGGTGTGGCGGCGCGAGCGCGTGCAGCACCAGGGCAAGCACTACCAGGTGCCGCTCCCCGCCGGCCAGGGCACCGGCCTGGGCAAGGCGTTGAAGATCATCAACCATCCGGTGCGCTCCCGCATCCCCATCGTGGTCGCCGCGATCGGCCCGAAGAACGTCGAGCTGGCCGCCGAGCTGGCCGAGGGCTGGGAGCCGATCTTCTACGTCCCGGAGAAGGCCGGTGAGGTGTGGGGCGCGTCCGTGGCGGCGGGCAAGGCCCGGCGCGACCCCGAGCTGGGCGAGCTGGACGTGATCGCGCAGGCGTCCCTCGCGATCGGCGACGACGTGGCGGGGCTGCTGGAGTTCGGGCGGCCGATGGCGGCCCTCTACATCGGCGGCATGGGCGCCAAGGGCAAGAACTTCTACAACGACCTGGCCCGGCGCTACGGCTACGAGAAGGAGGCCGAGCTGATCCAGGACCTCTACCTCCAGGGCAAGAAGGAGGAGGCCGCGGCGAAGGTGCCGGCCGAGCTGCTGGAGAAGATGTCGCTGATCGGCTCCGAGGGCTTCGTCCGCGACCGGGTGCAGGCGCTGAAGGAGTCGGGGGTGACCACGCTGAACGTGGCGCCGCTCGGGCGCACGCACGAGGAGCGGGTGCGGCTGATCGAGCAGATCAAGGACATCGCGGGCTGACACCGCCGAGTGGGATGAATCACTCTCAGCGGGAGGAATGCTCCGAACCTGGCCGGTGTTGTAGCGCCCCGTGAGGTTCTCCCCGGTGATCGTGCTGCTCGTCGAGCGGCTGCACGTCGACCTGTGCCGCGTGCGCACGGCGTTGTGTCGCTGACCCGACGACTCCGCGACCCACCCTTTCCTCACACTTTCGGAGCTACTCTCCCGTGAAGAGATTCTCTTTCTCGCTCCAGCTCCTCGCCGGTCTCGCCGCCGGCGTCGCGCTGGGCTTCGCCGCCCGCGTCTGGGACGTGACGTGGCTGGCCGAGACCCTGACCAGGGTCGGCCAGATCTTCGTCCAGCTGCTCAAGCTCGCCGTGCCGCCGCTGGTCTTCACCGCGGTGCTGGTCAGCGTCGCCAACCTGCGCAACGTCAACGGCGCCGCCAGGCTCGCCGGCAAGACCCTGCTGTGGTTCCTGATCACCGCGGCGGTGTCGGTGGCCCTCGCCATCGGGCTCGGCCTGCTCATCGACCCGGGCCGCGGCGTCACCCTCGACACCGGCGCCGCCAAGGCCCCCGACCACGCCGGCACCTGGCTCGACTTCGTCACCGGCATCCTGCCCACGAACGTCGTGACCGCGTTCACCGAGGTCAACGTCCTGCAGATCGTCTTCCTCGGCGCCGTGCTCGGCGCGGCGGCGCTGGCCGCCGGCGACAAGGCCGAGCCGGTCCTCACGCTCGCCCGCTCCGTGCTGGAGCTGGTGCAGAAGGTGCTGTGGTGGGTCATCAGGCTCGCCCCCATCGGCACCGCCGGCCTGATCGGCAAGGCCGTGTCCACCTACGGCTGGGACCTGCTGGCGCCGCTCGCCAAGTTCAGCGCCGGGGTCTACCTCGGCTGCCTGCTGGTGCTGCTGGCCGTCTACCCGGTGGTGCTGGCGGTCTGGGGCAAGGTCAACCCCGTCCGCTTCTACCGCAACGCCTGGCCCGCGATCGAGCTGGCGTTCGTCTCCCGCTCGTCGGTCGGCACGCTGCCGCTGACGCAGCGGGTCACGGTCGAGCGCAACGGCGTGGACCGCGACTACGCCTCCTTCGCCGTGCCGTTCGGAGCCACCACCAAGATGGACGGCTGCGCCTCGGTCTACCCGGCGCTGGCCGCGATCTTCGTCGCCCAGGTCTTCGGCGTGCCCCTGGACCTCGGCGACTACCTGCTGATCGCGTTCGTCTCGGTCGTCGGCTCGGCCGCCACGGCCGGCCTCACCGGCGCGACCGTCATGCTGACGCTCACGCTCAGCACGCTGGGGCTGCCCCTGGAGGGCGTCGGCCTGCTGCTGGCCATCGACCCGATCCTCGACATGATGCGCACCGCCACCAACGTCACCGGCCAGATGGTGGTGCCCGTGGTGGTGGCCCGCTCCGAGGGCCGCCTCGACACGGCGGTCTTCGACGCCCCGCCGCAGTCCCTCGACGACGCCCCGGCCGAGCCGCGCCGGACACCGGAGCCGGTCGCGGCCTGACCCGCGGTGACGACGGGCGGGAGGCTCAGCGGCCTCCCGCCCGTCGCGTTGCCGGAGGTCCTAGCTGTCGCACTGCCGCGAGATGCGGCGTCCGGTCTTGGCGTCGGTACAGGTCTTGCAGGTCCGGTTCGGGCTGGTCGCGGTCGGTTCCTTGGTGGTCACGCATTCGGTCTCGGTGGCTTCGCTGCTCTTGTTCTCGCAGTACTGCTTCTTGTATCCGCTGCCTTTCTTGCCGCGGCAGTAGAAGCAGCGCTTGCCGCCTTCCTCCAGCCATTTGCATTTCGGTGCGTGGCCGGTCGGGCAGTCGGTGGCCGCGACGGTGTCGCGGGCGGGTCCGGCCTGCGCCTGAGAGGGAATCGACGGGATCAGGGCGGCCGCTGCAAGGGCGCTGACCGCGCAGATTTCCTTGAGCATGGGTCCTCCCGGTATTCGCGCTTTCCACTTGCTCTTCCATCGTGGCCCGCGGTCCTGCGAATTCGTCAAGACGAACGACGTCATTTTTTTCCGGACGACTAAACCGTGACGCCCGGACAATTGGCGGTGAATTTGCTTTCCGGTGCCTTTCCTGTTGCCTGGTGCCGGGCCCGCGCGGCCGGCGGGCGGTCCGGACGGGAGGGGCCAGGAGGGCCGGTTGTGGGGGCGGCAGGGGTTGGCGGGCCCTAGGGTGGGTCGGAAATCATGATTTTTCGAGTCTTGGCGGGGATATGTCCGACGCTTCGTTGATCGCCGACCGGTACCGGCTGGACGAGCGCATCGGCCACGGGCCGGCGGGCGAGGTGTGGCGGGGGTACGACACGCGCGCCGACTGGGTCGTGGCCGTCAAGGTGCTGAGCGGCGCCGGGTCCAGGGAGCTGCTGCGGCAGCATGCCCAGGCTGTGGCCAAGGTCATCCACCCCAACGTGGCCATGGTGCTGGACGTCGGCGAGCACGACGGCGCGCCGTTCCTGGTGATGGAGTACCTCACGGGGCCGAGCCTCGGCGAGGAGCGCGCGGCCGCCGGCGGCACGCTCGGCGTGGTCGAGGTGTGCGACCTGGTGGGGCAGGCGGCGGCCGGGCTGGACGCGGCGCACCGGGCCGGGGTGGTGCACGGCGAGATCGACCCGGACGGCTTCCGGCGGGCCGGGAGCGGGGTGCTCAAGGTCGTCGGGTTCGGGCTCGGCGCCGCGGGCCCGACCGGCGGCGACCGGCGGTACCTGGCGCCTGAGCGGGCCGCCGGGGGAGAGGCGCTGCCCGCCGGGGACGTGTTCGCGCTGGGGTGCGTCTGCTACGAGCTGCTGTGCGGACGGCATCCGTTCGCCGGCCAGGCAGGGGACGGCGGTCCCGAGGGCGGGAGCGCTGCCGGCGGCGGTCCTGACGGCGGTCCCGCGGGCGGTCCCGGTGAGGGAGCCGGTGAAGGAGCCGGTGAAGGGGCCGGCGGGGCGCCGCGGCCGCCGGGCGCGTTGCGGGCCGGGGTGCCCGCCGAGCTGGACCGGCTGGTGCTGGCCATGATCGCGGCCGATCCCGCCCGCCGCCCCTCCGGCGAGGCGATCCGCCGCGCGATGGTCACCATCGCCCATCCCCGCGCCAACCCCGACGCCCCGGCCCCCGCCGGAACGCCCGGCACGCCCGGCATGCCCGGCATGCCGGTCACGGGCGCGATGTTGCGCGACGGCGTCCCGGCGGGAAGGGGCCACGGGCCGGCGACCGGCGCGCCCCGCGCCGGGGACACGGCCGTCTACCAGGCCGGCGACCTCCCGCCCGAGCCCCCGCGAACGCGCGGCAACCGGCTGTTCGTGCAGCTCGGCGCCGCCCTGGCCGCCATCGTCGTGGTGACACTCGGTCTCGTGGTGTGGGCCGGCGCGCGCGGCGGCGACGAGCCGGGCGCGGCATCCACTCCCGAGCCCACCGGCGTCGCGACCACTGCGCCGACCACTGCGCCGACCACCGGGCCGACCACCGCAGCGGTGCCGGGGGAGACGCCGACCACGACGTCCGACTGGCCCACCGCCACCCCCAGCGGCCAGCCGTCCCCCGGGATCGTGGCCACGCTCGGGCCCGGCATCGACCCGCCCACCGCGCTGCTGGAGACGCCCCCCGTCCGCGGCACCCTGGGCCCCGGCCGGCAGCCGCCGAACGGCTGGAACGGCTGGCTGTCCGCCTTCAGCGACGCCATCGACAGCCAGACCCGCCTGAACGGCATCAACCCGGACGTGGCGGCCAAGGCCCGCGACAAGCTCCAGAAGGCGGCCAGGAAGGCCGCGGAGGGCCACCCCGACTCGACCCTCGACCACGTCGCCGGGATCTACCGCGACCTCCGGCGCGCCCAGGAGCGGGGAGACATGGAGCGGAGCGGGCCGCTGGCGGAGTTCATCCGGGAATGGGAGGTCCGGGGCGCCTGAGCCCCCGCCCTCACCTGCCCGTCCCCGCCTGCCCGTACAGTGGCGCAATGACCTTCGACCACGCGGCGCGCCGGGCGCGGCTCGCCGCGCTGCTGCCCGGCCACGAGGTCCCGGCCCTGCTCGTCACCTCCGCCGTCAACGTCCGGTGGCTGACGGGGCTGGCCAGCTCCAACGCGGCCGTCCTGGTCAGGGCCGACGGCACGGCGCTGCTGGCCACCGACAACCGCTACATCGGCAAGGCCAGGACGCTGGACGTCCCGGTGGTCGAGGCCGCGGACGTGGCGGCCCGGCTGGCCGAGCCCGGCGCCGGCATCGAGGCCGCCAGCATGACGGTGGCCACCTACCGCCGGCTGGGCCGCGGCCTGAGCGGCCGCCTGTCCGCCGAGCTGGTGCCGCTCGGCCCCGTGGTGGAGGAGCTGCGCGCGGTCAAGGACGACGCCGAGCTGGAGCTGCTGCGCACCGCCTGCGCGATCACCGACCAGGCGTTCGCCGACGTGACGTCGCGCATCGTGCCCGGCATGACCGAGCGCGAGCTGGCCCGGCTGCTGGAGAACCGCATGACCGAGCTCGGCGCCGACAAGCCGGCCTTCGACTCGATCGTGGCCGCGGGCGAGAACGGCGCGATCCCGCACCACGCCCCCACCGGGCGCGAGCTGCGCGCCGGCGATCTGGTGACGATGGACTTCGGCGCCCGCTACCAGGGCTACCACGCCGACATGACGAGGACCGTCAGCCTCGGCCCGCCCGCCGCCTGGCAGCGCGACCTGTACGACCTGGTCGCTGCCGCCCAGCGCGCCGGTCGGCACGCCCTGGCCCCCGGCGCGGCGGCGGACGAGGTGGACCGGGCGGCCCGCTCGTTCATCGAGGCCGCGGGCCACGGCGAGCACTTCCGGCACGGCCTCGGGCACGGCGTCGGCCTGGAGATCCACGAGGAGCCGTTCCTGGGCCCCTCGCGGACCGGTAGACTAGAGGATCGAGTTCCGATCACCGTCGAGCCGGGGGTCTACCTGCCCGGCCGGGGCGGCGTCCGGATCGAGGACACCCTCGTGACCCGTGCGGGCGGGCCGGAGCTTTTCACCAAGACGACCAAGGAGCTGCTCGTCCTTTAGAGCGGCCGCACGCGGGAGAAGAACGAGTGGCGACGACCAACGACCTCAAGAACGGCATCGTGCTGAAGCTCGAGGGCGGTGAGCTCTGGAGCGTTGTCGAGTTCCAGCACGTCAAGCCAGGCAAGGGCGGCGCGTTCGTGCGCACCAAGCTCAAGAACGTCCTCTCCGGCAAGGTCGTCGACAAGACCTTCAACGCCGGCGTGAAGGTCGACGTGGCCAACGTCGACAAGCGCGAGATGCAGTACTCCTACAAGGACGGCGCCGACTTCGTCTTCATGGACACCGAGACCTACGACATGGTCACCGTGCCCGCCGCGACGGTCGGCAGCGCCGCCAGCTACATGCTGGAGAACACCACCGCCACGGTGGCCTTCAACGAGGGCGCCGCGCTCTACGTCGACCTGCCCGCCGCCGCCGAGCTCACCATCGCCGAGACCGAGCCCGGCCTCCAGGGCGACCGCTCCACCGGCGGCACCAAGCCTGCCAAGCTGGAGACCGGCGCGGAGATCAAGGTCCCGCTGTTCATCACCACGGGCGAGAAGGTCAAGGTCGACACCCGCACCGGCGAGTACCTCGGCCGGGCCTGAGGTGTCGGCACGCGGCAAGGCACGCAGGCGGGCCCTCGACATCCTCTTCGAGGCCGAGCTGCGCGACGAGGACCCGCTGAAGATCCTCGCCGAGCGTGTGGAGCGGCAGGAGCCGCCGGTCAACGAGTACACCTCGGCCATCGTCGAGGGCGTCGCCCGGCACCGCGCGCGCATCGACGAGCTGATCACCACCTACGCCGAGGGCTGGACGCTCGACCGCATGCCCGCGGTCGACCGCAACCTGCTGCGCGGCGGCACGTACGAGCTGCTGTGGATGCCCGACGTCCCCGAGGGCGTGGTGATCAGCGAGTGGGTGCACCTGGCCGGCGAGCTGTCCACCGACGAGTCCCCCCAGTTCGTCAACGGGCTGCTGGCCCGCTTCAAGCAACTCAAGCCAAGCCTCACCCTTTAGAGACCCGCCGGAACCTTCCGTTTCGGGATAACCTCTGACCACGCCGGGCCTGTACGGCACGCGAGGCGAGGGGCGCGCCGTCACGGCCGGGCACCCGACCGCCTGCCGTGTGGGGCGCGGGCGGCTGACTGCGTACGGAGGAGTGGCGCGTCACCAGCCGCGACGCGCCCCTCTTCACCTCTCCCGCCATCCCTGCCGTTCTGCTTCGCCCTGTGCGGAGCGGGCGGCGCGCGCACGGCGTAGGCTGGGGCGCGTCGAGGGAGCCGCCCGCGAAGCAGCAGCTCGCGGGGCGAGAGGAAGGCCGAACGTTGCGAGCTGAGAGCGCCACGAAGACCCCGGCGGCGCGGACCGCCGTCGTCTGGGACGCGTTGCGGTCGGCCCTGGCCGAACGGGCCGCGGCCACCGGCCGCGAGGCGCTCGATATCGTCGACGCCGGCGGCGGCACCGGCGGCTTCGCCGTGCCGCTGGCCGAGCTGGGCCACTCCGTCACCGTCGTCGACCCCAGCCCCGACTCGCTGGCCGCGCTGGAGCGCCGCGCCAAGGAGAAGGGCGTCAGCGTGCGCTCCCTGCAGGGCGACGCCGACGGCCTCGGCGAGCTGCTCCAGCGCGACAGCGCCGACCTGGTGCTGTGCCACAGCGTCCTGGAGTACGTCGAGGACCCGCGCAGCGCCCTGGCCGCGGTCGCGGGTGTGCTGCGCGGCCAAGGCGTCGTCAGCGTGCTGGCCGCCAACCCGATCGCCGCCGCCGTGCACCGCGCCCTGGCCGGGCAGTTCGACGAGGCGCGGGCGGTGCTGGACGACCCCGACGGCAGGTGGGGCGACCGTGACCCCACGCCCCGCCGCTTCACCGCCGACGCCGTCAGCGAGCTGCTGACCGCCACCGGGTTCACGCCCGGCCCGGTCCACGGCGTGCGGGTCTTCGCCGACCTGGTGCCGAGCCGGCTGCTCGACGGCGAGCCGGGGGCCGCCGAGTCCCTGGTGGCGCTGGAGCAGGCCGCCGCCCAGCACCGCGTGCTGCGCGACATCGCGAGCCAGGTCCACGTGCTCGGGCAGCGCGGCTGAACGCCCGCCCGGCACCCCTGACTGTCGAATTCGTGTTCGGATAGAATCGACGGCGTGTCCCGTAAGCAGATCACCGGCATCGGCCCCGCACCGCGCACCGGGGCCGATGACAGCGGCTGCCCGATCCTCCACGTCGACATGGACGCCTTCTTCGCCAGCGTCGAGCTGCTCGAACGCCCCGAGCTGCGCGGCCGCCCGGTGATCGTGGGCTCGCCCGCCGGGCGCGGCGTCGTGCTCAGCGCCACCTACGAGGCCCGCGCGTACGGCGTGCACTCCGCGATGCCGATGAGCCGGGCCCGCCGGCTCTGCCCGCAGGCCGTGATCATCCCGCCGAGCCACGGGAAGTACTCCGAGGTCTCCAAGGGCGTCATGGAGATCTTCCACACGATCACCCCGCTGGTCGAGCCCATCGCCTCCGACGAGGCGTTCCTCGACGTCGGCGGCGCCCGGCGGCGGCTCGGCCCGCCCGCGGCCGTCGCCGCCCTGATCAAGGAGCAGGTCCTCGACCGCTACGGCATCACCTGCTCCGTGGGCGTCGCCGCGAGCAAATTCGTGGCAAAGCTCGCCTCCAAGCAGTGCAAGCCCGACGGGCTGCTGGTGGTCCCCGCCGACGAGGTGGTGTCCTTCCTCCACCCGCTGCCCGTGTCGGCCCTGTGGGGCGTCGGCGAGCGCACCGAGCAGTCCCTGGTCCGGCTCGGCATCCGCACCGTCGGAGACCTCGCCAGAGTGCCGCAGGGCACGCTGCAGCGGGAGCTGGGCCAGGCCGTCGGCGGCCACCTCGCGGCGCTCGCCTGGGGGCGCGACGAGCGGCCGGTGACCGCCCACGTCCCCGACAAGAGCATCGGCAACGAGGAGACCTTCGCCGCGGACGTCGACGACCCCGACGTCATCAGGCGCGAGCTGCTGCGCCTGTCGGAGCGGGTGGCCGCCAGGATGCGTAAGGGCGGTCACGTGGGAAGAACTGTAAGTGTGAAGCTTCGCCGAGCCGATTTCACGACGATCAGCCGCTCACGCACGCTGCGCGAGCCGACCGACGTGGCCCAGGTGATCTACGCCACCGCCTGCGAGCTGTTCCAGGCGGCGGGGCTGGAGCGGGTGCGGCTGCGCCTGGTGGGGGTCCGGATGGAGAACCTGCGTCCGGCCCAGGAGGCCACCCGGCAGCTCGGTCTCGGCGAGCGGGAGACCGGCTGGAGAGAGGCCGAGCAGGCCATGGACAAGGCGATCCGCAGATTCGGTCCCGATGCGGTGGTCCCGGCATCGCTCGTACGTGGCAAGCTTGATGAAATAGAGACATGACGCCGATGTCTCTCCTCTGTGGTGCGCCGGTGTCACGATTTTGGGGGAAGGGGGGCGAGTTGGGCCACAATAGAGCCATGACGTCACCTCCGGTTTGGTCTGCGTTGGACGTTTGCTTTCGCCTACGTCTACAGCCTCGTATTCTGGGGATAACCGACCGCGAGGTCCGGACACCCCGTGTCGTCCGTTGCCGTCTTCCCCGTCCTGGGGCCGTCCTTGGGAGGCGCCGTGCCGCTCTCTGAGCACGAGCAGCGCTTGCTCGAACAGATCGAGCAGGCCCTCTACGCCGAGGACCCGAAGTGGGCCAACACCGTAAGGATCAGCGACCCGCGCCGCCACTACAAACGTCGCCTGATCAAGGCCAGCATCGGCTTCGCCCTCGGCGTCGTCGTCATGATGGTCGGCGTCGTCCTGAGCGGCGCTGCTCTGATCCCGCTCGGCGTCGGCGGTTTCGTGGTCATGCTCGCGGCGTGTCTGTGGGGCCTGTCCAGCTGGAAACGCATGAACGGCTTCGGCGACTCGCCGCCGGCCGCCGGGCAGCGCGGGCCGGGCAAGCAGGCCCGCCGCACCAACCGGGGCACGTTCATGGAGCGCATGGAAGAGCGCTGGCGCCGGCGTCACGACGAACGCTGAGCCGCCGTCCCGCCTCCTGACTCCCGTGGCCGGATCGGCCGGCGACCGGGGTGCCGGGCCCGGGTCCAGAGGTGGATCGGACGCGCGGCTGACGTTGAGAGCGTGCGGCCTTCCCGCAGAGGGGAGGGGCCGCACGCTCTTCGCGTCTCCGGCCCCCCGCTGACCGGCCCGCCTGACCACCCGCGGCCGATCGGCTCAGCGGCGGACGCGGTAGCGGATGTGGGTGGCCTCTGGGGTGTCGATCACCTGGCCGATGTCCAGCTCGATCTCCGACGGCAGGACGTCGAACAGCCGGCGTCCCGCGCCCAGGAGCACAGGGATGTGGTGGATCTGCACCTCGTCCAGCACCCCGGCCTGGAGGGCCTGCCGCACCGTGTACGCACCGCCACGAATCTGCACGTCCCGTTCCCCGGCGGCGGCCTTCGCCTGCGCCATCGCGCTTTCGATCCCGTCGTTGACGTAGGTCACCAGCGGATAGCCCCACCGGGCGGCCGGGCCGGGCGGCCGGTGACTGGGGACGAAGATCGGCAGACCGCCGTGCGAGCCGCCCCAGTGGTCCATGAGCTCGGCGGTCCGCCGTCCCGCGAGGATCGCGCCGGCCCGGTTCCATTCGTCCTGGAACTGCTTGACCGGCTCGGGATGCCGGTCCGAGTCGGCCCATTTGTGCAGCCGCTCGCCGTCGTGGCCGCCGAGGAAGTCGTTGGGGTCGGCGATGTACCCGTCGAGGGACATCGACATGTCGAGCACTGACTTGGACATGGCCACTCCCTAACTGTGTCCGTAGAACACTGTGTACGCTAGAGACAGTTTTGGCGGATGGCAAGGGGAGGCGACCCGCCAGTACCGAGGGCTTGGAGGCGGTCTCCATGCTGCCGGGCCGGCCTTCCGGCCGGCCCGGGCTCGATGGCTCAGGGCGTCTTGTGGGCGGCGGCGCGACGGAGCCGGATCGTCTCCAGCAGGTCGAACCCGTCCAGCAGCCGCTCCCCGACCCCTCGCAGCCGCCGCAGCGTGGACGGCGGCAGCAGCACGGCCCGGATCCGCCGCCCCCGCGTCACCGTCGCCGCCAGCGCCTGCCGCACCGTCCGCAGCTCCTTGCGCAGCGGCCCGACCGGCCCGGGTGTCCGGGCGAACAGGACCCGCTCGACGGCCGAGGCGATGCCCGAGACCGCGGCCGCCGCCTCCGCGTCGAACTCGTACTGCTGCACCAGCCGCCGGGCCAGCGCCCGCGGCGTCTCGCTGGGCTCGCGGGCCAGGCCGTAGTCGCACAGGACGTCGTCCAGCTCGGCCCAGGCCGCCGCCACCGCCGGGTCGCGGCCCGCGGCGCCCTCGCCGGCGGCCACCCTGGCGGTCAGCTCGTCGCCCGGCTGGGCCACCTTCCAGCCCAGGACGCGCACCCGCCGGTTCCTGGTGACGACCCGCATCGCGGCGGGGATCAGCAGGAGCAGCAGCAGCGCGGCCAGCCCGAGGCCGATCTTGGCGATCAGCGGCGTCGACTCCTCCTGCGGCAGCGCGCCCGGCAGGAGCTGGCTCTCCCGGTCCAGCTCGCGCGGGTTCTGCCGGGCGCCCGGGTCGACCGGCTCGTCAGCGGCCGCGCTGGAGGCGCCGGGCGTCGGCGTCGAGGCGTCGCCGGTGGGCCGGGGGGCGGGCACCGAGTACGCCGGCGGCCGCGCGCTGCCCTGTCCCAGCGCCCCGGCCGGGGTCGGCTCGAACGGCAGCCAGCCCACGCCGTCGAAGTACAGCTCGGGCCAGGAGTGGGAGTCGTTGGTGCCGACCTCCCAGCGCCCGGAGACGCTGGTGCCGCCGGTATAGCCGATCGCCACCCGCGACGGGATGCCGATCAGCCGGGCCAGCACCGCCATCGACGCGGCGAACTGCTCGCAGTAGCCGGCCCGGCTGTGCAGCAGGAAGTCCGACAGCGCGTTGTTGTCGTGCCCCTGGGTGCGCAGGCTGTAGCTGAAGCCGCCGGTCCTGGTGAACCACTCCTGCAGCTTCACCGCCGCCTCGTACGGCGAGGAGACGTTGCCGACGATCTTCTCGGGCAGCTCCTGGATCGCCGCGGGCAGGTTGCGGGGCAGCTGCAGGAAGCGCGGGTCCACCGCCCCCCGCTCGAACGGCAGCGACTCCAGCAGCTCGCGCGTCGGCGCCGGCTCGCTGCTGACCACCTGGTAGTCCAGCCCGGCCGCCTCGTCGCCGGTGGAGAAGACCATCAGGGTGTCGACGTCGGCCCGCCAGTCGCCGTCCACCTGCACCTCACGCGGCGGGTACGGCAGCGGCAGGAACTTCAGCTCCTCGATCTCGTCGCTGATCTGCACGTCGGTCGTCACGTTCGTGATCTTCGTACGCCCGGTGAGCCCGGGCGGCGGCGGCAGCGGGCCCTCGTCGGTCCGGTTCTCCGGCGCGCCCTTGGGCTGGGTCATGCCGAACTGCCGCCCGTCGAAGGTGTCGAGCGTGTAGATCCGCATGTAGTGGGGCTGCTGGTCGCTGCTGGCGTAGGTCAGCACCACCCGGCGTTCGGGCAGTTCGAGCTGGCCCTTCAGGTTCGCGATCGGGTTGGGGATGCTGATGGAGTTGCCGCGCCCGCCCGTCCCGCTGCCGCCCACCCCGAACTGGAAGAACGACACCGGCTCCATCGTCGGCAGCAGCGCGGGCACCAGCACGGCCAGCACGATCGCGGCGAACCCGATGCGCTTGCCCGACAGCCGCAGCCCGCTGGTGTCGGCCGACGCCGTGCTCCGCGCCGCCGGGGCGCCGGGCGCGGCCGGCGTCGCCGCCATCCGGGTCCTGCGCACCAGCACCGCCCGGCCCCAGTGCCCCACCCGCTCGCGCCCGTCCGAGATGAGCAGGCCGACGAAGCCGAGCGCGGCGATGATGAACGCCGGCCAGCTGATCGGGTCGGGCAGGATCGTCGCCGGGACCGTGGCGAGGGCCAGCAGCGGCAGCCCCGCCAGGGCCGCCCGCCGCAGCCGCGCCGCGAACAGGTCCACCAGGATCGCGATCAGCGCCACCCCGCCGGTGGTCAGCAGCACGATTCCGTCCGTGACGGGCACCGGCGCGGCGAAGCGCTGGATGTCGGCCCAGCCGACGCCGAGCAGCCGGCCGAGCTCCAGCACCGACGCCTTCGTCGGCACCAGCAGCCCCCACGCCTCCTCGGCGGCGAAGGACACCGTCAGGTAGAGCCACACGGCGGCCAGCGCCAGCAGCGGCGCCGCCCACGCCGGCAGCGACAGGCGGCTGCTCACCAGCCCCGCCGCCACCACGGCCAGCACCACGCCGAGCGACGACCAGAACCACGTCCCGCCCTCGAAGAGCGGGTAGAGCAGCACGGTCGCGGTGAACGCGGCCACGCCGGAAGCGATCGTCAGTCTCATCTGCCGTTCCTCACGCGGGCCTCACTCGGGCCTCGCATCGGGCCTCACCCGGAACCTCACGCGGGGCCTCCCGCCGCCGGGTTGAGCACGTACCTGCCGCCGCGGTTGGCGGCGTCCTGCCAGACCGACGCGATCGAGGTGCCGGCGGGCAGCCGCACGATGCGCCAGCCGTAACCGGCGAGCACGGTCTGCACGGCCTCGTGGTCCTCGCTCGCCCCCGGCTCGCCGCCCTCCCACGTGCCGACGTCGAGCAGCACCGCCACGCCGGTGATGCCGCTGTGCCGCAGCCGGGCCAGCTCCCGCGCCTCCTCCGGGTCCAGCGCGCCGAGCACGGCCACGATCAGCCCGTCGCCGCCGCCCTGGCGCAGCGCCGAGATGCCCATCTCCAGCGAGCGGGCCGGGCTGTGCCGCACCACCGCGAGGGTGTCGAGCAGGGAGTAGCTGAGCCCGCTGTCGGTCAGGTGCTCGGGCCCCTGGTCGGTGACCAGCCGCAGGCCCAGGCCCTCACGGGCGAGGTGCACGCCGATGGAGGCCGCGGCCGAGACCGCCACCTCGAACGACGAGCGCGGCCCCTCGCCGCGGTGCGCGTGCCGCCGGGTGTCGAGCAGGAGCGCGCCGCGGCTCTGCCACTGCTGCTCCTCCCTCCGCACCATCAGCTCGCCGCGCCGGGCCGTCGAGCGCCAGTGCACCCGGCGCAGGTCGTCGCCCTGCCGGTACTCGCGCGGCGCCACGTCGTCGTCGCCGGCCGCCGCCACGCTCCTGGTGCGGCTCTCGCCGCCGCCCGACCACTCGCCGGACAGCCGCACGTGCGGCAGCGCCGCCACGTGCGGGGTCACCACGAGCGTGTCGCTGATCGTGAACGACCGGCTCAGCTCCACCAGCCCGAACGGGTCGGCGATGCGCACCGACAGGGGCCCGATCGAGTAGCGGCCCCGCAGGTCGGAGCGCACCCGGTAGTCGATCTCCCGCACCCCGCGCGGCTCGACCCGGTCCAGCACGAACCGGGGCCGCACGCCCAGCGCGTACGGGACGGTGTCCTCGATGAGCAGCAGCCCGGTGGGCAGCCGGGTGACGTTCTCCAGCCGCAGGGTGACGGTGGCCTCGCCGCCGACCTCCGCCCGCGGCGGGTCCAGCCGCCTGGCGCAGCTCAGCCGGTACCGGGTCCGCGCCACCACCATGGCGGCCAGCAACGGCAGCGCCGTCACCAGCACCCCGATCCTGAACAGGTCGTTCTCGCCCAGGAGCAACGCCATCACCAGGGCCGCGATCCCGGAGGCGAGGAACGAGCGCCCCCTGCTGGTCAGCGCCCGCAGCCCGGCCCTCACCGCGCCTCACCCGCCCCGGGCCCCCGGCGGCCGTCGCCGCCGCGCCGCGCGCCCATCAGCGGCCCCGCGTCTCCGGCACCGGCACGCGCCTGATCAGGTCGGCCACCACCTGCTCCGGCAGCCGCCGCTGCCCCTGCGCCTCGATGCTGGGCAGCAGCCGGTGCGCCAGCACGGGCACCGCCAGGTCCTGGAGGTCGTCGGGGATGACGTAGTCGCGGCCGGCCAGCGCGGCGTGCGCCCGCGCGGCCCGCACGAGCTGCAGCGTGGACCGGGGCGAGGCGCCCAGCCGCAGGTCGGGGGAGTGGCGGGTGGCCACGACGAGGTCGATCGCGTACTTCTTGACCGGCTGGGAGACGTACACGCCGCGCACGGCCTCGATGAGCGCCCGCACCTCCGACGTGGTCGCCACCGGCTCCAGCTTGTCCAGTGGCGAGGTGCCGCCGTGCACGTCGAGCATCTCCAGCTCGGCCGTCGGCTCGGGGTAGCCCATCGCGACGCGGGCGGTGAAGCGGTCGCGCTGCGCCTCCGGCAGCGGGTAGGTGCCCTCCATCTCGATGGGGTTCTGCGTGGCGATCACCATGAAGGGGGCGTCGAGAGGGTACGTCACCCCGTCCACCGTGACCTGGTGCTCCTCCATGCACTCCAGGAGGGCGGACTGCGTCTTGGGGGAGGCGCGGTTGATCTCGTCGCCCACCACGATGTTCGCGAAGACGGGCCCCGGCTTGAACTCGAACTCCCGGGTCTGCTGGTTGTAGGCGCTCACGCCGGTGATGTCGCTGGGCAGCAGGTCGGGGGTGAACTGCACCCGGCGTACGGGGCAGTCGATGGAACGCGCCAGCGCTTTGGCGAGCATCGTCTTGCCGACGCCGGGGACGTCCTCGATCAGGAGGTGCCCCTCGGCGAGCAGGACCGTGAGGGTGAGGCGTACGGCGTCGCCCTTGCCCTCGATCACCGACTCGATCGCCTCGCGGATCCGGTGGGCTACGGTGACCAGCTCGTCGAGCTGGGGAGGGACGTCATGGGTTACTGCCACCAGGCCTCCATGAAAGTGCGACGGCCGCCCGCGGTGCCATTGCGGGAGCCATGCCATTCCTTTTCCATTGTGTGTACGACCCTACGACGCTGTGGGTTCTCGAGCGACATTTGTGGATATTCCAGAGAACCTGGGCGATGTTCCCGATTAGGTGGCGTGCGGGTCCGTATCCCGTGACACTCGCCCCCACGAAGCGCCCCACATTCCCCCACCGCGCATCCGCGCCCTTCCATAGCGCGTCGAGGGCCTATTCCGCAGGACTTCCCGGCACTCGACACGCCCGTGCGAGCTGATCGCGCGGCCGCCCCCCGCCACCCCACACCACCGCTCTGACCTGCGGAAACGCAAGGGAAACCGATGGTGAAGACGGTTCGAATCAGTTGACGGTGGGGAGAAGTGGAGTATGGTGGTGCGCAGTGGAGGGCGCGGTGCACCAGCGCTGAGCGCTTCACTAGGCACGGGAGGTGGCGCCGATGTTCCTCGGCACCCACCACCCGCGTCTGGACGACAAGGGACGGCTGTTCCTGCCGGCTAAGTACCGTGAGGAGCTGGCGGAGGGTCTTGTGATCACCAAAGGCCAGGAGCGATGCCTCTACGTGTTTCCCGTGGAGGAGTTCCAGCGCATTACCGAGGCTCTCCGGACCGCCCCGGTCACCGCCAAGGCGGTGCGTGACTACAGCCGCGTCTTCTTCGCCAGCGCGTCCGACGAGACTCCGGACAAGCAAGGACGCATCACCATCCCGCAGGGCCTGCGCCAGTACGCCGGCCTGGAGCGTGACTGCGTCGTCATCGGGGCCAACACCCGGCTGGAGATCTGGGACGCCCAGGCATGGGACACCTATCTCAGCGAACAGGAGCAGGCGTTCGCCGATCTGTCGGAGGAGGTGCTGCCAGGGATCTTGTAGAGACCACGGTCGATCCGTCGGAGCTGTCGTTCGGCGAGGTCTCCACCCGCAACCACTGCCTGTCAACTGATGCACCTTCCCCGGTGTCAGTGGGCAGGCGTCCACGAAGAGGGTGCGGATGGGGACCTGGCCGGGCGGCGCCGGGTGGGGACCCAGGAATGACCCGGATCGATCGGTAAGCGCGTCATCCGCGAGCAAGGACGCGAGAGGGGGGTTGGAGATGCAGGGCGACGTCGGCACGGGCGGTCACGTTCCGGTGATGCTCGAGCGCGTGCTGGAACTGCTCGGCCCCGCGCTCACCGGCCCCGACCCCGTCGTGGTCGACGCCAATCTCGGCCTCGGCGGCCACTCGGCGGCCTTGCTCGCGGCCCACCCGGGGCTGCGTCTCATCGGGATCGACCGCGACCCTTTCGCGATCGAGCACTCCACGCGCAGGCTGAGCCCGTACGCGGAGCGCGTCACCCTGGTGCACGCCTCCTCCGGCGACCTGCGGGAGGTGCTGGACAGGGCCGGGCGGCCCGTCGTCAACGGGGCGCTGTTCGACCTCGGGGTGTCCTCGCCGCAGCTCGACGAGGCCGAGCGCGGGTTCGCCTACTCCTACGACGCGCCCCTCGACATGCGCATGGACACGCAGCAGGAGCTGACGGCGGAGACGGTGGTCAACACCTACAGCGCCGCGCAGCTCACCCGCATTCTGCGTGACTACGGCGAGGAACGATTCGCCCCGCGTGTCGCGGGCCTCATCATCCGAGAACGGGCTAAAGAGGCAATAACCTCGACTAAGCGGCTTGCGGACATCGTGCGCGACGCGATCCCCGCCGCTACCCGGCGCACCGGGGGAAACCCCGCCAAGAGGACTTTTCAGGCGCTGCGCATCGAGGTGAACGCGGAGCTGTCCGCCCTGGAGGCGGCGCTGCCCGCGGCACTCGACGCGCTGGCGCTGGGTGGTCGAGTCGTCGTGCTCTCGTACCACTCACTCGAGGACCGGCTCACCAAGCAGGCCCTCACGGCGCGAACCAGGGACACCGGCCCCCCCGGGCTGCCCGTCCCACTGGAGGCTCACCAGCCCAGGTTCCGCCTGCTGACGAGGGGAGCAGAGCTCCCGAGCGAAGAAGAGCTCGCCCGCAACCCGCGGGCGGCCTCGGCCCGGCTACGGGCGGCAGAGAGGATCCGTGTTGACGACTGAGCAGGAGACCGGCCGGGGCGCGGCCGTGCGCCGCGCGGTGCCCAAGGCGGGGTCCAAGACGGTCCCCAGAACCGGCGTGCGCCGGTACGGCGGGCCGCACCAGTCCAAGCCGGACCCGTCCGAGCCGCCGCAGTCCAGGACGCCGCAGGCCAAGGCGCCGCAGGCCAAGGCGTCGCGGCCGAAGGCGGGGCTCCGCACCGAGCCGCGTCCCACCGAGCCGCGTCCCACCGAGCCGCGTCCCACCGCGCCGCGTCCCACCGAGCCGCGTCCCACCGCGCCGCGTCCCACCGATCCGCGTCCCACCGCGCCCCGTCCCACTGAGGCGCGTCCCACTGAGGTGCGTCCCGCTGAGTCGCGCCCGGCCGAGCGGCGGGGCGGCGTCCAGGGCGTTCGCGGCGGCACGGCGGGCCCGCGTCCGTCGGCGGCGCGCCGGCGGGCCGTGCGGCGCCAGCGCACGCCGTTCGTGCTGCTCGTCGTCGGCCTGATGTCCGGCGGCCTGGTCAGCCTGCTGCTGCTCAACACCATGCTGGCCCAGGACACGATCACCGACGCCAAGCTGCGCGAGCAGATCGCGGTGGCGCGGCAGGAGAACGAGAAGATCGAGCAGGACTACCAGCGCAAGACCCAGCCCGGCGTCGTCGCCGAGCTGGCCGAGCAGCAGGGGCTGCACACCGACTGGGACGACGTCAACGGCATGACCGGCGACGGCGCCGGTGCCGGTGCCGGCAGCGAGGCGGGCGAGGCGGGCGAGGCGGACACGGCACGGTGAGGGAATCAGGCGGCAGGGGGCAGGGTCCCGGCCGCGGCGCTGGCGGCGCCGGCTCTCCAGGAGGGCCCGGCGCCGCTCGTCGTACGCCGGGCGGGCCGGGGCGGACAGGGCGCCAGGGCGGCTCCGCCCGTTCCGAGGGGACGGGCCGCCCGGCGTCGCCGGACAATCCGCCGCGCCGGCCGCGCACGCGTCCCGACCCGCTGGACCTGCCGTTCGGGCACGACGACGACCCCCGCGCCCGCCCTTCCGAGGACCCGCCCGGCTCCCACCACGACGACGACGCCGACCCGGGCCGCCCCACAGGCCGCCGCGACGGCGGCCGTGGGGACGGCCGCCGAGGAGGCAGCGGCCGGGGAGACGGTGGTCGTGGAGACGAGGGCGCTGGAGACGGTGGCCGTGGCCGCTCGGACGCCGGTGGCGCTGAGCGCGGCCGCGGCCGTCCCGGCGACGCCCGCGGCTCCGAGCGCGCTCGTGGCCGAGGGGACGATTCCCGGGGCTCCGAGCGCGCCCGTGGCCGAGGGGACGACGCCCGGGGCTCGGAGCGTGGCCGCGGCCGTCCCGGTGAGGACCGCGAGCGCGCCGACGGCGGCCGCGGCCGTGGCGGTGAGAGCGGCCGTGGTGGCGAGAGCGGCCGTTCCGGGGAGAGCGGCCGTGGCCGCCCGCGCGGCGGCTCAGGCGAGCCCGCCCCGCGCCGCCGCCCGCCCATGGAGGACGACGACCGCCCCAGGGGCCGCCCCGCCGCCCAAGCCCGCGACACCGGCCCCCGCCGCCGCACCCCCGGCACCCGCGACGACGACGGCCGTCCCCGCCGCACGCCTTCCGGCCGTGACGACGACGGCCATCCTCGCCGTACGCCTTCCGGCCGTGACGACGACCTCCGTCCGCGCCGCGCCCCGGCGGACCGCGACGACGACGGCCGTCCCCGCCGTACCCCTCCGGGCCGCGACGACGACGGCCGGCCGCGTACCCGTAACGACGACCCGCGCCCCCGGCGCGACGACGACCCGCGCTCGCGCCACGAGGACGGCCCGCCGCGCCGCCCCCGGACCGTCCCCAGGCCGGAGCGTGAGCGGCCCGCCTTCCGCCGTCCCGGCGACGACCGGGGCCCGCGCGGCGGCGACGTCCCCCCGCCGAGGGGCCCGGGACGCCGGCCGCCCGCGCCGCCGCGCCCGCCCAGGCCGCCCCTGGTGCTGCGCCTGGGCAGCCCGCGCCGCCGCGTCAACATCGGCCTCATCGGCATGACGTTCGTGTTGTCGATCTTCGCCGGCCGGCTGATCCAGATGCAGGGCCTGGACTCCAAGGTGTACGAGGCCGCCGCCGTCGACCAGCGCCAGCACGTCGAGACGATCCCCGCCAAGCGCGGCTCGATCACCGACGCCGAGGGCCACGACCTGGCGGTCACGGTCGAGGCGCGCGAGCTGTCGATCGACCCGTCCAAGGTCGCGGCCGACATCCGCCCGAAGGTGGTCAAGGCCCTCGCCCAGCAGCTCGGCAAGAGCGAGCAGGACATCGCCGCCAAGCTGGCCAGGACCGACACCCGCTACCAGCGCCTGGCGACGGACGTCGACCCGGTCGTGGCCACCCGCCTGCTGCAGGCCGAGATCCCGGCGCTGAGCGCGAAGAAGACCTACCGCCGCGTCTACCCGGCCGGCGACCTCGCGGGCAGCCTGATCGGCTTCATCGGCGACGAGGGCAAGGGCCTGGTCGGCATCGAGCGCACCAGCGACAAGCTGCTGGCCGGCCGCGACGGGCAGCAGCGCGTGGAGACCGGCCGCGACGGCCAGCGCATCCCGATGACCAGCAGCCAGCGCACGCCCCCCGAGGACGGCAGGGACGTGCGGCTGACCATCGACCGCGACGTGCAGTGGGCCGCGCAGAAGTCGATCGGCGACCAGGTGAAGGCGACCGGCGCGGACAGCGGCACGGTCATCGTCATGGACGTGCGCACCGCCCAGATCGTCGCCATGGCCAACGCCCCCGAGCTGGACCTCGGCAACTGGCGCGCGGCCCCGGCGGCCAGCCAGATCAACAAGGCCGCCGCCGACGTTTTCGAGCCGGGCAGCACCAACAAGGTCATCACGGCCGCCGCCGCGCTGGAGGCCGGCATGGTCACCCCGGACACCGTGTTCGAGGTGCCCGACCGCATCAAGTGCTACGACCAGGTGCTGCGCGACGCGCACGCGCACGCGGCCGAGTCGATGACGTTCCGGCAGGCGATGGCCGAGTCCAGCAACGTCGCCACCGTCATGGCCGCGCGCAAGGTCGGCAGCGCCCGCCTGTACGCGATGCTGAAGGCGTTCGGCTTCGGCAGCACGCCGGGCGGCGGGGTGCCGGGCGCGGAGGCGGGCCTGCTGCCCGACTACCGCAAGTGGTCCGGCAGCCAGAGCTGCACGGTCGCCTACGGCCAGGGCGTGTCAGTGACGGCGCTGCAGATGGCCAGCGTCTACCAGACCATCGCCAACGGCGGCGTCAAGATCGAGCCGCAGCTCGTGGCCGGCACCACCGACGCCGGCGGGCGGTTCGTCCCCGCCGCCCCGGGCAGGCAGACCAGGGTGGTGAGCGAGACGACCGCCAAGGAGATCACGACCATGCTGGAGAGCGCCGTGGGCGCGGAGGGCACCGGCCACCTGGCCGCCATCCCCGGCTACCGGGTGGCGGGCAAGACCGGCACCGCCAACCGCTACGACGCCGCCCTGGGCCGCTACGACGGCTACACCGCCTCCTTCGCCGGGTTCGCCCCGGCCGACAAGCCCCGCCTGGTGGTGCTGTCGGTGCTGCAGAACCCCAAGAAGGAGCACTACGGCGGCGAGATCGCGGCGCCCGTGTTCAAGGATGTGATGACGTTCGCCATCAAGAGCAAGAAGATTCCTCCCACAGGCTCCGCCGTGCCGCCGGTGCGTACGCGCGCCGGAGAGTGACCAGGGAAGGTACGCTCTCGCCGTGCGTCCCCCGTCGTCTATGCGTCCCACGACCAATGCGCCCCGTCCGCTGACCGGGCTCGCGACCATGCTCGACGCCGGTTCCGGCACGTCGCGGTCGCCTCACGCCGCCCTGACCGGCGTCACCATCGACTCCCGAGACGTCCGCAGGGGCGATCTCTACGTGGCGTTGCCCGGCAACCGGGTCCACGGCGCCACGTTCGCCGCCGAGGCGATGGCGGGCGGGGCGGTGGCGATCCTGACCGACCGGGCCGGGCGCGAGGCCGCCGCGGCCACCGGGCTGCCGGTGCTGATCGTGCCCGACCCGCGCGCGCTGCTCGGGCAGATCGCCTCCTGGGTGTACGGCCAGCCGGCCCACGACATCCAGGTCCTCGGCGTGACCGGCACCAGCGGCAAGTCCACCACCTCGTTCATGCTGGAGGCGGGCCTGCGCGCGGCCGGCCACACCACGGGCCTGGTGGGCGGCGTCGAGATCCGCGCGGGCGAGCTGCGCTTCCAGCCGACGCTGACCACGCCGGAGGCGACGGCGCTGCACGGCCTGTTCGCCCTCATGCGCGAGCGGGGCGTCACGGCGGCGGCGATGGAGGTCTCCAGCCACGCCCTCGCCCTCGGCCGGGTCGACGGCGTCTACTACGACGTGGCGCTGTTCACCAACCTCTCGCAGGACCACCTCGACTTCCACAAGGACTTCGAGGACTACTTCGCGACCAAGGCCCGGCTGTTCCAGCCGGAGCTGAGCCGCGCCGGGGTCACCAACCTCGACGACCGCTACGGCCGCGAGCTGCTGCACCGCGCCAAGGTGCCGATGACCACGTTCTCGGCGCAGGGCGACCCGGCGGCCGACTGGCGGGCGCTGGACGTGCGGCTCGGCGCCGACGGCAGCGCCTTCCGGGTGACCGGGCCGGGCGGCGTGGAGGCCGACGCGCGCATCGCGCTGCCGGGGCCGTTCAACGTCGCCAACGCGCTCGGCGCCATCGTCACGCTGGTCGAGGCCGGGGTGCCGGTGCAGACCGCGGTGCACGGCGTCGGCACGCTGGCCGGCGTGCCGGGCCGCATGCAGCGCGTCACGACGGCCGAGGACGAGTTCCAGGCGGTCGTCGACTACTCGCACAAGCCGGGCGCGGTGGAGTCGGTGCTGCGCTCGCTGCGCGAGGTCACCGCGGGCCGGCTGGTCATCGTGCTCGGCTGCGGCGGCGACCGCGACAAGGGCAAAAGGCCCATCATGGGTGAGATCTCCGCCGAGCTGGCGGATGTGGCCATTTTCACGAGCGACAATCCCCGTACGGAGGATCCGCTCGCCATCCTCGCCACGATGATGGAAGGAGCGCTCCGCGTTCCGCAGCACGACCGCGCTCATGTGATCATTGAGCCCGACCGCGCGGCCGCCATCGGCCTGGCGATCTCCCGCGCCGGCCGCGGCGACGTGATCGTCGTGGCGGGCAAGGGTCACGAGCAGGGCCAGTACGTTTCAGGCGAGGTGATCCCCTTCGACGACCGCGAGGTCGTCGCCGAGGCGATCCACGCACGCAAGGAAAGCACGGAAAGCAGGAAGCACTGATGATCCCGATGCCTCTGGCCAGGATCGCCGAGATCACCTCCGGCACCCTGTCGGGCATGGCCGATCCCCGCGCCGTGGTGCGCGGGCCCGTCGTGATCGACTCGCGGGCCGTCGAACCGGGATCGTTGTTCGTCGCCCTCCCCGGCGCGCGGGTGGACGGCCACGACTTCGCCGCGCAGGCCGTGCGGGCCGGAGCCGTCGCCGTGCTGGCCGCCAGGCCCGTCGACGCGCCCGCGGTGCTCGTCCCGGACCCCGCCACGGCGCTGGCCGAGCTGGCCAGGGCGCAGGCCGCCGCGCTGCCCGGCGCCACCGTGATCGGCGTGACGGGCTCGGCCGGCAAGACCACTACCAAGGACCTCCTGGCCCGGCTCACCGCCAGGATGGGGCCCACCATCGCCCCCGTCGGCAGCTTCAACAACGAGCTCGGCCACCCGCTGACCGTGCTGCGCGCCGACGCCGAGACCCGCTTCATGGTGCTGGAGCTGGCCGCCCGCAACGTCGGCCACATCAAGGAGCTGACCCGCATCGCGCCGCCGCGCATCGGCGTCGTGCTCAACGTCGGCACCGCGCACCTCGGCGTGTTCGGCAGCAGGGAGGCCATCGCCAAGGCCAAGGGCGAGCTGGTCGAGGCGCTGTCGCGCGACGGGGTGGCGGTGCTCAACGCCGACGACCCGTTCGTGCGGGAGATGGCCTCGCGCACCGAGGCCAGGGTCACCTTCTACGGCCGGGGCGAGGACGCCGCCATCCGCGCCGAGGGGGTCGAGGTGGACGCCCGCGGGCGGGCCTCCTTCACGCTGCGCACCCCGTCCGGCGCCGCGCCGGTCTCGCTCCAGCTCTACGGCGGGCACGCGGTGGAGAACGCCCTGGCCGCCGCGGCGGCGGCGTACGAGCTGGGGCTGCCCGTCGCCACCATCGCCGAGGAGCTGTCGGAGGCCACGCCGCGCAGCCGGTGGCGGATGGAGGTCACCGAGCGGCCCGACGGCGTCACCGTCGTCAACGACGCCTACAACGCCAACCCTGACTCGATGCGGGCCGCGTTCCAGACCTTCGCCGTGCTCGGCGAGGGCCGGCGGCGCTTCGCCGTCATCGCGGCCCTTCGCGAGCTGGGCGACGAGGCGCCCGCGCTCAACCGCGAGCTGGGCGTGCTGGCGGGCGGCGCGGGGCTCGCCGGGCTGATCGTCGCCGGGCCCGACGCCGAGCCGTCCTGGAGGGCGCCCGCGGGCCGCGAGCGCCGCCCAGGGCGCCGGCGGGCCGCCGGGGCGCCCCAGCCCCGGGCGGGGCCGCCACGCGCGTCGTGCACGTCCCCGACGCCGCCGCGGCGGCCGCCGAGCTGAACGCGTGGCTGCGCCCCGGCGACGCGGTGCTCATCAAGGGCCCGCGGGCCATGGGCCTGGAGCGGACGGCCGAGCTGGTCCTCGGAGGTGCCCCCCAGTGACCAACATCATCATCGCCGGCGCGGTGGGCCTCATCCTCTCGATGCTGGGCACCCCGCTGGCGATCCGGCTGTTCTCGCGGCGCGGCATCGGCCAGCAGGTCCGCGAGGAGGGCGTGCAGGCCCACCTCGGCAAGCGGGGCACCCCCACCATGGGCGGCACGGTGTTCGTCCTGGCCGCCCTGTTCGCCTACGGCGCCTCCCACCTGGCCACCCTCACACCGCCGACCGTCTCGGGCACGCTGGTGCTGTTCCTGATGACGGGGCTCGGCGCGGTCGGCTTCCTCGACGACTTCATCAAGATCTACAAGCAGCGCAGCCTCGGCCTGCGCAGCGGCGCCAAGGCGCTCGGCCAGCTCGTCGTCGGCGCGGTCTTCGCGGTGCTGGTCGTCCGCCAGCCCAACGTCTACGGCATCACCCCCGCCGAGACCCGGCTGTCGTTCCTGCGCGACATCGGCCCCTCGATCGGCATCGTCGGGTTCACCGTCTGGGTGCTGATCATGATCGTCGGGTTCTCCAACGCGGTGAACCTCACCGACGGCCTCGACGGCCTGGCCAGCGGCGCCTCCGGCGTGGTGCTGGCGGCGTACGTGCTGATCGGCAACTGGCAGCTCCGCAACAACTGCATCGACCAGCTCGGCCCCAACTGCTACTGGGTGCGCGACCCCCTCGACCTCGCCGTGGTCGCCGCCTCCGTGCTCGGCGCGCTCATCGGCTTCCTGTGGTGGAACGCCCCGCCCGCCCGCATCTTCATGGGCGACACCGGCTCCCTCGCCCTCGGCGGCGTGCTCGCGGGCCTCGCCATCGCCACCCGCACCCAGCTCCTGCTCATCATCCTGGCCGGCCTGTGCGTCATCATCACCCTGTCGGTGATCATCCAGGTCGGGTTCTTCAAGATGACCGGCAAACGCGTCTTCCGCATGGCCCCCCTCCAGCACCACTTCGAGCTCAAGGGCTGGGCGGAGACCACCATCGTGGTCCGCTTCTGGCTGATCGCCATGCTGTGCGCGGCGCTCGGGCTCGGCCTGTTCTACGTCGAGTGGATGCCCAAGCCATGACCCTCACCTGCGTCGCCGGCCTCGGCGTCTCCGGCACCGCCGTGGCCCGCACCCTCGCCGAGCGCGGCGAGCGGGTCGTCGTCGTGGAGGCCGCCGAGGGGGAGCGGCAGCTCGCCGCCGCGGCCGAGCTGGCCGGGCTCGGCGTCGAGACCCGCTTCGGCGAGATGGTCCTGCCCGAGGGCGCCGGCCGGCTCGTCACCACCGGCTGGGCGCCGCACCACCCGCTCGTCGCCGCCGCGCTGGAGGCGGGCGTGGAGGTCGTGGGGGAGGTCGAGCTGGCCTGGCGGCTGCGCCCGCCGCACGCCGCGCCGTGGCTGGCGCTGACCGGCACCAACGGCAAGACCACCGCCGTGCGCATGCTCACCTCCATCCTGACCGCCGCCGGGCACAAGGCGCTGGCCGTCGGCAACGTCGGCGTCCCCGTGGTGCGGGCGGTCGCCGAGCCGTACGACGCGCTGGCCGTCGAGCTGTCCAGCTTCCAGCTCCACTGGTCGGCCACGCTGGCCCCGCACGCCGCGGCGATACTCAACGTGGCCCCCGACCACCTCGACTGGCACGGCTCCATGGCCGAGTACGCCGCCGCCAAGGGCCGCATCTACGAGCGCGCCGGCACCGTGATCCACAACGCCGACGACCCCGAGGCGACCCGGCTGGCCGCGCCCTACCCGGGCGCCGTCGGCTTCACGCTGCGGGTGCCCGGCCCCGGCCAGATCGGCCTCGTGGAGGACCTGCTCGTCGACCGGGCATTCGTGCCCGACCCGGTGTCGGCCGCCGAGGAGCTGGCCACCCTGGGCGACATCCGGCCGCTCGCCCCGCACAACGTGGCCAACGCCCTGGCCGCCGCGGCGCTGGCGCGGGCGTTCGGCGTGCCCGGCGAGGCCGTCGCCCGCGGCCTTCGCGACTTCGTGCCCGACCCGCACCGGCTGTCGTTCGTGGCGCGCGTGGCGGGGGTCGACTACGTGGACGACTCCAAGGCCACCAACCCGCACGCCGCCGCCGCGGCCCTCGCCTCCTACCCGTCGATCGTGTGGGTGGCGGGCGGCCAGCTCAAGGGCGCGGAGGTGGACGACCTGGTCCGCGCCGCCGCGCCCCGGCTCCGCGGCGTCGTGCTGCTCGGCGCGGACCGCGCCAGGATCGCCGAAGCCGTCGCGCGACACGCCCCGAATGTCCCCGTCGTGGACATCGCCGATCGCGACACTGGTGCGATGGAGAAAGTCGTCACCGAAGCGGCGCGCCTGGCCTCCCCGGGCGACACCGTGCTGCTCTCCCCGTCGGCGGCCTCGCTCGACATGTACCCCGGCTACCCCGCCCGCGGACAGGCCTTCGCGCGCGCCGTGCGCGGGCTGGAGGAGCGCGCCGGGGGAGCGGTGTGAGCACCACCGCCGAGGAGCGCCCGCGGCCCCGCGTCGCCAAACCGGGCAACCCGGTGCGCGAGCAGCTCGCCGCGCTGCGCGAGCTGCTCGACAAGCCGCTGACCACCTACTACCTCATCATCATGTGCAGCGCGCTGCTGCTCGCGCTCGGCCTGATGATGGTGCTGTCGGCCTCCAGCATCGAGGCGCTGCAGAAGACCGGCAGCCCGTTCTCGTGGTTCATCAAGCAGTCGCTGTCGGCGGCGATCGGCGTGCCCGTCATGTACGCCTGCTCGCGCCTGCCGGTCAGGTTCTTCCGCTGGGCCGGCTACCCGCTGATGGCGTTGTCGATCATCGCGCTGGTCATGGTGCTGTTCATCGGCTCGACCGAGCTCGGCGCGCAGCGCTGGATCTACGTCGGCCCGCTCACCATCCAGCCGTCGGAGCCGGCCAAGCTCGCGCTGGTGATCTGGGGCGCCGACCTGCTGGCGCGGCGGGCCAGGCAGGGCCGCATCGAGTGGCGGCAGCTGCTGATCCCGCTCATGCCGGGCACCGCGATCCTCGTCGTCATGGTGCTGCTGGGCCGCGACCTCGGCACCACGCTGGTGCTGTTCATGATCTTCCTGGCCCTGCTGTGGGTGGTGGGGGCGCCGCTCAAGCTCTTCGGCGGCATCATGTCGCTGGCCGTGCTGGCCGCCGTCATCATGATCAAGGTGGAGCCGTACCGGATGAGACGCATCGGCTCCTTCCTCGACCCCTGGGCCGACGCCCAGGGCGACGGCTACCAGGCCGTGCAGGGGCAGATCGCGATGGGCTCGGGCGGCTGGTTCGGGCTCGGCCTCGGCAGCAGCAGGCAGAAGTGGAGCTGGCTGCCCCACGGCGAGAGCGACTTCATCTTCGCCATCGTCGGTGAGGAGCTGGGCCTCATGGGCACGCTCCTCGTGGTCGCGCTGTTCGGGCTGCTCGGCTACGCCGGGCTGCGCGTGGCCGTCCGGGTCAACGACGCCTTCATCAGGCTGTCCGCCGCCGCGATGGTGGCCTGGATCGTCGGTCAGGCCACCGTCAACATGGGCGCCGTGCTGAGCGTCCTGCCCATCACCGGCATCCCGCTCCCGCTGGTCTCCTACGGCGGCTCGTCGCTGCTGCCCACGCTCGCGGCGCTCGGCATGCTGCTGTCGTTCGCCAAACGCGAGCCCGGCGCGCGTGAGGCTCTGGCGGCTCGTGGCCCCGGACCCGGCGCGCGGGCCCTAAGCTGGCTTGGCCTGGGCGGTACGACCAGAGGCCGAGCAAAACGTTAGGGAGTGACCTTGATGAGGGTGGTCCTCGCCGGTGGGGGGACGGCCGGGCACATCGAGCCGGCGCTCGCCCTTGCGGACGCGCTGCGCCATCTCGATCCCGGCATCGGCGTCACCTGCGTGGGCACCGAGCGCGGGCTGGAGACCCGCCTGGTGCCCGCCAGGGGATACGAGCTGGAGCTGGTGCCGGCGGTCCCGCTGCCGAGAGCGATCACCCCGAGCCTGCTGACCGTGCCGGGCCGGCTGGCCGGGGCGATCAACGCGGTCGCGGGCGTGCTCGACCGCGTCGGGGCCGACGTGCTGGTCGGCTTCGGCGGCTACGTCGCCACGCCCGCCTACCTCGCGGCCAAGCGGCGCGGGCTGCCGATCGTCGTCCACGAGGCCAACCCGCGCCCCGGCCTGGCCAACCGGCTGGGCGCGCGGCTCACCGACCACGTCTTCACCGGCTTCCCCGACGCCGCGCTGCCCAAGGCCGAGTACATCGGCACCCCGCTGCGCCGCGACATCGTCACCCTCGACCGGCTGTCCATGGGCGACAAGGCCCGCTCGTGGTTCGGGCTGGAGAGCGACCGGCCGACGCTGCTGGTGTTCGGCGGCTCGCAGGGCGCCCGGTCGATCAACCAGGCCGCGCTGGCCGCCGCGCCCGCGCTGCGCCGCGCCGGGGTGCAGGTGCTGCACGTGCTCGGCCCGAAGAACACCGTCGAGCACGAGCCGCCGCCCGGCGACCCGCAATACGTCCTGCTGCCCTACGTCGACCGCATGGACCTCGCCTACGCCGCCGCCGACGTGGCCCTTTGCCGCAGCGGCGCGCTCACCTGCGCCGAGCTGACCGCGGTGGGGCTGCCCGCCGCGTACGTGCCGCTGCCGCACGGCAACGGCGAGCAGGCGCTCAACGCCGAGCGCATCGTGCGCGGCGGCGGCGGGCTCATGGCCGACGACGCCGAGCTGTCGCCCGAGTGGATCATCCGGAACGTGCTGCCGATGCTGCACGACCCCGAGCGCGTCGCCGTCATGTCGGAGGCCGCCTCCCGGCTCGGGCGCAAGGACGCCGATATCATGCTTGCCAGGAAAGTGTTGGAGATAGCCCGATGAGTCTCGTCAAGCTGGTCGATCCCGTCCGCGTCGAAGAACTGGGGCGGGTGCACTTCATCGGCATCGGCGGCGCGGGCATGTCCGGCATCGCCCGCATCCTGCTCAAGCGCGGCGTGCGGGTGTCGGGCAGCGACGCCCGCAGCTCCGAGCTGGTCGCCGAGCTGCGCGACCTCGGCGCGGTCGTGCACATCGGCCACGCCGCCTCGCACATCAGGGACGTCGACACCGTCGTCGTCTCCACCGCCATCCGCGACTCCAACCCCGAGCTGGGCGAGGCGCTCAAGCAGGGGCTGCGCATCATCCCGCGGGCGGCCGCGCTGGCCTCCGTCATGGCCGGGCGCACCGCCGTGGCCATCGCCGGCACGCACGGCAAGACCACCACCACCTCGATGCTGACGGTGGCGCTGCAGAAGTGCGGGGCCGACCCGTCGTACTGCGTGGGCGGGCAGCTCGTCACCACCGGGCTCGGCGCCGACGACGGCTCCGGCACGGTGTTCGTCGCCGAGGCCGACGAGAGCGACGGCTCGTTCCTCATGCTGGCCCCCGACATCGCCGTCGTCACCAACGTCGAGGCCGACCACCTCGACAACTACGGCGACCCGCGGGCCGTGCACGACAGCTTCGCCCGCTTCGCCGACCGGGTGGGCTCGCTGCTGGTGCTGTGCGCCGACGACCCGGGCGCGGCCGAGCTGGCCGGGCGGGCCCGCTCGCGCGGGCTGCGGGTGCGCACCTACGGCGCCGCCGAGGGTGCCGACTACCGCGTCACCGGCGTCCGGCCCGACGGGTTCGGCACGGTCTTCGAGATCGAGGGGCGGGGCGACGTGCGGCTGGCCGTCCCCGGGGCGCACAACGCGCTCAACGCCACCGCGGTGATCGCCGTGGCCGACGAGCTGGGGCTGGGCTTCGAGGAGATCAGAGAGGGCCTGGGGGCCTTCACGGGGGCCAAGCGGCGCTTCGAGGCCAAGGGCGAGGCGGGCGGCGTCGCCGTCTTCGACAGCTACGCCCACCACCCCACCGAGCTCGCCGCCGACCTGCGGGCGGCGCGCGACGTCGTCGCCTCCTACTCCGGGCACGGGCGGGTCATCGCGATCTTCCAGCCGCACCTCTACTCGCGCACCCGCTTCTTCGCCGACGAGTTCGGCGCGGCGCTCGGGCTCGCCGACGAGGCCATCGTGCTCGACGTGTACGGGGCCCGCGAGGACCCGGAGCCCGGGGTGTCGGGGGCGATGGTCGCCTCGCGGGTGCCGCTGCCCGAGGGGCGGGTGTCGTACGCGCCGGACCGGGCCGCGGTGCCGGGGCTGGTGGCGGAGCGGGCGCGGCCGGGCGACATCGTCCTGACGATGGGCGCGGGCGACGTCACCGAACTCGGCCCCCAGATCGTCACCCGCCTCTCCTGACCCGCCCCCGCTCTCCGGAGCCGCACCCCTCCGCCACCGGCCCCTGGAGGCGGCGGCGAGCGCCCCGGAGCGCCCTGCCCCGGGCCCCTGCGGGTTGAGGGAGGCAGGGCGGCAGAAGGTGCTGAGGGGGGAATCGGGCGGGGTCCGGGCGTGGCGTGGCACGCGGGCCGCGCCCCCGGCGTAGGTTCGGTGCCGATATGGGTGATGTGGGAGGGCGATGAAGGCGCGGACGGCGTTCCTGGTGCTGCTCACCGCGGGGGTGGTGGGCACGGCCGCATGGCTGGTGTTCTTCTCGCCGGTCCTCGGCGTGCGTTCGATCGAGATCGTGGGAAATCTCACAGTGCCCAGCGAACGCATCGAGCGGCAGGCCGGCGTCGCGGACCTGCACCCCCTGGCCACGGTCGACCTGGCCGGCGTCCAGTCGAGAGTGCTCGGGATCAGGCAGCTCGCCAGCGCCAAGGTGGACCGCGTCTGGCCGGGCACGCTGCGCATCGAGGTGGTCGAGCGGGAGCCGGTCGCGGCCGTCCCGGCCGGCGACAAGGTGGCGATCGTGGACGGCCACGGCGTCGTGATCGAGGTGCGGCCCACGGCGCCGCCCCTGCTGCCGGTGCTCAGGGTCGACAACCTGGCGGCCGGCGACCCGGCCACCGTCGCCGCGCTCCAGGTGATCCAGGCCGTCCCGGACGCGATCGCGCCCAAGGTGCGCCAGGTGCGGGCGGGCACGGCGGAGGGCGTGACGCTGGAGCTGTCCGACGGCCGCACGGTCGTATGGGGCGGTCCCGACCGTCCGCAGGAGAAAGGCCGCATTCTGACCGCGCTCCTCAAACGGGAGAAGGCGAACGTCTACGACGTCAGCTCGCCCGACGTGGTCACCCTGAAGTGATCAAGAGTGTCAGGGTCTGGCAACTCCGCGGCAACGGCATCGCCGAGCCTGTGCGAGGTGGGGGTCGCGGCGTGAGAGCCTAAAGTCGGGGATCGGACCTGGGAGTGCCCCGACCAGGCGCGACTTCGGAGCGAATCGGACAGCCCGCGACACGCCGGACGCGCTTGCGGCGCGGTTAGTTGACCCGCCCGGAGCGCAACTCCTACTGTCCGTATCAATCCTCAGGTTGACATAAATCTAAATCTCAACCTGAGGTTGAGAGTTACCCGAACTGACAAAAAGCGGAGACGATCCGCACCGAAATGGCAAGTCAACGAGCGGAAAGGCCCCTCGTCGTGGCAGCACCGCAGAACTACCTCGCGGTCATCAAGGTCGTCGGCATCGGCGGCGGCGGAGTCAACGCCGTCAACCGGATGATCGAGGAGGGACTCAAGGGCGTCGAGTTCATCGCCATCAACACCGACGCCCAGGCGCTGCTGATGAGTGACGCCGACGTGAAACTCGACGTGGGCCGCGAGCTCACGCGCGGACTCGGCGCGGGCGCCAACCCCGACGTCGGCCGCAAGGCCGCCGAGGACCACCGCGAGGAGATCGAGGAGGTCCTCAAGGGGGCCGACATGGTCTTCGTCACGGCGGGCGAGGGCGGCGGCACCGGCACCGGCGGCGCCCCCGTGGTGGCCAACATCGCCAGGTCGCTGGGGGCGCTCACCATCGGCGTCGTCACCCGGCCGTTCAGCTTCGAGGGACGCCGCAGGGCCATGCAGGCCGAGGCGGGCATCGAGACGCTGCGCGACGAGGTCGACACGCTGATCGTCATCCCCAACGACCGGCTGCTGTCGATCTCCGACCGGCAGGTCAGCGTCCTGGACGCCTTCAAGGCGGCCGACCAGGTGCTGCTGTCCGGTGTGCAGGGCATCACCGACCTCATCACCACGCCCGGCCTGATCAACCTGGACTTCGCCGACGTCAAGTCGGTCATGTCCGGCGCGGGCTCGGCGCTCATGGGCATCGGCCACGCCCGCGGCGACGACCGCTCGGTGGCGGCGGCCGAGATGGCGGTCTCCAGCCCGCTGCTGGAGGCCAGCATCGACGGCGCCCACGGCGTCCTGCTGTCCATCGCGGGCGGCTCCGACCTCGGCCTGTTCGAGATCAACGAGGCCGCCCAGCTCGTCTCGATGGCCGCCGCGCCCGACGCCAACATCATCTTCGGCACGGTCATCGACGACGCCCTCGGCGACGAGGTGCGCGTGACGGTGATCGCGGCCGGCTTCGACGACGTGCCGGGACCGGCCGTCAAGGAGCTGCCGCGGCCCGCCGCGCGCGCCGCCGCCACGCCGCCGCCCGCCGCCCCGGTGTCCTCGCCGGCCCGGCCGAGCGTGTCCTCGCCGAGCGTCAAGTCCGAGCCGCCCGTGCTGCGCTCCGAGGGGCGTCCCGAACAGCGGGCGGACTTCCGTCCCGAGCCGCGCGCCGAGGCCCGTCCCGAGCCGCGCCCGGACTTCCGCGCCGAGCCGCGTCCCGAGCCCCGTCCCGAGCTGCGCGCGGAGCCCCGTCCCGAGGCCCGTCCCGAGCCGCGGGCGGAGTTCAGGCCGGAGCCGCGCCCGGAGCCGAGGCCGGAGCCGGTGCGACCGGTGGAGCCGGTGCAGGCGGTGGCCGAGCCGGTCGACGAGGCGCCCGCCGACGAGCCCTCCGGCCCCGTCTCGATCCCGCGGCCCGCGCCCGAGCCCGCCAACCCGCCCACGCCCATCACCTCCCGCATGTCGGAGCCCGCCAAACGTCCCCGGGTGATCTTCGAGGAGCAGGAAGAGGAGCTCGACGTCCCTGACTTCCTCAAGTAGCGCGGACGCCCCACGCCGCTCCCCGGGACCACGGGAGCGGCGCCGTCATGTGCGCGCGGGCGAACAGGGTGCGCCGACGCCGCTATCGAGAGGAAGACTCACGTGAGAAGGGACGAGATCGCGGCCGGTCTCGCCGAGGTCGAGGCGCGCATCGCGGCGGCCTGCCGCGCGGTGGGCCGCGACCGCGGCGAGGTCACGCTGATCGCCGTCACCAAGACCCGCCCCGCCGAGGACGTCAGGATCCTGTCCGGGCTGGGCGTGCGCGACGTCGGCGAGAACCGCGACCAGGAGGCCGCCCCGAAGGCCGCCGAGCTGGCCGGGCTCCCGCTGACCTGGCACTTCGTCGGCCAGCTCCAGACCAACAAGGTCCGCTCGGTGGTCGGCTACGCGGACGTGGTCCACTCCGTCGACCGGCTCCGGCTGGTGGAGGCGATCAGTCGCGAGGCTGTCCGCCAGGGCCGCGACGTCGGCTGCCTCATCCAGGTCGCCCTCGACGAGGACCCGGCCAGGGGCGGCGCGCTCCCGGCCGACGTGCCGGCGCTCGCCGACGAGGTCGCCCTCGCCGAGGGCGTGTGGCTGGGCGGCGTCATGGCGGTCGCGCCGCTCGGCGAGGAGCCGGCCAAGGCGTTCGAACGGCTGCGCGAGGTCGCCACGCGGGTGCAGGAGCAGCATCCCCGCGCCACGATGGTCTCGGCCGGCATGAGCGGCGACCTGGCCGAGGCGATCGCGTACGGGGCGACACACGTGCGCGTCGGTACGGCGTTGCTCGGTCGTCGCAAGCCCTTCGTCAGGTAATGTCCCCTCAAGTGGGTCTTCAGGCCCATGATCAGGTAGAGGTCGAATTCGGCGGAGGGTCCGAGGGGGTTACGGCTACCGCCTCGGCGCCCGGCGCCGGGCCCGAGCGAGGGCGACCATGAGCAGGAGGACGACGTAGCGATGGCCGGCGCGATGCGCAAGATGGCGGTCTACCTCGGTCTCGTGGAGGACGACCGCTACGAGAGGTACGAGACCTACCAGGACGACTACGCCTACGAGGAAGAGGTGCAGCGGACCGGCGAGGATCGGCCCGTGGCGGCCCAGGACCGCGACGACGAACCCGACGCCCCGGTGCCCGCGCCCAGGCCCTCCACGGCGATCCTGGAGCGCCGCACGACCGATCTGGCCCGCATCACCACGCTCCACCCGCGTACGTACAACGAGGCGCGCACCATCGGCGAGCACTTCCGCGACGGCACCCCGGTCATCATGAACCTGACCGAGATGGTTGACAGCGACGCCAAACGGCTGGTCGATTTCGCGGCAGGTCTCGTCTTTGGCCTACACGGGAGCATCGAACGTGTTACCAACAAGGTGTTCCTGTTGTCCCCTGCCAATGTCGAGGTGACCGCCGAGGACAAGGCTCGAATCGCGGAACGCGGGTTCTTCAATCAGAGTTAGAGTCTCTGTATGTCCATCACCCCCAACCGGGTCTCAGCGAGGCCGGGAGGGCTCACCGGAAGTGGAGGCGCGGCCGGGCCGTGGCGATCGTGGGTCAGATCTTGGTCGTTGTCCTGTCTCTCTACCTGGTGCTGCTCATCGGCAGGATGATCTTCGAGACGGTGCAGGCGTTCGCCCGTCAGTGGCGGCCGACCGGCGTCGTGCTGGTGCTGGCCGAGGCCACGTACACCGCGACGGATCCGCCTCTCAAGTTCCTCCGCCGTTTCATTCCTCCGCTCCGGTTGGGTACGGTGGCCTTTGACCTAAGCTTCACTGTCCTGTTCATCGTGGTCCTGATCTTGATCCAGATCGCGGGGCTGCTGCGGTGACCGGGCCGGTGTCGCGCAGGTCGTGATCCAACTCGTGTCCGCGCTGAAGTGATTCGGGTTACCGTCCCTCCGGACAGACTCCAAGCGCGCCAAGGAGACCAAAAGATGCCGCTGACGCCCGCTGATGTGCGGAACAAGCAGTTCAGTACCACCCGGCTGCGGCCGGGCTACGACGAGGAAGAGGTCGACGCCTTCCTCGACGAGGTGGAGGCTGAGCTCGACCGCCTGATCCAAGAGAACGAGGAGCTCCGCGCCAAGCTGGCCGAGTGCCTGCGCGGAAAGGTGCCGGGCGGCATGAGCATGCCCATGGCCTCCGCGCCGGTCCAGGAGCAGCCCAAGCCGGAGATGATGGCGCCGCCGCAGCCGGAGCCCATGCGGGCCCCCGAGCCGCCGCCGGTGCAGCAGCCGCCCGTCCCCGTGGCCATGAGCATGCCTCCCGCCGAGGACAACATGGACACCGCGGCCCGCGTGCTCGCCCTCGCCCAGCAGACCGCCGACCAGGCCATCGCCGACGCCCGCCGCGAGGCCGACGAGACCGTCACCCGCGCCCGCCGCGAGGCCGACGAGATCCTCACCAAGGCCCGCCGCCAGGCCGAGCAGGTCATCGGCGACGCCCGCGCTCGCGCCGAGACGCTCGAGCGCGACGCGCAGGAGCGCCACCGCCAGGCCATGGGCTCGCTGGTGCAGACCCGCGACGAGCTGGAGCGCAAGGTCGAGGAGCTGCGCAGCTTCGAGCGCGAGTACCGCAGCAGGCTCAAGCTCTACCTGGAGAACCAGCTCGCCGAGCTCAACGTCTCGGCCGAGGGCAGCGGCGGGTTCCCCGTCATGTCCGGCGGCCCCGGCGGCCAGGCTCCGGCGATGCACGCCGTGCCCCAGGGTGGTCAGCCGCCGCTCCCCGGCAGCCCCAACCCCTTCGGCGGCGAGGCTCCGCAGGGCGCTTTCCCCGGCGCTGACGGTCCCCACAACGACCGCCGGTAAAGTAACGGGTCACTAGGACCTGTCACTCGAAAGAGCCCTCTGTGATCCTTATCAGTGCTGGTTTGGTGCTCGCGGCGGTCGTGCTGCTGATCGCGGGCTTCGTACTGGCGAAGCCGTTCCTGATCATGTGGTCCATCGTGGTCAGCGTCCTGTCCGCGCTGTTCCTGGTGATCGGGGCGTTCCTGCGGCGACACGAGCTGTTCCCCGGTGGTGGGCGGGCCGCTGCGCCGGCCACCCCCCCTCCCGCAGGGCTCATGCCGCCTCCCGGCTCGCCGTACACCCAGACCGGTCCTGTGGCTCATCAGCCGCCACCCCACGCGCGTCCGCAGCCGCAGCCGCCGCAGCGGACGGTGACCCTTCCGGCCCCCGGCCCGCGCCGCCCCCCGGCGGGCGGGGTCGCACCGGACGCGATCGTGCTGGTGATCCCCGGCCGCAAGCGCTACCACGTGGCCGGCTGCCGGCAGCTCGCCGGCAGGGAGCACGAGGAGCTCACCTACGAGGAGGCTCGCGAGGAGGGCTTCACGCCCTGCACGACGTGCCTGCCCGACGCAGCGCTCGGCGGACGGCAGCTGCCGCCTGCCGCCGACCCCGAGCCCGCCCCCGGAGCCGGTGCCGCGCCCGTCGCGGAGAGCCGGGCGGAAGGCCGGGTGGAGACCTCCGCGGAGACCCGCGACCTGCGTCCGCCGGCCGCGCCGCCGAAGCCCGGCACCACGGCTTCCACCCCCACCCCGGAACCCCCCACCGCCCCCGGACGCCCCGCCACCGCCTCCACGCCACAATCCCCCTCCGGCCCGCAGCCCGCATCCGGCCCGCAGCCCAGCTCCGGCCCACCGTCCGCATCTGGCTCGCGCCCCGCCTCCGGCCCGCAAGCCGGCCCTGGCCCGCAACCCGCCGCCAGGCCGCAGCCGTCCACCGGCCCACAGACCCCGGCCAAGTCGCAGCCCGCCTCGGGCCCGCAGGCTCCCGCCAGGCCGCCGCAGTCCGGCTCCGGCCCACAGGGACCGGACAAGTCGCAGCTCGGCTCCGGTTCGCAGGCCCCCGCAAAGTCGCAGCCCGCCTCGGGCCCGCAGGCTCCCGCCAGGCCGCAGCCCGGCTCCGGGCCGCAGGCTGCGGCCAAGTCGCAGCTCGGCTCCGGGCCGCAACCGGCCGCGAGGCCGCAGCCGTCCACCGGCCCTCAGGCCGCCGGTGGTGCGAAGGGCTCTGCCGGTGCGAAGGGCTCTGCCGGTGCCAAGGGATCTGCCGGTGCGAAGGGGCCGTCCGGTTCGGAGGCCGCCGCCCACGAGGAAGGCGCCGCCGGATGGTTCGGCAGGCCGGCCGCCGCCCCCGCACCCTCGGGGAAGGCCGCCAAGGGCCCCTCCACCTCCGCCGCCTCCGGCCGTCCCGGATCGGACGACGAGCAGGCGGAGACGGAGACCTCCATCTTCCAGCCGCCGCCGTTCGCGAACCGGCCCGAGGGCGGCCCGAAGCCCGGCGCAGCCCCTGCCGGTGAAAAGGCCGGGGCTTCCGGCTCCCAGGGCAGGACGCCCGGCGGCAAGCCGGGAAGCGCTGCCGCCAAGCCGGGGAGCCCCACTGGCAAGCCGGGCAGCACGGCCGGCAAGCCCGCCGAGCCCGGCGTCCCGGCATCGGGCGCGCCTGGCAAGGCGGCCGGTACGCCGCCGAAGGGCCTGTCCGGAGGCGGTCGTACGCCCGCGGTCGTGCCCGACGAGGACGAGGCCGAGCGCACCGACCCCTCCCTGTCGTTGCCGATCCCGCCCCCCGGCCAGGCCACGGGGCGGGATGACGACGAGGACGACGCTTCCGGGCCCGCCACCGCGCCGCAGCCCCGCATCCCTTCCTCGCCGGCCGCGCCGCCGTCCCGTCCGGAACCGCCCGAGCGGCCCTCGTCCGGCCCCAAGACGTTCCCCGTGGCGGCGCCCGAGGAGGAGGCCGCCCTGGAGCGGCCGGCGTCCTCGGCCGAGTCGGAGGCCAAGCCCAAGGGCCCGCTGCCGTCCGGCCCCAACCCCCAAGCTGGTGAGCCGACCGCCGGGAAGGGCCCGGGGAAGGGCACGGTGAAGGTCATCGTCGGCACTCGCCGCTACCACAGCACCGACTGCCCGCTGATCAAGGGCGCGGGTGACAGCGGTGTCGAGACGATGACCGTCGCGGCGGCCGAGGCGGCCGGGCTGACGAGCTGCTCGGTCTGCCAGCACGACCGCGAGACCGTCTCCTGACGACGACGTAGCAGAAGAAGCCCCCGGTCGAGGCGCGACCGGGGGCTTCTTCGTGTCGGCGGGCGGGGGAGACGCGAAAGGGGCGCGCCGCGCGGCGCGCCCCTCGTACGCGGGACCCGTGCCGGGTCAGGCGCGGCGGAGCTGGAAGGTGAGGCCCAGGTCCTCGTCGGTGTGGGACGGCAGGCCCTCGGCCGTGCCCTCCGTCACCGACGTGGCCAGCACCTCCTCCGCCACCACCTGCGGCTCGTCCCGCAGCGCGGCGGCGAGGTCGGCGGACCCGGCGGCGGACCACCACAGCTCGATGCGGTCGGTGATCGACAGCCCGGTGGCCTTGCGGGCTTCCTGGACCAGGCGGATGACCTCGCGCAGCAGGCCGGCGCGGCGCAGCTCGTCCGTCAGCTCCAGGTCGAGGGCGATGGTCTCGCCCGCTCCCGCGCCGATGGCGCCGGTCTCGACGGCCCAGCCGGCCCGGGGCTGCTCGTTGACGATCACGTCGTCGGGGCCGAGCATGATCTCGCCCAGCTCGTCCGCCTCCACCATGACCGTGCCGCCGGAACGGATGGCGCGGGCCACCCGGGCCGGATCGGCGGCCGTGACGGCGGCGGCCACCAGCTTGGTCTGCGGGCCGAACCGCTTGCCGAGCGCCCGGAAGTTCGGCTTGACCGTGTAGTTCACGAGGTCGGCGCTGAAGCCGGACATGTCCTCCAGCGTCTGAACGTTGAGCTCGTCGGCCACCAGCCCGCGCAGCTCGGCCGGGAGCGCCGGCCAGCCGTGCGCGCCCACCAGGGCCCGCCCGAGCGGCTGCCGGGTCTTGACCCCCGACGACGCGCGGGCCGAGCGGCCCAGCTCCACCAGCCGCCGCACCAGCGCCATCCGGTCCGACAGCACCGGGTCGAGCAGGTCCTCGCGCACCTCGGGCCAGGACGCCAGGTGCACGGAGGCGGGGGCGTCGGCCGCGCGCAGCACGTCCCAGAGGTAGTCGGTGACGAACGGCGTGATGGGCGCCATCAGCCGCAGCGTCGTCTCCAGGCACTCGTACAGCGTGGCGAAGGCGTCCTGCGAGCCCTGCCAGAAGCGGCGGCGCGAGCGGCGCACGTACCAGTTGGACAGGTCGTCCAGGAAGTCGGCCAGGCGGCGGCCGGCGCGCTGGGTGTCGTACTCCTCCAGCGCCGCCGTCACCTCGGCGACCGTGCGGTGCAGCTCGGCCAGCGCCCACCGGTCGAGCAGCGGGCGCTCGGCGGCCGGCGTGGCCTCGGCCAGCCGGGCCGGCGACCAGGACTCGGCGTTGGCGTACAGGGTGAAGAACGACGAGGTGTTCCACAGGGTCAGCAGGACCTTGCGGACGATCTCCTCCAGGGCGTTGTGCCCCACCCGGCGGGCCGCCCACGGCGAGCCGGAGCAGGCCATGAACCAGCGCAGCGCGTCGGCGCCGTGCTCGTCCATCAGCGGGATCGGCTCCAGGATGTTGCCGAGGTGCTTGCTCATCTTGCGGCCGTCCTCGGCCAGGATGAGGCCGAGGCAGAGCACGTTCTCGTAGGAGGACTTGCCGAAGACCAGCGTGCCGACGGCCATGAGCGAGTAGAACCAGCCGCGGGTCTGGTCGGTGGCCTCGCAGATGAACTGCGCCGGGTAGACGCCCTCGGGCATGCCGCGCTCGCCCCACTGCGCGAACGGCATGGAGCCGGAGTCGTACCAGGCGTCGATGACGTCGGGCACCCGGCGGGCCTCGGCGCCGCAGGACGGGCAGGGGAAGACGACGTCGTCCACGTACGGCCGGTGCGGGTCGAGGGCCGAGACGTCCTGCCCGGCCAGCGTGCCCAGCTCCTCCAGCGACCCGACGCAGGTGACGTGCGTCTCGTCCGCGCCGCACACCCACAGCGGCAGCGGCGTGCCCCAGTAGCGCGAGCGCGACAGCGACCAGTCGACGTTGTTGCGCAGCCACTCGCCGAACCGGCCCCACTTGATGGTCTCGGGGTACCAGTTGGTGCCGGCGTTCTCGGCCAGCATCTGGTCCTTGATCGCGGTGGTGCGGATGTACCAGGACGGCAGGGCGTAGTAGAGCAGCGCCGTGTGGCAGCGCCAGCAGTGCGGGTAGCTGTGCTCCATGTGGCCGCCGCGGTAGAGCAGGCCGCGGGCCCGCAGGTCCTCGGTCAGCTCCTCGTCGGCGTCCTTGAAGAACGTGCCGCCGACCATGGGGACGTCGTCGAGGAAGCGGCCGTCGGGGCCGATCGGGTTGACGACCGGCATGTCGTAGCGCTTGATGACCGCCATGTCGTCGGCGCCGAAGGCGGGCGCCTGGTGGACCAGGCCGGTGCCGTCCTCGACGGTGACGTAGTCGCCGAGCACGACGTAGTGGGCGCCCGGGATGTCGACCAGCTCGAACGGCCGCGCGTAGGCCGTGTGCTCCAGGTCGCGGCCGGTGTAGCGGGCCAGCTCGGTCGCGCCCTCGCCGAGGACCGACAGCAGCGGCTCGGCCACCACCAGCACCTCGCCGTCGGCGGTGCGGGCGGCGACGTAGGTGACGTCGGGGTGCACGGCGACCGCGGTGTTGGACACCAGCGTCCACGGCGTGGTCGTCCAGATGAGCAGCGCGGCGCCCAGCTCGGCCAGCGGCCCGGACAGCACCGGCATGCGCACGTACACCGACGGGCTGGAGACCGTCTCGTACGCGCCCGGCTGCCCCATCTCGTGGTCGGACAGCCCCGTGCCGCAGCGCGGGCAGTACGGCGTGATGCGGAAGTCGCGGAAGAGCAGCCCCTTGTCGAAGACGACCTTCAGCGACCACCACACCGACTCGATGTAGGACGGGTCCATCGTCCGGTAAGCCTGCGACAGGTCGATCCAGTAGCCCATCCGCTCGGTGAGCTGCTCGAAGGCGTCGACGTGACGCAGCACCGACTCGCGGCACTTGGCGTTGAACTCGGCGATGCCGTACGTCTCGATGTCGCGCTTGCCGGACAGGCCCAGCTCGCGCTCGATGCCGACCTCGACCGGCAGGCCGTGGCAGTCCCAGCCCGCCTTGCGCGGGACGCTGAAGCCGCGCATCGACTTGTAGCGCGGGAAGAGGTCCTTGAACACGCGCGCCTCGACGTGGTGCACGCCGGGCAGGCCGTTGGCGGTGGGCGGGCCCTCGTAGAACACCCACGACGGGTTGCCCGCGTTCTGCTCGACGGAGCGCTCGAAGATCTTCCCGTCCCGCCAGCGGTCGAGGACCTCGCGCTCGAGCGCGGGCAGGTCGACCTGCGCGGGAAGAGGGCGGAAGGTTGGGGAAGACATCTCGGGCGTGACCTCCACGCTTGATCGGCCGGCTGGGCAAGCGTGAAGGGACGAAGCCGTGCGGCTCCGCGGTACCACCCTTCTTGACCCCGCCCGCGGGCGGAGCCCTCTTCATTCGCTCTGCTGCCGGGTCTAATGAGCTCGGATCGAGCCGTTCTTCCGGCGGCTCCGGGGTGATATCCCTCACAGTCGGGCCCCATCAACGCCTTGCAGACTCAAACCATAACGCAGAGTGGGAGCCGGAGCTTCCAGGTTTTCCCGGTGGCGGCCACAGGTGTCGGTACGCAGCTCGTAAACGGCGACAAAGTTGTGGGAATGGACACCGCTGAGGAGGAGTTAGATGCGCGAGGCGGGATAGTACGGGGGAGGTAAACCGTCCGGCGGGTCGTTTGTCGTTCCGTTATGAGGATCCTAAGCTGCCCGCACTCAAGGCCTTGATCAGCAATGGAGGCAGCCATGGCGGCAGTCACGCAGACCGCTACACCGTCGATGTGGTCGGAAGAGGAGCTGGCCGAGGTTCGCGGCAGGCTCCAGCAGGAGATCGACGAGCTCGAGGCGGACATCTCCCGCCACGAGAGCGAGATAGCCTCTGGCGAGATCACCCAGGGCGCGGGCGACGACCAGGCGGACGCCGGCGCCAAGACGTACGAGCGCGAACGCGAGATCGCCCTTACCCTGAATGCGCGCGATCTGGTCGCGCAGAACGAACGTGCGATCGCCAGGATCGACGCAGGGACCTATGGAGTGTGCGAATCGTGCCACAAGCCGATCGGCAAGGAACGCCTGCAGGCGTTCCCGAGGGCGACGCTGTGCGTGGCCTGCAAGCAGAGGGAGGAGCGCCGGTAGCGTCACCGGCGGGCAGGCCCCGCCGCCGCCTCGCCGCCGTCCTCGTCGTGCTGGCGGCCGTGATCTACACGGCCGACCTGATCACCAAGACGGTGGTGCTGCGGACGCTTGAGGGCAAGGCGCCCCTGGTCGTCGTCCCTGACGTCCTCCAGTTCCGGGTGATCTTCAATTCCGGTGCCGCGTTCAGCATCGGCACCGGAATGACCTTCGTCTTCACGCTGATCGCCGCCGGCGTCGTGGCGGCGATCGTGCGCACCGCGCGCAAGCTGGGCAGCCGGGCGTGGGCCGTCACGCTCGGCCTGCTGCTCGGCGGCGCCCTCGGCAACCTCACCGACCGGCTGCTGCGCTACCCGTCGGGCCTCGGCCGGCCCACACAGCTCCAGGGGCACGTGGTCGACTTCATCGAGGTGCTGCCGGGCCACTTCCCGGTCATCGACTACTTCCCCGTCTTCAACATCGCCGACTCGGCGATCGTCTGCGGCGGCATCCTGGCGGTGCTGCTGGCCTGGCGCAACGTGCAGATCGACGGCAGCCGCGAGGTCAAGGGGGCGGGCGAGAGTGAGTGAGCGGCGCAGCCTGCCCGTGCCGGACGGCCTGGAGGGCGAGCGGCTCGACGCCGCGCTCTCGCGCCTGTTCGGCTTCTCCCGCACCCGCGCCGCCGAGCTGATCGCGGACGGCGAGGTGCTGGTCGACGGCCGGCAGCCGGCCAAGTCGGACCGGGTGCGCGGCGGCGCCTGGCTGGAGGTGACGCTGCCGCCCCCGCCCACCACGCCCATGCCGGTGGCCGAGCCGGTGCCCGGCATGACCATCGTGTACGAGGACGACGACATCCTCGTCGTCAACAAGCCCATCGGCGTGGCCGCCCACCCCACCGTCGGCTGGACCGGCCCCACCGTCATCGGCGGCCTGCTCGGCGCCGGCCACACCATCGCCACCAGCGGCGCCGCCGAACGCCAGGGCATCGTGCACCGCCTCGACGCCAACACCACCGGCGCCATGGTCGTCGCCAAGAGCGAGCACGCCTACTCCCACCTCAAGCGCGCCTTCAAGGAACGCACGGTGGACAAGCGCTACCACGCCCTCGTCCAGGGGCACCCCGACCCGTTCCGCGGCACCGTGGACGCGCCGATCGACCGGCACCCGTCCGGCGACGGGCGCTTCGCGGTGGTGGCCGGCGGCAAGCCGTCCGTCACCCACTACGACACGATCGAGGCGTTCCGGGCGGCGTCGCTGCTCGACATCAAGCTGGAGACCGGCCGCACCCACCAGATCAGGGTCCACATGTCGGCCCTCCGCCACCCCTGCGCCGGCGACCTGTTCTACGGGGCCGACCCCACGCTCGCCGCCCGCCTCGGCCTGACCCGGCAGTGGCTGCACGCGGTCGCGCTCGGCTTCGAGCACCCCTCGACCGGGGAGTGGATGTCGTTCAGCACCGACTACCCGGCCGACCTGCAGAAGGCGCTCGACCTGGTGCGGCAGGAGTCCTAGGGCCGGCCTCAGCCGGAGCCCTCGACCACGCCGGGCGACTCGGCCGGCTTGCTGTCCTTGGACCCGCTGTCCTTCTGGTCGGACTCGCGCTGCCCGGACGGGTCCGGCCGCGGGGTCTTGGCGGGGGTCTTGGCGGGGGTCTTCTTCTGGCTCGGTCCGCCGCTGGGCCGGTCGCCGGTGGGGGAGGGGGTGCCGCGGGGCGTCCCGTCCGCGGTGCGCTGCGGCTGCGGAGCGCCGTCGCCCTGCCGTACGGACTCGGTGGGCGGCGCGGAGGACGGCTCCCGCGAACGGGACGGGGACTGCGAGGGAGACGGGTTCCCGGTGACCACGGCCGGCTGGGTGGCGGACGGGGAACGTAAGGAGCCGTCCGCGCGGCCGGACCACCAGGCCGCGCCGCCCGTCACCGCCGCCACCAGGACCGCGCCGCCGGCGATGGCGGCCCAGGGCACCCCGTGCCGCCGCCGTCCGCCGCCCACGACCGTGCCCGGCTCGGCCGTGCCGCCCGGCCCGACCGGGCCGCCCGCTTCTCCGCCACCCGCCGGCACCGTCGCCCCCGCGACTCCTGCCCCTGCGGCTCCGGCTCCCGCGGCTCCGGCTCCCGCGGCTCCGGGCGCTGCGGCTCCGGGTCCTGGCGTCACGGGTCCCGCGGCTCCGGGATGCGCTGCTCCGGGTCCCGGGGCTCCGGCCTGTGAGGGCCCGACCTGCGAGGGCCCGACCTGCGAGGGCCCGGCCTGCGAGGGCCCGACCTGCGAGGGTCCGGCCTGCGCCGCGCCGGCCTGGGCGGCCCAGGCTCCGGCCGCGCCCGCTGCCGCGCCGCCCGCCGTCCCGGCTCCCGGGCCCGCTGCGGGACCCGCTGCCAGGCCCGCGGCCGGGTCGGCGGCCGGGTCTGCCGCCAGGGCGCCGCCCGGGACGACCACCGTCGGCGGCAACGTCCCGGCTCCACCGGCCGCGCCGCCCAGGAGGATCGCCGACAGCTCCCGCTCGGCCTCGTCCAGCGTCATGCGCTGGGCCGGGTCCTTGCGCAGCAGGCCGTGCAGCACCGGCGCGAGCGCGCCCGCGCGCGTCAGCGGCTCCGGGTCGGCGTGCATGACCGCGCCCAGCGTCGTCAGCGGGTTGTCCCGCTGGAACGGCGAGTGTCCCTCGACGGCCAGGTAGAGCGTGACGCCCAGCGACCACAGGTCGGAGGCGGCCGAGGCCCGCCCGCCCGCCGCGCGCTCCGGCGCGATGAAGGCCGGCGTGCCGATGAGGACGCCGGTCCTGGTGACCGGGGTGTCGTCCTCGGTGGTGGCGATGCCGAAGTCGGTCAGCACCGCCCGGCCGTCCTCGGCGAGCAGCACGTTGTCGGGCTTGACGTCGCGGTGCAGCACCCCGGCCGCGTGCGCCGCGCGCAGCGCCTCCATGAGCTGCAGGCCGATCCGCGCCGTCTCCTCGGGGGACAGGGGGCCCTCCGAGCGGATCAGCTCACCCAGCGTCCTGGACGGGACGAGCTGCATGACGATCCACGGATGCCCGCCCTCCTCCAGGACGTCGTAGACGGTGGCGACGCCCGGGTGCGCCACCCGGCCCGCCGCCCTGGCCTCGCGGAAGGTGCGCAGCGCGAACACCTCGCGCTCCGGCCCGGTCAGATCGGGCGGCGGCAGCACCTCCTTGACGGCCACGTCCCGGCCCAGCACCTCGTCATGGGCCTGCCACACCTTGCCCATGCCGCCCCTGCCGATCGCCTTGAGCAGCCGATATCTCCCGCCGACCGTCACCGCTGCAGAATCGGACATGCACCGCGACTACCCAAGGATCAGCCGGGCAAGCGCGGTCACCGCCGCCGCGCAGACCAGCACGGCGAGGAACGGCGCGCGCAGCAGCAGCGCGACCACCGCCGCCACCAGCCCGGCCGTGCGCGCCGGGTCGAAGCGCAGCCCGCCCGCCTCGGTGAACGTCTGCACCGCGATCAGCGCCGCCAGCAGCGTCACCGGCACCAGCTCGGCGAACCTGCGCACCACCGGATGCTCCAGCACCCGCCGCGGCGCGGCCAGCCCCGCCAGCTTCAGCGCGTAGCAGCCGGCGCACAGCACCGCGATCGGCCACCACCATCCGCTCATCACGCCCGAACCCCCGCCTCGCGCCGGCGCAGCATGACGGGCAGCACGGCCGCCGCCGACAGCAGCACCGGGACGCCGGGCGGCAGGAACGGCGTGGCGGCCAGCGCGACCGCCGCCCCGCCCAGCGCCAGCGCGGCGAGCTCGCCGCCGGCCCGCAGCCGCGGCCAGAGGATGGCGAGGAACGCGGCCGGGCCCACCACGTCCAGGCCGAACGCGCCGGGGTCGCCGAGGAACGCGGTGCCGTACGCGCCGGCCAGCGTCGTCAGGTTCCAGGTGAGGTAGAGGCTGGCGAAGGTGGCGACGAAACCGGCCCGCGCCGCGTCGCGGCCGGGCTGGGCGAGGGAGACGGCGGCGGTCTCGTCGATCACGCCGTGCGCGGCCAGCAGCCGCAGCGGGCCGCGTACCCGGAGCAGGTCGGCCAGGCGCAGGCCGTACAGGGTGTTGCGGCCGCCGAGCAGCAGCGCGCCCGCGACCGCCGCCACCGGGTCGCCGCCCGCGCCGGCCGCGCCCGTCAGCGCGAACTGGGAGGCCCCCGTGAACGTCAGCAGGCTGAGCACGCACGCCTGCGGCACGCTCAGCCCCGCGGTGACGGCCGCGGCCCCGAAGGCGAGCCCCGACAGCCCCACGGCCAGGCCCACGCCGAGACCGTCCCGCACGGCGGCGGGACGATGTGTCGTTCCATCCATGGGCCAGGAGGCTAGGCCCCGGGCGGTCCGCCGGTCTTGTACGTTCCTGCGGCACGTTGGTACGCGGCGGGCGGTACTCCGACGATGCGGCGGAAATGCCGGGTGAGGTGCGCCTGGTCGGTGAAGCCCACCTCGGCGGCCACCAGCGCCGGCCGTACCCCGTCCTCCAGCAGGCGGCGCGCGGTGCGCACGCGCAGCGAGGTCAGGTACGCGTGCGGCGGCAACCCCGTCGCCTCCTTGAACGCCCGCAGCAGCCCGAACGGCCGCGCCCCCACCGCCGCCGCCAGCTCCTCCAGCGCGGGCGGGTCGGCCAGGCGTTCGTGCAGCAGGGCCACGGCCTCGCGCACCGCCCGGCCGCCCGCGCCCGGCGGGGTGCGCGGCGGGCCGGGCACGGCGTGGCGGGCCAGCAGCCGGGCGAACATCGTCCGGCTCAGCGTCGAGGCGGCCAGCGCGTCGCCCCGCTCGGCCGCCTGGTGCGCCCGCGCCAGCAGTGCCGCCACCGCGTCGTCGCGCGCCACCTGCCGGGGGAAGTACGGCGTGCCGCGCAAGGCCCCCAGCTCCTCCGCGATCGCCGACACCGCCTCGATCGACGGGTACAACATCCGGTACGACCAGCCGTCCGGCGTGCCCGCCTGGCCGGTGTGCGAGGCGTCGGGGTTGACCAGCACCAGCTCGCCCGCCGCCGCCCGGTGCGTGGTGCCCCGGTAGTCGAACTCCTCCACGCCCCGCACGATCAGCCCGATCGCGTAGCCGTCGTGGACGTGGCGGGAGAAGCGGTGCGTGACGTAACGGGCCTTGAGCAGGTCGGTCTCCGGCACCGCGGGGTGCCGGAAGAAATGGGCCTGCTCTCTCACACCTGCTCACTCACAAGGGGCTCTGTCACAAGGGCTCGGTCACAAGGGCTCGGTCACAAGGGGCGGAAGGTTTTGGCGAAGGCGTCGAAGTAACGCCTGTCCTGCGCCCAGCGGGAGTCGGGGGCCTCCCAGTAGAGGGCGAAGGGGCGGCCGTCGGCGGTGTGGAAACCGCGGTTGATCACGTGGATGAGCTCGCCGGAGCGCATCCGGGTGAACTCCCAGTCGGCCGCCTTCAGCCCAAGGTACCGGACGCCGGTGATGCCGATGCGCGTGTAGCCCTCGAACTCGCCCTTGGCCCGGATCTCCTTCTCCAGGGCCAGCCAGTGGGCCTTCGGGTCCTGCCACGGCAGGTCGGGGACGGTCCATTCGACGATCAGCTCGCCCGGCGTGCCGGGGCCGGTGACGGAGATGCTGTCCCTGGTGGGGTTCTTGCTGGCCTGCCAGCCCTTGGGCAGGCCGATGGTGAAGCCGCCCTCCTTGTTCGTCACCGCCCGCCAGCCGGCGGGGAGCGAGCGCGCCGGACTCCGGGACGGGGTGGGCGACGGCGTGTCCGGTGGGGCGGTGGTGGGCGGAGCGGTGGCCGTAGCGCTGGCCTGGGCCTGCGTGGACGCGGACGTGGTCGTGGTCGTCGCGGCGGGCGTGGCCCAGTGCTCGCGCAGCAGGAAGCCGCCCGCGCCGAGGACCGCCAGCGCCGCCACGGCGGCCGGCACCCCGACGCGCAGCGCCCGGCCGCGCCGCCGCCGCTGCTGCTCGGGCAGCGTGGTGTGGGAGCCCGGGTGACGCCCCTGATGAGCCGTCGCGGGCGACGGCCCGCCGGGCCCGGTGTGCGCGGTGGACCCGAAGTGCGGTCCGTGCCCGGCACGGGCGGCCTGCGCGCTGGGCCACGCGTGCGCGGCGGGTCCGGGCGTGGCGGGGCCGGGCGCGGCGGGGCCGGGCGCGGTCGCGATCTCGTACAGCAGTCGCGCGGCCTCCTCGGCGGGCGTCCGGGCGGCCGGGTCGCGGTGCAGCAGCCCCATCACGACCGGCGTCAGCGCCCCGGCCCGGCGCGGCGGCTCGGGCCGGTCGCGCAGCACCGCCGCCACGGTCGCCGCCCACGAGTCGCGCTTGAACGGCGGCTCGCCCTCGACGGCCGCGTACAGCGTCGCCCCCAGCGACCACAGGTCGGACTCCGGCCGGGCGGGCTCGCCGTTCAGCCGCTCCGGCGGCATGTACGCGGGCGTGCCCACCAGCCCGCCGGTCGCCGTCAGCCCCGCCTCCGCCTCCAGCGAGGCGATGCCGAAGTCGGTCAGCACCACCCGGCCGTCGTCGGCGAGCAGCACGTTCTCGGGCTTGACGTCGCGGTGCAGCACGCCGGTCGCGTGCGCGGCGCGGAGGGCGTCCAGCACCCGGCCGCCGATCGCCGCCACCTGCCCGGGCGGCAGCGGCCCCTGCTCGCGCACCACCTGCGCCAGCGAGCGCGAGCGCACGAGCTGCATGACGATCCACGGCCGGCCGTCCTCCTCGACCACGTCGTGGACGACCACCACCGAGGGGTGGTCGAGGCGGCCCGCCGCCCTGGCCTCCCTGATCGTGCGGCGGTTGAGCTCGGCCCGCTTGGCGTCGCCGACGCCCGCGTACCGGACCTCCTTGATCGCGACCGTGCGGTCGAGCAGCTCGTCGTAGGCGCGCCACACCACGCCCATGCCGCCCTCGCCGAGCGGTTCGAGCAGGCGGTACCGGTTGCTGACGCGCACGGCGGGAAGCCTACTTGGCCGGTTTGAAGGACGCGCAGAACCCCTCGAAGAAGTGGTAGTCGTCCTTCCAGTGGCTGTTGAGCGTGTGCCAGTAGATGGCGTACGCCCGCCCGTTGTCGGTGACGAAGCCCCGGTTGCGCACCCGCGTCTTGCCGGTGTTGGTGTTCCAGGTGAAGTCCCAGTCGGCGGCGGCCTTCTGGTAGTCGACCCGCTTGATGTCGAGCTTCTTGTAGCCGCCGAAGTTGTTCTTGAGGTAGGGCTCCTGCTTCTTCCAGTCCTTGTACGGGTCCTTGCCCGGCTTGGCGGCCTCCTCCACCATCACGTAGGCGTTGGACGCGGCCCCCGGCCCCTTGAACTTGACCTGCAGCCCGCTGCGGTCCCACACGTCCCAGCCTGGCGGCAGCCCGATGGTGAAGCCCATCTTCTTGTCCTTGTACCACTTCCAGCCCTTGGGCAGGCTGGCCGCCTCGGCCGTCTTCTCCGGGGTCGGGGTGGGGGTGGCCGTGGGCGTCGGGGTGGCGCTCGGCGTGGCCGAGGCGGACGGGCTCGTGGACGGGCTCGCGGACGGGCTGACGGACGGGCTCGCCGATCCGCTCGGCGACGCGCTGCCGTCGCTCGCGCCCGGCGAGGACGGCGCGGAGGCCGAGGAGGTGACGCCCGCCGTGGCGGCGCCGCTGCGGCGCGGGTCGTCGTCGGGGGCCGAGCGCAGCCCGAGGTAGCCGGCCACGCCCGCGACCAGGAGCACCGCGAGGGCCGCCGCGACGACCGGGCCCGGCCGCCGCTGGGGGTGTTCGCCCGCGTCCCCCGCGTCCCTCGTCGACCCCGTGGACCCGGCGGGCGGCTTCGGGCCGCCCGTCACGGGGGTGAGCCGGGCGCCGGTCTCGGGAGGGGTGACGGCCGGCGCGGGCGCGAGGTCGGGGTCGGTCGGGGTGTCGTCCTCGGCGGGCGGCTTGGGCTGGTAGGGCTGCTTGCGCGGCTTCGCGGGCGCGGCGGGGCGGCGCGGGCGCGCGGCCGGCTCGGCGCCCGCCCGCGCGGACGGCTTGGTCTCGACGGGCAGGGCGGAGAACTGCGCGGTGGGCGCCGGGCTGGCCAGCGCGAGCGCCCGGCGCAGCATGCGCTCGGTCTCCTCGTACGTCAGCCGCTGCACCGGCTCCTTGGCCAGCAGCCCGGAGATCACCTCGGCCAGCGGCCCGGCGTGCGGCGCGGGGTCGGGCTCGTCGGTGAGCACGGCGTGCATGGTGGCCAGCGCCATGCCGCGCTCGTGCGGCGAGCGGCCCTCCACCGCCGTGTACAGCGTCGCGCCCAGCGACCACAGGTCGGACTCGCGCCGCGCGGGCAGCCCCTTGAGCCGCTCGGGCGCGATGAACGCCGGCGTGCCGGCCAGGCCCGTGACGGTGAGCTGCGTCTCGGTCTCCAGCGTGGCGATGCCGAAGTCGGTCAGCACCACCCGGCCGTCGTCGGCGAGCAGCACGTTCTCGGGCTTGACGTCGCGGTGCAGCACGCCCGCCTCGTGCGCGCGGTGCAGCGCGTCGAGCACGGCCAGGCCGATCTCGGCCACCCGCTTGGGGGGCAGCGGCCCCTCCTGCTTGATGACCGCCCCCAGCGAGCGCGACTGCACGAGCTGCATGACGATCCAGGGACGGTCGTCCTCCTCGATCACGTCGTGCACGACGATCACGTTGGGGTGCTCGAACCTGGCCGCCGCCCTCGCCTCGCGCATCGTGCGCCGGTTCAGGAGCTGCACCTCCTCGCCCAGGGCGGCCGCGTACCGGACCTCCTTGACCGCGACGGTGCGGTCGAGGAGCTCGTCGTGGGCGCGCCAGACGATGCCCATCCCGCCCCTGCCGATGATCTCCTGCAGCTGGTAGCGGCCGGCGATGCGACGTCCTGCCTGCTTACGATCCGACATCAACGGCCTCAAACCCTCCCTCTCGGCCAAGAAATACTCCCATAGCGAGGGATCAACGGCGACTCGCGCGAAGGACAGTCCGCCCTGCGAATTCGGCCATGCGGCAGGTGGGAGCGGGGTGTAGGGTGCAGATATGACTTGTCACCAGGCGTTTACCGAGCCGGCTCCGGGAGGGCCGGTCGGCAGCTAGCGACCGCCTGGAGCCGGCACGAGGCAGAGACACCCCCGTCTCTGCCTTTTTCGTTTTCCCGCCGGCTCCTTCCGCACAGGCGCGTGGGCCGGCCCGTCCGAGGAGGGTTGGGTCATGTCGTCGACCTTGGAACGGAACGCGGTCGCCGTCGGCGAGCTGCTCGTGGGCGAAGGGCCCGCGGTCGTCATCGGAGGCCCGGTGCGGCTGCGGGCGCACCCGCCGGAGGCGGACGTCCACCAGGTGCTGAGACAGGCCCGCGGCGCCGCGGGGCCGGTCCTCGCCGAGCCCCGCACCGCCGCCGACCTGCCCGCGATCGCCTCGCTGGCGGACGCGGCGGTGGTGGGGGCCTCGTGGACGCGGGACATCCCGCTGGTGCGCGCGGCCGCCGGGCTCGGGCTGCCCGTCGTCGTGGAGCGGCGGGCCGGGGCGTCGCCGGAGGAGTGGCTGGGGCTGGCCGCCTACTGCGCGGCCGAAGGCGACGGGCGGGTGGTGCTGTGCGAGGGCGGGCGGCCCGACCTGGCGCTGCTGCGGGCCGTCCGGGCGGCGTCGGGGCGGCCGGTCCTGGCCGACGTCTCCGCCGACGCCGGGCTGTCGGCGGCGGCCGTCGCGGCCGGGGCCGACGGGCTCGTCGCCGGCGGGCCGGCCGCGCTGAGGGCGGCGGAGGAGGCCGTGACGGTCGTCGGGGCGCTGCTGCGGCCCGAGTCGCCGGCGACGATCCCCGAGTGCCGGGCCGCCATCGACCGCGTGGACGCCGCCCTGGCCACCCTCCTCGAACGCCGGGCCGCGCTCGCGGGCACCGTGCAACGGCTCAAGCCCGTCGGCGGGTTCGCCGGGCGCGACCTGGCGAGGGAGCGCGCCCTGGTGGCCCGCATGGCCGTGCGCGCCCCGTCACTGGGGGCGGCCCGCCTGGCGCCCGTCATGAACGCCGTCATCGAGGCCGGCCTCCACCTCGCCGAGGAGCAAGCCCGCCACCCATGACCTCCCGCTGCCGTGACTCCCGCCACCCATGACCTCCCGCCGCCATGACCTCCCGCCGCCCGCGCCTGCCCCTGCCGATGGCGTCGGCCCGTCGCTCAGGGGGCGGCCAGGCGGAAGTTGTTCAGCGGACGCCCGGGCCCGGCGGCGATCTGCCGGGTGATCAGCTCGGCGAAGCGCCGGTAGCCCTCGCCCGTCGGGTGGTAGCTGCGCGCGTTGACCGCGAGCGGGTCCATGTCCAGGGCCAGCCCGTTCAGGTACGGCTGCGGCCGCCCCACCTCGTGCCCGGCGAACGCCTCGTAGGCGTCCACGTACTCGGCGCTGCCCGCCCCGCCGAACGCCGCGATCGCCCGGTCGAAGTCGCGCACCACCGACCCGACGGCGTCGTTGAGCCGCCGCGTCACGCCGTTCAGCCAGCGCTGGTCGGCGACGCCGAGGTTGTCGACGGAGGCCACCGGGTCCTGCGGGAACGGGCGCGGGTAGCCGAGCACGACGATCCGGGCGGCGGGGGCCCGGCCGCGCAGCTCCCGCAGCACCCGCAGCAGGTCGGCGCGCAGCCGCTCGATGCGGCCGGTCACGGCGGCGTCCTGGTCGACGCAGGCCGACGACCACGGCAGCTTGGCGATGCAGGCGGTGAGGACCCGGGAGAAGCCCGTGTCGTTGCCGCCGATGCTCAGCGTCACCAGGCTCGCGGCCGGCCCCACCCGGTCGATCTGCGGGCGCTGCCCCCACTGGCCGGTGAGGAGCTGGCCCGTGGTGGCGCCGCTGCAGGCGTAGAAGGAGGTGCCGCCGGCGAAGCGGTAGGCGCGGGCGACCACCGGCACGTACGAGCCGCCGGCCCGGTGGCAGCGGTCGGCGCCGTCGTTGACCGGCCGCGTGTCCTGGTCGTAGACGCCCTCGCCGGAGGAGTAGGAGTCGCCGAGCCCGACGTAGGCGCCGCTCTGCGCCGCCTCCAGGGGCGTGAGGCGGATCCGCTCCGGCAGCCGCCCGGCGGGCGCGGCCCCGTCGGGGCAGCCGGCGTCGAGGACGGCGCAGGCCAGCTTCGGTAACACGCCCAGGGGCAGGCACGCCACGGCCAGGGCGACGCCGAGCGCGACCGCGACGGCGGCCCGCGCGGCCGCCCGCCGCCGCTGCCGGATCGAGGAAAGGGCGCCGTCCGGCCCAGGACCGGCGGCGCCGGGGCCCGCCCGCGTCACCTCAGGAGGCGCGATGACCAAGGTCAGGTCATCGTCCCCCGCGAGGACGGCCGCCGCGCCGATGCCGGTGTCGCCCGGCGGGGCGGGCTGTGGCGAGGGACGGTCGGTCCCGGGCCCTGATGCGTCCAGTGCGGCCTCCCCCCGAACGGCGGACTTCGTGCCCCAACGAGACTAACCCGGCTCCGGCCGCCCTTCGCGGGCCCCGACCCGCCCGGCGGGCGCGCCCCGCCGCCTGCGCACCAGCGCCCACCCGCCCGCGATGCACGCGACCAGCGCGGGGATGAGGAAGAACGCCACCCGCTGATCGCGGTCGGCGAACGGCATCAGCAGCACCACCAGCGCCAGGAAGCCCAGCGTCAGCCAGTTCGTCCAGGGGGAGCCGGGCATGGGGAAGGCCGAGCGGTGCCCCGCCCGCCGCAGCCGCGTCTGGCACAGCACCAGCACCCCCCACGTCGTGATCACGCCGAGCGAGGCGACGGCGGTGGCGATGTTGAACGCCCGCTCCGGCAGGAAGTAGAACAGCGCCACCCCGGCCAGGAACGTGGCCGCGGTGAACAGGATGCCCCCGATGGGCACGTGCCGCGGGCTCAGCGTGGCGGCGAAGCCGGGGGCCTCCCGCTTCAGCGCCATCGACCGCAGGATGCGCCCGGTGGCGTACAGGCCGGAGTTGCAGGACGACATCGCCGCCGTGATCACGACGAGGTTCATCGCGTCGGCCGCCCACGGCACCCCGAGGCCGGAGAAGACGGTCACGAACGGCGACACGCCCGCCCGGTAGGCGGTCCACGGCAGCACCATCGCCAGCAGCAGCACCGACCCCACGTAGAAGATCGCGATGCGCCACACCACGCCGTTGATGGCCCTCGGCATGACCTCGCGCGGCCGGGCCGTCTCGCCCGCCGCGATGCCGACCAGCTCGATCGAGGCGTAGGCGAACACCACCGACTGCAGGCTCATCAGCACCATCGGCAGCCCGGTCGGCGCGAACCCGCCGTGCGCGGTCAGGTTGCCCGGCCCCGCGCCGCCGACCGAGAGGACGACCAGCACCAGGCCGACCACCAGGAAGGCGGTGATGGCCAGCACCTTCAGCAGCGCGAACCAGAACTCCAGCTCGCCGAACAGCCGCACCGACAGCAGGTTGACCACCAGGACCAGGCCGAGGGCGATCAGCGCCGTCAGCGCCTGGGGGAAGGCGGGCGCCCAGTAGTGGATGTAGGCGGCGATCGCGGTCAGCTCGGCGATGCCGGTGAACGCCCAGTTCACCCAGTACATCCAGCCGCTGGCGAAGGCCGCCCACGGGCCGATGAACTCGCCGGCGTACTCGACGAACGACCCCGACGTGGGCCGGTAGAGCACCAGCTCGCCGAGCGCCCGCATGACGAAGAAGGCCGCGAGGCCGGCCGCGGCGTACGACAGCACCAGGGCGGGCCCGGCGGCCTGCAGCCGGCCGCCCGCGCCGAGGAACAGGCCCACCCCGATCGCCCCGCCGATGGCGATCATCTGGACCTGCCGGTTGCCCAGCGCGTGGGTGTATCCCTCGTCGGTCTGCGTGCGCACTCCGCGTCCTTCCCGCTACTTTCCGTGCCCACGACGATATCGGCGCTGCTGATCGCGCGGGTCCCCGGCGCGCCGTCCCGGCGATCGCCGCGGGGCGGCTCCGGGTTGTCGGTGCGGGCCACTAGAGTCGGAGCGCATCATCAGGAACAGGCAGACTCGGGAGGCGCCGCTCCATGTCGTCCAGCGACTCGTTCGTCCATCTGCACGTGCACACCGAATACTCGATGCTGGACGGCGCCGCCCGGCTGAAGCAGATGTTCAAGCAGGTCGGCGACCTCGGCATGCCGGCGATCGCGATCACCGACCACGGCAACATGCACGGCGCCTACGACTTCTTCAAGCAGGCCACCGGCGCCGGCATCAAGCCGATCATCGGCATCGAGGCGTACGTCGCGCCGGAGAGCCGCCACAACAAGCGGCCGGTGCTGTGGGGCGAGCCGCACCAGAAGAAGGACGACGTCTCGGCGGGCGGCTACTACACCCACATGACGATCTGGGCCCGCGACAAGACGGGCCTGCACAACCTGATGAAGCTCAGCTCGCGCGCCTACACCGAGGGGTTCGTGCGCAAGTGGGCGCGCATGGACGCCGAGACCCTGGCCGAGCACTCCGAGGGCCTGATGGCCACCACCGGCTGCCCGTCCGGCGAGGTGCAGACGCGGCTGCGGCTCGGCCAGTACGACGAGGCGCTGAAGGCCGCCGCGAAGTACCAGGAGATCTTCGGCAAGGACAACTTCTACCTGGAGATCATGGACCACGGCCTCGACATCGAGCGCCGCGTCCGCGACGGGCTGACCCGCATCAGCAAAGAGCTCGACATCCCGCCGCTGGTCACCAACGACTCCCACTACACCTACGAGTCCGACGCCGCCTCCCACGACGCCCTCCTGTGCATCCAGACGGGCAAGCAGCTCTCCGACCCCGACCGCTTCCGCTTCGACGGCAGCGGCTACTACATCAAGACCGCCGACGAGATGCGCGCCGTCGACTCCTCCGACCTGTGGGCCGAGGGCTGCCGCAACACGCTGCTGGTGGCCGAGAAGGTCGATCCCGAGGGCTTCTTCACCTACAAGAACCTCATGCCGACCTACCCCATCCCCGACGGGATGACGGAGGAGGAGTTCTTCCGCCAGGAGGTCTGGAAGGGCCTGCGGCGGCGCTTCCCCGAGGGCGTCGACGACGAGCACCGCGAGTGGGCCGAGAACGAGCTGCGGGTCATCATCCAGATGGGCTTCCCCAGCTACTTCCTCGTGGTCGCCGACTTCATCATGTGGGCGAAGAACAACGGCATCCGGGTCGGCCCGGGCCGTGGCTCGGCGGCGGGCTCGCTGGTGGCGTACGCGCTGGGCATCACCGACCTCGACCCGATCCCGCACGGCCTGATCTTCGAGCGCTTCCTCAACCCCGAGCGCGTGTCCATGCCCGACGTCGACATCGACTTCGACGAGCGCCGGCGCGGCGACGTCATCCGGTACGTCACCGAGAAGTGGGGCGCCGACAAGGTCGCCATGATCGCCACGTTCGGCACCATCAAGGCGAAGGCCGCCATCAAGGACGCCGGCCGCGTCCTCGGCTACCCGTACGCGCTGGGCGACAAGGTCTCCAAGGCGTTCCCGCCCGCCGTGATGGGCAAGGACATCCCGCTGGCGGGCATCTTCGACAAGGACCACCCGCGGCACGCCGAGGCCGGCGAGCTGCGCAGGCTCTACGAGGAGGACGTCGACGTCAAGGCGACGATCGACCTCGGGCGCGGCCTGGAGGGCCTGATCCGGCAGACCGGCGTGCACGCCGCCGGCGTGATCATGTCCGCCGAGGTGCTGACCGACCACATCCCGATCATGCGCCGCGACTCCGACGGCGCGATCATCACGCAGTTCGACTACCCGACCTGCGAGACGCTCGGCCTGCTGAAGATGGACTTCCTGGGCCTGCGCAACCTCACGATCATCGACGACTGCCTCAAGCTCATCGAGGCCACCAGCGGCGAGCAGATCGACCTGCTCAAGCTGCCGCTCGACGACCGCAAGTCGTACGAGCTGCTGGCCCGGGGCGACACGCTCGGCATCTTCCAGCTCGACGGCGGCGGCATGCGCACCCTGCTGCGCCTGATGAAGCCCGACAACTTCGAGGACATCTCCGCCGCCCTCGCGCTCTACCGCCCCGGCCCCATGGGCGCCAACTCGCACACCAACTACGCGCTGCGCAAGAACGGCGCGCAGGAGATCACCCCGATCCACCCCGAGCTAGAGGAGCCGCTGCAGGAGATCCTGTCCACGACCTACGGCCTGATCGTCTATCAGGAGCAGGTCATGGCCATCGCCCAGAAGGTCGCCAACTACTCGCTGGGCGGCGCCGACCTGCTGCGGCGCGCGATGGGCAAGAAGAAGAAGTCCGAGCTCGACAAGCAGTTCGTCACCTTCGAAGCCGGCATGAAGGACAACGGCTTCTCCGACGCGGCGATCAAGGCCCTGTGGGACATCCTGCTGCCGTTCTCCGACTACGCCTTCAACAAGGCCCACACCGCCGGCTACGGCCTGGTCTCCTACTGGACCGCCTACCTCAAGGCCAACCACCCGGCCGCCTACATGGCCGCGCTGCTGTCGTCGGTCAAGGACGACAAGGACAAGTCGGCGCTCTACCTCAACGAGTGCCGCCGCATGGGCATCAAGGTGTTCCCGCCGGACGTCAACGACTCCGACTTCGACTTCACCCCGCGCGGCACCGACATCCGCTTCGGCCTGTCGGCCATCCGCAACGTCGGCGCGAACGTCGTCGACGGCATCATCTCCGCGCGCAAGGAGAAGGGCCGCTTCGCCGACTTCAAGGACTTCCTGCGCAAGGTGCCGGCGCTGGTCTGCAACAAGCGCGTCATCGAGTCGCTGATCAAGGCCGGCGCGTTCGACTCGCTCGGGCACGTGCGCAAGGGCCTGGTGATGGTGCACGAGCAGGCCGTCGACGCGATCATCGACATCAAGAAGAACGAGGCCATCGGCCAGGACTCGCTGTTCGGCGCGATCGACGGCGGCGAGGACCAGACGTTCGACGTGCAGATCCCGCCGGGGGAGTGGGACAAGACCACGCTGCTGCAGTTCGAGCGCGAGATGCTGGGCCTGTACGTGTCCGACCACCCGCTGTTCGGCGTCGAGCACATCCTGGCGGCCGGGGCCGACTGCTCGATCGCCGCCCTCCAGGACGACAGCCGGCCCGACGGGCAGATCGTGACCGTGGGCGGCATCCTCAGCGGCGTGCAGCGCAAGGTCACCAAGAAGGGCGACACCTGGGTGCTGACCCAGCTCGAGGACCTCGAAGGCGCGATCGAGGTGATGATCTTCCCGTCGGCGTACCAGCTGTGCGCGACGCTGCTGGCCGAGGACGCGATCGTGTTCGTCAAGGGCCGCATCGACAAGCGGGAGGAGGTCGCCAAGATCATCGCGATGGAGGTGACCGCGCCCGACCTCACCCAGGAGGCCGGGGGACCGCTGCTGGTGAGCCTGCCGCTGACCCGCTGCACGCCGCCGGTGGTGACCCGGCTCAAGGAGATCCTGACCACGCACCCGGGCACGTCGGAGGTGCACCTGCAGGTCCACAACGGGCCGCGGACGACGGTGATGCGCGTGGACGACCGGCTGCGGGTCACGCCGTCGCCGGCCCTGATGGGCGACCTCAAGCAGCTCCTCGGCCCGGCCTGCCTGGGCGCCTGACCGGGGCTGGTGGCGGGTCTCCAGCTCGGCGGCCCGGTCCTGGCAACCCTCGCCGTCGCCCGTCCGGGCGCGGTGCGGCAGGATCGGAGAGGTGAGCGAACTGCACTACCTCAGCGCCACCGAGCTGGCCCGCCTGATCAGGACCAGGCAGGTGAGCGCCGTGGAGGTCGTCCGGGCCTGCCTCGACCGCGTCGAGGAGGTCAACCCGCGCGTCAACGCCATCGTCACGCTGGTCGCCGAGCAGGCGCTCGACGCGGCCAAGGAGGCCGACGCCCGCGAGCCGGCGGGCCCGCTGCACGGCGTGCCCGTCGCGCACAAGGACCTGGTCGACACCGCCGGCATCCGCACCACCTACGGCTCGCCGCTCTACGCCGACCACGTCCCCGACCGGGACGAGCTGATCGTGGAGCGGCTGCGCGCGGCCGGGGCGATCAGCATCGGCAAGACCAACACCCCCGAGTTCGGCACCGGCTCCCACACGGTCAACGAGGTGTTCGGCGCGACCCGGAACCCGTACGACCTCGGCAGGTCGGCGGGCGGCAGCAGCGGCGGCGCGGCCGTGGCGCTGGCCACGGGCATGGTGCCGCTGGCCGACGGCTCCGACATGGGCGGCTCGCTGCGCAACCCGGCCTCGTTCTGCAACGTCGTGGGCCTGCGCCCCACGCCCGGCCGGGTCCCGGTGATCTCCGACGTCAACGCCTGGTACACGCTGTCGGTCCTCGGGCCGATGGCGCGCACGGTCGAGGACGTCACGCTCATGTTCGGCGCGATCGCCGGGTTCGACCGGCGCTCACCGTACGCGATCAAGGAGGTGTTCGCGCCCGAGCCGGAGGAGGGCGTGCGGGGGATGCGCGTCGCCTGGAGCCCCGACCTGGGCGGGCTGCCGGTGGACCCGCGCACCGCCGCCGTCACCGCGACCGCGCCCGCCGTGTTCGAGCGGCTGGGGGCGCGCGTGGAGCAGGTCGAGCTGGACCTGTCCGACGCCGAGGACGCCTTCCGCACCTACCGCGCCTGGAACTACGCCCTGTCCTTCGGCGACCTCGACCGGCTCGGCCCCAACACCGCCTGGAACGTCGAACAGGGCCGCAAGGTCACCGGCGCCGACCTGGCCAGGGCCGAGCAGGCGCGCAGCCGCCTCTACCAGCGCATGGCGGCCTTCTTCGACGCCTACGACGTGCTGATCGCGCCGGTCAGCCAGGTGCCGCCGTTCCCGGTCGAGCAGCCGCACGTCGGCGAGATCAACGGGCAGCGGATGCCGGACTACCTGGCGTGGATGCGGTCGGCGTACTGGATCAGCGTGCTGCACGCGCCCGCGGCGTCGGTGCCGGCCGGGTTCACGCCCGAGGGGCTGCCGGTGGGAGTGCAGATCGTCGGCGCGCCGTTCGCGGACGCCCGGGTGCTGCGCGTGGCGCGGGCCTTCGAACAGGCCACCGGCCACGGCCTGCGCCGCCCGCCCCTCTGACCCCCGAACCCGGACGCCCGGGGCCGCGGCCCTCGACCGCCTCGCCGGCCCGCCACCGGCCGGGCGGAGGGCGGTCAGCCGTCGCGGCCCGTGCCGCCGCCCAGGGAGCCGCCGCCGAAGGGGCCGCCGTTGAGGGGGCCGCCGCCGAAGGGGCCGCCGTCCAGGGGGCCCTCGCCGTACGGTTGCCGCAGCGGCGACTCGCGGTACCCGTGCATGCCCTCCAGCAGCCCGAACATCCCGACCGCGAGCAGCGGCCAGGCCACCGCCACCCCGTTCGCGGTCAGCGTCAGCGCGCCCGGGACGACCTTCACCCCGGGAGCCGCCGCGGCCTCCACCACGACCGCCCCGATCGTGAACGTCGAGCCCACCCAGTACGCCAGCGCCGCCGCCGCCACCCCGCCCGCGCAGAGCCCCGCCAGCACGCCCAGCATCCACCGCCGCCCGGCGAGCCAGCCGACCGCCCCGCACAGCAGCCCCAGCCCGCCGGTGATCACCGCGTACCAGCCGTCGGCCGCGATGAGCGCCTGCGTGGTGAGGTCGGCGAGGACGAGGCCGTGCTCGCCCACCTGGTACGGAGCCCGCGGCGACACCGCCGACCAGGCCAGCCCGGCGCCGATCCCGAGGGCGGCGAGTGCGAGGACAGTTACCGCGAAAGCGCGTACTTCCCTCGCCACTCCACGCCCCCTCATATGTACGTCCGAATCACTCGATGGTATCCCCCGGCTAGGCTCGCTTCGTGATTGCAGAAGAGGTCTGGCTGATTGAGCCCTCCGGTCCGCTCCGGGGCGACGTCGTGGTGCGCGGCTCCAAGAACGGCGTCTCCAAGCACATGGTCGCCGCCATGCTCGGCACCGGGGAGAGCAGCATCCACAACGCGCCCGAGGTCGGCGAGGTCGGCATCACCGCCGCCATGCTGGAGGCGCTCGGCATCCACGTGCGGATGGAGGGCCCGGAGATCACGATCGAGCGGGGGCCGCACATCGAGCCGCGGGTGCCGGACGCGTTCACCGGGCTCAACCGCATCCCGATCCTCATGCTCGGCCCGCTGCTGCACCTGGCGGGGGAGGCGTTCGTGCCGCTGGTGGGCGGCGACCCGATCGGGCGGCGGCCGGTGAACTTCCACGTGGAGGCCCTGCGGTCGATGGGCGCCGAGGTGGAGGTGAGCGACGCCGGCATCTACGCCAAGGCGGGGCGGCTGCGCGGCACCCGCATCGAGCTGCCGTACCCGAGCGTGGGCGCGACCGAGACGGTGCTGATGTCGGCGGTGCTGGCCGAGGGCAAGACGGTGCTGAAGAACGCCGCCATGGAGCCCGAGGTGGTGGAGCTGGCGCTGTTCCTGCAGCGGATGGGGGCGCGGATCGAGCTGTCGCCCGACCGCAGGATCGTCATCGAGGGCGTCGACCGGCTGCGCGGCGCCTCCACGTGGCTGACCGGCGACCGCATCGAGGCGTTCTCGTACCTGGCGGCCGGCCTGGTGACCGGCGGCGAGGTGCGGGTGCACGGCTGCCCGCAGGACCGCCTGGTCACCGCCATCACCACGCTGGCTAGGATGGGCGCCAACTTCGACATCAACGACGAGTACCTGTGTGCCACCGCGCCCCCGGAGGGGCTGCGCGCGGCGGCCGTGCAGACCGACACGCATCCGGGGTTCATGACCGACTGGCAGACGCCGCTCATGGTGCTGTTCACGCAGAGCCACGGCATGTCGGTGCTGCACGAGACGGTCTTCGAGAACCGCCTGGTGTACGTGCCCGCGCTGCAGAAGATGGGCTGCGAGATCGAGGTGTTCGACCAGTGCCTGGGCGGCCCGGCCTGCCGCTACCACGACACCAACGCCCGCCACTCGGCCGTGGTGCGCGGCGTGTCCAAGCTGAAGGGCGCGGACGTGACGCTGCCCGACATCCGGGCCGGGTTCTCGGCGGTGCTGGCGGCGGCGGTGGCCGACGGGCCGTCCACGCTGCGCGGGGTGCACCACATCGAACGCGGCTACCACCGGCCGTTCGAGCAGTTCAGGTCGCTCGGTCTGAACATTCGCAGGCAACGGTAAAGAGGCAGGAACCGGGCGTTTGCCGGTGATCGTCCGGTTGCACATCGTTTGAGTGACCGTACTCAGATCCGCCGGGATGCTCGGCCTGGCCGGGGCGCTCGGCGGGGTGCTGGCGGGGGCGCTGGCCGCGCCCGTGGTGAGCGGGGGCGGCCTGGCGGCCAAGAACGTCGCCGACACCTTCGTGCACCTGCCGCCGGCCCCGCGCGAGGAGCCCCTGGCGCAGGTGACCAGGCTGCTGGACAAGGACGGCCGCCCGTTCGCCCAGTTCTACGAGGCCAACCGGACGGCCGTGCCGCTGGCCTCGGTCGCGCCGGTCATGCGCCGCGCCATCGTGGCCATCGAGGACTCCCGCTTCTACGAGCACGGCGGCCTCGACGTGCGCGGCACCCTGCGGGCGCTGCTGACCAACACCCAGGCGGGCGGCATCCGCCAGGGCGGCTCGTCGCTGACGCAGCAGCTCGTCAAGAACATCCTGGTCGAGAGCGCCCGTACCGACGAGGAACGCGACCGCGCCCGCGCCCCGAACATGGCCCGCAAGATCACCGAGCTGCGGTACGCGATGGCGCTGGAGCGCAAGTACCGCAAGGACCAGATCCTGGAGCGCTACCTCAACATCGCCTACTTCGGCGCGGGCGCGCACGGCGTGGAGGCGGCGGCCCGCCGCTTCTTCTCCACCTCGGCCGCCCGTCTCACGCTGACCCAGGCGGCCACGCTGGCCGGCGCGGTGCGGATGCCGTACTCGACCGACCCCTCGCTCGGCGCCGCGCACCGCGGCCGGCTGAAGGACCGGCGCGACCTGGTCCTGGACCGCATGGCCGGGCTGAAGATCATCACGCCGCAGCAGGCGGCGGCGGCGAAGGCCGCGCCGCTCGGCCTCGACCTGCGGCCCGAGCCGGGCGGCTGCGAGCAGAGCGCCTACCCGTTCTACTGCCTGTACGTCCAGCGCGAGCTGCTGTCGAACCCCGCCTTCGGCAACAACGAGGCGCAGCGCCGCGCGCGCATGGCGCGGGGCGGCCTGACGATCAGGACCAGCCTCGACCCGATCGCGCAACGCGCCGCGGAACGCGCCATCCGCCGCCACGTGCACCCCGACGACACCGAGGTCGCCGCCGAGGCCATGGTCGAGCCGGGCACCGGCCGCATCAGGGCGATGGCCGCCAGCAAGGGCTTCGGCCGCAACCCCGGCAACCGCAAGAACGGCTCCAGGACCACCTTCAACCTCGTCGCCGACGTCGCCCACGGCGGCGGGCAGGGCTTCCAGGCCGGCTCGACGTTCAAGGTGTTCACGCTGGCCACGGCGCTGCGGCAGGGGTGGCGCTTCGGCGACGGCTTCCAGACGCCGGGGGCGCTGGTGCCCGCCGCCGGCTACCGCAACTGCGCGGGACGGGCGGTCAACGACCCCGACACCCGCGTGCTCAACGCCAGCGGCGAGGGCGAGGGCGGCCCGCACAGCCTGGAGACCGGCACCTGGAAGTCGGTGAACGTCTTCTACATGATGCTGGAGCGCAAGGTCGGGCTGTGCAACGTGGTCCGCACCGCCAAGGCGCTCGGCGTGGCCCGGGCCGACGGGACGCCGCTCCGCGAGGTGCCGACGTTCACGCTGGGGATCAACGAGATGGACCCGGTGACGGTGGCGGCGTCGTTCGCGGCGTTCGCGGCGCGCGGGTCGTACTGCCGGCCGCTGGCCATCGTCGAGATCGTCGGCAGGGACGGCCGCCGCACCCACGTGCCGCCCTCCTGCGAGCAGGCCATCGAGCGGCCCGTCGCGGACGCGGTCAACCACGTCCTGGAGGGCGTCTTCGACAAGGGCACGATGAAGGGGCAGGGCATCGACCGGCCGGCCGCGGGCAAGACCGGCACCAACAACGGCTACACCTCGGCCTGGTTCGCCGGCTACACGCCGCACCTCGCCGCCGCCGTCAGCGTCGGCGACATCCGGGGCTCCTACCGCTTCCCGCTGCAGGGCGTGCAGATCGGCGACGAGTACTACGGGTCGGTGCAGGGGGCGTCGCTGCCCGGGCCGATCTGGGTGGAGTCGATGGGCCCGGCGCTGCGCGGCCTCGAACCGAAGGGCTTCCACCCGCCGGACATGGCGCGCTTCGGCGGCGGCGACACGCCCGGCCTGGAGAAGGCGCTGGCCGAGGAGGAGAAGCGGCAGAAGCGGCGCGGCGACCGGGCCTTCGCCCGGCGGCACCGTAAGCTCTTCCAGTGGCTGCTCGGGCAGACGCCCGGGGTGCCCTCCCTGGAGTGGCCGCCGCCTGACCGCCGCCCGCACGGCCCGCGCCCGCACGCTCACCAGCCGTACGGCGGGCGACCGTACGCCGGGCGGGCGGAGGAGCGGCAGCCGGGCGAGCGTTGGGAGCGGCGGCGGCAGGAGCCCTGGCGCCACCGGCCGCGGCACGGCCGCTAGCCCCTCGGACAGGGCGGCGCGTCAGCCGGCCTTGCCGATGGGGGCGGTGACGGCGCGGGTGAGCGCGATGAGGTTGCCGGGCGCGGTCTCGATCTGGAGGCCGCGCCTGCCTGCCGAGAAGTAGATCGTCTCGAACTCGAGCGCCGAGGAGTCGACCACGGTGGGGAGCTGCTTGCGCTGGCCGAGCGGGCTGATGCCGCCCACGACGTAGCCGGTGACCCGCTCGACCTTGGCCGCGTCGGCCATGGCGGCCCGCTTGCCGCCGAGCGCCCCCGCGAACGCCTTGAGGTCGAGCTTGCCCGCCACCGGCACCACGGCCACCGCTAGGCCGCTCTCGACCTCGGCGACCAGCGTCTTGAAGATGCGTTCGTACGGGACGCCGAGCGCGTCGGCGGCCTCCTCGCCGTAGGCCTGGGCGGCGGGGTCGTGGTCGTACGGGTGGAGCGTGAAGTCGGCCTTCGCCTTCGTCAGGGCCATGGTGGCCGGCGTGCCGCCGCCTCCCTTGCTTTTCGCTTTGCTGCTCACGGAGGGCATTGTAGCGAATCTACAATGTAAAGGCGCGGCCCGGGGTGTACCCCAGAGCCCGGCGGAAGACGTCGATGAACGCGCTCGCCGACGCCCACCCGCAGCGGTGCGCGACGGCCGTCACCGGCACGCCGTCGGCCAGCAGCAGGAGCGCGCGGTGCAGGCGGAGCTGGGTGCGCCACTGGGGGAAGCTCATGCCGAGCTCGCGGCGGAACAGCCGGGCCAGCGTGCGCTCGCTCGTGCCGGCGGCGGCGGCCAGGGCGGCCAGCGTCCTGGTGTCGGCGGGATCGCGGTGCAGCGCCGCGCAGACGGCCGCGAGGCGGGGGTCGGCGGGGGCGGGCAGGTGGAGGGGCCGCTCGGGCGCGCGCCTGAGCCGGTCGAGCAGCACCCGCAGGAGCCGGTCGTGCTCGCCGTCGTGCTCGCCGTCGCGGACGCCGTCGTGCTCGCCGTCGCGGACGCCGTCGTGCTCGCCGTCGTGCTCGGCGCCGTGTCTGCCGTCGTGCTCGCCGTCGCGGGCGTCTTCGTGGCCGGGCTCGCCGGTGTAGGCGATGATCAGCTCCCGCAGGAGGGGGTCCACGGCGAGGACGGTCGGGCGGTCGAGGGCGAGCGGGTTGCCGGTGAGGCCGACCAGGCGCAGGTCGGTGTCGCCGTGCGCGCGGTGCTCGTGGACGGTGCCGGCGGGCACCCAGATGGCCCGGTTCGCGGGGGCCACCCAGGTGCCGGCGCCGGTGGTGACCGACAGGACGCCGCGGCAGGCGTAGACGATCTGGTGGGTGTCGTGGACGTGGGCGTCGATGCCGCCGCCGGGGGCGAGCGGCCGCCGTCCCGTCGGGGCCTGCGCCAGGTGGCGGATTTCCGGCATGGGTTGGCATTTTATCGGAAGCGGGCCAGCGGGGCGGGGAGCGACGATCGGGGGGTGAACAGAGTCCCCATGCTGGCCGCCGGGCACGCGGCCGTCGATGTCTACCAGGGCGCGGTGCCGGCCCTGGTGCCCTTCCTGGTCGCCGAGCGCGGGTACGGCTACGTCGCGGTGTCGGGGGTGGTGCTGGCGGCGACGTTGTCGTCGTCGGTCGTGCAGCCGCTGTTCGGGGTGCTGACGGACCGGTGGCGGATGCCGTGGCTGATCCCGGTGAGCATGGTGGTGGCCGGGGCAGGGGTGGCGGCGGGCGGCGTGGCGGACTCCTACGTCCTGACCTGGCTGGCGGTGGCGCTGTCCGGGCTGGGGGTGGCGGCCTACCATCCGGAGTCGGCGCGGCTGGCGCGGATCGCGAGCGCGGGCAGCCACGTGCGGATGAGCTGGTTCTCGCTCGGCGGGACGCTCGGCTTCGCCTCGGCGCCGGTGCTGGTGACGCCGCTGCTGGCGGCGTGGGGGCTGGGGGCCTCGCCGTGGCTGGCGGCGCCGGCGCTGGCGGGGGCGCTGGCGACGTTGCCGGCGGTGCGGGCGCTGACCGGCGGCGGCGGGACGCGGGCCGCCGCCGCGGAGGCGGAGCGGGGCCGGGACGACTGGCGGGCCTTCGCGCGGCTGACGCTGGTGATCGTGTTCCGGTCGGTGGTGTACGTGGGGCTGAGCACGTTCGTCGCGCTGTACCTGGGGGGCGGGGCGGCGGGGGCGGTGGCGTTGTTCGTGTTGTTCGCGGGCGGCGCGGCCGGGACCGTGCTCGGCGGGCGGCTGGCGGCGCGGTGGGGGCGGGTGCGGACGATGCGGCTGGCGTACGCGGCGGCGGTCCCGGCGGTCGCGGGCGTGGTGCTCGCGCCGGGGCCCGCCGCGTACGTCTTCGTGGCCGCCTCCTCGATCGCCCTGTACGTCCCGTTCTCCCTGCACGTCACGCTGGGCCAGGACCTGCTGCCGAACCGGGTGGGCACGGCGGGCGGCGTGACGCTGGGCCTCGCGGTGAGCGTCGGCGGCCTGACCAGCCCGCTGGTGGGCCTGGTCGCGGAGGCGACCTCGCTGCGGACGGCGCTGGCCTGCCTGGTCGCGTTCCCGGTCCTGGCGTGGCTGCTGGCGCGCACGCTGAAGGAGCCGGCGCCGGCCTGACGCGCCGGTCTCAGGCGCGGGTCTGGACGCGGAGCTCGGCGGTGTTGTCGCGCTGCGACGGGTCCAGGCGGGTGGCGGCGACGTGCGCGGTGACCGGCACCTGCTGCGGGGCGTCGCCGGTGAGGCGGACGCGGGCGGTGAGCTGCACCGGCCGGCCGGGCCGGACGGCGCCGACCACGCAGGTGGCCTGCCGGGCGGCGCGCTCGCAGGTGCCGCCGGTGACGGCCGCGAGACCCGCGCCGGCGGGGACGCGGAAGGTGACCGGCACCTGGGACGCCGCCATGAGGCCGCGCATGGTCACGGTGGCGGTGACGGTCGCGGTCTCGCCCCGGCGCACGGCGGCGGCCGGGCCGGTCAGCTTCACCGACAGGGCGTCGTACACGCCGCGCGGGTCGGCCTTCTTGACGATCGCGCCGTAGCTCTCGACATTGAGGGCGTTGGCGACGGAGTAGCCGTCGGCCTGGCCGTCCTCGGTGCCGGCCGACAACACGCCGACCAGGTCGCGGGTGCCCCTGAGCACCCAGGGGCCGCCGCTGTGGCCCTTGGACAGGTGGCAGTTGTAGGTCTCCAGCTTCGTGGCGGGCGCGGCGGCCGCCACGGCGCCGGCCTCGGGCGCGGCGGGCGCCACGGCCGGGACGTCGGCCGGGACAGTGGCGGGCACACCGGCGGGCAGGGTGGCGGGCAGATCGGCGGGCAGCGTGGTGGGCAGGGTGGCGGCCGAGGCGGCGGCGAGGGCGCGGGCGGGCTGCGTGCGGGCCAGGCACCAGAGCTGGTCCCTGCCGTCGTAGGGCTTCCTGCCGAGGACGCCGGGGTAGCCGGCGGTGACGATGGTGTGCCGGCCGCCCTGGCTGCGCATGGGGGTGAACCCGCCGCCGACGGCGTCCTGCAGGGTGCGGGTGCGCCGGCCCACCTCGATGAGGGCGACGTCGTAGACGGAGTTCCAGTCGCCGCCGGCCAGGCCGGTGTAGCCGTCGGGCTTCCAGGCGCGCCGTCCGCCCCAGCGCCCGTACGGCTCGCGCTGCCGCTCGGCGGTGGCGCGCCCGTCGTAGGCGGGGACGAAGGCGAAGCTGCTGTGCCACTTCCCGCGCGAGGCGCCCTCGGGGACGCTGTAGACGCAGTGGGCCGCCGTCACGATCAGCAGCTGGGACGCCGAACGGACGACGCTGGCGCTGCACGAGTCGCCGCGCCCACTTGCGTTGACGAAGAACAGCCGGCCGCTCATGCGGCTGCGGGCGGCCCCCGTGTACGGCCGGCGGACGCGGGCGTAGCCGTTGGCGTCGGCGCCGGGGGTCAGGCGCTTGCCGGTGGGCACGCTGAGCAGCCGCTGCGCGGAGGTGGCGACCAGGGGCGGCCGCGTGGACGGCAGGTCGGCCGCCTTGGCCTTGGCCTGCTTGGTGGCCGTCCAGTAGCGGACGGCCTGGGCGGGACGCATGAGGGGCGACGACTCCGCGCCACCCCACGCCTGCTTCCGGACGGTGACCACAGGCTGCCCCACGACCGGCGCAGGCCGCTGCGCCGCTTCCCCGGCGGGTCGGCGCGCCGCTTCCTCGGCGGGCCGCTGTGCGGCTTCCCCGGCGGGCCGGCGCGCCGCATCCTCGGACGGCCGATGCGCCGCACTGCCGACCGGCCGATGGGCGGCCGTATCGGCGGCGCGGTGTGCAGCGGTGTCCGCCGGACGGTGTGCGGCGGTGTCCGTGGGGTGGTGTGCGGTGGCGTCAGCGGGGTGGTGTGCGGCGGTGTCCGTCGGGTGGTGTGCGGTGGCGTCTGCCGGGTGGTGTGCGGCGGTGTTCGTAAGGTGGTGTGCGGCGATTTCGGCCGGGCGATGAGTGGCCGTGTCTGTGGGGCTGTGGGCCGCTGTGTTCGTGGGCCGGTGTGCTGCGGCGTCCGCGGCTTGATGGGCGGCGGTGCCCTCGGGCCGGTTGGCCGTGGCGTTCGCGGGCCGGTTTGCCGTGGCGTTCGCGGGCCGGTTCGCCGCGGTGGAGGCGGGGCGCTGCTTCACCCCCTGAGCGGCTGAAGCGGCCGACGCGACCGTGCCGGCCGGGACCGATGACGACGCCTGCGATGCGTGCGATGCCGGAGATGCGGCCGGCGTGCCGGCTTTGGCGGGCGAGGCAGCCGGCGTGCCGGCTTTGGCGGGCGAGGCGGCCGACATGGCCGACATGGCTGCCGTGGGGGGCGAGGCCGCCGACATGGCCGCTGTGGCCGTGACCCCGGACGTGCCCGCTGCGGCCGCGATCCCGGACGCGCCCGTGGTGGCGGAGGCGGGGACGGGCGGGTGTTCGCGGGTGGTGTGCGGTGCGTGCTCGGCAGCCGCAGGCAGCGCGATCGCGACGCCGGCGAGCGCGGTCAGCGTCGTGACGAGCGTTCGCGGCACGCCCCCGCGCACCCCGCCCGGTACGCTCCCGCGCACCCCGCCCGGTACGCTCCCGCGCACCCCGCCCGACACGCTCCCGCGCACCCCGCCGCGAGCGCTGCCGCGCAGGCCGTCACCGGCGCTGCCGCGCTCGCCGTCGCGTTCGGCCGTGCGCTCGGCGTCGCCCACTTTGTCCCCCACGATGTCCCCCTGAGCGTCGATCCGGATGAAATCCTCTCGTCACTCTAAGTCACGATAATAAGACGAACGGTAGCCATAAGGGCCGTGTCGTGACCGGTCTGGGCCGAGGTACGGGTGTGGCGGGCGGCGTCAGCCGGCGGCGGCGTCGCCTGTACGGCCGCCGTGCAGGAGCCGGGCGGTGACGGCGTCGGCGGGGGAGCGGTCGGGCCGCAGCCCGCGCCAGGACGGGTGGCGCAGCAGCCCGTCGCCCGTCACTTCGGCGTACTGGACCTCGCCGACCAGGCGCGGCTCGGCCCAGCGGGCGTCGCGGGAGTGCTCGCGCGGCACCGTCTCGGCGAACGGCGAGTCGGCCCGCTCCAGCGGGGCCAGCCGTTCGTGCAGGTCGGCGAGCATGGCCTGGGTGAAGCCGGTGCCGACGTGGCCGACGTACAGCAGCCGTCCGCGCTGGTCGTGCGCGCCGAGCAGCAGCGAGCCGATCGTGCCGGAACGCCGCCCGGAGCCCGGCCGCCAGCCGCCGATGACGACCTCGATCGCGCTGACGTTCTTGATCTTGGTCCATTCGGTGGTGCGCCGGCCCGGCCGGTACGGCGAGTTGAGCCGTTTGCACACCACCCCTTCGAGCCCGAGCTGCCGCGATGACTCGAAGGCGCGCTGCGCGTGGTCGGTGAACCAGACGGGCACCTGCCACCGGAACCCCGGCGTGAAGGTCCCTTCCAGCAGTTCCCGCCGCTCGGTGTACGGCAGGGCGACGGTGGAGGTCTCGTCCAGGTGCAGGATGTCGAAGGCCATGAACGTCACCGGCACCGACCGGGCCAGCGTCGCCACGGCGGCCGGGTTGCGCTGGTGCATGCGCGGCTGCAGGGCGCCGAAGCTGGGGCGGCCGGCCTCGTCGAAGGCGACGATCTCGCCGTCGAGCACGGCGGGGTGGCGTCCGGTGGCGCCGGCCATGAGCTGGAGCTCGGGGTAGGCGGGGGTGATGTCCTTGCCGTTGCGCGACATCAGGCGGACGGCGCCGTCCTCGATGTAGGCGAGGGCGCGCACACCGTCCCACTTCATCTCAACGGCCCAGTCCTCGCCCTGCACGGAGGTCAGGGTGCCGAGCTGGGCGAGCATCGGCGCGTAGGCCGGCAGCCGCACCATGGGGGGTGCAGTACCCCGTCCGCTTGATCGTCAAGGGTGTTCAGGGGTCTGCAGATGGTCAAAGGGACGGTCCTCGACCAGCTCGGCCAGATCGACGCCGTGCTCGTGCAGCTCGGAGACGGTGCGGCAGTAGCCGCGCAGGTACGTCCGGCCGTTGACGCGGTGGGTGACGCGCAGGAGCGGGCGGTCGTCGAGGATGATCGCCTCGACCAGGATGCCGTCCGGCCCTCGCCACTGTCCCATGCGGCAAGAGTACGGGATCGGACATAATGGACAAATACTATTAATTCGCTCACATCTCGCTCGGCAGGATGTGATCCGGCTCGGGGTCTCCGCCGGGCCAGGTCCGGTGCAGGCGCAGCACCGCCATGGGCGCGCCGGGCGCCTTGACGAACGCCTCCCGCAACGGGAAGCACAGCAACCCCGCGCCGGTACGGACGTGGCTCCCGGCCAGGTCGAAGCAGCGCGTCCCGGGGTCGCCGGCGTGGCGGGGGAAGCCCGTCATCGACAGGCACAGGACGCCGTCGTAGCGGCCGCCGATCTCGTGCACGTCCACCCGCCCGCGCCGGCCCGGGCCGACCGGCAGGTGGGAGTGCGCGATCTCCGACTCCGGCCAGGCCACGGTGTCGCCCAGGGCATGGGTGAACGCGCCGCAGTAGGGTCCGTGGCCGGGGACGGTCACCTCGATCCAGCCGCCCGCCGCCCAGCCGTCCGCGGCGGGGACGAGACGGATCTCGTGGCCGACGCTGTACCGTTCGCGCGCCTCGCCCTCGACCGGCCGGGTGCCCGCCCGCCACGGGTACGCGGCCCGCAGGCAGCCGCCGAACGCGACGCGGCCCGGGTACCGGGCGATCAGCTCCTCCAGGTGCTCCGACAGGAACCGCTCGGCGGGGTCGGCGGGCGCGTGGCCGATCACCAGGACGCCGCGGGCGCGCTCGGCCGGGCCGAAGCACGTCCCGCAGACACGCGCGGCGACCTCGGCCCACCGCTCCTCGCACGGCCCGGCGGCCGTCGCCTGCCGCCGGGTCGCGCCCCTCGGCATGCCGGCGGCGGCTACGTGCGGCGGGACGGTGTACGGGGGCGCCGCCCCGGGCCGCAGCAGCGGGATCCCCGCCACCATCCCGCCCTCGGTCCTCGCGACGCCCGCCCCTCCGTCCGCCGCTGTGCCCCCGGGGTCGCCTGGTGAGAGGTGGGTCGCCTCGCGGCCGGCGTCACCCGCAGGGGCGTGAGCGGGATCGGCCGCAGGGGCGTGAGCGGGATCGTGGGTGGGAACGCCGGTGGGATCGTGGGTGGGATCGTGGGTGGGATCGCCGGTGGGAACGCGTGGGGGTTCGCCTGTGTGATCGTGAGTGAGGCTGTCGGCGCGGTCGTCGGCGCGGTCGTCGGCGGCGCTCGTGGGGTCGGTCGCCGGTCCGGGCGGCGGGCGGAGGGCGTCGGCGTGCCCGGCCGATCCGCACCCCGGCTCGTCGCCGCGCCGCACCGTCCCGCACTCGGGCCCCTCGCCGCACCCGCGCCCCTCGCCGCGCTCGACCTCGACCCTGGCGCCGCGCTCCACCTCGAGCGTGGCGCCGCGCTCGGTCCCGGCTCCGGCGTCGCGACCGGGCCGGGCTTCGGCCCCTCGTCCGGTCCCGGCTCCGACCTCAGGACCGGCCTCAGGACCGGCCTCAGGACCGGGCTCAGGGCCGGCCTCAGGACCGGCCCCAGGACCGGGCTCAGGCCCGTGGCCGGGCCCGTCCGGGCGATCGTGGCCGGGCGGGCCGGTATGTTCGCCTGCCTCTTCGCTGCTGTGCTCCATGCGCGCTCCCTCGGGAGACACGTTCCCACCTGCAAAGATAACTTAGCGTAATCTTGGTTACGGAAAGTATTTTCCCCGTCGGCGTTAGAACCTCCACCATCCAGGGCACAAGAGGGGCCCCAAAAACTTCACCCCCGAGCCGTGGCCGCGCCCCCGTGGCGGCTACGGCGACCGCCCCGGCAGGCCCGGTCCGGGGCGACGACGGCCGCGCGGCGGTACAGGCGAATGCCGCCCCGCGGCCGTCGTGCGCCCCGGACCGGAAGCCGCGGGCCCGGCACGCCCGAGCCGTCCCGCAGTGTGGACAGAACGAGATTCAGGCCCCGGACTCCGTAGACTGTGGGGGTGATTTCCCGTATTGACATGCGCGGTTCCCTGCCGGCGAACCTGCGTGACGTGTTGCCCCGCGCCGAGCTCGACGTCGAGGCCGCCCTGGAGAAGGTGCGGCCCATCTGCGACGACGTGCGCCATCGCGGTGTCGCGGCCGTACGGGAGCTGACCGCCAGGTTCGACGGCGTCGAGATCGCCACCACCCGCGTTCCCGCCGAGGCCATCGAGCGCTCTCTCGCCGAGCTCGACCCGCGGGTGCGCGCGGCCCTGGAGGAGTCGATCCGGCGCACCCGGCTGGTCCACCGCGACCAGCGCCGCGCCGACGTCACCACCCAGGTCGTGCCCGGCGGCACGGTTACCGAGCGCTGGGTGCCGGTCGACCGGGTGGGCCTCTACGTCCCCGGCGGCCGCGCGGTCTACCCCTCCAGCGTGGTCATGAACGTCGTGCCGGCCCAGGAGGCGGGCGTGCCCTCGCTGGCCGTCACCAGCCCGGCGCAGAAGGAGTTCGGCGGGCTGCCGCACCCGACGATCCTGGCCGCCTGCGCCCTGCTCGGCGTCGACGAGGTCTACAACGTCGGCGGCGCCCAGGCCGTGGCCATGTTCGCCTACGGCACCGAGGAGTGCGCGCCGGCCACCATGGTCACCGGCCCCGGCAACATCTGGGTGGCCGCCGCCAAGCGCCTGCTGAAGGGCCGCATCGGCATCGACTCCGAGGCCGGCCCCACCGAGATCGCGATCCTCGCCGACGACACCGCCGACCCGGTGCACGTCGCCGCCGACCTGATCAGCCAGGCCGAGCACGACACGATCGCCGCCGCCGTCCTCGTCACCACCAGCCCCGAGCTGGCCGAGGCCGTGGAGAAGGAGCTGCCCGGCCAGGTGTCGGCCACCCGCCACTCGGCGCGCATCACCGAGGCGCTGGCCGGCCGGCAGTCCGGCGTCGTGCTGGTTGACAGCCTCGACGACGGGCTGAAGGTCGTCGATGCGTACGCCGCCGAGCACCTGGAGATCCACACCGCCGACGCCGCCGCCGTGGCCGCCCGGGTGCGCAACGCCGGCGCGATCTTCGTCGGCACGTACGCGCCGGTCTCGCTCGGCGACTACCTCGCCGGCTCCAACCACGTGCTGCCCACGGGCGGCTGCGCCTGCCACTCCGGCGGCCTTTCGGTGCAGTCGTTCCTGCGCGGCATCCACGTCGTCGACTACAGCCGCGACGCGCTCGCGCGGGCCGCCGCGCACGTGACGGTCCTCGCCGACGCCGAGGACCTGCCCGCCCACGGCGCCGCGATCCGCGCCCGCTTCGACTGGCGCGTGCCCCAGACCGAGACGGACGTGACGGAGGCGGCCGAGTGAACCCGGACGACGTGACGCTCGCCGACCTGCCGATCCGCGCCGACCTGCGCGGCAAGTCGCCCTACGGCGCGCCCCAGATCGACGTCCCGGTCCGGCTCAACACCAACGAGAACCCCTACCCGCCCTCGCCCGAGCTGGTGGCCGACCTCGCCGAGGCGGTCCGCGAGCAGGCGGGCGAGCTCAACCGCTACCCCGACCGCGACGCCCTGGCGCTGCGCGCCGACCTGGCCGCCTACCTCGGCCACGGGCTGCGCGCCGAGCAAGTGTGGGCGGCCAACGGCTCCAACGAGGTGCTCCAGCAGATCCTGCAGGCCTTCGGCGGCCACGGTCGCACCGCGATCGGGTTCGAGCCGTCGTACTCGATGCACCCGATCATCACCGGCGGCACCAGCACCGAGTGGATCAGGGCCGCCCGCGAGGACGACTTCTCCCTCGACCCGGGCAAGGCGGTGGCGGCGATCGAGGAGCACCGCCCCGACGTCGTCTTCCTCACCTCGCCCAACAACCCGACCGGCACCGCCCAGCCGCTGCCCACGATCGAGGCGGTGCTGGCGGCCGCGCCGGGCATGGTCGTGGTGGACGAGGCCTACGCCGAGTTCGCCCGCGAGGGCACGCCGTCGGCGCTGACGCTGCTGCCGGAGCACCCGCGGTTGATCGTCACCCGGACGATGTCCAAGGCGTTCGCGATGGCCGGCACCCGGCTCGGCTACCTCGCCGCGCACCCGGCGGTGATCGAGGCGCTGCTGCTGGTGCGGCTGCCGTACCACCTGTCGACGCTCACCCAGACGGCGGCGCGGGTGGCGCTGCGGCACCGCGCCGAGCTGCTGGGCACGGTCGACGCGCTGCGCCGCGAGCGCGACGCGACGGTGGCGTGGCTGCGGTCCAAGGGCCTGCGGGTCGCCGACTCCGACGCGAACTTCGTGCTGTTCGGCCGTTTCCCCGACCGGCGCGAGGTGTGGGAGGGGCTGCTGGAGCGGGGCGTGCTCATCCGCGAGGTGGGCCCGCCCGAATGGCTGCGGGTGTCGATCGGCACCGGCGAGGAGATGGCGGCCTTCCGCGCCGCCCTGGAAGGAGTCCTGTGAGCCGCGTAGGCCGCGTCGAGCGCGTCACGAAGGAGACCTCGGTCCTGGTGGAGGTGGGCCTCGACGGCACCGGCCGGGTGGAGGTGGCCACCGGGGTCGGCTTCTTCGACCACATGCTGGCCCAGCTGGGCAAGCACGGGCTGTTCGACCTGACCGTCAAGACCGAGGGCGACCTGCACATCGACTCCCACCACACGATCGAGGACACCGCGCTGGCGCTGGGCGCCGCGTTCCGCGAGGCGCTGGGCGACAAGTCAAGCATCAGGCGGTTCGGCAGCGCGTCATGCCCGCTGGACGAGTCCCTCGCCCAGGTCACCGTCGACCTGTCCGGCCGCCCCTACCTCGTGCACACCGAGCCCGAGGGCATGGCGCCGATGATCGGCCCCGACTACGACACCACGATGACCCGGCACATCCTGGAGTCGCTGGTCGCCCAGGCCGCGATCTGCCTGCACGTGCACGTCCCGTACGGGCGCAACGCCCATCACATCGTCGAGGCCCAGTTCAAGGCGCTGGCGCGGGCGCTGCGGGAGGCGTCCGAGCTCGACCCGCGCGCGACGGGAGTGCCCAGCACCAAGGGCGTGTTGTGACCGGCAACGCCATCGCCGTCGTCCTGGTCTTCCTCGGGCTGTTCCTGGCCGGCGGCGTGTTCTCCCTCATCAAGCAAGGACTCAGGATCGGAGCCGTCGTCTGCGCAGTCGGCGCGGTGATGGCGATCACGGCGGGGGTGTTGTGGTGGTGAAGAAGAACGTCGTCGTCCTCGACTACGGCTCGGGCAACCTGCGCTCGGCCGAGCGGGCCCTGGCCCGCACCGGCGCGGACGTCACCGTGACCGCCGACTTCGAGACGGCCGCCGAGGCCGACGGCCTGGTGGTGCCCGGCGTGGGCGCGTTCGCCGCGTGCATGGCCGGGCTGAAGGCGGTGCGCGGCGACCAGATCGTCGGACGGCGGCTGGCCGGCGGGCGTCCGGTGCTCGGCATCTGCGTCGGCATGCAGATCCTGTTCGCCCGCGGCGTCGAGCACGGCGTGGAGACCGAGGGCTGCGGCGAGTGGCCCGGCACCGTCGAGCGGCTGGACGCGCCCGTCCTGCCCCACATGGGGTGGAACACCGTCAAGGCGCCGGCCGGCAGCGTGCTGTTCGCCGGCCTGGACGCCGCGACCCGCTTCTACTTCGTGCACTCCTACGGGGTGCGCGAGTGGGAGCTGCGCACCGGCGACGGGTTCGCCGAGCCGGTCGTCACCTGGGCCGAGCACGGCGTGCCGTTCGTCGCGGCGGTGGAGAACGGGCCGCTGATGGCGACCCAGTTCCACCCCGAGAAGTCCGGCGACGCCGGCGCCGCCCTGCTGGACAACTGGCTCAAGACCCTCGACTAGAAGGCCGGGCGACGGTGAGCAAGGAGCGGGCCCGCCGGCGGGCCGAGCGCGAGGCCGAGCGGGCCCGCGCCATGCGGGTCAACGAGGAGCGGCAGGCCCGCCGCTCCCGCCGCCGCGCCGCGCTGGCCCGGCTGGTGCCGCGCCCGGTGCGGGTGCGCCGCCAGGGCGGCCTGATCGCCCGCCGCCACCGCGTCCAGAACCTCGTGGTGGGCGCGGCCTTCGTGCTCGTCCAGGCACTGGCCTGGCTGCTGTGGGGCTCGCTCGCGGCCAGTTTCGCCGTGCTCGTCCTGTCCGTGCTGCTCGTACCCGTTGTCGTGACCCTCGCCTTCGACCGGAGGACCTGAAGAATGTCGCTCGTACTGCTGCCCGCGGTGGACATCGTGGACGGCCAGGCCGTCCGCCTCACCCAGGGCGAGGCCGGCACCGAGACCGGCTACGGCGAGCCGCTGGCCGCCGCGCTCGCCTGGCAGGAGGCCGGCGCCGAGTGGATCCACCTGGTGGACCTCGACGCGGCGTTCGGCCGGGGGAGCAACCGGGAGCTGATCGCCGAGCTGATCGGCCGCCTCGACGTCAACGTGGAGCTGTCCGGCGGCATCCGCGACGACGCCTCGCTGGCCGCGGCCCTCGCCACCGGCTGCCGCCGGGTCAACATCGGCACCGCCGCCCTGGAGAACCCGGAGTGGTGCCGGAAGATCATCGCCGAGCACGGCGACCGGATCGCGGTCGGCCTGGACGTGCGCGGTACCACGCTCGCCGCGCGCGGCTGGACCGAGGAGGCCGGCGACCTGTGGGAGGTGCTCGACCGGCTGGAGGCCGACGGCTGCCCCCGCTACGTCGTCACCGACGTCACCAAGGACGGCATGCTCCAGGGCCCCAACCTGGAGCTGTACCGGAGCATCTGCGCCCGCACCGACCGGCCGGTCATCGCCAGCGGCGGCGTCTCCAGCCTCGATGACCTGGTCGCACTCGCTTCTCTCGTCCCGGACGGAGTGGAGGGGGCCATCGTGGGCAGGGCCCTGTACGCTCACGCGTTCACACTGGAAAACGCGCTGGCCGCGGTACGTGTGTAGCTTCGCCGGGAGGGGGCGGAATGAGCGTCGGTAGCGCCGGCATGCAGAGCACCGGTCCTAGGGTCTTTTCTGGCGGCATCTGGGAGGAGAAGTACGGCTACGCGCGCGCCGTGGTCGTGGGAGAGCGGGTGATCGTGTCCGGGTGCACGGCCACGGTCGACGGGGAGGTGCGTCACGTCGGCGACGCCTACCTCCAGGCTCTCACCGCGATCGACATCGCGCTGGAGGCCGTCCTGATGGGCGGGCTCACCCGCGAGGACGTCGTGATGGTCCGCTACTACGTGGTGGAGCAGCGCCACTTCGACCTCGTCGGCCGGGCCATCGCCGAGGTCTTCGGCAAGGTGCGGCCCGCCTGCACAGGAGTACGGGTGGCCGGGCTGGTCGACCCGAGAATGCTGGTCGAGATCGAAATCGAGGCACTGCGAGCATGACCGTAGCGGTAAGAGTCATTCCCTGTCTCGACGTGGACGCCGGGCGCGTGGTCAAGGGCGTCAACTTCGAGAACCTGCGCGACGCGGGCGACCCCGTCGAGCTGGCGCGGCGCTACGACGAGGAGGGCGCCGACGAGCTGACCTTCCTCGACATCACCGCCTCCTCCGGCGAGCGGGAGACCATGCTCGACGTGGTGCGCAGGACCGCCGAGCAGGTGTTCATCCCGCTCACCGTGGGCGGCGGGGTGCGCGCGGTCGAGGACGTCGACCGGCTGCTGCGGGCCGGCGCCGACAAGGTGTCGCTCAACACCGCCGCCATCGCCCGGCCGGAGCTGCTGACCGAGGCGTCGCGGCGGTTCGGCGCGCAGTGCGTCGTGCTGTCGGTCGACGCCCGCCGGGCGCCGGGCACGCCGAGCGGGTTCGAGGTGACCACGCACGGCGGGCGGCGCGGCACCGGCATCGACGCGGTGGAGTGGGCGGCGCGCGGCGAGGAGCTGGGCGTGGGCGAGATCCTGCTCAACTCGATGGACGGCGACGGCACGCTCGACGGCTACGACCTGGAGATGTTGCGGGCGGTGCGCGCCGCCGTGCGGGTGCCGGTGATCGCCAGCGGCGGGGCGGGCCGGCTGGAGGACTTCCCGCCGGCGGTGGCGGCCGGCGCGGACGCCGTCCTCGCCGCCTCGGTCTTCCACTTCGGCACGCTGAAGATCGCCGAGGTGAAGGAGACGCTGCGCACGGCGGGCCACCCGGTGCGCTGACGGGCCACCGCGTGCGGGTCAGAAGACGCGCACGTGGTGGTACAGCTCGTAGGCGGTGTCGCGGGCGGCGAACGCGGCGGCCTCCGACCGCTTGACCGCCAGGTAGGCGGCGCGCCGCAGCGGCCCCAGCGCCTCCATCAGCACCTCGTCGGCCTCCAGCGCGTCCAGCGCCTCCGGCAGCGACGCCGGCAGGCGCGGGTAGCGGCCCGGCGCGGTGTCGGGGTCGACGGTCACCGGCTCGCCGGGGTCGAGCTTGCGCCTGATGCCGTCGAGGCCGGCGTGGATGACCGCGCCCAGCGACAGGTACGGGTTGGCCGCGGAGTCGGAGGGCTTCAGCTCCAGGTTGGGCTCGCCGCTCTCGCCGAGCGGGGAGCACACCCGGACCGCGGCCTCCCGGTTGTCGGGGCCGTGGACGGCGTACGCGCTGGCCCAGGTGCGCGGCGCGAGCCGGCGGAAGCCGTTGACGCTGCCGCAGGTCAGCGCGGTGAGCGCGGGCAGGTGGGCGATGAGGCCGCCGATGAAGGCGTCGCGCAGCTCCTCGTCGCGGCCGAAGACGTTGCCCGCCTCGTCCCACAGCGACAGGTGCAGGTGGGCGCCGTTGCCCGCCTGGTCGGCCAGCGGCTTGGGCGCCAGCGAGGCCCACAGCTGCATGCGCATGGCGACGCCGCGCACGGTCTCGCGGTACAGCACGTGGTTGTCGGCGGCGCGCAGCGCGGGCGCGTGCCGGATCGACAGCTCCTGCTGGCCGGGCCCCAGCTCCGGGTGGTAGTGCTCGACGCGCAGGCCCTGCGTCTCCAGCGCCCGGATCAGCTTCACGGTGTAGTCGTGCGCCGTGTCGAACCCGGTACCGGCATAGCAGAGCGAGTCGTCGAGCGGGACCAGCCGGTCGAGGTTGCCGCCGGGGTCGGGCAGGCGGCGGCCGAGCGTGAACTCCGGCTCGAACGCCGCGACCAACGAGTAGCCCTCGCCGGCGAGCTCCGCGACCGCGTCCTTGAGGAACGTCCGCGCGCACGCCGCCCACGGTGCGCCGTCGGGCAGGCGGAGGTCCGACAGCATGGCGGCCGCGCCGGGGGCGTGCGGCAACGGGACATACGTGGCCGGGTCGGGGACGATGCGGACCTCGCCCACCGGACCCATCTGCTCGACGTCCTGGAGCTGGTCGAGCATGTTCATCGCCATCATGGCCACCGTGTGCCCGATGCCCGTGCCGAGCCGTTCGGCCAGCCGCGATCGGGATGCCGCCTTGCCACGGATCACACCGCCGTGGTCGGCGTACAAGAAGCGGATCAGCTCGATGCCCTCAAGCTCGGCCCGTTCGAGGATGCGCCGCGCGTGGGGGTCGAGCTGGCTGGTCTTGGTGCCGCTGGGGCGATCTGTCATCCTGTCTGCGTAACACGATCCGGCACCGCGGGGAAGCACCTGACGCAGACGGAAGCGCGCCCTACGTCAGAACCTGCGAGAAGAACACGGCCAACTGATCGGCTCCTTGGAAGATTCCGTTGATCACACCATTCACGGCGTCGGCGGCTTGGGCCGGCCGGGTGAACAGATAGAAGACCACGAACGCGATAGCCACGTAGGTGATCACCTTCTTGACCTGCATGGGGGGCCTCCTGCAGTCCATTCCCAGCCGTATATACCCGGATCTGGGCGATCACTGGCATCCACGGCGAAGATGTTCATGATCATAACCGGGGGGCTTCTTTCCACTGCCATGGTACGGGCTCGAAGTCATGCGCGAGCCCCTGCCGCGCCGGGACTTCTGCCCGATCGCCCACCAGATCCGGCCGGGTTCGGACGGGCTCGCCAGAGCCCGTCAGGGCTCGCTAGAGCCCCAGACGGGCCTCGCGCAGCCGGGCGACGGCCGCCGGGTCGCCGGTCAGCTCCACCCGGGCGTGCTCCTGCCGGCCGAAGCAGAACAGCAGCAGCTCCGAGGCGGTGCCGGTGACCTCCACCCGGACGCCCTGACGCGGGCCGCCGAGCGCCACGCCGCCGCCCAGGCGGTGCAGCACCACGCCGACGGGGGAGCGGCGCAGCATGAGCCGGGCGCCGGAGGCGACCCGCTTCCACACGACGCGGTCGAGGTCGGCGGGCAGGTCGCGGGGCTCCCACGACGGCTGGGCGCGGCGCACGTCCTCGTGGTGGACGAAGAACTCCAGCGTGTTGACGGCCTCGTCGAGGAACGGGGCCAGGCCGTAGACGCCGCCGGGCCGCCGGACCATGGCCACCAGCTCGGGGAAGGGATGTCTGGCCTTCAGGCCGTCCTGGACGGAGGCGGTGTAGCCGGCCAGCGGCTTGAGCGCGATGCCCGGCATGGCGTCCGGCCTGCGCTCGCGCAGCGCCAGGTGGGCGGCCAGGTCGTAGGTGGTCCAGCCCGTGCACAGGGTCGGCGCGTCGGGGCCGAGCCGGTCCATCAGGTCGCACAGCGCGTTGCGCTCGTCGCGGGCATGCGTCACGTGGACCACCCTACCCATGGGAATAACAGCATCATCGGGAGTGATGTAGTGACTTACGTGTACAAGTCGTCGAATTTAGGGGGGCCTACCGAGTGGCGAGCAAGGTCACCTCGGCCGTCATGCGTCAGGGACTCAAGGTCCTTGGGGTGGCCATCCGCACCGAGAAGGCCGTCTTCGCGCTGGCCGTGCTGGCCAGCGCCGTCTACGGAGGCATGACCGTCGGCTCCGCCTGGGCGCTCGGGTGGGCCACGGAGCACGTGGTGCTGCCCGCCTTCGCCGAGGGCGGGGTCGCCTCGGGCGCGCTGTGGGCGGGCGCGGGCCTCATCCTCGGCGCCGCGCTGCTCAAGGCGCTCGGCGTGGCGGGCCGGCGCATCCTGGCCGGCGTCATGCAGTACCGCATGCAGGCCAGGTCGCGCAGGGACGTCACCAAGCAGTACCTGCGGCTGCCGCTGTCGTGGCACCACCAGCACCCCACCGGGCAGCTCCTGTCGAACGCCAGCGCCGACGCCGAGGCCGCCTGGGCGCCGCTCGCGCCGCTGCCCATGGCCGTCGGCGTGATCGTCATGCTGGTCACCGCGGCCGTCGCGATGGTGTTCACCGACCTCGTGCTGGCCCTGGTGGGATTCCTGATCTTCCCGGCCATCGCCGTGCTCAACCTCGTCTACCAGCGCCGGCTCAGCCCCCTAGCCACCCGCGCCCAGCAGCTCCGCGCCGAGGTCAGCGAGATCGCGCACGAGAGCTTCGACGGCGCCCTCGTCGTCAAGACCCTCGGCAGGGAGGACCTGGAGACCGACCGGTTCCGCCGCCGCGCCCACGAGCTGCGCGACGCCAACATCGCCGTCGGCCGGGTGCGCGGCCTGTTCGACCCGCTGCTGGAGGCGCTGCCCACGCTGGGCGTGCTCGCGGTGCTGGCGGTCGGCGCGGCGCGGTTGTCCGGCGGCTCGATCGACTCCGGCGACCTCGTGCAGGTCGCCTACCTGTTCACGCTGCTGGCCTTCCCCATCAGGGCGCTCGGCTGGGTGCTGGCCGAGCTGCCGCGCAGCGTCGTCGGCTGGCAGCGGGTGCAGGCCGTCCTGGAGGCCACCGGCTCCATGGCCTACGGCGGCGGCGAGAGCCTGTCCGCCGGTCCCGCCGCCCTGGAGGTCCGCGGCGTCTCCTACGCCTACGGCGAGGCCGAGGTGCTGCACGAGGTCTCCTTCGAGGTGCCGGCCGGCCGCACCGTCGCCCTGGTCGGCCCCACCGGCTCCGGCAAGTCCACGCTCGTGCAGCTCCTCGCCCGGCTCGTCGACCCGGCCGGCGGCGCGGTCCTGCTCGACGGCGGCGACCTGCGCGAGCTGGCCTACGGCGAGGTCGCCGCGTCGGTCGCGCTGGTGCCCCAGCAGACGTTCCTGTTCGACGACACCGTGCGCGGCAACGTCGCGCTCGGCCTGGACGTCCCCGACGAGGACGTGTGGGCCGCGCTCCGGCTGGCCCAGGCCGACGGCTTCGTGGCCCGCCTGCCCGAGGGGCTGGACACGCGGGTCGGCGAGCGGGGCGCGTCCCTGTCCGGCGGCCAGCGCCAGCGCGTCGCGCTCGCCCGCGCCGTCGTGCGCCGCCCCCGCCTGCTCGTCCTCGACGACGCGACCAGCAGCGTCGACCCCCAGGTCGAGGCCAGGATCCTGCACGGGCTCCGGGACGCCGCCGAGGCCAGCACCGTCGTGGTCGTCGCCTACCGCATGGCCACGATCGCCCTCGCCGACGAGGTCGTCTACCTCGACCACGGCCGGATCGTGGACCGCGGCACGCACGAGGAGCTCATCGAGCGCTGCGCGGGCTACCGCAACCTGGTCACCGCCTACGAGCGCGAGGAGGCCGAGCGCGCCGCCATCGACGTGCCCGGGGCCGACGACGAGATCCCCGAGATCCCCGCGGGAGAGGAAGAAGAGGTCAGCGCATGACCGCCCAGAGCATCCACGGCAGCGCCGACCGCTCCGCCCTGGCCACCATCCGGCACGGGCTGTCGCTCACACCCGAGTTCCGCAAGGGCCTGGGCGTCACCCTCGCCCTGGCGGTCGTCGCCACCGTCGGCAAGATCATCGTGCCGATCGCCGTCCAGCAGACCATCGACCACGGGCTCAAGGGCGGCACGCCCGACCTGCCGTACATCACCCGGGCCGTCGTGGTGTGCGCCGCCGCGGTGATGCTGACGGCGCTGGCGGCGTACATCATGAACGTGCGCCTCTACAAGGCCACCGAGTCCTCGCTCGCCACCCTGCGGGTGCGCGGCTTCCGGCACGTGCACGACCTGTCGGTGCTCACCCAGAACAGCGAGCGGCGCGGCGCCCTGGTCTCGCGCGTCACCAACGACATCGACCAGATCAGCACGTTCATGCAGTGGGGCGGGCTGATGATCATTGTCTCGCTCGGCCAGCTCTTCGTCGCCACCGTGCTCATGTTCGTCTACTCCTGGCAGCTCACGCTGCTGGTGTGGGTCTGCTTCATCCCGCTGATGATCGCGCTGCCGCGCTTCCAGCGGCTGCTGTCGCGGGCGTACACGGTGGTGCGCGAGCGCACCGGCGACATGCTCGCCGCCGTCAGCGAGTCCGTCGTCGGCGCCGCCGTCATCCGCGCCTACGCCGCCGAGCACCGCACCGCCGACCGCGTCGACAGGGCCGTCGACGCCAACCGCGCCGCCCAGACCCGGGCGCAGACCATCGTCGGCTTCGTCTTCCCGCTGACCGAGATCGTGGCCGCGATCGCGATCGCCGGGATCGTGCTGCTCGGCGTCCGCCTCGGCCTGTCGGGCGACATCACGCAGGGCAAGCTCGTCGCCTTCCTCTTCCTCGTCACCCTCTTCGTCTCGCCGCTGCAGACCGCGACCGAGGTGCTCAACGAGGCGCAGAACGCGGTCGCCGGCTGGCGGCGCATCCTCGGCGTCCTCGACACCCCGCCGGACGTCGCCGACCCCGGCGCCGGCGGCGTCACGCTGCCCCGCGGCCCCATCTCCGTCGCCTTCGAGGACGTGCACTTCGCCTACCCCGGCGGGCCGCCCGTGCTGCGCGAGGTCACCGTGGACATCCCGCCCCGCTCGCGGGTCGCGGTCGTGGGGGAGACCGGCTCGGGCAAGACCACGTTCGCCAAGCTCCTGACCCGGCTGATGGACCCGGTCGGCGGCCGCGTCACCGTCGACGGCCACGACCTGCGCCGCGTGCGCTTCTCCTCGCTGCGCGAGCGCATCGTCATGGTGCCGCAGGACGGCTTCCTGTTCGACGGCACGCTGGAGGAGAACATCCGCTACGGCAAGCCGGAGGCCACCCGCGAGGAGATCGGGCTGGCGCTGACCGAGCTGGGCCTGGCCGACTGGCTGGAGGGCCTGCCCGCCGGCCTCGACACGCCCGTCGGCCAGCGCGGCGAGTCGTTGTCGGCGGGCGAGCGCCAGCTCGTCGCCCTGGCCCGCGCCTACCTCGCCGACCCCGACCTGCTCCTGCTGGACGAGGCCACCTCCGCCGTGGACCCGGCCACCGAGGTGCGCCTGGCCCGCGCCCTGGAGGGCGTCACCCGGGGCCGCACCGCCGTGTCGATCGCGCACCGGCTGTCCACCGCCGAGAACGCCGACGAGGTGCTGGTCTTCGACGCCGGCCGGCTGGTGCAGCGCGGCCCGCACGCCGAGCTGGTGCGCGAGCCCGGCGTGTACGCCGACCTGCACGCCTCCTGGGTGTCGGCCGCCCGCTCCTGACCGGCGCCCCCCGCTCCGGAGGGGGCGCCGCCCCCGCTCAGCCGCGGGTCGCCGCGAACGTCACGACCGTGCCGCCCGGCCCGGACACGATCGTGATGTGGTCGCACAACATCCGCGTCAGCCACAGCCCCCGCCCGCCGCCCGACAGGCCGGCCGGCGGGGGCCGGTCGCCGATCCAGCCCGGCGGCAGCCCGGGCCCCTCGTCGGCCACCTCGCACCACAGCAGTCCGGCGTGCGACCACAGCCGCAGCCGGCCGTGCCCGCCGCCGTGCACCACCGCGTTCGTGGTGATCTCGTTGACGGCCAGCACGAAGTCCTCCAGCCGCCGGCCCGACAGCCCCTCGTAGGCGGCGTGCTCGGCGACCGTCCTGCGCAGGAACGTGATGCGCCCGCGCGCGAAGGAGACGCGAAGCACCTGCCTACACATCGCCCACCCGGCGGACGGTCAGGAACTCCTCCGCCCTGATGAGCCGGAGCACCCGCGCCGTCGCCTCCCCGCACACCACCACCGTGGAGCCGGGCCGCCTGGCCACGGCCGTGCGGGTCAGCAGGTGCGCGGAGCCGGCGTCGATGAAGGCGAGGTGGGAGGCGTCCACGACGACCTCGCCCGGCTCCTTCTCCAGCCGGGCCAGCACCGACGCGAACGCCCGCCGGTTGGTCAGGTCGATGTCGCCCCACACCCGCAGCCCCGGCGGGTCGGCCGTGTTGGCGAAGCGCAGCAGCGCCTGCTCGGGCGCGATCGGGTGCACCGAGGCCGCCCGGTCGATCGCCTCACGCGGGAACAGGCCCCGGTCGTACTGGCACACCGCCGCCAGCCAGCGCTCGCCGAACACCTCGTTGGTGGCCGCCTCCAGGGCCGCCTGGCCGGGGGCGTCGCGCACGCCGTAGGAGGCGTCGATCAGCGCGTACACGCCGTGCTGGCCGTGCCTGCGGGCGCGGTCATGGGCGTCGAGCAGCCCTGAGTGGACCCGCGCGGGGTCCAGGCTGCCGCCGGTGAAGTGGGTGTCGGCGCAGGCCAGGATCTCCACCTGGCCGGCCGACTCGGCGTCGGCGAACCCCGGCACGAGCGGCGCCAGCCAGGCGCGAGTCCGCTCGGGGCTGTCGGCATGCGTGATGATCACGACCTTCAGCCGGCGGCGCAGGCCGTTGACGGTGAACACCACCGTCGCCCGCATCCGCTCGCGCTCGCCGTCGAACGGCAGGCATACGTGATCCCCCAGATCCGGGTCGAGAACGGAACCCGCGACGTGCACCACGATGGACGTCCCTCCCTAGCACGCGTCGGGCAAGAAAATACCCGGCGGCACTCCATCACGTAGCGCGTTCTCGGCAAAACACACCGTGACGCCGGTCCGGCAGGTGTACCTTTCCGGCGGGGAGCGCCCCAGGGGAGGGGACATGAACGAGCTCAGCGCCGAGGTGCTGGAGATGACCCGGCAGCGGCACGGCGAGCACGTCGTCGTGAGCCTGGCCGGCGAGGTGGACGTCGACAACGCCTCACGGGTGCGGCGATGCCTCGACGAGGCCGTGGACGGCACGACGCACGACACGACGCACGACACGACGCACGCCACGAGCGCGGCGGCGGCCGGGCGGCGCGGGCCGCGCCTGGTGGTCGACCTGAGCGCGCTGACCTTCATCGACACCACGGGCCTCGGGGTGCTCGTGCGCCAGCTCGCCGCCCTGCGCGAGCGCGACGGCTCGATGGCGCTGGTCGCGCCGGACGGCCAGGTGCTGCGGCGGCTGCGCAGGACCAACCTGGCGCCGCTGTTCCCGATCTACGACACGCTGTCCCAGGCCCTCGCCTGAGCGCGGCCGGTGATGGCGGGGGCGAGCCAAGGGGCTGGTTGAATGGGGTACATGTCCCTGGACCCCGAGATCGCCGCCCGGCTGAAGCGCAACCCCGACGGCCTCGTCGCCGCCATCGCCCAGCAGTACGACACCGGCGAGGTGCTCATGCTGGCCTGGATGAACGACGAGGCGCTGCACCGGACGCTCACCACCGGCCGGGCCACCTACTGGTCGCGCAGCCGTCAGGAGCTCTGGGTCAAGGGCGACACCTCCGGCCACGTCCAGCACGTCAAGTCGGTGGCGCTCGACTGCGACGGCGACACCCTGCTGATCCGGGTCGACCAGGTCGGCGCGGCCTGCCACACCGGCGAGCGCACCTGTTTCGACGCCGACGTGCTCGCCTAGGCCGCGCCGATGCAGACCCCCGACCCCGGCCCCGCCCCTGGCCCCGCCTCCGACCCCGCCCCTGGGCCCACCTCCGTCCCCGCCCCTGGGCCCGCTTCCGGGCCCGCCCCCAGGCGTGCCGCGGGCGCCCGCAGGGAGCTGGCCGGCTGGCTGGCGCTCACCGTCGCCGGCTGCCTGCTGGTGCTGCTGGCGGCCGGCCGCGCGTGGGTGAGCGTCGCCGAGGCCGGGGCCGAGGCGCCCACCGGGGGTGACCTGAGCCCGGTGCTGACGCCGGTCGCGCTGGCCGGGCTGGCCGGCGTGGTGGCCGTGCTGGCCACCAAGGGCGCCGGCCGCCGCGTCGTGGGCGCGCTGCTGGCCCTGTGCGGGCTCGGCGCGGGCGTCGCCACCTGGACGGCGCTCGACGGTTCGGGCGTCACCGACTGGCTGGCCGCGCACAACACGTTGCGCGGCGCGACCGGCCTGAGCTGGCACTTCGTCGCGCTGTGGCCCGCCGTGTCAGGGGCGGGGGCGCTGCTGCTGGCCGCCGGGGGAGCGCTGGCGATCGCGCGCGGCGGCAGGTGGGCCGGCATGTCGGCCCGCTACGAGCGGCGCGGCCCGGCCCCCGCCGCCGAGGGCGACAAGGCGCTGTGGGACGCCCTCGACCGGGGCGACGACCCCACCGACCCCCGATGACGAAATCAGCACTGTTCTGAACCTCTGTCGGCTTGGCCGCCGTTTCCTCAATAAGCTGCCGGAGGCAACCCGCCAAGGACACTAGGAGCCAGGGGAATGAGCTACGGGGATCAGAGCGGCGGCTACGGGTCGCAGCCGCCGGGCGGAGGGTACGGGCAGCAGCCACCGAGTCACGGCCAGCAGCCCGGCTACGGTCAGCCTGGCTACGGCCAGCCCGGTTACGGCGAGCAGCCGCCCAGCGGCGGCGGCAACGGGGGTTATGGCGGCTACGGCGGCTACGGGCAGCCGCAGAGCGGCGCGCAGGGCTACGGCGGTCAGGGCTATGGCGGCCAGGGGTATGGCGGTCAGGGGGACGGGGGTCAGGGGTACGGGGGTCAGGGGTACGGCGCGCAGGGCGGTTACAGCCAGGCCGGCGCCTCCCAGGAGCACTACGCCTACGGCCAGGTCCCCCCGAGCGGCGCCTACGGCTACAACCCCTACGCCGCGCCCCCGCCTCCGCGCCCCACGAACGGCATGGCGGTCGCCTCGCTCGTCCTCGGCATCGTCGGCATGATCAGCTGCGGCCTGACCAGCATCGTCGGCGTGATCCTCGGCCACATCGCGCTCAACCGGATCAAGCGTTCCGGCGAGGAGGGCCAGGGCCTCGCCGTGGGCGGCCTGGTGACGTCCTACATCATGGTGGTCGTCAACGTGCTGCTGCTGATCTGGTTCGGCGGCATGATCCTTTCCTTCATCGGGCTGGCCGGCGCAGCGTCCAGTTCGTACGACTACTAGCCCCACAGTGACCTCGCGCTTGCGGTCCGATTACGGTTTGTCCGCAAAGTGGGCGTTAGTCCACGTAGGGCATGCTTTCTCGCTAGGCTGCCGCGCACTCGCACGACTTGAGGAGTCAGATCGATGACGTACGGAAACCAGGGCGACGGCGGCTACGGCTCGCAGCCGCCCGGCGGCGGCTACGGGCAGCAGCCCCCGAGCGGCGGCGGTTACGGCCAGCAGCCGCCCAGCGGCGGCGGTTACGGGCAGCAGCCCCCGAGCGGCGGTGGCTACGGCCAGCAGCCGCCCAGCGGTGGCGGCTACGGCGGCGGCTACGGCGAGCAGCCGCCGAGCGGCGGCGGTTACGGCGGCTACGGCCAGCAGCCCCCGAGCGGCGGCGGCTACGGCGGCGGCGGTTACGGCCAGCAGCCCCCCGGCGGCGGGTACGGCGGCCAGCAGCCCCCGGACAACCACCTGGTGCCGGCCATCCTGACCACCCTGTTCTGCTGCCTGCCCTTCGGCATCGTCTCCATCGTGAAGTCGTCGCAGGTCAACCAGAAGTGGCAGATCGGCGACTACCAGGGCGCGGCGCAGGCCAGCGAGGAGGCCAAGACCTGGTGGAAGCGCTCACTCATCTTCGGCGGCATCGCCTGGGCGCTCATCATCATCTTCTACATCGTGGTGTTCGTGGTGGCCGCGGCGAACATGCCGTCCACGTCGTACTGACGGAGAAGGCGGATACTGGGAGCATGAGCATCGCAACAACCGGGCGGCACGGCACGGGCCGGCTCAAGGCCCTGCTCGCGCCGCTCGGTGTTGCGGCCGGGGCGGGCGCGGTCGTCGCGCTCGTCGGCGTGGTCGACCCCAACGAGCCCGGCCACTACCCGACGTGCCCCTTCCTGTGGCTGACCGGCCTCTACTGCCCGGGCTGCGGCACGCTGCGGGCCATCCACGCGCTGGCGCACCTCGACCCGGTGGCGGCGCTCGGGCTCAACCCCCTCATGGTGGCGACGGTCCCGTTCCTGCTGTTCTGGTGGGGCAGGTGGGTGGTGCGGGCCTGGCAGGGCCGCCCCCGCAGGACGACGCTCGCCCACCCGGCGTGGCTGTGGGCCTTCCTCGGGATCGTCATGGTGTACTGGGTCGTCCGGAACCTGCCTTTCGGAGCGTTCCTCGCCCCGTAGGCCCGGCCAGACCTGGGCCCTGTGGTGAGGTACCCCGCGGGGGCCGATACCATCGCAGGACAGGCGGAGAGCGGACGCGAAGCGAACTCTCGGCCACCCCCACAGTCGATCCGGAGGGACCTCAAGCGCGTGAGTGAGCGGACGGAAGGGCCGAGCGTCCTCGACGACATCCTCGACGGGGTGCGCGCCGACCTCGCCGCACGTCAGCAGGCCGTGTCCATGGACGAGCTCAAGCGGCGGGCCGAGCGGGCGCAGGCCCCCAGGGACGCGATGGCCGCCCTCGGGGGCGACAAGGTCTCGGTGATCGCCGAGGTCAAGCGCTCCAGCCCCTCCAAGGGCGCGCTGGCCGCGATCGCCGACCCCGCAGCGCTGGCGGCCGACTACGAGGCGGGCGGCGCCCACGTCATCAGCGTGCTGACCGAGCGGCGCAAGTTCGGCGGCAGCCTCGACGACCTGGCCGCGGTGCGCGCCCGGGTCGACATCCCCATCCTGCGCAAGGACTTCATCCTCACCTCCTACCAGCTCTGGGAGGCCCGCGCCCACGGCGCCGACCTGGCGCTGCTCATGGTCGTCTGCCTGGAGCAGGAGGCCCTGGTCTCGCTCATCGAGCGGGCCGAGTCGATCGGGCTCACCCCGCTGGTCGAGGTGCACACCGAGGAGGAGCTCGACCGGGCGCTGGCCGCCGGGGCCCGGGTGATCGGGGTCAACGCCCGCAACCTCAAGACACTCGAGGTCGATCGCGAGGTCTTCACGAAGATCGCGCCGAAGATCCCCGACAATGTCATCAAGATCGCGGAGTCGGGCGTGCGCGGCCCGCACGACCTGCTCGCCTACGCGCGGAACGGCGCCGACGCCGTCCTGGTGGGGGAGAGCCTGGTCACCGGCAAGGATCCGCGCAAGGCCGTGGAGGCGCTGGTCACCGCCGGCGCGCACCCGTCCACGCGCCCCGACCACTCGACAGAGGGATAGCAGTGGCAAACGAAGGCACCATCCTGACCGCCGCGGACCTGGCGGGCAACGGCGCGTACGGCAACGACCCCGACGTGCACGGCAAGTTCGGCGTCTTCGGCGGCCGGTTCGTGCCCGAGGCGCTGATCCCGGCCCTCGACGAGGTCGCCGCGGTCTACGAGAAGGCCAAGAACGACGCGCAGTTCATCCGCGAGTTCGACCACCTGCTGCGCACCTACGCCGGCCGGCCCACCACGCTGACCGAGGTGCCGCGCTTCGCCGAGCAGGCCGGCGGCGCGCGCATCGTCCTCAAGCGGGAGGACCTCACCCACACCGGCGCCCACAAGATCAACAACGTGCTGGGCCAGGCGCTGCTCACCAAGCGGCTGGGCAAGAAGCGGGTCATCGCCGAGACCGGCGCGGGCCAGCACGGCGTGGCTACCGCCACCGCCGCGGCGCTGCTCGGCCTGGAGTGCGTCATCTACATGGGCGCGGTCGACTGCGAGCGCCAGGCGCTCAACGTGGCCAGGATGAAGCTGCTCGGCGCCGAGGTGGTGCCCGTCACCAACGGCTCCCAGACGCTCAAGGACGCCATCAACGAGGCCTTCCGCGACTGGGTGACCAACGTCGACACCACCCACTACCTGTTCGGCACGGTCGCCGGGCCGCACCCGTTCCCCGAGATCGTCCGCGACTTCGCGCGCATCATCGGGGTCGAGGCCCGCCGCCAGATGCTGGAGCTGACCGGCAGGCTGCCCGACGCGGTGTGCGCGGCGGTCGGCGGCGGCAGCAACGCCATCGGCGTCTTCCACGCCTTCATCGGCGACGAGAACGTCGCCCTGCACGGCTACGAGGCCGCCGGGCACGGCCTCGACAGCGGCGAGCACGCGCTCACGCTCACCGCCGGGTCGGTCGGCGTGCTGCACGGCTCGCGCACGTACGTGCTGCAGGACGACGAGGGCCAGACCATCGAGTCGCACTCGATCTCGGCCGGCCTCGACTACCCGGGCGTCGGCCCCGAGCACGCCTGGCTCAAGGACTCCGGCCGGGCCACCTACCACGGCGTCACCGACGACGAGGCGATGCAGGCGTTCTCGCTGCTGGCCCGCACCGAGGGCATCATCCCCGCCATCGAGTCCTCCCACGCCCTCGCGGGCGCGCTGGTGCTGGGCCGCGAGCTCGGCCCCGAGGCGACCATCCTGGTCAACCTCTCCGGGCGCGGCGACAAGGACATGGGCACGGCGATGAAATACTTCAACCTCTGACGAGCCGTCGCGGCATCAGGGCAGGCTCGACCTTCGAAACGGGACAGACATGACGACTCTTCAGACGGTGTTCGCCAAGGCGAAGGCGGACAACAGGGCCGCGCTCGTCGGCTACCTGCCCGCGGGCTTCCCGTCCAAGGGCGGCGACGTCGCCGCCGCCGCGGCCCTGGTCGAGGCCGGCTGCGACGTCATCGAGATCGGCCTGCCCTACTCCGACCCGCTCATGGACGGGCCGACGATCCAGGACGCCGTGCACCGGTCGCTGCTCAACGGCACCCGCATCGCCGACGTGATGCGCACCGTCGAAGGGGTCGCCGCGACCGGCGCGGCCACGCTCGTCATGACGTACTGGAACCCGGTCGACCGCTACGGCGCCGAGCGTTTCGCCCGCGACCTGGCCAACGCCGGCGGGGTCGGCACCATCACGCCCGACCTGACGCCCGAGGAGTCCGAGCCGTGGCGGGCCGCCTCGGCCGCGGCCGGCATCGACACGGTGTTCCTGGTCGCGCCCAGCTCCACCGAGGAGCGCATCAAGGCGGTCGTCGACTGCTGCACCGGCTTCGTGTACGCGGCCTCGCTGATGGGCGTCACGGGCGCCCGCGAGACCGTCAACGTCGCCGCCGAGGGCCTGGTCAAGCGCACGCGGGCGCACACCGACCTGCCCGTGTGCGTCGGGCTCGGCGTCGGCACCGGGGCGCAGGCCGCCGAGGTGGCCGGCTACGCCGACGGGGTGATCGTGGGCTCGGCGTTCATCCGCCGGCTGCTCGACGCGCCGGACGAGGCCGCGGGGCGCGAGTCCTGCGCGGCCCTGGCGCGTGACATGGCGACGGGCGTGCGCCGCTGACCTGGGCTTCCTGAACGCGGCTCCCCGCTGAGGGGGGCCGCGTTCGGCGTTTACCGGTGACTCCGGACAATGGTGAATATGGCGGGTAAGTCCATGGCGCGGGTGGGCGAGCGGGGTGATGATCGGGGCTCCCGAGCGGTCTGACGCATGATCCGGAGGGACACCTATGCGTCGAGGTCCCGTCGTCTTCGCAGCAGCCCTCGCCCTCACCCTCGCCACCCCGGCCACCGCGGCGGGCACCCGCGAGGCGCCCGCCCCACCCGCGAGCGGCCCGCCCTCCTCCGGCCCGCCCTCCTCCGGTGCGGCGCCGTCCGGTGGGGCGGGGGCCGGTGGGGCGGGGGCCGCTCCCGCGCCGTCGCCGACGTACGAGCTGCCCTCGCCGGAGCCGTCGCCCACCGGCCCGCCGCCGCCGAGCCCGACGGCGCAGAACGTGCCGCCCGTCCCCGCGCGCGTGGCCGGCCCGATCGCGATCTCCTCGGCGGCGCTGCGCGTGGAGCTGGACCCCGCCTTCCCGCGCGTCCTCGGCTACACCGACCGCGCCACCGGCGCCACGCTGGGCGGCGGCACGGCGGTCCCGGCGGTGGTGCTCAACGGCACGCCCCGCCCCGCCGAGGTGACGCTGACCGGCCGGGACGCCGCGACCGCCCGCTACCGGCTGGCCTTCCCCGGCCTGCCCGGCGTCGCGCTCGCGGCGAGCGTCGGCGTCAGGGGCCGGGTCACGACGTTCAGGATCGACGAGGTGCGCGACACCCCGGCCTTCCGCGTCGGCACGATCGACCTGCCCGGCCACGACCTGGTCTCGGTCTCCAGCGACCGCCCCGGCGCGGCCACGGCGTTCACCAGGCTCGACCCCAACGCCACCCGCACCGCCGACGTCATCGCCCCCGTCACGGCGGCCACCGCGCCCGACGCCGCGCCCGTCGGCGCCTCGTACGCCATCCTCAGCACCGCCCGCCTGGCCGCCGCCGTCGAGACGAACTCCACCTACGACCGCCCCTCGGGCGTCACCGACCACGACGCCGCCCGGCTCTGGCACCAGGCCAGGCGGGACGCCTCGGGCGCGGTCGGCGTCGCGGTGTGGAGCGGCCAGTGGACGCACCGCGCGGACGGCTCGCCGTTCACCGAGGAGCCGCCCTGGGCGAAGGTCGTCGTCACCCCCGACGCCAACGGCGACGGCACGGTGGACTGGCAGGACGGCGCGATCGCCTTCCGGCAGATCGCGATCACCCCGCCCGGCGCCGGGCGCACCAAGGAACGGGTGGCGGCGCACATCCCGTTCAACTTCTCCAGCCAGGCCACGCACCCGTTCCTGCGCACCCTGGACGACGTCAAGCGGATCTCCCTGGCCACCGACGGGCTCGGGCAGCTCGCGCTGCTCAAGGGCTACCAGTCCGAGGGCCACGACTCGGCCCACCCCGACTACGGCGGGAACTACAACCGCCGCGCGGGCGGCCTGGCCGACCTGCGCACGCTGCTGCGCGCCGGGCGGGCCTGGAACGCCGAGTTCGGCGCGCACGTCAACGCCACCGAGGCCTACCCGGAGGCCAGGAACTTCAGCGAGCAGCTCGCCGACCCGGACGCCAAGGGCTGGAACTGGCTCGACCAGGCGTACCTGATCGACCAGCGCGGCGACCTCACCCGCGGCACGCTCGCCCGCCGCTTCGCGCAGCTGCGCCGCGAGACCGGCGGCGACCTCGCCCTGGTGTACGTGGACGTGTACCGGCCCTTCGGCTGGCTCGCCGACCGGCTGCTGACCGAGCTGCGCGCGCAGGGCTGGCAGGTCGCCACCGAATGGTCGGACAAGCTGGAACGCGGCTCGCTCTGGTCCCACTGGGCCAACGACCTCGGCTACGGCGGCGTCACCAACAAGGGGCTGAACTCGCAGATCATCCGGTTCATCCGCAACGACGAGAAGGACGTCTGGAACCCGCACCCGATTCTCGGCAACGCCCGCATCGTCGAGTTCGAGGGCTGGCAGGCGCGCAACGACTTCACCGCCTTCCTCCGCAACGTGTGGGAGAACAACCTGCCCGCCAAGTTCCTCCAGCACTACAAGATCATGCGCTGGGGCCCGGACGAGATCGACTTCACCGGCGGCGTGCGCGGCACGTACCGGGACGGGCGGCGCGAGCTGTTCGCCGGCGGGCACAAGGTGCTCGACGGGCCGGCGTACCTGCTGCCGTGGGGCGGCAGGTTCTACCACTACAACGCGGCGGGCGGCGAGACGACCTGGGACGCCGATCGGGCGATGAGCGTCTACCGGCTCACCGACCAGGGACGCGTCCCCGAGGGCACGGTCACACCGGTCGGGGGGAAGGTCACGCTGCGGGCGGAGGCGGGCGTGGCGTACGTGCTGTACCCCGGCGGCGCGCCCGCCCAGGCCGATCCGCGATGGGGGCAGGGCAGCGGGCTGCGCGACCCCGGCTTCAACTCCGACGGCCTCGACGGCTGGAGCGCGAGCGGCCCGGTCCGGGCCGGGCGCGACGCGCTGGGCCGCCGCTTCGCGGTGCTCGGCGGCGGCGCGGAGGCCGCGCTGGAGCAGCGGCTGACCGGCCTCCAGCCCGGCCGGGTCTACACCGCCTCGGCCTTCGTCGAGGTCGAGCCCGGCCGCACCCGCGCCACGACGCTCGCCGCGGGCGGGGCGCGGGCCACGGTCGAGCGTTCGACGGCCCGCGACTACATCGCCTCCGACGACAAGCACGACACGTTCTTCCAGCGGCTCTCGGTGCCCTTCACCGCCGGCGGCGGGCCGGTGACGCTGCGGATCGCGGCGGCGGCCGGCGACGGCGACGTGCGGGTGGACGACGTGCGGCTGCTGCCCGGCGGGCCGCCCGGCCCCGTCGAGACGTTCGAGTCGGGCGAGCCCGGCTGGGGGCCGTTCGTCAAGGGGGACGCGGGCGGGTCGTTCGACGCCCGCACCCACCGCTCCGAGCGGCACGAGCCGTACACGCAGGCCGGCTGGCACGGCAAGACCGTGGACGACGTGCTGCGCGGCGACTGGTCGCTCAAGGCGCACGAGGAACGCCAGGGCCTCATCTACCGCACGCTGCCGCAGACCGCCCGGTTCGCGGCGGGCCACGCCTACGAGGTGTCCTTCGCCTACCAGAACGCGCAGGCCGACACCTACCAGTGGGTGACCGGCTACGACACCGGCCCGGGCGCGAGCGTGGAGACCCGGCGCACCACGCTGCCCGAGCAGCGCACGACCGCCGTGTTCAGCGAGCGGGTGACCGGCGGCTGCGGCGACGTCTGGGTGGGGCTGCGCTCGCTGCGGCCCGAGCAGGCGGGCGCCGACTTCGTCCTGGACGACTTCGCCGTCACCGACCTCGGGCCCGCCGGGGACGCGCCCGCCTGCGCCACGCTGGAGGTCACGCCCGGCGTGCCCGCCTTCGAGCAGGGCGCCGCCAACGAGGTCGGCACCGTGTTCACCAACCGGGAGGAGAGCGCCGTGCGCGACGTGCGGGTGACGCTGGAGGCCCCCGCCGGCTGGACGGTGACCGGCGACGGCGCCGGCGAGGCCGGGCCGGGCGGCACGCTCACCACCACGTGGCAGGTGACGCCGCCCGCCGACGCGCCCCACGGCACGTACGAGCTGAAGGCCGCCGCCGCGTACACGGTCGGCGGCGTGCCGCGGACGGTGACCGCCACGGCCCGCGTCAGGACGCTCCCGCCGCCGCCCCAGGCCGACGTCTACGCCTCCGACCTGGAGTGGGTCAGCGCCGCCAACGGCTGGGGGCCGGTCGAGCGCGACCGCTCCAACGGCGACACCGGCGAGGCCGACGGCGGGCCGATCGTCATCGGCGGCCGGACGTTCGCCAAGGGCCTCGGCACCCACGCGCCGGCCCGCGTCCGGTACTTCCTCGGCGGGCGGTGCACGGCGTTCCGGGCGTTCACCGGGGTGGACGACGTGCAGGCGACGCGGGGCTCGGTGCGCTTCACCGTGCTGGCCGACGGGGCCGAGCGGGCGCGCAGCCCGGTGCTGCGGGCGGCGGACGAGGCGTACGAACTGGTCGCGGACGTGTCCGGCGCGCGGTACGCGGACCTGGTGGCCGACGACGGCGGTGACGGCAACGGCAACGACCACGCCGACTGGGGCGAGGCCCGCTTCACCTGCTCCTGACGGGCTCGGCCGCCCGCAGCGGCGCGTACAGCGGCGACCAGCGGTTGTACAGCCCCGCGGGCACCAGGTAGACGTTGATGACGACCTGCATGAGCAGCAGCCACACGGCGTACTGCGCCGCGCCCAGGCCCGGCACGACGTCCACCGGCAGCGTGTACGCCATCACCACCCGCACCGCCGCGTCCGCCAGCAGCCCCGCCCCGTAGATCACGGTCACCACCCGCCAGATCCGGCGGAAGGCGGGCAGCCGCTCCCACAGCACGTCCCACGACTCGCCGCCCGGCCCGACCCGGCCCTCCAGCAGGAAACGGGTGAAGGTGAACGCCAGCGGGCGCTCCGCGCGCGCGCTCGCCAGGAACCACAGCGCCGCGACCGCCATGAACCAGCCGTCCTTGGCCAGCAGGAAGCGCGTGTCGTGGACGAGGGCCGAGATCACGGCGCTGGCCAGGAACATCGCGGTCATGAACAGGGCCAGCCGGTCGGGCCGCCGGCGCCGGGCCAGGCTCATGACCACGCTCAGCCCCGGCACGAACGAGGAGATCACCAGCGCCGGCTGGTGCTCCACGCCGGCGACCTCGCGCAGCCCGTAGTAGATCCCCATCGGCAGCGCGATGTCCATCCCCAGGGCGACCAGCGCCTTTACTCGCATGAGTAATTCCTACCTTGTCCTGGTAATTCGGGCAAACATCCCAGGTCGGAGCGGGAAAAGCTGGCTTAGCTGATGCTTATCCCGGGCGTGGTCCGATGGAGTCCCGGTACTGTGCGCACTTCCGGCACCGAGAAGAAGGGAATCAGTCTTGGACGCGTCACTATCGTCACCAACGGTGAGATTGCCGATACCCTGGGTGACGACCGCTGCCCGGCTCGTGCTGGGCGGAGTGCTGATCGCGGCGGGCGCGCTCAAGATCGGCAACCCGTCCGACTCGGTCCTGGCGGTCAAGGCTTACCAGCTGCTGCCCGACACGATCGCCGTCACGGTGGGCTACGCCCTGCCCATCCTGGAGATCGTCGTCGGCGTGCTGCTGGTGGTCGGTCTGCTGACCAGGGTGGCCGCCGTGATCGCGGCGCTGCTCATGCTCGCCTTCGTGCTCGGCATCGGCTGGGCCTGGGCGAACGGCCTGCGGATCGACTGCGGCTGTTTCGGCGGCGGCGGCCAGCTCGGGGCGGGGCAGGAGCCGGCCTATCTGCTCGACATCCTGCGCGACTTCGGCCTGGCGCTGCTCGGCGCCTGGACGGTCCGCTTCCCGCCGGGCCGCCTCGCGCTCGACGGCGCCCTCGGGCTCGGGGGCGACGGCGCCTACGACAGTGCCGACGACTTGGCTGATGACGATCATGCGGAGGACCAGCGATGAGCAAGGGTGAGCGCACGACCGCGACGCGCGGCGCACGCGAGAAGATCAGGGAGCAGCAGGCCGCCGCGCGCGCCCGCGACAAGCGCAAGCGCGTGATCACCTACGTCGCCGCCGGCGCGGTCGCCGTGGCCGCCGTCTGGGCCGGCTACTGGTACGGCGTGAGCAGGTCCGATTCCGAGGACGCCACGGGCGGCCTGGCGCCGGTCGCCATCCAGGCCGACGGCAGCGTGGTCATGGCGCAGAGCGGGGTGGACAAGCCCGTGCTCGACGTCTACGAGGACTTCCAGTGCCCGGCCTGCAAGGAGGCCGAGCGGGTGAGCGGCCAGACCATCAAGAACCTCGCCGCCGAGGGCAAGGCCAAGGTCGTCTACCACCCGATCACGATCTTCTCCCAGGAGCCCACCCGCTCCAACTCGCTGCGCGCCGGCAACGCCGCCCGCTGTCTCACCGACGGCAAGCAGTGGGTCGCCTTCCACGACCTGCTCTACCAGAACCAGCCGTCCGAGACCGAGGAGGGCTTCACCAACAGCCAGCTCCTGGAGTGGGGCAAGAAGGCGGGCGTCACCGATCCGGGCTTCGAGCAGTGCGTGACGTCGGGCAAGCACGTCCAGGCGCAGCAGGCGTACAGCCAGAAGATCATGGACGCGCAGAAGCTCAACCACACGCCGACCCTGAAGCTTAACGGCACAGAAGTGGACAACTCGGTCGTGTTCAGTCCTTCGGAGCTGCGTGACGCGGTCACGAAGGCGGCCAAGTAGCCTCGCTTCCGCTACCCTCACCTGACATGCCCCTTGCCTCGATTCCCAGCCCTTCCCAGGGGGTCTGGTATCTCGGAATCATCCCGATCCGGGCTTATGCACTGTGCATCGTGCTCGGCGTCATCGTCGCCGTCTGGCTGAGCGAGCGGCGCTGGCGCGCTCGTGGCGGCCAGAAGGGGACGATCATCGACATCGCGGTCCCCGCGGTCATCTTCGGCCTGATCGGCGGCCGGCTCTACCACGTCATCACCGACTGGCAGACCTACTTCGGCAGCCGCGCGATCAAGCCGGCCTACAAGGCGCTGTTCATCTGGGAGGGCGGCCTCGGCATCTGGGGGGCGATCGCGCTCGGCGGGGTCGGCGTGTGGTGGGCGGCGCGCCGGCGCGGGCTGTCCATGACCGCGCTGGCCGACACCATCGCGCCCGGCATCGCGTTCGGGCAGGCCATCGGCCGCTGGGGCAACTGGTTCAACCAGGAGCTGTACGGCGGGCCGACGACGCTGCCGTGGGGGCTGGAGATCGACGCCGACCACGGCGGCGAGCCGGGCGTGCTCTACCACCCGACCTTCCTGTACGAGTCGATCTGGGACGTCCTGCTCGGCTTCGCCCTCATCCTGGTGGGCCGCCGCCTGCGGCTGCGCCACGGGCGGCTGTTCGCCCTGTACGTGGCCGGCTACACGCTCGGCCGCTTCTGGATCGAGGGGCTGCGCATCGACCCGGTGGGCGGGGTCGACCACGCGGTGTTCTTCCTCGGGCTGCGCATCAACCAGTGGACGTCGATCGTGTTGTTCGTCGGGGCGCTGGTCTACTTCTGGGCGACCAGGAACAAGGAGGGCGTGGAGGTCGTCGTGTCGCCGTCCGCCGAGGCCGACCCGGCGCACGCCGCCGGCCAGTCCGACCCCGGCTCCACGGACGACACCCTCGCCACGGGCGCGGAACCCGACGACCGCGACACCTCCGGCCCGGACGGCACGGCCACCACCGCACCCGACGGCGAGGCCCCCGCCCCCGAGGGCACCACCGGCACCACCACATCAGCCGGCACCGAGGGCACCGCCGCACGGTCCGGCACTGAAGGCACCACCCCGTCCGGCACCAAGTCCCGCGCCACGTCGGGCGACGCCGAGCCCACCGCCACGGCGGGCGACGCCGAGCCCACCGCCACGGCGGGCGATGCCGAGGCCGCCGCCACGTCGGGCGATGCCGAGGCGCCTGGCGCGGCCGGTGACGCCGAGGATGGTGGCGCGGCCGATCCGGCCGGCGAGCGGCCCGGGGCCAAGGCGACGCCCGGCACGCCCACCTCCGCCGGCGGCCTCGCCTCCTCCGACGCCTCCACCTCCGCCGAGGTGTCCACGTCCCCCGAGGCGTCCGCGTCCGGCGACGCGGGCGACGCCCCCGGAGCCTCCGGCCCGGCCCGGTCCTCAGCCGACCCGGCGGCGCACTCCTCCGCCGACCCGGCGCACTCCTCCGCCGGCCTGGCCGACGCCGAGGAGGCCGCCGAAGCCGGCACGAGCAACGGCAGCGGCGGCGTCCCCAAGGAGACGAACTCCCGATGACCGAGCGCGCGGAGGCCCACCACCAGCATCGCGACGTCACCGGGGGCTGGCTGCGGCCCTCGGTGTTCGGCGCCATGGACGGCCTGGTGTCCAACTTCGCGCTCATCGCGGGTGTCGCGGGCGGCACCGCCGACACCCGGGTCATCGCCCTCGGCGGCATCGCCGGCCTGGCCGCCGGGGCGCTGTCGATGGCGGGCGGCGAGTACGTGTCGGTCGCCAGCCAGCGGGAGCTGGCCCAGGCCGAGATCGCCGTCGAACGCCGCGAGCTGCGCCAGCACCCCGAGGACGAGCAGGCCGAGCTCGCCCAGACCTTCGTCGACCGCGGCGTGGACCGCGAGCTGGCCGCCGAGGTCGCCCGGCAGATCTCCAGCAACCCCGAGCGAGCGCTGGAGGTGCACGCCGTCAACGAGCTGGGCGTCGCGCCCGGGGACCTGCCGTCGCCGCTGCTGGCGGCGGGGTCGTCGTTCCTGTCGTTCGCGGTGGGGGCGTCGTTGCCGCTGCTGCCGTACGTGCTGGGGGCCACGAACCTGTTGGTCTCCGCGGCGGTCTCGTGTGCGGCGTTGTTCGCGGCGGGCGCTATCGTGTCGGCCGTGACGGCGCGAAGCTGGTGGTTCTCGGGGCTGAGGCAACTCGTGGTGGGCGCGGTGGCTGCCGCGGTCACCTACGGGCTGGGCAATCTGATCGGGGCGGCGGGCCTGTGATGGCCCGCAGACGAGCCGGCTCGCGCGGCAGGAACGGCCGCCCCGACCCCGGCCAGAACCCCGCCTACCCCGACCAGCCCACCCCGGAGACCCCCTCCTCGCCCTGGCCGGACGTCCCCTCCTCGCCCAGCCCCTCACCCTGGCCGAACGCCGGCCACCCGGAGGCCGGTCACCCGGGCACCAGGCACTCGGCCACCAACAGGCACCCCGACTCCAGGCACCCCGACTCCAGGCACTCCGAGCCGCCCGGCCACCCCGCTCCCGGTCACCCCGCTCCTGGTCACCCCGCTCCTGGTCACCCTGCTCCCGGCCACCCCGCTCCGGGTGGCGCTCCCGCCTCCGGCGGCCGGCCGGCCCCCGGCCAGTCCGGCCCAGGCCAATCCGGCACCGGCCCGTACGGCACCGGCCCGGCCGGCGGCGCCCAGCCTGCGGCCGGCTCACCCGGCCCCGGCCACGGAGGCCCCGCCAGCGGCTACGGCCCCGGCCACGGAGGCCTCACCGGCGGCTACGGCCCCGGCGCCTCCTGGGACGCGGGCACCGCGTACGGCAGCGGCGCCGGCGCCCGCCCGCCCGCCACCCCGTCCTACGACGCCCCCTCCTACGACGCCCCGTCCCACGACACCACGTCCTATGACGACGACCTGACGGCCTCGGCCGGCACGGGCCGCGCCGGGCGGTCGCGACGCGGCCGCGCGGCCGAGGGCAGGCGAGGCGGCGGCCACCGCGCCCCGTCCGCCCCTGACACCGGAACGCACCGAGGCCCGTCCGTCCCCGAGGCCGGCGGCGCTCACGCGGCACTGGCCGGCTCGGCCGACGGCGGCTGGGCGGTGATCCCCGGCCCCGGCACGGGAGCCCACGACCCCAGAGCCGGCGGCGCTCACGACGGCAGAGCCGGCGGCGCTCACGAAACCCCGAGCCCGCGGACAGCGGAGGGCGCTGCGGCCGAGCCGGCGGAGACCGGGCGCGGCAACCGCGCGAGCGGGCTCTTCGGCAGAGGCAGGCGGGAGCGGGACGCCTTCGCCGACCACGACCTCGCGGATCAGGACGGCGGCGATTTCTTCGCATCCGACCGGATAGCAGCCGAAAGCGCCCCTCCACCCAGCGGCGCCGCCCTCGATGACCGGCCGTCCCGCGCTTCCAGGGCCGGCGGCAGGGGAACGCGCGCCCGCCGTCCCGACGACGTGCCCGCCGACGACGGCGTCGCGGCCTCCCGCGCAGGCGAGCACGACGACGAGACCGGGGAGACGACGGCCGGGTCGCGCAAACGACGCCGGACCCCGCCCTCGGACTGGCAGTTCCCCATCCTCACCGGCATGGGCCTCAAGCCCCGCCAGCAGCGGCTCATCGTGATCATCGCGTCGGTCGTGGGCCTGCTGGGGGCCACGGCGGGAGTGGTGGCCATCGCCATGTCGATCGGCGGCTACTCCCCGGAGCGCGAGGCCAGCGCCGCCCTGCTGGGCCCGGACGCCGCGCTGCCGCAGGTGTTCCGCGGCTGGAACTCGCCCAAGCTGTTCGACCCCCTCGCCGACCGGGCCAAGGACGGCAAGGCGCTCACCGAGAAGGAGGTGTTCGGGCAGAGCGAGCTGGAGGTCACCAAGAAGCTCAAGCTGAAACTCGTGGCCAAGAAGCTCGACGCCGACTGCTCGGCCGCCCTGTGGGGCGGGAGCCTGACCGAGCAGGTCGCGGACGCCGGCTGTACCCAGGCCGCCCGCGGCCTCTACCTCAGCTCCGACGGCCGCTACGTCGGCCAGTACACCCTGCTCAACCTCAGGGACGGCCAGTCCGCCACCGAGCTGGTCGACTCGCTGAAGACCCTCTACCGGGGCGGCTGGGCGCGCCCGCTGACCTCGTCCAAGGGCTCCTTCCCGCCGGGCGGCTACTCCGAGGCCGGCGGCTACGCCCTCGGCCACTACGTCGGCCTGGTGTGGCTCGGCCGGGTCGACGGCGCCGAGCCCGGCGTCAGGGACGACTACGTCTCGCTCACGCTGGGGCTGCGCGGCGCGGAGAAGGCCGTCTACCGGCGGGTCGTCGCGATCACGGGACCGGCCTCGTGACGCCCGCCGGCCGCCCGGGCGTTCGTGCCGGCGCCCGTCTCGTTTCTGTCGTCCGGAGCAGGGGAGCGGCCGGCTGATGTCCCGTCGTCTGGTGATCTCCGTCGTGGCCGCCAACGTGCTCGTCATCGCCGTCATCGGCTGGTTGTGGCTGCGCCGCGACGAGCCCAGGCCCGGCTCGTACCACGGCGAGCCCACGTCCGCCTTCTACGCCGCCATCGACACCCGCGCCCAGGACGGCAGCCCGCTCACCCCGCAGGAGGTCTTCACCGCCGCCAACCAGACGGTCGGCACCATGCGGCGCGAGGCCACCAAGGAGGTCGCCGACTGCGACGAGATCCTCTGGGGCGCCACCGCCGCCGGCTGCACGCAGGCGCTCCAGGCCACCTACCGGAGCGGCACGACGGCGGGGCAGTTCGTCATCTTCAACATGAGCGACGGGCGGGCGGCCGACGCGCTGGTGGCGGCGCTGGGCAGGGACGGGTTCGTGCGGCAGGACGTCCTGTTCGACGCCGCGACCAGCCGGGCGCAGGCCCGGGCCCTCGGCCACTACGTGACCGTGAGCTGGGCCGGCGGGACGGCGCACGAGCAGGAGCTCGTGGCGGCGCTGGTCGCGCTCGACGGGCTGGGGCACGTGGTGCAGAGCCGGGTCGTCGCCGCCACCTGAGCCCGGGGAGCGGTCAGGCCGTGGTCGCGGTGAGGGCCGTGACCGTGGTGGTGACCGCGTGGGGCAGGGACTCCAGGCGGTGGAGGGGCGCGTCCAGCGGGGTGAGGTCGTCCGACCAGGGGGCGGCCTCGCGGATCAGGGCGCGGGCCTCGTTCTTGGTGAGGGACGAGCCCTGCGCGCGGGCCAGCGCGATCAGCGCCTCCCGCCAGGTGTTGGCCAGCTTGGCGTGCCCGTTGTCGAGGATGCGGCGCAGCACCGCCGGGGCGTCGCCGTCGGGCTGCGGGAGGCGTACGGCATCGAGGCCGCCGGAGCCGGTGCTCAGCTTGTAGACGGCGGCCAGCACGTCGGGGACGGGCGGCAGGCCGGCGCCCACGACGCGGACGTGCGGAGCCCGGGTCGCCAGGAGGAGGCGCGGCAGCGCGGCCTCCAGGCCCGGCGGCAGGGCGACGGCGACGCGCTCGGCCGCGGCGGCGTACGGCTTGGCGAGCCACGTGGACAGCTTCACCCGCGGCTGCCCCAGTTCCTTCGGCCAGTCGCCGACCAGCAGGTCGGGGTCGAACCCCGCCGGGACGGCCGCCGCCGCGCCGCCGTCCGCCGACTCCACGGACTGGGGGCCCTGCGTGTAGATGGCGGTGGTCAGGCGGCTCAGGCGGGCGTTGACGGCGGGCCGGGTGCGGGTGGTGGGGCGCAGGAAGTACAGGTCGGCGGCCGAACCGATGGCCTCCGCGCCGAAATAGCGGTTGAAGTCGGGATAGATCGCCTCGTAGGCGAGGTTGAGCTCCGACAGCGCCTGCTGCACCTTGTACGCCAGCATCGGCGTCCGCTCGCTGGCCCCGTACGCCAGCAGCACCCGCCCGTCGTCCGCCAGCCCCTCCAGGGCGCGGGCCACGAACAGCCCGATGCCCTCCGGCGTGTACGGCGGGTCGGTGAACGCCAGGTCGTGCCCGTGCGCGGCGGCCGGCAGCCCGAGCCGCAGGTCGGCCCAGCGGGTGCGGACGCCGAGGTCCTGCTCGTCGATGTAGGCCAGGACGCGCTCGTCCACGTCCACGACCGTGACGTCGGTCTCGGGGTGCACGAGCTTGACGGCCAGCGAGGTGAGGTCGTGGTCGCCGACGCACAGCAGACGGGCGCCGGGCAGCCAGAAGCGGGCGCCGAGCAGCAGCGCGCGGCGCAGCGCGGTCTCGGGGGTCGCCGAGACGTGGTCGAGGGTGTGGCGGGCGCGCGGCGCGTTCGCGACGAGGGCCGTCAGGCGGTCGAGGACGTGCGCGTGGTGCGGGACGAGATGGGCCACCGGGTCCTCGGGCGGCGGGGCCACGGCGAGGAGGTCCTGGTAGGCGGGGGTGTGGGCGGGCCGAATCCGGAACTCGTCGCCGCCCCGGCGCTCCAGGGGCAGCTCGCGGAGCAGGGCCTCGACCGTCCGCCGCGATGTGGCGGTGGCGCGGACGAGAGCGGCGAGCGTCCACCACTGGCCGTCGCACAGGAGGGCCAGGGCATGCCTGAGGCGGCGGCTGTCGGCGCCCGCGGCGACGAGCAGCCGCTCCAGCCCGTCGCGCCCCGGTGTCCCGCCGCGCTGCTCCGCCGCCACCCCGTCTCGCCCCATGAGGCAACCCTATCGACCCCCACCACCCCTCCCCGCCGCCCGCACGAGGCCGGCCGCGGTCGGTGGTCGCGCGGAGTGCTGGGCGGGGTGGCGGATGGCGGGATGGGGAGCTTGCCCCGCCACCCGTCCCCGGCCGCTTGTGGGAGGCCGGCCGCGGTCGGTGGTCGCGCGGAGTGCTGGGGGGATGGGAAGGCTGCCCCGCCGCCCCTTTCCACCGTTCGTGGGAGGCCGGCCGCGGTCGGTCGTCGCGCGGAGTGCTGGGCGGGGTGGCTGGGGGTGAGGGGGTGGGGAGCCTGTGAGGGGTGGGTGGCCGGGAAGGGGGAGGAATCGATTCTCGTGGCGTAAAGCGCTGGCCGGATCGGGAATTTCGCGGCCCAGGTCCGAGGTTTGAGATGATGAGTTCGGATGTCGGGAAGGTCCGAATGTTCGCAATGCGGACGCGGCGGGCACCATTCCGACATGGTGCGGTAACCTCTACCCACGATATGCAGCAGGGCCAACGTCGTCCCCGCCTGTAAGCGCAGTTCGAGACAGACGATGACGACGGGAGGGATTACATGCCTGCTGCCCACCTCGGGTTCCCCGAGCCCCAGGGCCTCTACCACCCCGCCAACGAGCACGATGCCTGCGGTGTCGCCATGGTCGCCGACGTCGCGGGACGCCGGGGGCACGGGATCGTGGTCAAGGCGCTGACGGCGCTGTGCAATCTGGACCATCGGGGGGCCAAGGGTAGCGAGCCGGACACCGGCGACGGCGCCGGCATCCTGACGCAGATCCCCGATGCGTTCTTCCGGGCCGTGGTGCCGTTCACCCTGCCCGCGGCCGGCGCGTACGCCGCCGGCATGGCGTTCCTGCCTGTCGACGAGGAGGCCCGCGGCGTCGCGGTGCGCCTCATCGAGGAGATCGCCAAGGAGGAGGGCCTGACGGTCCTCGGCTGGCGTGAGACGCCGGTCGACCGCGCCCTGCCGGGCCCGAGCGCCCGCGCCGTCATGCCGCACTTCGCCCAGCTCTTCGTCGCGAGCCCCGACGGCCGCGAGGGGCTGGAGCTGGACCGGCTGGCGTTCTGCCTGCGCAAGCGGGCCGAGCACGAGGCGGACGTCTACTTCCCCTCGCTGTCGGCGCGCACGATCGTCTACAAGGGCATGCTGACGCCCGACCAGGTCGAGCCGTTCTTCCCCGACCTGAGCGACGAGCGCTACGAGACGGCGATCGCGCTGGTGCACTCGCGTTTCTCCACCAACACCTTCCCGAGCTGGCCGCTCGCGCACCCGTACCGCTACATCGCCCACAACGGCGAGATCAACACGGTCAAGGGCAACCGCAACTGGATGCGCGCCCGCGAGGCCATGCTGGCCTCCCCGCGCATCCCGGGCGACATCGCGCGCCTGTTCCCCATCTGCGACCCCGACGGCAGCGACACCGCCAGCTTCGACGAGGCCCTGGAGCTCCTGCACATCGGCGGCCGCAGCCTGCCGCACGCCGTGCTGATGATGATCCCCGAGGCGTGGGAGAACCACACCGAGATGGATCCGGCCCGCCGGGCCTTCTACGAGTTCCACTCCGCGATGATGGAGGCCTGGGACGGCCCCGCCTCGATCACCTTCACCGACGGCACCCTGGCCGGCGCCGTGCTCGACCGCAACGGCCTGCGCCCCGGCCGCTTCTGGGTGACCGCCGACGGCCTGGTCGTGCTCGCCTCCGAGGCCGGCGTCCTGGACATCAAGCCCGAGGACGTCGTGCGCAAGGGCCGCCTGCAGCCCGGCCGCATGTTCCTCATCGACACCGCCCGCGGCAAGATCATCGAGGACGACGAGATCAAGGCCGAGCTGGCCGCCGAGCTCCCGTACGAGGACTGGTTGCACGCCGGCCTGGTGCGCTTCGAGGAGCTGCCGTCCCGCCAGCGCGAGACCACCACCCACGAGGCGCTGGTCAAGCGGCAGCAGACCTTCGGCTACACCGAGGAGGAGCTGCGCGTCATCCTGTCGCCGATGGCGAAGAACGGCCAGGAGCCGATCGGCTCCATGGGCACCGACACGCCGGTGGCGGTCCTGAGCGAGAAGCCGCGGCTGCTGTTCGACTACTTCACGCAGTTGTTCGCGCAGGTCACCAACCCGCCGCTGGACGCCATCCGCGAGGAGCTGGTCACCTCCCTGGCCAGCACCATCGGCCCCGAGGGCAACCTGCTCGACCCGGGCCCGGCCTCGTGCCGGCAGCTCGTGCTGCCGTACCCGGTGATCGACAACGACGAGCTCGCCAAGATCATCCACATCAACGACGAGCACGACCTGCCGGGCTTCCAGCCGCACGTCATCAGCGGCCTGTTCGAGGTCGCGGGCGGCGGCGAGGCGCTGCTGCGCCGCCTGGCGGAGATCCGGGCCGAGGCGTCCCAGGCGATCGCCGACGGCGCGCGCATCCTCGTGCTGACCGACCGGGGCTCGTCCGACACGCTGGCCCCGATCCCGTCGCTGCTGCTCACCGGCGCGGTGCACCACCACCTGATCCAGGAGAAGACCCGCACCAAGATCGGGCTCGTGGTGGAGACCGGCGAGGCCCGCGAGTGCCACCACATGGCGCTGCTCATCGGCTACGGCGCGGGCGCGATCAACCCGTACCTGGCGATCGAGACCGTCGAGGACCTCGTCGACGCCGGCGTGCTGGCGCTCGACAAGCGCAAGGCCGTGCGCAACCTCATCAAGGCCTACGGCAAGGGCGTCATCAAGGTCATGTCCAAGATGGGCGTGTCCACGGTGGCCTCCTACACCGGCGCGCAGATCTTCGAGGCGCTCGGCCTGAGCCAGGAGGTCATCGACTCCTGCTTCGCCGGCACCACCTCGCGCCTCGGCGGCGTCGGCTTCGACGTGCTGGCCGAGGAGGTCGCGCAGCGGCACCGCCACGCCTACCCGCGGGCGGAGAACCCCCACCGCAGGCTCCAGGTCGGCGGCGAGTACCAGTGGCGGCGCGAGGGCGAGCCGCACCTGTTCAACCCCGAGACCGTCTTCAAGCTGCAGCACGCCACCCGCACGCGCCGCTACGAGATCTTCAAGGAGTACACGAACCTCGTGGACTCCCAGGCGGAGAAGCTCATGACGCTGCGCGGCCTGTTCAAGCTGCGCAAGGGCAACCCGATCCCGATCGAGGAGGTCGAGCCGGTCTCCGAGATCGTCAAGCGGTTCTCCACCGGCGCGATGTCCTACGGCTCCATCTCCATGGAGGCGCACGAGACGCTCGCGATCGCCATGAACCGGCTCGGCGGCAAGTCCAACACCGGCGAGGGCGGCGAGGACCCCGAGCGCCTGTACGACCCGGCCCGCCGCTCGGCGATCAAGCAGGTGGCCTCCGGCCGCTTCGGCGTCACCAGCGAGTACCTGGTCAACGCCGACGACCTGCAGATCAAGATGGCGCAGGGCGCCAAGCCCGGCGAGGGCGGCCAGCTCCCCGGCCACAAGGTCTACCCGTGGATCGCCAAGACCCGGCACTCCACGCCCGGCGTCGGCCTCATCTCGCCGCCGCCGCACCACGACATCTACTCGATCGAGGACCTCGCCCAGCTCATCCACGACCTGAAGAACTCCAACCCGGAGGCCAGGGTCCACGTGAAGCTGGTCGCCGAGGTCGGCGTCGGCACGGTCGCCGCGGGCGTGTCGAAGGCGCACGCCGACGTGGTGCTCATCTCCGGCCACGACGGCGGCACCGGCGCCTCCCCGCTGACCTCGCTCAAGCACGCGGGCGCGCCGTGGGAGCTGGGCCTCGCCGAGACCCAGCAGACGCTGCTGCTCAACGACCTGCGCGACCGCATCGTCGTCCAGGTCGACGGGCAGCTCAAGACCGGCCGCGACGTCGTCATCGCCGCGCTGCTCGGCGCCGAGGAGTACGGCTTCGCGACCGCGCCCCTCGTCGTCAGCGGCTGCGTGATGATGCGGGTCTGCCATCTCGACACCTGCCCCGTGGGCGTCGCGACGCAGAACCCCGAGCTGCGCAAGCGCTTCACCGGCAAGCCGGAGTTCGTGGTCAACTTCTTCGAGTTCATCGCCGAGGAGATCCGCGAGTACCTGGCCGAGCTGGGCTTCCGCTCGCTGGACGAGGCGATCGGGCACGTCGAGCTGCTCGACACCACGGCCGCCGAGGAGCACTGGAAGGCCGGCGGCCTGGACCTGTCGCCGATCCTGCACCGGCCGGAGCTGCCCGCGGGCACCGCGCTGCGCCGGGTCGTCGGCCAGGACCACGGCCTGCAGCACGCGCTGGACAACACCCTCATCCAGCTCGCCGAGGGCGCGCTGGACAGCGGCACCCCGGTCACGCTGGAGCTGCCCATCCGCAACGTGAACCGCACGGTCGGCACCATGCTCGGCTACCAGGTCACCAAGCGGTACGGCGGCCAGGGCCTGCCCGACAACACCATCGACATCTCCTTCACCGGCTCGGCGGGCAACTCGTTCGGCGCGTTCGTGCCGCGCGGGGTCACGCTGCGGCTGACCGGCGACGCCAACGACTACCTCGGCAAGGGCCTGTCCGGCGGGCGGATCACCGTCCGGCCGCACGAGGCGGCCCCGCTGGACGGCGACATCATCGCCGGCAACGTCGCCCTGTACGGGGCCACGTCCGGCGAGGTGTTCGTCCGCGGCGTCGTGGGCGAGCGGTTCTGCGTCCGCAACTCCGGCGCCACCGCGGTCGTCGAGGGCGTGGGCGACCACGGCTGCGAGTACATGACCGGCGGGCGCGTCGTGGTGCTCGGCCCGACCGGGCGCAACTTCGCGGCCGGCATGTCGGGCGGCATCGCCTACCTGCTGGACCTCAAGACCGCGCGGGTCAACCGCGAGATGGTCGCGGTCGAGGAGCTGTCCGGGGCGGACGCCGAGTTCCTCAAGGAGGTCGTCGAGAAGCACTTCGCCGAGACCGGCTCGCCGGTGGCCAAGGAGCTGCTCGCCGACTGGGAGGCGGCGCTCGGCCGGTTCAGCAAGATCATGCCGACCGACTACAAGCGGGTGCTGGCCGCCGCCGAGGCCGCCCGCATCGAAGGCAGGAACGTCGACGAGGCGGTCATGGCCGCCGCGGTCCAGGGTTAAGGGAGGCGTACCGAATGGCTGACCCCAAGGGTTTTCTCACGCACGACCGGGAGCTGCCGGCGCGCCGCCCCGTGGACGTCCGCATCACCGACTGGCGCGAGGTCTACCAGGACTTCTCCCAGGAGAAGCTGACCAAGCAGGCCGCGCGCTGCATGGACTGCGGCATCCCGTTCTGCCACAACGGCTGCCCGCTGGGCAACCTCATCCCCGAGTGGAACGACCTGGTCTACCGCACCGACTGGCGCGAGGCGATCGAGCGGCTGCACGCCACCAACAACTTCCCGGAGTTCACCGGCAGGCTCTGCCCGGCTCCTTGTGAGGCGGCGTGCGTGCTCGGCATCAACTCCGACCCGGTGGCGATCAAGCGGGTCGAGGTCGAGATCATCGACCGGGCGTTCGCCGAGGGCTGGGTCACCCCGCGGCCCCCGGCGGTCCGCACCGGCAAGCGGGTCGCGGTCGTCGGCTCCGGGCCCGCGGGCCTGGCCGCCGCCCAGCAGCTCACCCGGGCCGGGCACGACGTGGTGGTGTTCGAGCGGGCCGACCGGATCGGCGGCCTGCTGCGCTACGGCATCCCCGAGTTCAAGATGGAGAAGCGCCACATCGAGCGCCGGCTGGAGCAGATGCGGGCCGAGGGCACCGAGTTCCGCACCGGCGTCAACGTCGGGGTCGACATCACCGCCGCCGAGCTGCGCGAGCAGTTCGACGCCGTGGTGCTGTCCGGCGGCGCCACCCAGTGGCGCGACCTGCCGGTGCCCGGGCGCGAGCTCAAGGGCGTCTACCAGGCGATGGAGTACCTGCCGCTGTCCAACAAGGTCCAGGAGGGCGACTACGCGGTCGCGCCCGTCTCGGCCGAGGGCAAGCACGTGGTGGTGATCGGCGGCGGCGACACCGGCGCCGACTGCATCGGCACCGCGATCCGGCAGGGCGCCGCGTCGGTCACCCAGCTCGAGATCATGCCGGTCCCGCCGAGGGAGCGGCCGGCCGGGCAGCCGTGGCCGACGTACCCGATGCTGTTCAAGATGGAGAGCGCCCACGAGGAGCTCGCCGACCGCGGCGGGGAGCGCATGTACGCGGTGTCCACCACGGAGTTCGTCGGCGACGCCGACGGCAACGTGCGGGCGCTGCGCCTGGTCGAGGTCGAGGGCCCGGGCAGCGGCTTCAAGCCGATCCCGGGCACCGAGCGGGAGATCCCGGCCGAGCTGGTCACGCTGTCCATGGGCTTCCTCGGGCCGGAGAAGGGCGCGCTGCTGACCGACCTCGCCGAGGTCGCCGGCGGCGACGGCTTCTTCGACAAGCGGGGCAACGTCGCCCGCGACACGACGTACATGTCCAAGGTGGACGGCGTCTTCGTGGCCGGCGACATGGGCCGCGGCCAGTCGCTCATCGTGTGGGCGATCGCCGAGGGCCGCGCCGCCGCCTCCGGCGTGGACCGGTACCTGACCGGGGAGACGGCGCTGCCGTACCCGATCCTGCCGACCGCGCGCCCGCTGGTCTGACCCTCTTCCGCCCGCCGCCGTACGCGCTCGCCGCGCGTGCGGCGGCGGTCGCGTGCCCGGCCCGCCCAGCCGGCCCGCCCGCTCAGCCCGCCGGGACGGGGCCGGCGGCCAGGGCGCAGCCGGCGGTGATCTCCTCCAGCGCCCGCCGGGAGGCGGGATCGGCCGGGCGGTAGATGACCAGCCGCTGGTCGGGGGCCTGGAGCGGGGTCAGCACTTCGTACTCGACGGTCAGCGAACCGGCCTCGGCGTGCCGCAGCCGTTTCCTGCCGCGGCCGTTGACCCGCACGTCGCGGAGCGCCCACAGGCGGGCGACCTCCTCGCTGCCCGCGGTCAGCTCCTCGATGAGCGCCGCCAGGGCGGCGTCGTCGGGGTGGGCCGCCCAGGCGGCCCGCAGGTCGGCGATGCCCTCGCGCAGGGTGCGCTCCCGGTCGCGGTAGAACGCGCGCAGGCCCTGGTGCAGGGTGCACAGCCACATGCTGTTGCGCTGCTCGGGCGGCAGCGCGGCGAAGTCGATCATCAGGGCGGACATCTCCGGGTTCCACGCGAGGATGTCGAAGCGGTGGTTGAGCACCATGGCCGGCAGCGGCGACAGGTCGAGCACCAGCCGCGACAGCGGGCCGGCCGTGTCGGCGCCGGCGGCCGGGCGGCGCTGAGCGGGCCGCTGACGGGCCAGGTCGAACAGGTAGACCCGCTCGTCCTCGCTGAGCCGCAACGCGCCCGCCAGGGCCTCCAGGACCTCGGGGGAGGGGCGCAGGCGGCCCTGCTCCACCCGGATGACGTAGTCGACGCTGACGCCGGCCAGCTCGGCGACCTCCTCCCGGCGCAGGCCGGGCGTGCGGCGGTGGGTCGTGCGGCGGGCGGGCAGCGCGACGTCACGGGGATCGAGGCGCTCGCGGCGGGTGCGCAGGAACGCCGCCAGTTCGCGGGTCACGATGCTCATCGCCCTCGATCCTACGACGGCTCGTCCTGGGAGAGCCCGTCCCAGGATGAGCCTTCCCTTACCCGCCGCCGCGCCGCGCGGGAGCCTTGGAGGCATGACGACGACTCTTGACACCTACCGCCTGCTGGGCCGCTCCGGCCTCCGGGTCTCGCCGCTCGCGCTCGGCACCATGACGTTCGGGACGGACTGGGGATGGGGGTCCGACAAGGACGAGTCGCGCCGCATTTTCGACGCCTACCTGGAGCGCGGCGGCAACTTCGTCGACACCGCCAACCAGTACACCGAGGGCACCGCCGAGACGCTGCTCGGCGAGTTCGCGGCGGGCCGGCGCGACGAGCTGGTGATCGCCACCAAGTACACCGCGGCCACCCGCCCCGGCGACCCCAACTCCGGCGGCAACCACCGCAAGAGCATGATGCGCTCGGTGGAGACCAGCCTGCGGCGCCTCCGCACCGACCACCTCGACCTGCTCTACCTGCACGCCTGGGACTTCACCACCCCCGTCGAGGAGGTGCTGCGCGGCCTGGACGACCTGGTGCGGTCGGGCAAGGTGCTCTACGCCGGCATCTCCGACACCCCCGCCTGGCAGGTCTCGCGCATGCAGGCCATCGCCGACCTGCGGGGCTGGGCGCCGCTGGTGGCGCTGCAGATCGAGTACAGCCTCGCCGAGCGGACGGTCGAGCGCGACCTCATCCCCATGGCCAGGGAGATGGGGCTCGGCGTCGTGCCGTGGTCGCCGCTCGCCAGCGGCGTCCTGACCGGCAAGTACACCCGCGCCGACCTGGCCGCGGAGGTCTCCGGCGACCCCGCGGGGACGCGCAGGAACGTGGCCGCCGCCAACGGCTCGCTCACCGAGCGCGCGCTGGACATCGCCGACGTGGTCGGGCGGGTCGCGGCCGAGATGGGCGCGAAGCCGTCGCAGGTGGCGCTGGCCTGGACGCTGCTCGACCCCGCGGTGACCGCCCCCATCGTCGGGGCCCGCACCCTGGAGCAGCTCGAGGACAACCTGGGGGCGCTGGAGCTGACGTTCGACCCCGCCCACCTGGCCGCGCTCGACGAGGCCAGCCGGGTGGACCTGGGCTTCCCGCACGAGTTCCTGAAGCGGCCGATGCCCCGCCGCGTGATGCTCGGCGGGGTCACCATCGCCCCCAGGGCCTGACCCCGCGCACCGGCGGAAGCGGGCCCTGACCTGGGGTCCGCTTCGCCGCCCTTAGGCCGAAATTTGGCTACTAAGTTGCATCGAAGGTTGACTGTCGGGAAGATGCAGATTCTGCGACAGGTCCGGCGGATGGGGGAAGTATGCGGCGAGTCGCCTCCGGGATGACGGCCCTGGCCCTCCTCGCTCTCGCCGCCTGCACGCCCGCCACCGCCCACCGACCCGACGCCGGCCCCGGCACGCCCGCCCCGAAGGGCACCCAGACCCGAGCCGCCGGCCCGCAGGCCGACTACCTGGTCTTCTACGCCGACGGCAAGCAGAGCCAGGCGATGGCGGCCGTCACCCAGGCCGGCGGCACCTCCGTGGGCGAGGACGCCCGCCTCGGCTACCTCCTGGCCAGGGGCGCCCGCGACGGCTTCGCCGAGAGCGTGGGCGGCGACCCGTCCGTCGTCGGCGTCTCCCCGGACCGCAGCATCGGCCACGCCACCGCCGAGCCCGTGCGCTCGTTCCCCGACGGCTCCGCGCTCAGGGCCGCCCGCGCCTCCGGCGAGCCGCTGGCCGGCCGCCAGTGGGACATGCGCATGATCGGCGCCGACCGCGCCCACGCCAAGGCGCCCGGCAGCAAGGACGTGCTGGTCGCCGTCATCGACACCGGCATCGACGGCAAGCACCCCGACATCGCCCCCAACTTCGACCGCGAGCTGAGCCGCAACTTCGTCACCGACAAGCCCAAGGACGACAACGGCGAGACGCTCGACGGCCCCTGCGAGGCGGCCGGCTGCAAGGACCCCGTGGACGAGGACGACGACGGCCACGGCACCCACGTGGCCAGCACCATCGCCTCGCCGGTCAACGGGATCGGCATCGCGGGCGTCGCCCCCGGCGTCCGGCTGGTCAACGTCCGGGCGGGCCAGGACTCCGGCTTCTTCTTCCTCAAGCCCAGCCTCGACGCGCTCGCCTACGCCGCCGACATCGGCGCGGACGTGGCCAACCTCAGCTACTACGTCGACCCGTGGCTGTTCAACTGCGCGCGCAACCCGGGCGACAGCCGCAAGGAGCAGCTGGAGCAGCAGGCGGTCATCACCGGCATGCAGCGGGCCGTCGACTACGCGCGCAAGAAGGGCGTCACGATCGTCTCGGCCCTCGGCAACGGCTCCTCCGACCTCGGCGACCCCAAGGTCGACGACAAGAGCCCCGGCTACCCCGAGGGCAGCCAGAAGACCCGCAAGGTGGACAACACCTGCATCAACGTGCCCGCCGAGTCCGACGGTGTCATCTCCGTCTCCGCGCTCGGCCCCTCCGGCCGCAAGGCCGTCTACAGCGACTACGGCGTCGAGCAGACCGACGTGGCCGCGCCGGGCGGCGACGCGGTGGACGGCAAGGGCGCCAAGGCCACCCGCTCGATCCTGGCCGCCGCCCCCGAGCGGGCGCTGCGCGCCGCCGGCCGCCTCGACGCCGACGGCCGGCCCAAGGGCTCCGACGTCGTACGCGACTGCTCCGGCGGCTCCTGCTCCTACTACCAGTACCTCGACGGCACCTCGATGGCCGCCCCGCACGCCACCGGGGTCGCCGCGCTCCTCGTCAGCCGCTTCGGCAAGCCCGCCCCCGGCGGCGGGCTCACCCTCGACCCGGCCACCGTCGAGAAGTACCTCTACGCCAGCGCCGACCGGAGGTCCTGCCCCACGCCCCGCCAGTACGTCTACCAGTCCTACGGCCAGAGCGAGACGCACACCTGCCAGGGCGACGAGGCCGACAACGGATTCTTCGGCCACGGCATCGTGGACGCCTGGAAGGCAGTTACCTTCGAACCATGATGTATCGCCTCATCGCGGACGCCGCGATGGTGGTGCACTTCGCGTTCCTCGCCTATCTGGCGGCGGGGGGCTTCCTGGCGTGGCGGTGGCGCCGGGCGATCCGGCCGCACCTCGCCGTCGTCGCCTGGGGCCTGATCTCGATCACGACCGGCGTGGAGTGCCCGCTGACCCTGCTGGAGGACTGGGGACGGCGGCACGCGGGGGAGCGGGGACTGCCGCCCTCCGGCTTCATCGACCACTACATCGAGGGTGTCGTCTATCCGGAGCAGTACACGAACTTGGCACGATCGGGGGTAGCTGTTCTCGTGCTGTTCTCCTACGCGGGCTACGTTCTCCGTCGTCGGTGACTGCCAAGTGGTCTGTACCAATTAAGGTAGGACTCGTGACTCGTCGCGCGAAAATCGTCTGCACCCTAGGCCCTGCCACCTCCTCGGAGGAGCGTCTCCGCGAGCTGATCGCCGCGGGCATGGACGTGGCCCGGTTCAACCTCAGCCATGGCAACCACGACCTGCACCGCGAGGTCTACGACCGGGTGCGGCGGGTGGCGGCCGACCTCGGCCGTGGCGTAGGCGTGCTCGCCGACCTGCAAGGCCCCAAGATCCGGGTCGGCACGTTCGAGGAGGGCCCGGTCCGGCTGGGCTTCGGCGACGTCTTCGCCATCACCACCGAGGACGTCCCGGGCGACCGCGAGCAGGTCTCCACGACCTACAAGGGCCTGCCCAACGACGTGCGCCCCGGCGACACCATCCTCGTCGACGACGGCCGCCTCGTGCTGGAGGCCACCCGGGTCGACGGCGACCGCGTCGTCACCCGCGTCGTCATCGGCGGCATGATCTCCGACAACAAGGGCCTCAACCTGCCCGGCGTCAACGTCAGCGCGCCGGCGCTCACCGACAAGGACGAGGCCGACCTGCGCTGGGCGCTGCGCACCGGCTTCGACATGATCGCCCTGTCGTTCGTCCGCCGCCCGTCCGACGCCGACGTGGTGCGCAACATCATGGAGCAGGAGGCCGTGCGCCTGCCGCTGCTCGCCAAGATCGAGAAGCCGCAGGCGGTCGACCGGCTGCCCGAGATCGTCGAGGCGTTCGACGGCATCATGGTCGCCCGCGGCGACCTCGGCGTCGAGCTGCCGCTGGAGCAGGTGCCCATCGTGCAGCGGCGCATCATCGAGCTGTGCCGCGAGAAGGCCCGCCCGGTCATCGTCGCCACGCAGATGCTCGACTCCATGATGAACGCGCCCCGCCCCACCAGGGCCGAGGCCTCCGACGTGGCCTACGCGGTCATGGACGGCGCCGACGCGGTCATGCTGTCCGGCGAGACGTCGGTCGGCAACTACCCGATCGAGTCCGTCTCCACCATGGACCGCATCGCCTGCGCCGCCGAGAAGTCGTCGCTGCACGCCACCCACACGCTGGAGCGCATGCCCGAGACCACGGGCGGCGCCATCGCCCGCGCCGCGGCCGAGGTGGGCGCCATCGTCGGCGCGAAGGCGCTGGTGGCGTTCACGATGTCCGGCGAGACCGCGCGGCGGCTGGCCCGCTACCGCTCGCCGATCCCGCTGCTCGCCTTCACCTCGGCGCCGCACGTGCGGGGGCAGCTCTCGCTGACCTGGGGCGTGGAGACCTTCCACGTGCCGTTCGTGCACCACACCGACGACATGGTGCGGCAGGTGGAGGCGTCGCTGCTGTCGCTCGGCCGGCTGGAGAAGGGCGACAAGGTGGTCATCGTGGCCGGCTCGCCTCCCGGCACCCCCGGCTCCACCAACGCGCTGCGCGTCCACACCATCGGGTCCGCCGTCTCGCACGCCAACTGACGGCGTGACGCCGGTCTGACGCCGCCGGCAGCGGCCGCGGAACGGGATGGAACGTCCCTGGGATGTCGCTGGACTCCCACCGGAACGGATCCCTCCCATGACTCCCACCATTTCCGGCGCCGCCCGCCGCCTGCTGCGCGGCCTGGCCGCCCTGCTGCTGGCGACGGCCGGGGCCGCCGGGGCCACCTCGCCCGCCGGGGCCGCCGCGCGGGCGGCGGAGCCCGTGCCGGGCACGCTCGTGTCGTCCCAGCCGCTGCCGCTCGACCTGTGGCTGCCCGGCACCGGCGCGGCCTACCGCATCACCTACGTCTCCACCCCCGCCGACCCGGCCGCGCCCGCGCCGGTCGTGGTGAGCGGGGCCGTGTTCGTGCCGCAGGGCACGCCGCCCGCCGGCGGCTGGCCGGTCATCGGCTGGGCGCACGCCACCGTGGGCGTCGCCGACCCCTGCGCGCCGAGCGTCGCCGGCCGGCCGCAGCGCGACGTGGACTTCCTCGGGGCGTGGCTGCGGGCCGGGTACGCGGTCGCCGCCACCGACTACGAAGGTCTCGGCACGCCGTCGCCGCACCCGTACCTGCGGGGCGCGTCGGAGGCGTACGGGGTGGTGGACGCCGTGCGGGCGGCCCGCGCCGCCGACCCGAAGGGGTCGCTGTCGCGGACCTGGCTGGCCGTCGGGCACTCCCAGGGCGGGCAGGCGGCCCTGTTCACCGGCGCGCTGCAGGCGTCGTACGCGCCCGAGCTGGACTACCGCGGCTCCGTCGCGCTGGCCCCGCCTTCGCAGTGGCGCACCCTCATCGCGGCCGCCGAGCCGTTCGACTTCGACCCGGCCAAGCCCGCGAGCCCGTTCGTGTTCCTGCTGCTGGAGATGATGCGCGCCGCGCACCCGGGCGCGATCGACCCGGCCGCCCTGCTCACCCCGGCGGGCGCGCGGCTGTTCCCCGAGGTGCAGAAGAGCCTGTGCGTCGGCGACCTGATCCAGCGGCTGTCCGGCCACGTCAACGGCGACTTCTTCGCCATCGACGCCGCCGAGCGGGAGACGTTCACCGACCTGCTGATCAAGGACGCGGAGATCCCGATCACCCGTCAGGCCCGGCCGCTCTACATCGCCCAGGGCACCGCTGACACGCTGGTCTTCCCGCCGGCGGCGCAGACCACGGCGGGGCTGCTCGCGCAGGCCGGCTCGGCGGTGACGTTCCGCTTCTACGGCGGCGCCGACCATCTCGGGATCGAGGCCGCCGCGCTGCCCGACCTGCTGTCCTGGGCCGCCGACCGGCTGCACGACAGGCCCGCGGGCTGACCCGGGCGCGGCCCGGCCTCCAGGGCGGGGCCGGACCGCGGCGGGGCTCAGTTGGCGTGCAGGGCGGCGTTGAGCTCGATGCCGGTGCCCGTGCGCGGGACCGCCTCGACGGCCCCCGACCGGGAGTTGCGGCGCAGCAGGACGCCGTCGCTGCCGGACAGCTCGGCCGCCTTGACCACCGTGCCGTCCGGCAGGGTGACCTTGGTGCCCGCCGTCACGTACAGGCCGGCCTCCACCACGCAGTCGTCGCCGAGCGAGATGCCGATGCCGGCGTTCGCGCCCAGCAGGCAGCGCTCGCCGACGGAGATGACGTGCTTGCCGCCGCCCGACAGCGTGCCCATGATCGAGGCGCCGCCGCCCACGTCGGAGCCGTCGCCGACGACCACGCCGGCCGAGATCCGGCCCTCCACCATGGAGGAGCCGAGGGTGCCGGCGTTGTAGTTGACGAAGCCCTCGTGCATGACCGTGGTGCCGGCGGCCAGGTGCGCGCCGAGACGGACCCGGTCGGCGTCGGCGACGCGCACCCCCGCGGGGAGCACGTAGTCGACCATGCGGGGGAACTTGTCGACCCCGTACACGGTGACCGGGCCGCGGGCGCGCAGCCGCAGCCGGGTCTGCTCGAAGCCGGGCACCGGGCAGGGGCCGTAGTTGGTCCACACCACGTTGGCCAGCAGGCCGAAGACGCCGTCCAGGTTGGCTCCGTGCGGCCGGATCAGCCGGCTGGACAGCAGGTGCAGGCGCAGGTAGACGTCGTGGGCGTCCACCGGGGCCTCGGAGAGCTTGGCGATGCCGGTGCGCACCGCGACCACCTCCACGCCGCGCGCCGGGTCGGGGCCCGTCAGCGCGGCCAGCTCGCCGGCCTCGTCGCCGGACAGCCGCTCGGTGCCCGGGTGTGGCGCCTCGCCCAGCGCGGGGGAGGGGAACCAGGTGTCGAGGACGGTGCCGTCGTCGGCGATGGTCGCGAGGCCGACGCCGTAAGCGCCGGTCGAGGTGGGATCGATAGCAGTCACGCGCCCAAAAATACCGGTTGGGCGGGCGGCCGGGCGTGACCGGCTCAGGCGAGCGCCCCCAGGTCGGCCGACAGCCAGCGCTCGGGACGCATCCGGAACGTCACCAGCGCGTGCAGGTCGGAGCCCTGGACGTAGCCCGCCACGGCGTCGGGCGGCAGGTAGCGGGCGGAGATGCGGGTCAGGTCCTCCAGCGTGGACGGGCTGGAGCGGACGAGCGGGCCCTCCACGGAGACGTAGCGGTAGGTGGGGCTGCCGCGCTGCACCAGGATCGAGAAGCGGCCCGCCTTGGCGATGAGCCTGGCCTTGACCGACTCGCCGTCGGTCAGGAAGCGCACGTCGCCGCCGGGGACGTAGTCGTACCAGACGGGCACGGTCAGCGGCGCCCGGCCCTCGCCCGCCTCGACGGCCAGGCTCGCGATGTGCGCCTCCGCCAGGAACGCCTCCCGCGCCGGCACGCTCAACGACATCCCGCCCACCCCCCCGTGACGACCGATCGTGCAACGGCTATTCCCGCCGCGACCCGCCGCGAACCGCCCCGGCCACCCCACCGGGCCCGGCCTCGGCCGCCGTTGCGGCCGCCGTTGCGGCCGCCGTGCCAGTCGCCGTGCCAGTCGCCGTGCCAGTCGCCGTGCCAGTCGCCGTGCCAGTCGCCGCCACGGTCGCCGCGACCGTCGCCGCCGTGCGGACGAAGGCGGCCAGATCCCGGGAGCGGGCCTGCTCGGGCCAGGCCAGCACCACCGTGGTCGGCGCGCCGTCCAGCACCGGCACGCAGGCGAGGTCCCGCCGCAGGTGCGGGCCGACCGACTCGGGGCCCACCACGACCAGCCGCCCCAGCGCGACGAGCTGCATCAGCGTCGCCGGGTCGGTGATCTCCCCGTGCTGCCCGGGCCAGCAGGGCACCGGCCCGGCCTCCAGCTCCGCCCGCCGCACCGCCGCGCGCCCGGCCAGCGGGTGCCCGGCCGCCATGATCGCCACGCTGCCCTCGGTCAGCAGCGGCTCGCTGTCGAACCCGGTCAGGTCCTCGTACGGGACGTGCAGGAACGCCACGTCGGCCGTGCCGTCGCGGAGCAGCCGCGCCCGCTCGGCCACCCCGCACAGCACCAGCTCCACCTCCACGGCCCCGGGCAGGGCCCGGTAGGCGTCCAGGACGGCGGGCAGCAGGCCGCCGTCCCCGCCCGGCTTCAGCGCCACCACCAGGCGGCGTTCGGCCCGTCCCGCCCGCTGGGTGCGCGCCCGCGCGGCCGCGACCGCGTCCAGGATCCTGGCGGCCTCGACGGCCAGCACCTCGCCCGCGGGCGTCAGCCGCACCCCGCGCCCCGACCGGTCGAACAGCCGCACCCCGAGCCGCCGCTCCAGCTTCTGCACCGCTCGCGACAGCGGCGGCTGCGCCATGCCGAGCCGCCTGGCCGCGCGCCCGAAGTGCAGCTCCTCAGCCACCGCCAGGAAGTAGGACAGCTCGCGCGTCTCCATACCCTCAGGGTATTGCCCGCGACCCAGCCGGTGTTGGCCACGCGGCCCCGGCTGGTGCTTCGCTTGAGTCATGACGGACAACACGACCGCCCTGGTGACCGGGGCGAACAAGGGCATCGGGTACGAGGTCGCGGCGCGCCTGGCCGAGCTGGGCATGACCGTGCTGCTCGGCTCGCGGGACCGGGAGCGCGGCGAGCGGGCGGCGGAGAAGCTGCGGGCGGCGGGCGGTGACGTGCGCTGCGTGGTGCTGGACGTCACCGACCCCGGCTCGATCGAGCGGGTGGCGGCCGCGCTGACCCGCCTGGACGTGCTGGTCAACAACGCGGGCGTCGCCGGCCCGATCGGGCTGGAGCCGAGCCGGACCCCGGCGCGGGCGCTGCGCGAGGTGCTGGAGACCAACGTCGTGGGCGTCCTCATGGTGACCAACGCCATGCTGCCGCTGCTCAGGCGCTCGCCCGCGCCCCGCATCGTGAACGTCTCCAGCGGCGTGGGCTCCCTGGCCCACCACACCGACCCCGGGCACTACATGGCGGCGCTCGCGCCGTCGGCGACGTACCCGGTGTCGAAGACCGCGCTCAACCAGCTCACCGTGCAGTACGCCAAGGAGCTGCGCGGCAGCGGCGTGCTCGTCAACGCGGTCGCGCCCGGCCCGTGCGCCACGGACCTCACCAAGGACCTGCCCTTCCCCGTCACGCGCACCGCGGCCGAGGGCGCCGAGATCGTGGTGCGGATGGCGACGCTGCCGCCGGACGGCCCCACGGGCGGCTTCTACGCGGAGTCAGGGCCCATGCCCTGGTGATGGGGATGCGATGCCGGAAGGGTGCGGTGCCGGAAGCGGGATTCGAACCCGCACGCCCTTTCGAGCAGACGCTTTTGAGGCGTCCATGTCTGCCATTCCATCATTCCGGCCGATATATCCGGACTTGTCCGGATAGAAGGTACATCCTACCGCGGAAAGTTGATCAGCAGCAGGGTGCCAGCGTGGATCTAATCTACCGGACGTCGGTACTCTTCTGCTCGTGAGTACGCAGCGGCGAGTAGTGATCGCGGAAGACGAGGCCCTGATCCGCCTCGACCTCAAGGAGATGCTCCAGGAGGACGGCTACGTCGTCGTGGGCGAGGCCGGCGACGGCGAGCAGGCGATCCGGCTGGCCGCCGAGCTGAAGCCCGACCTCGTCATCCTCGACGTCAAGATGCCGGTGCTCGACGGCATCTCCGCGGCCGAGCGCATCGTCTCCGAGCGTATCGCGCCGTGCCTGATCCTGACCGCCTTCTCCCAGCGCGACCTGGTGGAGCGGGCGCGCGACGCGGGGGCGATGGCCTACCTGGTCAAGCCGTTCACCAAGGCCGACCTGGTGCCGGCCATCGAGATGGCGGTCAGCAGGCACGAGGAGATGGTGGCGCTGGCGGCCGAGGTCTCCAGCCTGTCCGAGCGCCTGGAGACGCGCAAGCTCGTCGAGCGGGCCAAGGGGCAGCTCATGGCGCAGCACGGCTGGACGGAGCCGCAGGCGTTCCGGTGGATCCAGAAGGCGTCCATGGACCGGCGGCTGAGCATGCGCGAGGTTGCCCAGATCGTTATCGACGACGCGGCCAAGCAATCCTGACAAAGCCTTATATCAGCCGATTGGGCGCTTCGGGTCGTGACGCGGTCACGACTGCGCATCCAACCGGACTCGGCGGCTTTCGCCGCGGGCGTCGCGGCGCGTAACTGATGGGCGGACACAAGATCCGCTCATCAGCGAACGGAGACGCCTGCGATGAACCCGATCCGTCACGTGCCCGCGCTCGCCGTCGCGGCCTGCCTGGCGCTGGCCGCGTGCTCCGCCGGCGGCGGCACCACCACCGGGGCCACCACCGGAGCCTCCGGGACCGCCTCGCCCGCGGGCCCGCGCGGCGACGGCACGCTGTCCATCGGCACGGTCCTGCCGCAGACCGGCTCGCTGGCCTACCTCGGGCCGCCCATGTACGCGGGCGTGGACCTGGCGCTCAAGGAGATCCGCGAGGCGGGCGGCGTGCTCGGCAAGCCGGTGGCGCGGGCCGACGTCGACTCCGGCGACACGACCACGAACATCGCCTCCCAGGGGGTGGACAAGCTGCTCGCGCAGAAGGTGGACGCCATCGTGGGCGCGGCCTCGTCGTCGGTGTCGGAGTCGATCATCGACAAGATCACCGGCGCGGGCGTCGTGCAGTTCTCGCCCGCCAACACCTCCGACAAGTTCACCACCATCGACGACAAGGGCCTGTACTTCAGGACCGCGCCCCCGGACAAGCTCCAGGGCCGGGTGCTCGGCGACCTGCTCGTGTCCGACGGCAACGAGACGGTCGGCGTCCTCGCCATGCAGGACTCCTACGGCACCGGCCTGGCCGACCAGGTGACCAGGACCGCCGAGGAGGGCGGCGCGACCGTCGTGGAGCGGGTGGACTACGACCCGAAGGCGGCCGAGTTCTCCGCCGACGTGGCGAAGATCAAGGCGAAGAACCCGCAGGCGATCGTGATCATCGGCTTCGAGGAGTCGGCGAAGGTGCTGCGCGAGCTCGTCAAGCAGGGGCTGACGGCGGACCGGCACCACTGGTACCTGGTGGACGGCAACATGTCCAACACCAACTACCTCAGGATGCCCAAGGGCACGCTCCAGGGCGTCAAGGGCACGCTGCCGGGAGCGGCGGCGCCGGAGGCGTTCCAGAAGCGGCTGCTGCAGATCCACCCCGACCTGCACGAGTTCACCTACGCGGCCGAGTCCTACGACGCGATGACCCTGCTCGCGCTGGCCGCCGAGGCGGCGGGCAGCGACGCGGGGGCGGCCGTCGCGGGCAAGCTCGTCGAGGTCAGCAAGGGCGGCCAGAAGTGCGCCGACTTCAAGGGCTGCGCCGCGCTGCTCAAGGCGGGCAAGGACATCGACTTCGACGGCGTCAGCGGCCCGGTCGACTTCAACGAGGCAGGCGACCCGTCCACGGCCACGATCGGCGTCTACCAGTACCGGGGCGACAACACCTTCGACGCCGGCAAGGCGGTCGAGTACCGCACCGGCAACATCGCCGGGTGAGCGTTACGCTCACGTTTCAGACATCACAAATCTGCATATAAGCCGTGTGAAAAGTGACTAACCCTCCCAATGCAGGCATGCTGAGCTCGGCAAACGCGAGGGCGGAGATCGTTCCGCCGTCGAAGACAGGGGAGTCTCTTTTCATGATCCGCATAGCTCCAGCGGGACGCGTCCTGGCCGTCGCGGCCGCGGCGAGCCTGGCCCTGACGGCCTGTGGTGGGGGCGGCGGCGACACCGCCGCGCAGCAGACGAGCACGGGCACGGCGCCGGCGCCGGCGTCCTCCGCGCCGGCGGCCGCGCAGGGCGACGGCACGCTGACGATCGGGACGGTGCTGCCGCAGACCGGCTCGCTCGCCTTCCTCGGCCCGCCCGAGTTCGCCGGCGTGGACCAGGCCGTCAAGGAGATCAACGAGGCCGGGGGCGTGCTCGGCAAGCCGGTGACCGCGATCCACACCGACTCCGGCGACACGACCACGAACATCGCCTCGCAGTCGGTGGACAAGCTGCTGGGCCAGAAGGCGGACGCGATCATCGGCGCGGCCTCGTCCTCGGTGTCGGAGTCGATCATCGACAAGGTGACCGGGGCCGGGGTCGTGCAGTTCTCGCCGGCCAACACCTCCGACAAGTTCACCACGATCAACGACAACGGCCTGTACTTCCGCACCGCGCCCCCGGACAAGCTCCAGGGCCGCGTGCTCGGCGACCTGGTCGTCAGCGACGGTAACGACACCGTGGGCATCCTCGCGATGCAGGACTCCTACGGCTCGGGCCTCGCCGACCAGATCACCAAGACCGCCGAGGAGGGCGGCGCCACCGTCGTGGAGCGGGTGGACTACGACCCGAAGGCGGCCGAGTTCTCCGCCGACGTGGCCAAGATCAAGGCCAAGAACCCGAAGGCCATCGTGCTCATCGGCTTCGAGGAGGGCGCCAAGGTCATCAACGAGCTCGTCAAGCAGGGCCTGACGGCCGACAAGGTGAAGTGGTACATGGTGGACGGCAACATGTCGAACACCAACTACCTCAAGATGCCCAAGGGCACCCTCAAGGGCGTCAAGGGCACTATCCCCGGCGCCGAGGCCCCCGACGCGTTCCGGGCCAAGCTCCTCAAGGTCAACAAGGACCTGGAGGACTACACCTACGCCGCCGAGTCGTACGACGCCGCCGTCCTCATCGCCCTGGCCGCCGAGGCGGCCAAGGACGACAGCGGCAGGTCCATCGCCGGCAAGCTGGCCGAGGTCAGCAAGGGCGGCGAGAAGTGCAAGAGCTTCAAGGAGTGCGCCGACCTGCTGAAGGCGGGCAAGGACGTCGACTACGACGGCGTCAGCGGCCCCGTCGAGTTCGACGACAACGGTGACCCGGCCGTGGCCACCATCGGCGTCTACCAGTACGGCGACGACAACAAGTACCCGGGCAAGGCCGTCGAGTACCGCACCGGCAACATCGCCGGCTGACCCGCCGCCTCTCAGCCGCCCAGGCCGCAGACCTTCTCCGCCCACCAGATGAGGCGTTCCTGCAGCGGCCTGGGCGGCACCACGATCACCACCCGCGCCTCGCCCCCGTCCAGCGAGGCCCGCACGGGGAACAGGAACGCCTTCTTGGCCTCGGCGAAGGCGTGCGGGTCGCAGCGGCCGGGGGTGAGCGCCACGCGCACCTCCAGCCGCTGCGCGCCCGGCTCCAGCGTCCCCAGCGGCCGGTGCCCGGGCGTCACGTTGTAGTGCGTCGTGCCGCCGACGTCGGTCAGCGTCACCCTGCCCTGGCCGCGCCGCGTCAGCACCAGCTCGCCCCGCATGGCCCCGTCCGACTCCGTCCACTCCGGGCCGAAGGCGATGTCGGCCGCCTGCTTGACCAGGTACTCCGAGCACTCGTCGCGCAGCAGCCGGGCCAGCAGCGGGTCCGGGTGCGGCACCCGGAAGACGACCTCGCGCGGCGGCCCGCCGCCGGTGCTGAGGTGTGCCACGACCGTCGCCGGCCGCACCTGCGGCAGCCCGCGCGGCAGGCAGTTGGCGGCGCCGTACGGGGTGGGCAGGTCGGTCCGCTCGGTGCGCCCGAGCGTGGTGTCCACCTTCTGCGGCGGGAGCGTCCTGAACGAGGCCGTGACGAGCCGCACGTCGGCGAAGTGCACCGGCGTGTCCGTGGCGTTGCGGACCGCGATCTGCAGCCGGTGCACCGGCTCGTCCGAGCGCCACTGCGCCAGCGACACCGAGACCCCCGGGGGAGGGTCGGTGGAGGGCCGGGGGGCGGGGGCGGCGCAGCCGGCGAGCAGGACCGCCGTGGCGAGGGACAGCGATAAGCGCTTCACGTGCCGCACCCTAAACCTGCCTGACCAGGTCCTTAAGTTGAGGAGTGATTACGACTCCGCATCCAAGTGCCGACAGTTGTCCAGGGCATCTGGTTCGGACATGCAGCGGTTTTGTACGTTTCCTGCATTCGATCGGGAACGCTCGGCCTGCTGACGGATCCCGGCCTGGAAATGAAGGAGACACTTCATGATCCGCATTGCTCCCGTGGGGCGGGCGCTGGCTGTCGTGGCTGCCACCAGCCTGGCCCTGACAGCCTGCGGCGGTGGCGGCGGCAACACCGCCACGGAGACCTCGCCGTCCTCGGCGGCTCCGGCGTCGTCGTCCGCCGCGCCCGCCACCAAGGGCGACGGCACCCTCACCCTCGGCACGCTGCTGCCCCAGACCGGTTCGCTCGCCTTCCTCGGCCCGCCCGAGTTCGCCGGTGTCGACCTGGCCGTCAAGGAGATCAACGAGGCCGGCGGCGTGCTCGGCAAGCCGGTCGCCAAGATCGACACGGACTCCGGCGACACGACGACCAACATCGCCTCCCAGTCGGTGGACAAGCTGCTCGCGCAGAAGGCCGACGCCATCATCGGCGCCGCCTCGTCCTCGGTGTCGGAGTCGGTGATCGACAAGATCACGGGCGCGGGCGTGGTGCACTTCTCGCCCGCCAACACCTCCGACGCGTTCACCACGATGAACGACAAGGGCCTGTACTTCCGCACCGCGCCGCCGGACAAGCTCCAGGGCCGCGTGCTCGGCGACCTCATCGTCGCCGACGGCAACGACACGGTCGGCATCCTCGCCATGCAGGACTCCTACGGCACCGGCCTGGCCGACCAGGTCCAGAAGACCGTCACCGACGGCGGCGCCGAAGTGGTCGAGCGCGTGGACTACGACCCGAAGGCCGCCGACTTCTCGGCCGACGTGGCCAAGATCAAGGCCAAGAACCCCAAGGGCATCGTCCTGATCGGCTTCGAGGAGACCTCCAAGGTCATCAACGAGCTGGTCAAGCAGGGCCTCCCGGCGAGCAAGCACAAGTGGTACATGGTGGACGGCAACACGTCCAACACGAACTACGTGAAGATGCCCAAGGGCACCCTGGACGGCGTCAAGGGCACCATCCCCGGCGCGGCGGCCCCCGAGGAGTTCCAGAAGAAGCTGCTCGAGGTCAACAAGGACCTTGAGGACTTCAGCTACGCCCCCGAGTCCTACGACGCGGCCAACCTGATCGCGCTGGCCGCCGAGGCCGCCAAGAGCGACGCGGGCACCGACATCGCCGCCAAGCTCGGCGAGGTCAGCAAGGGCGGCGAGAAGTGCAAGAGCTTCAAGGAGTGCGCCGACCTGCTGAAGGCCGGCAAGGACATCGACTACGACGGCGTCAGCGGCCCGGTCGAGTTCAACGACGCCGGTGACCCGGCCGTCGCCACGATCGGCATCTACCAGTACGGCGCCGACAACAAGTACGGCACCAAGGCGCTCGAGTACCGCACCGGCAACATCGCCGGCTGACCCGCAGCGCTGAGAGGGACGAAGGGCCCGGCCGCCACGGCCGGGCCCTTTCTCGTCACCCGCAGCCCGCGACGATCCTGTCGGCCGCCGCCCGGTACTGCTTGAGCAGCGCCACCTGCCGCTCGTGCGGCACGTCGTTCCTGGCCAGCCCCGCCGTCGTGGACTCGACCGTGCTGACGGCGTCCTTGAGCGAGGCGGGCAGCCGGTCGCCGAACTGCAGGGTGATGCCGCGGGCCTCGGCCAGGCGGCCGACCACGGCGTCCTCGAAGTACTGCCGGTCCTCCTGGCCCCGCGGCTTCAGCAGGAGGTCGGCGTAGCCGATGGCGGAGACCACCCGGGCGCACGGGCTGTCGGTGGGGTCGCCTCCGGTGCTGTAGCGGGGCGCGGAGGAGGCGTCGTCCTGGCAGCCCATGACGAGCAGGGGGAGCATGAGCGCGACTGTCGCTAGACGTTTCACAGCGCCCATTAAAAGACGGCCGCGGGGCTCCAGGGGAGCCCCGCGGCCGTCGCGATTGAGCCGCGTTCTAGGCCTTGGCGAGGGTGCCGAGGTAGAGCTCGATCACCTTCGGGTCGTTGGCCAGCTCGCGGCCGGTGCCCGTGTAGGCGTTGCGGCCCTGGTCCAGGACGTAGCCGCGGTGGCAGATCTGCAGGCAGCGGCGGGCGTTCTGCTCCACCATGACGACGGTGACGCCGGCCTTGTTGATCTGCTGGGCCTGGATGAAGACCAGGTCCTGCAGCTTGGGCGACAGGCCCGCCGACGGCTCGTCGAGCAGCAGCACCGACGGCTCGGTCATGAGCGCCCTGGCCATCGCCACCATCTGCCGCTCACCGCCGGACAGCGACCCGGCGCGCTGCTTGCGCCGCTCCTTCAGCGCGGGGAACAGCTCCGCCACGAACTCGAAGCGCTCCTTGAACTTCCCCGGCACCTGGAAGGCGCCCATCTCCAGGTTCTCCTCGATGGTGAGGCTGGGGAAGACGTTGTTGGTCTGCGGGACGTAGCCGACGCCGCGCGAGACCAGCGC